>JBEKDF010000012.1:0-70511 GCA_050014495.1 Bathyarchaeia archaeon
TGCACTAATAGATGATGATAGGTACATCCTATTTTTAGTGTGTAGGTCTCTATGGCCATCTTCAATCGAATATGTCAACGAAGAAAGCGCAATTATATGCAAGAATAAACACATAGGAGATTAGAAAATATGTGGCTGTAGTGGATTAGGGGTGCTCAAGCTGGAAGTGGACAATCTTCTTCCCTTTCTTCGCCTCCTCTAAGCGAAGCTCCACGAGATGTCCGATCTCCGCTGTGCTCTTCACGTGAGTGCCAAAGCAGAAAGTCGAGGCGTAGGAGCCTATGTCGACGATACGTAGTCTATCCACACTTCTCGGTATCTTCTGGAGGAAGCTAATCTTTCGGGGGTCGCCAGAGGCGTCGATCTTTGCACGGTCCTCATAATAGACTCGAACTAGCACATCTTCCTCAATTATCTCGTCAAAGCGGCGGTGGATGTTTTCAATTTGTTCGATTGTTAGGTTTGATGGCTGATACTCTAGTTTCTCTAGGTTGCTGAATACCTTTGGGGGCTCACCGATGGACTCAATGAGGCCTGTGAGGAGGTGCTCAGCGGAGTGGCGCCTCATATTCCAACTCCGAGTTGGCCAGTCTATGACGCCTCGGACTTTAGTACCTGTAGGCATATCTGCATTTAAATAATGAAATATCTCGGACCCTCTCTTCACAACCTTTGAGACTAGGGCCACTCCGCCAGAGTAGTTAAGGACACCAACGTCACAGGGCTGACCACCTGAGTCAGGATAGAATGCAGTTCTATCAAGGACGACGAACTTAGGTCCCGCCTTGACGACTATAGCGTTGAACTCAGTTAGGTGGCTATCGTCTGCATAGAGGGGGACGCTGTTGAAGCTCACGTCCTTTATACTGTTGAACCCTCGATTGAGTTTTGCGTCGCGTCAGGTGGGGATGAACTTCTGAATTCGCTGTCCTTCGAGGACCTCACCGACGTATAGGGCGCCGTGGCTATCTTTCCAGACGCAGTGAGGTGCGACAAACTGGCCTGGGATGAAGCTCTTCTCCCCTCCAAGGCGTGCGAGGACCTCGCCTCTCTTGTTTAGGATACTCACTCGGTGAGTGAGTTCTGCAGTATAGACGCGTCCTCTGTTGTCAAAGTAGATGTCGCAGGGTCTTAGAAGGTTTCCCCACTCCTCGATGTACTCCCCCTCGGGTGTGAATATCTGGATACGGTTGTTCTGACGATCCGCTACGTAAACCTTGTTGTCATCAACCCAAATTCCGTGTGGGAGGTTGAATTGCCCCGGGCCATTTCCAGGTTCTCCCCAACTCTGGATCAACTCACCTTGTGCTGTAAATCGGTGGACATTGTTATTGCCATAGCCATCACTGATATAGAGATCACCATTTGGGGCCTGTGCGAGGTCCGTGGGCTTGTTGAAGGGCTTCCCAGGGGGAGCAGGTTTGTCCTCGGTGCCGAGCTTGAAGACTAACTCCCCATCCTTTGCAAACTTGCGGACAGTATGGTCGCCGCTGTCAACGCAGTAGAAGCTATCCTCCTTATCTATGTAGGCACCATGGGCATTGGAGAAGATGCCTTCACCCCAGCTCTCTATGAACGCACCCTCCCTGCTAAAGACGATAATGGGATGGTCACCCCGACACAAGACAAGGACCCTGTCAGTAGAATCTACAGCTACACCAGCAACTTGTGTGTATACCCAACCTACGGGTAGCTTCCCCCAGCCTTCTACGACCTCATATTCAAGACCCTGCCTAATCATGCATATCAGGGTGATAGTTGTCTCGGGCTACTTGACACCTGTGCTATGTTTCTTCCTCAAAGTGGGAGCCATCGCAGAGTGGAAGGGACTCAGACCTACCGCATCGACATAGTGTGACGCGATTTCGTCTCTCATAGACATAGCCATCTGAGGCCTCTATTTTGACCCCACCCATGACCCAGAGGGGGCCCGCTATGCCATCCTGATCCTCAATCACAGCTATGCCAGCCTCGAGAGTGGGTTCAAACGGTTTTCCCTTCTTATCCCACTCGACAAGGCGTCCAGAGGGGCAGTCCGCTGCCTCCTGTATCGCCATCGATTTATACTCTGATGTGTCGCTGTTGATTGTTAGGTTCCAAATATTGCCAGCACGCGTACAAAAGCCAGCGCCAACACAAAGCTCCCTCTTATCGGTGAGCTTGAGCTCTGGGCCTTCGTAGACCTTCACTCCCTTGAGGTAAAGGGACCGATCCGCGGTTTCCGAACCCTCGAAGTTGTTCTTCGTATGTGAACCGTCGCAATATGGTTTGTTTTTAGACTTCCCGCAGCGGCAGAGGAGGTAGTTCTCATTCTGTGGGTAAGTTTCCACTCTCCGCCACATGAGGGGGATTCCTTCTGTGTCAGCGTCGATGACCATCTTTGTTAGTGGGAGGCTACCCATTACCTGGTAGGGCCCACCCTTGGTAACCTTAATGCTGCCCTTCCCTGCCATGAGTAGCGTCCCGGAGTCGCGGAAGATGAAGGTTTCACCATATTACGATGGCAAAAAGGACTATCATTATGGTAAATTAGATGATTATCAGAGAAATTAAGGGATCTTAAGGTTTGATCTCCAGAAACTGCTCGACTAGCTTCTGGTTTACGATGCTGTAGAAAACCCACTTCCCCTCTTTTCTACTCTGAATGAGGTTCGCTTCCTCAAGGATCTTGAGGTGATGACTAGTCGTTGGCTGGGTCATGGATAGAGCGGTGATGAGTTCGCAGACGCACATCTCGCGTTTCTGGAGGAGGTTGAGCATCTTTTGCCGGGTCTCATCGCCCAGGGCCTTGTAGAACTTGCCCCGCTTCCTCGCATTAACGGGGTTCATGTCACCCCTAGCGAGATCCCTAAGTTGAGATGCGTACTCCTTTACGTTTACACAGTTGCATTTTCCAGAGGAAACAAGCCTCTCTAAGGACTCATCGTTTTTAGACACGAAAACTATATATTGAAACGAATTTAAATATGTTTAGTAAATTTACTCCTCTATTCGCTTCGCAATGGAAT
Organism: Bathyarchaeia archaeon; assembly: GCA_050014495.1. GTDB lineage: Archaea > Thermoproteota > Bathyarchaeia > TCS64 > TCS64 > UBA8941. The sequence continues at coordinate 3,009 of JBEKDF010000012.1, forward strand.
AGAGAGCACCCTTTAACTGTGGAGTGTATTATAAAGATTGGGTTAGTCATGGCTGTAGCTCCTGTTGAGAGAAAGAAGGTTAAGAAGCCTAGAAAGTACCTTGAGAAGAAGATTCTAAGAGGGGGACCGCCAAAAAATATGAAACGGCGTTAGGAACTCGAAGCTATATAGGAGAATTAGGCGCTGCCCCAGTTTTTACAAAGTCGCGCGCACTTCAGGTAGCCCTTAGTGTTTCTTAATGAATGCGATTTGTTAATTAGTTGATATCTAAGAGAAAATTAGAGAATGAATATCGAAAAAGATAGAAAAAGAGACCCTTTGGGGAGGTTAAATTAAAGGTTGGTTATTACCCCGTGTGGTCATCGTCTTCTCAGCTTCCTGTACAAAAAGACGAAGACTCCAGCTGCTACCACGAGAAGTATAATTCCATATATGCTTAAGGAGGAAGCAACGTTGACGGTCACCCTTATAGATTGTTGAGCGGTCTCCACCTCATTCGATGATGCGGTTATTTGTACTAAGTAGTCCTGAGCAGCGGTCCCACTCGGGGGGGTTATCGTAAGTATAAAGTTTGCCTTTGAGTTGGTGTTTAGTGTAGTTACTTTAATTGGTGTCGCCGTCACATTCCAGCCGCTGGGGTAGGTTAGTGCGAGTTGGAGGTTGTTTAGGGCTGAGTAGCCAGTGTTTGTCAGAGTGATGGCCTCGGAATAGGATGAACCGGCGTTCGTAGCGAAGTAAAGAGAATCGACTGTCATAGTTAGTCCAAACGAGCCACCTATACTGGCATTTAGTGTTATCTTTCCGCTACTATAGTCACCCTGTGCGGTCACTATAAATGAGTTAGAATTTTGAGTGCTGCTGAGGGCTGGTGTCACCTCTAGAATAACCGATTCGGACGACTGCGCCTCAATGAGTATCGAATTAATCTGTTTTCCATCACTTGTGAGGAAAGCAACGGTCCAACCACTTGGAACTCCTTCCGCCTTGAGGCCGACTAGTTGCGTCGCTCCTGGGTTTGAGATCGTTAATGGATAATCGGTGGCTTTCCCGAGTGCGATCGTCTGGGACGGATATTTCGAGGTCACTGTCAACCCCGCGCTAACGTTACTTACAGTTATAGTCAGTGGTAGTGACGTCACGATTCCGTTGGCTGAAGCTTTGAGAGTTATGGCGTAGTCGCCTGAAGTAGAGTTGTTGGGCACATTACCGGTCACCTGAAGATCCACAGATTCGCCCGCATTAAGTGATATGGAACTGACCTTCTCGTTTTTGTCGTTCTCAGTGTAGAGACTCCAGCCACTTGGACCGTTAAGATCGATGTTGAAGGTCTGCGTGTAATAATAGGGGTTTTTCAAAGTGACTGCAAAGGCAAAGACATCACTTGGCATCACTACCTTACCAAGGTATGTGCTACTGAGCACACTACCTTCGGCCTCAATCACCTTGAGATGAACGATGTTGTCTGTTTCGAGGTTCCCGATGACTTTTATGGTGAGGTCTGAATCGGTCGCATTGAGTGGAGCGGTTACATCGACATTCACTGACAAGCTCCCAGAGGCAGGGACATATACACTCTGCACCTGTTGGTCGTCCTGATTCAGAATGGTAGTGGTGTAGCCGATTCCGGAGATTGCTATGATTGAAACGGTCTCAGCATCTCCAGCGTTCTTAATAGTCACGGGGACCTTCAGCGTCTCGCCATCATGCACCTCGATAGTAGATGATGTCACCTGCACACTAATACTATCACTTAAAGTAATCTTGTTCGCGTCATACGTGAACTCCGTCGCTGCGTTGAGATTCACATTTAAGGTTCCTGTCTGGTACCCGGGTTTACTGAGGGTTATCGAGTATGAGGCCCTATCGAGGCTTAGGGTGAACGCCCCATTGGTGTCGGTTGTTCCAGTCTTAACATATTGACCCGGAAGGTTGCTACTAATCACAAGATTCGTTGTCGAGTAGACGGTTAATGTGACCCCACTCACAGGGTTCCCCTCGGAGTCGATCACAGTACCCGTCACCGTGTAACTAGTGTCTGAATGCACAATCATTAGGGGAGCAGACAGCACTCCCAACAGCATTAACAGAGCCAAAACGCGTGTAAATATACTAGTTTTCTTTTCAGACATGTTAATTCACCGGATCTCCTGGCGTGTGAATATCACGTAGGAAGCAGCAAAGATGGCGATGAGTAAACCGACAAAGTAGATTAAGCTTGGAAGAGAGGTCATCAGAGCTGTCGTGACATTCACTGAGATTACCGTCGGTGAGCCGCTACTGAATTGAAGCTGGCTCGTCGTAAGTATCGAGTTCACGATATTCTCGTAGGCAGTTGATGGTGAGAGACCTGAGATTATGGCTCTTATGGTTGTGAATCCAGCCTGTGTAGCAAAGCTTGGTCTACCATTTGTGACACTAAACCTGACAGGGTATAGTATCTGACCTATGAGGTAACCTATGTTTGGTATTAGCTGAATTGAGGCTAGCCATACTATCATTGCTGCGAGCAGGGAGGTAGAGGGTAGAGGTAGTACTATCGAGAGAAGCAGTCCTATAGCTAGGAAAATTGCCATGTACACAATTGTTACCCCGAAGAAGATGAGGAGACGAATAACTGTGTCCATAGTTAATGCGAGCCCGGTTACTGAGATGAAGACACCCATCCCTGCGAGGAATGTTATTACTGCTACGAGGGCGACCGCGATGAGACCACCCAGATACTTTCCATATACTATTGAGTCGCGGTAGATCGGGTAGGAAAGTAGAGTCTTCAATGAACCTTTCTGTCGTTCGTTGTTAATAGTGTCGAAGCTTATAGCGATGGCTAAGACGCCACCTACAAGACTGAAGTTTGTGATCATGCTGCTAAGGGACCTTGATAAACTCTGAGCGGAACCAAATTCCCCGAAACCACCCCCACCACCTGGTCTCGTGGCGTTACCGGTTGTTATAGAAGTCGTTGAGCTCTGCGAACTGCTGTAGCTTATACCACCCTCGAAGGTTGATACGAGTACAACTATCAGTAGTGTGGCAAAGATGAGTAGGAACTTCTTTTCTCCTATTATGTCGAGGAACTCCTTTTTCGCCATGGTGAAGAGTCCGGCCATCTTAGACAACCCCCTGGTATCGGAGGAAGACCTGCTCAAAATCCTCCCCTTCAGTGGCATCCACCTGCTTACGAAGCTCCGGGATCGTGCCGAGGCCAGCTATCGTACCATTCTTCATGATTGCGACTCTGTCGCATAGTTTGTTGATTTCATAGAGTACATGGGTGGTGAAAATTATCGTCATTCCTTTTTCCTTAGAGAGCATTCTGATAAGTTCCCTAAAGTCTCGTGTGCCTTCGGGGTCGATTCCCTGCGTAGGCTCGTCTAGTATGAGTATCTTCGGATCTCTCACCAATGATTGTGCTATGCCAAGCCTCTGCTTCATTCCTCTTGAATAGGCTCCGACCTTGACACCCTTTTTATCACTGAGACCGACCAAATTGAGTAGTTTCTCTATCCTCTCTTTGGCGACGTTGAGTGGTACCTCAGCTAACTCGGCGTAGAAGCTGAGGTTCTGTCTTGCGTTCAAGTTTTCGTAGAAGCCAGCTCCTTCGGGTAGAAGACCAACGTTTCTCCTCGCCTGGAGCGGTTCCTTTATGATGTCAGCTCCGTTTACAATGGCTGTCCCCTCCGTTGGTGGGATCAGCCCTATTAGCATTAGAATCGTGGTCGTCTTTCCTGCACCGTTAGGTCCGAGGAGCCCGAATATTTCGCCCTCCTCGACGTTGTATGTCACGTGATCGACAGCCATTAGGTCACCGTATTTCTTCGTGAGGTTCTTTACTTCTATTACAGCGGTCAACGCTCTTACCTCCTAAGCCATTTAGTAGCTATGGATGCATGTGTAGAAAGGAATATAAAGGTTTTTATCTGCCCTAGTAATTACTAGGGCTGATAGTAGGATGTCTAATGATAGTTATTCTCCTTCCGGGTACAAGCCAGACGCCAAAGACCTTGAGGCTATACTCGGCCCACTCGAAGCAGACGTCCTGAGCGAAGTATATGAGATGGGAAAACCCGTTAGAGTGCGTGAAGTTTTTGAGAAGATGAAGAGCGAGAGAAAGATCGCCTACACTACAGTCATGTCAACTATGAATACACTCTACGAGAAGGGCATTCTAGATAGGAAGGTCACTGAAGGAAGAGGTGGCTTATTATATGTGTACTGGCCGAAGATGAGCAGACCAGAGATAGAGCGATCGGCAGTGAAACATATAATGGATAGTCTTGTGAAGAATTTTGGTGAAGCTGTCACATCGTACCTCGTAGAAATGAAGACAATGGAATCTAATGAGAAGAAGGCGTAGTGGGTATGGATGTAGTTGATGAGCTCCTCAGAATCATTATGATGCCTCCGCTATTGCAGGTGGTTGTGACCTCTGCCGTTGTACTCGGCGTTACATATATTTTGATGAAGGTCCTACACCTGAACAACCCTCGGGTTAGGAGCTTCTACTTCTGCCTAGCGCTCATGATGCCGATTGTAATGTATGTGCTCTTCACACCCTCGGTCTGGATTACTAGGTTAATGGTCGAGCGTGGTTTTGCACCCTTTCCGGATGTACCTTCGATTGACTTCGTTAGGGTTGTTGAAGTGAATTATGTAGGGGTTGTCTGCATCATTGGTCTCATTTTCGGAACTGTAACATTTCTCATCTCAAACGTTTTCAGCATTTCGATAGTTAAACGACTGCAAGGCGTCTTTGAGGTTAAGGCTGATGAGGAGCCAAGTCTCTACGGTATCGTTGAGAAGGTAGCGAAGAAAATGGGGGTGACTACTCCTCGTATTGGATTAACTGAACATCTCCAACCAAACGCCTTCACAATAGGGAGGGGAAGAAATGCCATGGTTGTCTTCACCATGGGAATACTCAACACCCTCGATGTGAAAGAACTCGAGGCCGTTGCGGCCCACGAGCTTGCTCACATCAAGAACAGGGACTTTAGCATCATGGCAGTAGTTACGGCACTGAAGCTCGTATTCTTCTATAACCCCGTATCATACCTCGCTGCATCGATGGTATCGAGGGAGAGGGAGTACCTCGCAGACGAGGTTGGAGCCAAAGTTATGTCTCGAACGAGGCAACTCAAGAGTGCACTCATCAAGATTTCTAGTGTTAAGACTGATCAGAGATCGAATTTCATCACCGCATGGACTACTAGCCTCTTCGTCTACTCACAGATTACATCCCTGAAAGCAGCATTCACGGCTCACCCCAACCTCGACACGCGCCTCAGGCACATCGGGGGAAATACAAACTCGAGGGGGGACACTGCGAAGACAGTTGTCGTCGCCCTGCTCCTGGGGAGTACACTATTCCTCGCTGGGGGTTACATCTCACAGCCCATGAGACTCGTCGACCAGATCCTCTTTAGAGTTGACGAATCCTTCGGCTTGAGGCTGATGAGATTCCCGGATAGGGGAGGTCACCTTGAGGGCGCGGTCACTGGTGTACCGAGGGTGGTCCCACCAATCGAGGACATGATGGCTTACAAGGGGAAATCGATACCATCCCCTTAAAGAGGGACATCATGCTATTCTGCAGCGCAACATCTCCTTACTAAACACGCTGTCCGATTCACAGGCATCGCATCGTATGCAGGATGCCTCTTTTTGCCCAGATTGTAGCCTCTTGACGAGATCGGGTTCATTTATGAAGGGGCGACTCAAGCTGATGAGGTCAGCTATTCCTCTGTCGACTATGGCCTGCATAGCTAGTTTGGTTCTGAAGCCATTTACGAGTGAAAGAGGCTTCGGTCTCGTGGTTGCGCGTATCTTATCGCAGTGGCTAGCGAAGCTGGGCTCACTGAGTTCAGGGTCTTCGTGACGGGCGCGCTCCTTATACTTGTCTTCTTGGCCTATGCCGCCTCCGCTAACCTCGATCATGTCCATGCCTCTTATGGCCATTGCCTGGGCAACCTGCGCTGCCTCATCGACGGTGAAGCCATCTCTGCTGAAGTCGTCGCAGTTCATCTTCATCGATATGACTGCTTCTTGGCCGAGGCGTCCTCTCACATCCTCGTAGACCTCCTTGAGGAGGCGCATCCTGTTCTTGAGTTCGCCACCCCATTCGTCCGTTCGGGTGTTTGCGTGCTTGCTTAGAAACTCAGAGATGAGATAACCATGAGCCGCATGAAGCTGGACGCCATCGAAACCGGCGTCTATGGCTCTCTTAGCGCCTTCCCCGAACCTGTCGACGACCTCCCAGATCTCGCTCGTGCTCATTGCGCGTGCCTTCCACCCTTCCCCCTTATAGTCACTGGGTCCTATTCTCTCGCCTGCACTAGCTTGGTATCCACCAAAGTTAATTTGGGCAAGTATCGCACCGCCGTGGCGGTGAACCGCGTCTGTGAGCTCCTGGAGCTTGGGGACGACCTCGTCTCTGTGTATACCAGCCATCCCCTCATGAGCCTTCCCCCTAGCGTCAACGTAGAGATGGCCCTTGATTATGAGGCCCACTCCACCCTCAGAGAGGGCCTCGTACAGCTTTATGATCTCGGGGCGGATGACGCCATTCTCGTTAGCCCACGCGCTGGTAGTAGCGCTTCGGACGAACCGGTTTCTGATTTCCAGTTCGCCTATCTTATAGGGTTTGAAGAGCTCAATCATTGATGAGGGCTGATGCGTCGCCGTTTTTGAATGCATCGGGCACAGAACCTTTACACGCACTGGGTTAGATCTGTTTGGGTGATCTATTGTCAATTCCAAAGTTGAGGGATGGTGAGCAGAGAGTTTACTTTAAGGCGGGGGGCGAGTGGTGTTACCTCTGGACCCCAAATAAGTTCAGGGTCAGTGGAAAGACTCCGGTGATTATGCATAATCATGGCGCAGGTGGCTATGTGAGAGAAGGCTCAGCGGATTGGCCAGACACTGAATCTAAGGCCACCTTCTTGAAGGCGATTATGCAGAACGGGATAGTTGTTGCGGGTAGTAATGCTTGCGGGGACCATTGGGGTAACCCCTGCGCAGTAGCAGCAAACGCAGCTCTTCTGAAGGAGCTAGATATCACGCATGGACTTGACATGTCGAGGCTTGGCCTCATGGGAGGGGGACTCGGCGGGACGCTTGTGTGGAATTCCGTCCTAGGGCCTCTTGCAGGGCGGGTTAAGCTCGCTGCCGTCATCCAGGCGGTCGCTAACCTTGATGCAACGATAAAGGAGAAAAAGTTCCGGGATGTCACCCTCAAGGCTTACGGCTTCGCGCCGGATACTCCGGATGATGTCGCCTACAAAGTGATTCAGCCCAGCGATCCAATGCCAAAGCTGAAGGCTCTAAGGGGGGAAACGAACCTCCCTAAGGTTGCTATTTATCACGGGTCGAAAGACAATAACATCCCGGCGGAGACGAACGCTATACCTCTAGCTGAAGCGCTGCGCGCTGCGGGTGCTGAAGTCGAGCTTAATATTTTCCCAAATATACAGCACAATGTCTACTCAATGGGGAAGGATATGGAGGATAGGTTGAGAAGATTCTTCTCCAATCTATGATCATAAAAGTGATTAAGGAATCAAAGAGACAGCCGCGATGCTTTAATTGCTGAAGCGCGTGCCGTAAGAGAAGGCATTGATGAAAATTAACTCAACTTCAGCTTATCGTGGAATTTCTTCGTAAGCTTCTCCACCTTCGGTGTAATAACGTACTGAGAATAGGCGGCATCCCTGTTCCTCTCGTAATACTTTTGGTGGTATTCCTCGGCCGGGTAGAAGGCTCTGAAAGGCTCGACCTTAGTGACTATGGGATTGTTGAAAGTCTTCTTTTCAGTAAGTTCTCTTATGTATGTCTCTGCATCCATTCTCTGCTCCTCGGTGTTGTAGAAGATGACTGAGCGGTACTGTGTCCCAACATCTGCACCCTGCCTATTGAGAGCAGTAGGATCATGAGTGGCGAAGAATATCTCGAGAATCTGGCGGAAAGTGATCACAGAGGGGTCGTAGGTGATCTGGGTGACTTCGACGTGACCCGTTTTGCCTGTTGAGACCTGTTCGTATGATGGGTTTGGTATCTTACCCCCGCTATATCCGGGGAAGGCACTCGTGACACCCTTGAGTCGAGCGAAAACAGCTTCTGTACACCAGAAACACCCTCCCCCGAGTGTGATGGTTTCAATTCCGCTGCTCATGGGGTCCAGCGGGGAAGCCAGCTAAATATAGGTTACAAACCCCGTAGCACGCGCAAGATGGGATGGATAGCCCACGGCGTAGACACCAAGAGCAGCATCTTCGGACTCCACCAAGATATAACTGGGGTGAAGATGTAGGTCCTCACCGAGATTTACTTAATTTATTTCTTTTTTCTATCCACGACGCTTCTTCGCCGATTCTGTGAGGTAGTAATCTGGTAGGAAGTTTGGCTCTTGGTCGACACCTCCGAAGGGGATAGGTGTAGGTAGGAGGTGCTTCGTCTTCTCGAATCCATCAATAACGTCGTTAAGCAGGTTGTATGGTATTGTTATGGATATTTCCTGGTCCTGTACTATGCTAGACACGCGTTCTCCTCTACATGGGAAAGCAACTGCGGGTTTTCCAGTGACGTATGCTTGTGCCATTCCCTCGACACAAATACCATACTTAGCGCATGTTGTTATAGTGAAGCGTGGCTCCTCCGCGTAGACGTAACCCTGCACGAGTTTTAGGACCTGAAGAGGGTTTCCGTAGACTATTACCTGGTCGGGTTTCGTCTCCATTTTGTCTAGGGGGGCGAAGGCGATAGCTTTAATTTCATTGAAGTTTAGTCGAGGCAGCGTCTGGAACATGGCTTCGCATAGCTCGGGTGTCTTCCGGACACCATCCTTCTTCGCGATCTCCCCGTGCTCCATAGTGTCGTCGAATGGATATGCCCCAGTTACTAGAGCGCCTATGTTGCAGACCTGGTCCTCAGCTGTGGCGACTACCTTTCTTAGGTGATGACGCGCTTGGCCAACGAATTGACAGACATTGAGGGGCGCCTTGGGGCGGTAGTAGCCCAAATCAGCAAGCTCCCACTCCTTGTCGTCGTTCCATTCCTTGAAATATTTCACAGCCACTGGAGGAGTCTGCAGGCTCAGCATCCTCATGAGCCACTCATGTTGTTGACCCTGATTCATTTGGCTGTGTTTTGGCACCGCCCAATTTAACGATTTGTGGAGAAGGGATTAATGTGAAGTAACTATTTGCTAGCTCTTGCTCAATGAAATCTTGCTACGTATTCTATCAGCGGTGTCTGTTAGGTCGATTTTACCTCCTGGACCAAGGTTCTGTATTATGCCTCCCCCGTCCCCTCGGCGTCGGGGAATTATGTGGATGTGGACGTGCTGGATCTCCTGGCCACTACCTGGACCATTATTCACGCCAATCGTGGTTGCGTCTGCACTTACCGCTTCACGGATCGGTAGGAGGATCTTGTACAGGGCGGAGAAGAGAGCCTTAGTTTGATCAGGGGAGAGATCCTCTATTCTGGCGGCGTGTGCTCTAGGTACGAGGAGTGTATGTCCCGTCGCGACAGGGTGTGCATCGAGAAAAGCTACTGAGCTTGCGTCCTCGTAGACTAAATGGCTTGGTAGTCGCCTCTCTATTATTGAGCATATGAGGCATGTCATGGTTTTCTCTTTGGAGAGGGAGTTTATTGGTCTTATCCCAATGGGAGCGCTAGATGATCTAGGAAAGATTCGATCATTAGCCCTGATCTAGGTTGGGCGCATCAATTTTTGTGATTTCTGAAGATATTCCCATCGCTTTCTTTAAATTCTGCCTTTGCTCTCCTGACGCAACACCAGTATCGGTGGAAGATCCGAGTTTGCGTATACCGACGTTCGCTGATTTGAAGAGCGTATGGGAGGACACCTTAAAAGCCTCCATAGTGGCGCAGTTTCTCTGTTCGCTGGCATTCGGATTGATGGGCAGCTTCATGCCACTCTTCATCAACCACGACCTCGGCGAGTCCCTAGTTAATGCGACCTACTGGACGGGTGTCTCAAACCTCGCCTGGTACGGTGGTTTGGCCTTCACCGCGCCTGTCTGGGGATGGATATGTGATAAGGTCGGTACAAAGCGGGTACTCATCATCGTACTAATCGGGAATATAGCGACATATGCGGGAATGGCGTTCTCGCAGAATGTCACGCAGCTCGTTGCCCTCAGGATCATCCAGAGTCTATTTGGCGGTTTGAGTACCATACTCTTCGTAGTTGTTGGGATCGTCGCTTCTTCACAGGATCTTAAGAAGTATCTGGGTTATCAGATCGCTGCTTCCACGATCAGCAGCATCATCTCCCCGGGTTTAGGCGGTGCTATCGCAGTTGTTATCGGCTATCGTTGGACGATTTTTATGCAGGCCGTGGTCTTCGCGTCCATCTTCCCACTTATTCTTTTAATGAAGACTGCGAGGCCGGAAGGAAAGGGGAGAGATGTCTTCAGGCTTAGCGATATCCGAACACTGCTGCCAACAGCAGCGGCATTATTCTGTGCATACGCTGGCCTCAACTTTATCACGCCAGTAGTTCCATTCTTACTTTCGTCCCTTGGTGTGGCTTCGAAGGATCTCCTGACTTGGACGACGATTGCCACGATCGCGAATGGACTCGCGTACGCGGTGGCTACACCATTCCTGACGAAGTTGTCTTCGGGTAGGAGGATCACTGCGTTCCAGTTGGTTACGGCGGTGATGATAGAGGCAGCGGCATTCGCTTTCAGTCCCATAGTCTTCATAATCATGAGGGTCGGCATCGGTGTGGTCCAGGCCGGGTTGCCCCAGAACCTCCTCGGAGGTAATGTGGGGAGGACGGGTCAGGGCATGGGGCTTCTCAATACGGCACGTTACCTTGGGATGGCTCTGGGGATGTATGTGGCGCCCCTTATCTTAGAGTCGGGTGCGCCACCGATTAATATGTACTCGGTATTGGCGGCATCAGCCCTTTTCAGTGCGGTAGTGACCTATTTCTTCGTCAAGCCCGAGGACTGAGGAGTTTACAGGGTTAGAATCTAGGTCGATTTGAATTAGTACGTGGGGAGTAGCGACGGGGTCTTGCCGGAGATCGATGGTCGTTGCCCGGCTCGGGTCTTGGTCTTCGTTTGTTCTGGTAGTTTTTGTAGCACGTGGGACAGTAGGTGGGCTGGTTTGGAGGGGGGATAAAGGTTGGGGTGAAGGTTTTTCCGCATTTAGCGCATTTGGTTGCGGCGGGGGCCTCGGTATGTTTGTAGTCGATGATGAGGGGGGCTATACGAGTCTTAGTCATAGCCATTATTCTTTTTAAATCCTTGAGCTCGTCCGGTGCTGTGAGGCTTATGGATGTGCCCTCGGCGTCCATGCGGGCGGTTCTGCCTATTCTGTGGAAATAATTGACGGGGTCCTCGGGGATATTGTGGTTGATTATGTGAGTGACGTCGCGGATGTCGAGGCCTCTTGCGGCGACGTCTGTTGCTACCAGAATTCGTAGTTTTCCTGCGCGGAACTGCTCTGTGACGGAATCGCGCTGTGGCTGTGTTAGGCCGCCGTGTAGGGGTCTGGCGTCGTAGCCACGGTCATGTAACATCTTGGCTAGGCGCTGTGCGCCGCGTTGTGTGCGGGCGAAGATGATGGCGCGTTCTACGTTCTGGGTGTCGAGTATGACTGTCAGGGCCTGGAATTTGTCGCGGGGCTCAACTTCGACGAAGCGTTGCTTTATCTGGATGACGGCGATCTCGTCGCGGCTGACTATGATCTTGAGTGGATGGTGCATGAACTCCTTGCTGAGCTGGAGGACGTTGTTGTCTAATGTGGCGCTGAAGAGGCTAAGTTGTTTCTCCTTGGGGGTGTCGGCGAGTATTCGCCTTATGTCGGGTATGAAGCCCATGTCGAGCATTCGGTCAGCCTCATCTAGGACTGTGACGGTTACGTTTCGGAGGTTCAATGTACCCTGAGCGAGGTGGTCAAGGATGCGGCCGGGGGTGCCTACGACTATGTTTGTGCCATGTTTGAGGGCGCGTGTCTGGCGTTGTATGGGTTCGCCGCCGTAGATGGCTGTGGCCTTGATGCCGCTGTGTGCTGCGAGGGCGTTTAAGTGGTCAGCGATCTGGACTGCCAGCTCTCGGGTGGGGGCGAGCACTAGGCCCTGCACGGTCTTGAGTTTTGGGTCTATGCGCTCTATCATGGGTATGCCGAATGCGGCGGTCTTGCCCGTGCCTGTCTGTGCCTGTCCGAGGACATCTCTGCCGTCTAGGAGTGGTGCCATGGCCTCGGCCTGTATTGGTGTGGGTGTCTCCCAGCCCATGTCGGCTATGGCCTGCATGCTCTCTGGGGTGAGGTGTAGTTGGTCGAATGAGGTTATCTGCATGTTTTGGTCTCCTTTGTCACTGGAATTCGGCTTGTCGTTGTCGTGGCCTTCTGGGATTCGTGCCAAAACATGCGGGATTCTCTGGTGACTGGTGGAGTGGGTGGGTTGCTGGTTAAAAGGGTTTAGTTTTTCGTGGATGTCTCGCGTATAACCGGTTCTGTGAGACGCCGTGTTTAGCTTTAGCCTCCTTGAATTAGGGCATACGTTTGAGGAGTGCTGGGTGATATCGTTTGTATGTATATTGAATACAATCAACATTATACGCGACATCTAGCTTCTTAACTCTTGACAGTTTCAGAATGATCTCGATGATTAATGCATGAAGCATGCAATGTTACTGATTCTGATTTCATGTAGCGTGTGACTTCACCCACCTTCATCCTTTCGGAGATGTTCACGACTATTTTTTTAGACTCTGCTTTTGACCAGAGGGGGCGGCACCTTCCACTGTAATACACTCAGCTCAGCAGAAGGCTCCCGTTGTTGCTTTGCCAAAGGTTCCCATTGCTTTGCCGAAGGCCTTTCCAAAGGCTCCCGTTGCTTTGCCGAAGGCCTTTCCAAAGGCTCCCGTTGCTTTGCCGAAGGCTCCCGAAGCGCCTTGCCGAAGCCTTCCGAAGGCTCCCGTTGTTGATTACCGTTAGAAGACGCCCGTTGATTACCATTGACGCCCGTTGATGCCCGTTACGAAGTGTGGTTCGCTCCTGTAGTAAAGCCCTGTATAGACGTCCCTTCTGCACATCCTCTTGCACCGCTTCGGCTTCTCCTTCAACATCATTCCCTTCAATGCCTTCAACAACATCATCCATGGTGCCACTGGTTTTAACGGTGGGTAAGTCCACACCTTTGGTCTTCAGATACTCAATGTAATCAAATCGCCTTCGAGTCTTCCCACCCAATCAGGGAGCGTATCATCGGAATACTGGGCTCTGATCCAAGCTATGACCTCCGGTTTGATCTAAAGCCACGTTTGCGCGGTAATATGCATTGTTTCCTACCTAATCTAAATGGGTGATTCCTGAGAATGTACATTGTATAAAATCCACATTGTGCATATTTACAAGCCTTTGCGCCCTGTACATTCACCCTGCGTTTAAAGTATAGAAAAATACGATGTTGATTTCACGCATTGAACATCGTCCGATAGCTATTAATCTGCTCAAGCGATATCCAGATCGATGAATGGTAACCCACTCCGTTGGCTTGATGAGCCGAGCGCCGCGTTGAGGATGCTTCTCGAGATATCGGGGAAGGGACAGGGCATCAACGTCACCAGGTTATACGAGGTCATGGGTGCCCTCGGCGTTGGTAGGACCGCTGTTGACTCCTCGCGTCGATCCTTGATCGTGGCGGGGCTTACTGAGGAGGTTAAGATGAAAGGGGAGAAGGGGAAAACTCTTACAGTATTAATTTCTACGCCCCTAGGCTATGAGGTTGCTACGAAGATCAGGGAGATCCAGGAGATCATGGATAGGACAACAACAGACTCCTCCTAATGAGCTCGCGTGAAACCCAGATTGCCAAAAAAAGTGAGTAGGGTTCTGCACGCATTCACTCGTGGTAGTACGTTATGGGGCTAGGTGTACTTACCCCGCGCCGTGATTGGCCATACCGCTGCCACACGCCCACCTTTCACAACCAACATCTCATCATGTTGGTTGACACATGTGCAGCAGTGGCTCGGCGTCAGCTCCACCTTATCCCCCCACCCAAGTTTGCGTCTTTCTGGGTCTCCCATCTTGAACACTAGCGTGCAGTGCTCCTCACTCATACCAGCTCTCTCAAACCGTAATGGTTCCCCGGATATGCTCGCCAGCACTGCGGGTTTAGCATCCGGGTTACCACCACTCAGAGCCTTCAAACCCGCATCCGTTACCACACGATCCGGAAAGTTGTCGCTGATTACCGAAGCTAACACAGTCAGGCTATTCTTGAAATAAATCCCGTTGTTACTACTCCAGCCATAGCCACTCCCCTCCGGACCCGCCCCAAAGACGAAACTCCCGGGTTCAATCTCCGTAATACCAGGATACGACCCAGTCACCTCATATGTGTCTGTCGAACCAGCCGACACGATCTCAACAGGGATCCCAGCCGCCCGGATCATCTCAGCCGTGTCAACCGTCAGTTTATCCCTCTCAAGTGCCAGCTCCCTCTTCACAGGGTTCTCATACCCATATATCCCCCTGAATACCAGCCCAGGAAGCCTAACGATGTGCTTCGCGAGGTTCACGGTGGGCTGACCCGCTGCTGTCCCGCAGCGCCCGTGGCTCATCTCAATCACCACATGCTGCTTCACACCCCAACGCAGTGCCGCCTCATTGATCATATCAACCTCCATCACATTGTCGACACTAGTGAGCACCTTACCCTCACCCATCGCCACGTTAAACCCCACAAGCCGCTCAACCTTCCCTGGATCCGTAAACTCCTGACTCACCAGAATATTCCTATCCCCATACAATATCCCACTATTAAGAAGCACCTCAGCCTCACTCAGCTTCTGTGTCATCACACCGAGGGCTCCCGCGGAGATTAACCGGTTACAGATTGCGGCGGCCTTGAACGTCTTAGCGTGTGGACGAACGCCTACCCCCACTTTCCTCGCGAAGGTAAACATCTTTTCGACATTCCACTCGAACTTATCCAGATCCAACAACAATGCCGGAGTCGGAATCTCAGAAACAGAACGCCCAACCAACGACAATAGAGATCAAGGACCAGAGACTCGGAACATTAGTAAAACTTTCCATACCCTAGGTCTTAATTAAAAAGACCTCTTCCTCGTCTCGTATGCTTACGCCTTTACAACTGTTAATTTGTGTTCACCTTAAGGTTAATAGACGAATAAACTCATCATCACCCTATTCGACAAGACGTAATTCAGATTTGAGTCAAAGGACATTCCTGAGAATGTCAAGAAGCAGTACTATCAAGGTCACTCCCAACAAGACGTAACCAAAGATATCCCCGACCATTGGCTTGATGGAGAAGAACTCCAATGCCATCACTAGTAAAATGATGATAGCCTCAGAAAACAGACGACCCAAGTTAGCCATGAACAAAATGTATGTCCGAGTCGTCTTTTAAGCATTACAATAGTTGGATAAATTCATCATTGTTAATATGCTTAGGGTAATTTTCTTATCATCGGCTTAGATTTGTATGTTCTTTCTTATGTGCGCGTGAGGATATTCAGAGCCTAATAATATGAATAGCCTAGCGAATATATAACCCGAGATATAAGAAATACCCATGTCATCTGACGAGGAGACTCTCCAACAAATAATTAATGACGCAACTGATGAACTCCAGGCCCGCGAGAAGGCGAGGGACGAGGCCCTCGCTAGGGCAAGGAAGGCGCGCCAACTGAGCAAACAAGCCATCCTCCTCGACCACAATAAGGAACCTAACCGCGCTCAATCCAATCTAGATGAGGCTCGCCACCTCCTCGACGAGACGAAGCCCCACATTCAAGCTCACCCAGAACTCGATCAGTACGAGGAAGTCGAGGCAGCTCACGAAGAACACGCCGAGGCGACTATACTTCACTGTCTTCTCACCAAAGACAACTTCCCAACATTGGAGCAAGCTGCTGCCACGTCAACCCGATACATTCTAGGCCTTGGAGATGTTCCTGGAGAACTTCGCCGCGAGGCCCTCGACTCACTAAGAACCGGTGACCTCCAAAAAGCGGAGTATCAACTAAACAGGATGGAACAGATCTACCTCCACCTAGTTGCCATGGAGGATGCAAGCCTACTTAAAGGCCTGAGACGCAAACTCGATATCACACGTGGAGTCATTGAGGCAACGCGGAGTGAGGTTACAGCCGAGACAGGCCGAAGACGACTAAGCGACCAACTCAAAGAGCTGACAAAACGACCATAAACAGCCCAAACGTTTCCCTCAACCCTTATAAATATCCCCAACCAACCTCAACCAGCTAAAAGGGAAGAATGAGACTATTGTGTCAGATAGTCTAAGCCTAGAGATAGTAACCCACCTAGCGGAGACAAAATTTTGGAGGAACAAACCGTGACCACAGGCAAGATACAGTTATATGATACGATGACCCGCTCGAAGCGCCTCTTCGAGCCGTTAGAATCAGGAAAGGTCAAGATGTATGCCTGTGGGCCAACCGTCTACGGTGACCCACATATAGGTAACTTCAGGAGCTTCGTCTCTATAGACCTCCTCCGCCGCTGGCTCGAATATCGCGACTACGATGTCACCATGGTTATGAACATCACAGACATCGACGACAAGACGATACGCGACTCAGCTAAGGCTGGTGAGCCTATCAGGCTATTCACCCAGAGATACACACGCAGCTTCTTACACGGTCTAGACCTACTCAACATTCGCCGAGCCACAGCAAACCCACGCGCTACAGAATACATCCCCCAAATGATATCCTTCATTCAACAACTCGTCGAAAAGGGAGCAGCCTACATTGCAGAGGACGGTGTCTATTTCGACATAGACAAGTACCCAGACTATGGCTGCTTAAGCGGAATGGACCTCACACAATCTCAGACTACAGAGCGGATGTCAAAGGACGAATATGACAAAGAGTCAGCCCAGGACTTTGCACTGTGGAAGAGAAGCACGCAAGATGAACTTATACGAAGCGAATCAGAACCAGAACTAGCTTGGGATAGTCCTTGGGGTAAGGGTCGTCCCGGTTGGCATATAGAGTGCAGCGTGATGACACAGGACCTCCTCGGTGACACACTCGACATCCACGCCGGCGGTGAGGACCTAGTCTTCCCGCATCACACTAATGAGATAGCACAGAGTGAGACCCTTACTGGTAAGCAATTTGTTAGGTATTGGGTCCACATCCGTCACCTAATGATAAACGGAAGGAAGATGAGTAAGAGCCTCGGAAACTACATTGGCTTCGAAGAGGTCCTAGCAAAATATAGCCCCGACGCATTCCGATACTTTTACCTAGCCACCCATTACCGCCGACCTCTCGACTACACGGACGATGCGATGAAGAGCGCAGAGGGCTCAGCGAAAAGATTGGAGAACACCCTTGATCTCCTTGAAACTGCACAGAAAGCGGCAGACACGAACCTCGATCTCGGTCCACGTGAGCGAAGGGTTTTAGAAGACGTAGAGAAGCAGCGCGCTTCCTTCGAGACCGCTATGGACGACGATCTGGACAGCCACACAGCCATAGACGCCCTTCATGCCATGAGTGGGACCATAAACGATTACCTCACAACTACTCCAAATAAGGGGGTCACCCTCAGGGTGTACATGATATACCGTAAACTCCTTGATGCCCTTGGTCTCTTTGAAAAACGGGGTGGAGGAACGGACAAACTCACAGAGGACCTCATCAAGACGCTCATCGACTTACGCAATCATTACAGGAAGGACAAGAACTTCAAGGGTGCTGATGAAATCAGAAACAGACTAACCTCCTTGGGCGTCAGCCTCACTGACAATGCTGAGGGCACCACTTGGAAGATCTTGAAGTAGAGAGATCATCCCTAAACGCGCAGGCATCATTTCAAGCTACCGATGCGGATAAGTTAAAAAAAAGTGCAAAAAAAGATCTCGCTTAGCTACTCACCATCTTCTGAAGCATCATTGCCCCTGCCTCACGGACCTTTCCCACGAGTAGATCGAAGTCCTCTCTCTTACTCCTGTGGTTCACGACGCACACCCTCAAAGCTAATTTACCCCCGAGCTTTGTGTCGGAGATCATAGCGGCCCCCATCCCCATAAGCATCATCGGCAGCTTCGAATTCAACTCATTCAATACCTCATCGGATAATCCAGGAGATCTGTACCTGAAACAGACAACATTCGAAGCAACAGGCGCCATGAGTTCTAGCTCCTGAGTCGCCCCGATTAGACCCGCGAGGTACTTCGCCTGGTCACAATTCTGCTGAACCAGCCGCCCATACTTGTTTAACCCATGTTCCTTGATGCCCATCCAGACCTTCAGACTACGGAAGTACCTGCTAACCTGAAGACCATAGTCTGTCCTCATCTTCATCGTTGCGGCGTTACCAAAATAATCAGGGTGTTCAGCGAAGGTCTTGTAGTGATCCTCCTCTCGTCGGATAAGGGTACAGGCAATGTCGAAAGGCATGTACATCCACTTATGGAGATCGAAGGCGAGGGAGTCAGCCCTATCTATTCCCTTGACCAGGGGCTTGGTACTGCCCCCTATAGCGGCCCAAGCCCCGAAAGCACCATCAACATGGAACCAGAGACTCTCCCTCTGACATAAGTCCGCGAGAGCCAATAGATCATCGAAGGAGCCGGTGTTCGTCGTGCCAGCGTTACCCACAACGCAGAATGGCTGAAGCCCCGCCTCTTTATCCTTCCTGACCTCCTCCTCCAAAGCATTTACCTTGATACGATAATCGCCATCAACAGGTATCTTCCTGAAGTTCTCCTCCCCGAGACCGAGAAGCTGAACAGTCTTATCAATACAGACATGTGTCTCCGTCGAGCCATAGATGATCATAGTCTTCTGTGCAGCACCCTGCCCCTTCTTCCTGACATCAAATCCAGCCTTAGTGTTGCGAGCAACGGCTAGACCGAGGAGATTAGCCTCAGATCCGCCCCCCACAAGGAGTCCACTAGCCCCCTTTGGGAAGCCGAACACTCCTTTGAACCACTCAAGGACCTGCGTCTCCATTAGGACAGGCGCAAACGGGCCGCCGGGCATATTGAAGTTGATGCCCGTCGCGAGCATCTCAGCCAGCGCTCCCTGAGCCGTACCAGTGCCCACAACCCAACCCCAGAAACGTGAATGAGTGTTCAGCCCCATGTGGGTACCCAAAACACCTTCCTTGAAGTCCTCATACGCCTTCTCGATTCCCTCAGGCTCAAATGGTATAGGCTTCATGAAGGCAGCGGCCATCTGCTCATTGATAGGCATCGCTGGGGGCCTCTGTCTCACAGTGGCGAGGTGGTCTATCATGTCGTCCACCATCCGGTGGCCGAGCACCTTTAGCTCATCCCAGTCCTCTGGGTCTAGTGTCTCCTCAATTCGTCGCTCATCTACCATGAAATCACGATCTAATCAATGTTCGGGTAATTTATTAATCAGAGAGGTTAATCTCCGCACCTCCACAAGGCAACTTCATTAAAGCGTCTTGCGAAGATGTAACTATGGAAACTCCTCAGCTATACTTCCCGCGTGGATTCCTCCTCGGCACAGCAAGCGCCTCGTACCAGATAGAGGGTGCAGTCACAGAGGATGGCAGAGGCCAAAGCATCTGGGACACATTCAGTCACACACCAGGTAAGATCGAGGATGCAACAAACGGTGACAATGCCTGTGATCATTACCATCGCTACGAGGAGGACGTCGAACTTATGAAGAAATTAGGCGTCAATGCCTATAGGTTCAGCATATCATGGTCAAGGGTCCTCCCGAAGGGTAGGGGGAAGATAAACAACAAGGGGCTCCAGTTCTACAGTAACCTCGTTGACTCTCTAATAGACGCGGGGATTACCCCATTCGTTACCCTCTACCACTTCGACCTACCCCAAGCCCTCCAAGATGAGGGGGGAGGCTGGCTGAGACGAGGCATCGTGGATGACTTCGAGGCCTATGTAGACGCAGTTAGTGTGGAGCTTGGAGACCGAGTCAAGCACTGGGCTACGTTCAATGAGCCATGGGAACTCGCCTGGCAGGGTTACGTCACTGGTGAAGACGCTCCAGGACTAAGACTCGGTAACAACGCTGCTCTAAAGGCCAGCCACAATGCCCTACTCGCCCATGGCGCAGCCGTCAAGACCCTCAGAGATAACTCATCTAACTCAGAGATCGGTATAGTTCTACACCTCAACATGGTAGAGCCCGCCAGTGAACGCCCCGAAGATGTCGCCGCGGCACATAGATGGGAGCTCTGTCAAAACAGGTGGTACATAGACGCCCTTTACAGGGAGAGTTACCCCGCTGAGATGGTCAAACTATTCGGCAGCGAAGCACCCGAAGTCATCCCAGGTGATATGGAACAGATACAGGAGGGCATCGACTTTCTAGGCATAAACAACTACAGGAGGAGCGTCGTCGCAGCCGGAACCGACATGCCCCCCATCAACATGAAGAGGATGAGTCCCCCAGGAGAGTACACTGATATGGGCTGGGAGGTTCACCCCGAGGGAATCTACAAGATTCTCAAGTGGATCCACGCAAATTATCCGGTCCCACTCGTTTATGTCACGGAGAATGGCGCAGCATTCTCCGACAAAGTCTCATCAAAAGGTAAAGTCCACGATGATAAGCGTCTTTCCTACCTCAAAGAGCACATTAAGCAGGTCCACAGGGCGATGAGGGAGGGCGTACCAGTGAGGGGGTACTTCGCTTGGAGTACATTGGATAACTTCGAATGGGCCTACGGCTACAGTAAGCGCTTCGGTGTGATTCACGTCGACTTCGACATCCAGAAAAGGACGATAAAGGACAGCGGCTACTTCCTCTCAGAGGTGGCTAAGGGACTCAGGGGCTGAACTTGGGCGAAGAGGTCTAAACTTCTGTACCGAGCTCCGTAGGCTACTGCAGCAGATCCCAAACAAATTCTACACAAAAACATTAGAGCTTGCACTAGCCTTAGGCGACGAAGCCTCCTCTACCGCGATCCATGAGACCCTTCACTGCTTCGATTATCGCATGCGCAATCCCTCATCCTAGCCCACAAACTCGCAAAGACAGTGTTCCTCAAAATCATATTCATCTATTAGAGAACCTCACAACACATTGTCGCTGCCACCAACGCCATTCTGACTCAAATTGAACATGATTTCCCCAATCCAAGGATTTTAATCGCTGAGACCCCGATTCGGTTCGGGGCATCAGATGAGCAACTTGAGTATAGAGAAGGCTACCGCAGAGAAGTGGGTTGAGGGCAACGCAGCTGAGCTGGCTGAAATGAGTGATAAAATCTTCTCGTATGCCGAGCCAGGTCTACGTGAGTACAAATCTTCTAAACTACTTGTAGATTATCTGAGGAGGAACGACTTCGACGTAGAGGTCGGAGTATCTGGTATGCCAACAGCATTCAATTCAGAGTGGGGAGAGAAGGGCCCAGTAATAGGCTTCTTCGCCGAATACGATGCCACACCAGGCCACAGCCAGAAGGCAGTGCCATGGGAAGAACCCGCAGTACCCTACGGCGCTGGATTCACTGATGCCCACAACATGCTAGGCGTCGCCTCCTGTTTCGCCGCTGTAGCACTTAAAGAGTCATCCGAGCATCACAACCTGCCCGTCAAGATCAAGCTTCTGGGTACGCCCGCGGAGAAACTCTGCGTCGGGAAACCCTTCATGGCCCGCGATGGTCTTTTCGAGGGTATGGATGCTCTACTCGCCTGGCACCCAGGTGGCCCAACAAGCGTCCTCGGCGAAATCTGGCCACTCACTTACATGAGCATGGTATTCGAGTTTAAGGTCGAGTCTGCCTCCGGCGGCCAGAGCGGGGACGTGAGCTACCCCGGCGCCCTCGATGCAGCTGTCATCATGTACAATAACGTCAACATGATGAAGGAGCACATGCCAGCACTAATGCGCCGCGGAGGTAGCATCAACGAGTTCGTCATGACAGGCGGCCAGTGTACAGTCAGCACACCCGATTTTAGTCAGTTGGTCTACGCATGGAGGACAGAAAACTTACCCGACCAAGACGAAATAAGAAGGGTCATTGAGCGCTGCGCGCAGGGGGCAGCTATCGTGGCTGCCTGTAAGGTCGATCCCCGCCTGATAACCGCTGTGAGGACGGGCCTACCAAACACGACTATGACGAACATAGTCCTTGCAAACCTAAAGGAGCACGGTCCAAACAAGTATAATGATGAGGACAAAGCCTTCGCGAGGGAGATCCAGCGAAATCTGGGCATGAAGGAGACTGAGCAGCCCTACGACGTCTCCATTGTTGAGCCAGATAAGGCATACGGTGCATTTCACCCCGCCGATGACGTCAATGAGTTTACCTGGCATGCCCCAACTGCCCGCCTCTATGTGAGTAAAGCGATGGCTCCGGGATTCAGATATCCTCGCTGGGTCGAGTCAGCACTCTGTAGCATGGGAGCGACTCATCGCATGGGAGAAACAGCGGCAAGCGTCCTTGCTGCTAGCGCAATCGACCTCTTAAAGAGGCCCGAAGCGCTAAAGGCGGCGAAAACCGAGTTTGATAAGAGGCGTTCTGAGCACTGGGAGAAGCCGCTTATGCCAACTGGTCTCAAGCCTCCAGTGAGCCTGCACTGGCCGGAGTGGGTTAGTCGCCCAGGATCTGAGTGGTGGATACCTTCTCCAAGCTAGGTATGACAAAGTTTTTGCCGGTCGAACCCAAGTCACAAATGAAGTGTCCCAATTGAATCCCTACAATGATTATGGAAGACGCATTGAGGAACAGATACGCCCCGCTAGCTACACTCTTGCAATAAAGATGCTGAGGACCCCCGAAGATGTTCCGCAGGGAGCTGAGAGGCCAAAACGCGACTACGGAGCCTGTATGTCGACCTGTCAGTGCTTCTCTCTATCCCGAAAGTTCGGTAAAACCGTTGCCCAACTTTTCGAGGACATGTGGTGCCCAGAGCCCGTCATAGGTTTCGGCCTCGTCGAGCCCCCCAGCAATTTCCTGGCCGGCGAGACACGCTACCCGGATGGAGTCGCCTCGCTTGAGGCTGGTGCTAACTGGGCTCGCGAGATGCCAAGGCTCAAAGTCGGTGAGTACATAGGTGTAGTATCAGCGCCGTTAAAGACTGCGAGTTTCGAGCCCGACGCCGCGGTGATCTACTGCAACTCGGCCCAGCTACTAAAGCTACTACTCGGTATAGCATACAGGGATGGGAGGGACATCACAACCGTCCTCGGCGGACACTCAGCATGCGTCTACTCCGTTGTTCCAAGCCTTACAAAGAATGAGTGTCAGGTATCAGTCCCCTGTAGAGGTGACAGAGGATATGCAGGTGCCCAGGATGACGAGATGATCTTCACAGCCCCAAAGAGCAAGATAAGTGAACTCGCCTACGGCCTCGAGCAGAGGGGGACGAGTAGCCTCCCAACTAGGTTCACGATGTCTCCAGAGTACAAACTCTCAAAGGGCTACGCAGAGGCAGCACGCCGGATGG
The DNA here is from genome assembly GCA_050014495.1 of Bathyarchaeia archaeon. Classification (GTDB taxonomy): domain Archaea; phylum Thermoproteota; class Bathyarchaeia; order TCS64; family TCS64; genus UBA8941. Next base: position 26,449 of record JBEKDF010000012.1, read on the forward strand.
GTCAGAAACGAGCGGATGGCTCAGAGATAATTGGATTCGACGAGAAGGATCGTTTACTATCACTCCAGTATCGTTAAAAAAAGGCTAAGTGGATCTCGTGGAGGCCTCTGTTGAGGCCGAGTCCCCAGCCATTCCACTCTCTTCCTTAAACTGCATCTTGTAGAACGAAGAGTATAACCCACCGCTAGCCATCAGGACGAAATGGGATCCACGCTCCACGACCACACCATGATCGATCACCAATATTTCGTCGCAGAGCCTGATAGTTGACAGTCTGTGTGCGATGAGGATGGCCATCCTGTTCGCAAGAAGGGCCTTTAGCGCGTTCTGGATGACTAACTCAGTGTACGGGTCGATGCTTGATGTGGCCTCATCGAGTATGAGGAGATCTGGATCCATCAGTAGAGTCCTAGCGAAGCTGATGAGCTGCCTCTGCCCGATAGAGATGTTGCTCGACCCCTCCTTCAGGATGTAGTCGTATCCGCCTGGGAGCTTCATTATGAAGTCGTGAGCCCCAACCGACTTCGCAGCTGCCACGACCTCGTCGTCGCTCGATTCAGGCTTACCGAACCGGATGTTATCCCTGACGCTCATCGCGAATAGGAACGAGTCTTGGAGAACTATGCTCATATGGGCCCGCAGAGACTCCGTTGTGATATCCTTCATGTTATGCCCGTTGATGAGAACCTCACCTCCGAGCGGCATGTAGAACTTGGAGATTAAGTTGATGATCGTGCTCTTACCCGCCCCTGTTGGACCGACGAATGCCATCTTCTTGCCCTTCGAGAGGGTGAAGGAGATGTTCTTGAGCACTGGAATGTTCTTGTCGTATCCGAAGGTTACATCGTCGAACTCGACCTCCTCGATATGTTCTATATTGATAGCTGTTTCCTGAGAAGGCTCCTGTATCTCAACCGTTGTATCTATGAGGTCAAACATCCTCTCGATGGCGGACATAGAAGACTGGTACTGGTCCCACTGAGTTATGAGGTCGAGTAGAGGTTGGAAGTACTGGAACTGGTACTCTGTGAAAGCGACTAGTATACCAATCGTGATCTCTCCAGACATAGCCATTACTGCACCGAAGTAGAGGATCAAAATCGTCCCGATGATTCTCATTATAAGTAAAACGGGTTGGTACGAGCTTGAGATAGCAACTGTTCGTATACTTGTTCTGTATACCTTGTCCTGTGTATCTACGAAGCCTTTGGACGTCCTCTCCTCCTGAGTGAAGGCCTTGATAACCTTGATGCCCGATAGGTTCTCCTGGATCTTCGCTACCATGCCAGAGGTGTAAAGGAGAACCCTCCTGTAGTACTTCCTCGATATCTTCCCAAGGCTCCAAGCCAATATAACAGCAAACGGGAGAATTGATACAGCGATCAGCGCCAGTTTCGTGTTGATGAAGAATATAATCAGAAGAGAGCCGACTATCGACGACACGTCGAGCACTATCTGAGCCAACCCCTGCCTGATGAATATACGAACGACGTTCGCATCGTTCACCGGCCTCGATAGAATCCTGCCCAGCTCCCCCTCCGAGAAGTACCTGAGGGAGATCTGCTGGAGCTTTCTGATCATCTGGTCCCTCATCTTCGCGACGACGTTCTCGCCGACTATCCTCATCTGGTATATCTGGGTGTACTGTACTAGGTAGTGCGCCGCTGTGACAAATAGGAAGATCGGGATCCACCACATGAATCCTGAGAGGTCCTTAGGCGTGATAATATCGTCAATCACCACGAGGTGGAGATAGGGTATGGTGAGTGAGGTCACGGCCGTCATGACGATTGTCGACATGCCAATGAGGAAGTTCCTTCTGAAGCCCTCTGCGTAGTTGTAGAGTCGCTTAATCAGGTCTACATCGGAAACCGTTCTCTTCCGGGCTTCCTCCGTCTTCGTCGAGAAATCGCTGAATTCGCGTGACATCTACTTCACACTCCCAATGAGAATCTCCTCAGGAGCCTTTTCCAGGAACTGCGTCTCATAGATTCTCTTATAGATCCCATTCATCGCCATCAATTCAACGTGGTTGCCAAGTTCAACGATCTCCCCGTTATCGAGGACGATTATCCGATCCGCGTTCTTGATCGTTGATAGTCTCTGGGCGATCATAAGGGTCGTTCTCCCCTTCATCGCCTCGTCGATGGCCTGCTGGATCTCGTGCTCCGTCTTCGCGTCAACGAATGAGAGTGAGTCGTCTAGTATCAGTATCTTCGGGTCCGTGAGTAATGCACGTGCGATTGTAACCCTCTGTTTCTGCCCACCTGACAGGGTTACACCACGCTCCCCAATTAGAGTATCGTACTTCTCAGGAAGGCTATCAATGAAGTCATGTATCTGAGCCAGCTTCGCTGCATTAACCACCTCTTCATTTGACGCGTTCTGATTACCGAAGGAGATGTTGTCCCTAATTGTCCCCGAGAAGAGGAAGACATCCTGTAAGACAAGGCCGATCTGTCTCCTGAGAGAAGCCAGCTTGTAGCTCTTGATGTCCCTTCCATCGATTGTGAGGCTGCCCGAGGTAATATCATAGAACCTTGGCACCAAATAGATTAGTGTCGTCTTCCCAGACCCTGTAGCCCCTAGAATCGCTATCTTCTCCCCGGGCTTTACCACAACATTCACTTTATTGAGGACGGGAATGTTAGGATTGTACCCAAAACTGACGTCATTGAAGACGATCTCACCACGATCTATTTTGTGCTCCTCTGCATCTGGTAGATCCTTCACTGCTACGGGGGCCTCCATCATGTCGTTGACACGCTCGAATCCAGCGGAGGCGTTTACCCATTGCCCAATTACCATGCTCAGGTTCTTTAGAGGCATGGTGAGCCTGCGCATGTACCTTGTGAATAGAATGAGGTCACCGATCGTGAGAAGAGCGAGAGGGGCAACGATCAAGTTTGCTCCGTAGACATAGATGAGGGAAACACCAATAGAAAGGCCGGCTTCAGCTGCAGGGGTATATATGGATTGTATCCTACCTGCCGTAATCGCAGTCTCGACGTACTTCTCCTCGACCTGTTTGAAGCCATCCTCCATCTCATCCTCTCTCTGGAAGATGCGGACATTCTTCATCCCGATGATATCCTGCTGAATGTAGGCACCCAACCTACCCAGAATTAGCTGCATCCGCCTGAAGAGAGGCATCGTCCTCGTGAATAGGCCTACATTAAGATAGAAAACGATGATAATTGGTACAATAGCGATATAGCTCATGGTTGGGTTGATCGAGAACATTACAATGAACACCGCAATGGCAGTAAAGAAAGCATCACAAACAGTACCAATTGCCTGAGCAAGGAACATGTCTAGTGGCTGAAGGTCCATCGTCGCCCTCGAGATTAGGTCCCCAACCGCAGCGGCGTCGTGGAACTCGAACGACTTCTCCTGTAGAGATCTGTAGTAATCAGTACGGATGTCCCTGATCATGCTCTTAGCTGTGTAGCCATTTAGGAAGATGATTATGAAGTTCAGTATCCCAAAGCCCGTTACAGCTAGGAAAATATTGATCAACAAACCAATTAGTAGATTATAATCATTCGCGACTATGACATTGTCAATTATCTGAGCTGTATATAGGGGCTCAAGGGTGAAGAGGTAGGATCGAGCAGCGGAGAAGATGACGATTAGTCCTAAGAAAGGCCAGTAGGGCTTGTTATACTTGGCAACTATCTTGAAGGCTTTTATCGACCTCTGCATATCGAGCTGCACTTTGAGATTCTTCACGTACTCGAGGATTGGCTTAGCAACACTCACATCATGTCATCCCTGAACCCATAATGTAGGCCTAAAAGCGGCGTCTATCAACTGAGACCCCATAGAGAATGTGCTCGTTGTTAGAGGTTTGAAACATTCTAGAAATTCAATATTAAATGTCAAGATAACGGCCTGCAATTATTCTTCCAAGGGTCCTATGTACCCTGTAATAAGTTTGCCGGAAGTCCAACATTCAAAGTCGTTATATGCGAAGGGACGATCGCGATCGAAGTAAAAAATAGTTCACATGCAAGACGAAGCAAAAAATGAAGCCCCACACGACTGCCTGCGGAGAAGGGGTAGATTTAAACGCAACATACTCCGCCCAAAATCTGTCCGGGCGATTCACTACCATGGAAGAAGACAAAGAGAACTCAGGTATGTCGGATAAGGCGGTGCTCGGTGTTGTCACGATTTCCCACACCTCACAGCACTTCTTCCAAGGCGCTGGTATTCTCAACCAAAGCATGATAGATGCTCTGAAGCTCGACTATACGCAGATTGGGATAATGACGGGGCTCCTGAATGTGCTCGGGGTCCTCCCTATACTTTATAGTATACTTAGCCGCAGGATCTCGAGACGTGTCCTCCTCGGTAGTTCCAACATTCTGATGGGCCTCGGGTGCATTCTAACTGGAGCAGCTGATAGATTTGCCCTCGTTTTAGGTGGTACTTCCGCTTCGGGTATAGGCCAGGCTGGGCAGCACCCCATGAGCTCATCGATAATTACGGAAAAATACGAGAAGAGGGGGATCGGCTCCGCCCTCTCAATATTCTTCGGGCTCGGGTACGTAGGCAACATCATAAGCCCTCTGCTCCTTTCGAGTGTGGCTTTCCTCTACGGCTACCAATCTGCTTTCTTTGTCCTTGGCCTGATACCGATCTTTACAGGTATACTCATTCTCGTAGTGCTGAGAAAGGAACCAGCAGCCAGTGTCGTTCAGATAGATCACAAAGATAGAAACCTGGGACAAGATGTTAGGGCGTCACTTAAGGTCCCTGGCGCGATCGCGATCCTCCTGGCGTACGGCTTTGTCTCCGGTGGTACGGGGCTCGGAGTTCTCAACACCTGGGTCCCACTGTTTCTTAGGAGTCCAAAGGGGTTGAATCAGCCGATACTTGCAGCTGGCATCGTCAGCGCTCTTGGAACAATAGGCGGCGTAATAGGCACGATCTATCTTGGGAGGGTTGCTGAGAAGAGAGGCTACCTCAAGATCGCGATGATCTCATTGACTATCACCACGTTGATGATCCTATCCCTGAGCTTCTACACGACGTTCAGCTTACTAATAATACCGAATCTTTTCCTACTCTCACTGACAACCTTCTCACTGACATCATTGATGCAGGCGCACTTGATGAGCGTGGCAGGTCCCAACGAACGCGACATTCTCACTGGTTTGTTTTTCGCTGTCGGCGCGGGAGTCAGCGCCTTATGGTCGACGCTCCTCGGTTTCTTGATCGATAAATACAACTTCAACGTAGTCTGGACGACAATGGGCGTAGCAGGAATAATTGCACTCTTCCTGCTAATCTACTCATACAGGAGCACAAGAAACTAGATTAGTACTGATATATTACTTGCAAAGGTCTGATTTGCGAATCGCCAGAGATCAGTCTTGAGAAACCTCCCCATGCCGGATTTAGGGGAACACTATCCGATTTAATCTAGTCGATTAGACTGCCTCGTTCCTCTCGAATAGAAAAGTGCCCAATAGTACTATTCCGACACAGAATCCGGTCAAGAGAACTAAATTGATGATCCATGGCAGAAAGGAGACGCTTATGAGTGCCCCCCGCAGGCCATCCACTCCATAGGTTAAGGGGTTAAGATATGAGACTACGCGAAGAGCCAAAGGCAGATTTTCTATGGGATAGAAGATGCCGGAGAGGAAGAGTAGTGGTGAGATTATGAAGTTCATTATCAACCCGAATCCCTGCTCATCCTTAAGCAACGAGGCGATCGCAAGCCCAAGTCCTATGAAGGAGACCGAAATCAGAACCATGAAGACCAGGGTGAGAATCAGGTCGCCGATACCACTTACCTTGAAGCCGAGGAGCAAGGAGATGGCGAGGATTGAGAGCCCCTCAAACATCGAGGTAGTTAACCCACCCGTAATTCGGCCAAGTACAATCGTCATCCTACTCACAGGTGTCACCATTATCTCTTTTAGGAAGCCATAGCGCCTATCCCACAGCACCGACAACCCCGTAAACATTGATGTGAAGATCATCGTCATCCCGATTATCCCCGGGGTGAGGTACTCAAGGTAACCCACGCTGGAAGGTATTCCTGGGAGGACCGCACCAGCAAAACCCGCCCCCAGGAAGGCGAGGAGGAATAGGGGGGTCACCACTGTGCCCACTATTCGTGACTTAGCCCTGTAGAAGGTTTTCATCTCCCTGAGCCAAAGGATATAGATTGCTTTCAGGCTGATGCCACTCATCAATTTCCCTCCTCACTTTCCGAGGCTCCACCGAGGCCACTCTGGCCTGCCTCTTGTTCACGTATTTTCCTCCCAGTGTACTTCAAGTAGACATCCTCAAGGGTAGGTTTTCTGAGGTGAACCGAGGTGATGGTGACCCCCATCTTCTCCGCTGCTTTGAAGACCTCCGGAAGGTGTCGGTCAGCGTTCCTAACTCTCAATTCCATGGCCCCGTTTCGCACATCCACCCCAACGACCCAATCCATGGTCTCGAACTGCTCCTCTAATTTGGTGTCTGTTGATTCAGAGATCTCCAGGGTGAGGACATCGCCTCCAAGAGCGTCCTTAAGGTTAACCGGTGTGTCGATGGCGACTATTCTGCCGTGATCCACTATTGCGACCCTGTCGCATAGATAGTCGGCCTCCTCCATGTAGTGGGTCGTCAGGATGATTGTTACGTCCTCTTCGTTCAGTTTCTTAATGTACTCCCAGATGTTTCTCCTCGTCTGAGCGTCTAGACCAAGTGAGGGCTCGTCTAGGAACAACACCTTCGGTCTGTGGATTAATCCCCTAGCGATCTCGAGGCGCCTCTTCATCCCACCAGAATACTTCTCGACTAGGACATTCGCCTTATCTTTTAGCTCTACGAGGTCCAGAACCTCATCTATTCTCTTGTGTCTAATCTCTGTAGGAATATTATACATGATGGAGTGGAAGTCGAGGTTCTCCCTCCCAGTGAGTCTCTCGTCGAGGGCGGTTTCCTGGAAAACGATTCCTATGCTGTTTCTAACCATGTCTTTCTTCTTCGCCACGTCGTACCCCGCTACTTCGGCGTAGCCTGAGGTTGGCTTTAGGAGGGTGCAAAGCATGTTAATCGTAGTGGTTTTGCCAGCCCCGTTCGGTCCTAGGAGACCGAATAGCTCCCCGCTCTCGACCTCGAAGGAGATATGGTCGACGGCAGTTAGGTTCTTGAACTTCTTGGTCAGGTCAACGACCTTGATTGCATAGTCCATTTTTTTACCTGCGGGAAGCCGGTCTGCTGGGCTTCATGGTCTCTGTCTGAGAATCATCGAATATATTGGTTCCCCATTCGATCCTAGCTTGAGGCTGTCAAAGGTTTAACTGGTCTGGCTGATGCTTACACTTGGTGTTGAGGGGAGTATATGCACCCTGATTTGGTACTTATTAACGGTGAAGTTGTGACACTAAACCCTTCTAAGCCGCGGTGTGAGGCCGTGGCTGTCCAGTTCGGTCGGATAATTGAGGTTGGATCGACGAAGGATGTCATGAGTAGCGTCGGGGATAGCACACGAGTTATCGACCTCCAAGAAAAGACGGTGTTCCCCGGATTCATTGACACCCACGTCCACCTCGACGACTTCGGCTTGACACTCCAGACCATAGACCTCGATGACGCGAAATCGGTGGATGAAGTGAAGAGGCTACTGTCGGAGCGAATTGGTCGCACACCGAAGGGAGGGTGGGTTCTCGGCAGAGGGTGGAACGAGAACAAGCTCAGGGAGCAGCGATTCCTTACCCGCTGGGACATCGACGAGGTGTCACGTGACAACCCAGTCTACCTCCACCATTACTCCTGTCACGCAACGCTATTGAACAGCAGGGGCCTCGAGGCCTCCGGCATCGATAGGCACACCAAGCCACCGGCCGGTGGCTGGATAGAAGTGGATAGTTCAGGTGAGCCAACGGGGTTCCTGAGGTCGAACGCCCGATTCATGGCCCCTGTGGGCCTTAATGGTGTGAGGCCCCGCCCAGACCTAGCGACTCTCAGAGAGGCGATCTTGATGGGGGTCAATGAGGCTGTGAAGTATGGTCTAACTGCCATACATGTCCCATCTGCTGACCACGACGAGATCAAGGTGACGCAGGAGCTTGCCGCGGAGGGTAGACTGCCCCTCCGCGTGACCCTACTTCCTAAGGTGGAGTTACTCGATCACATTCTCAAGCTTGGTATAAAATCCGGCCTCGGGGGAGAGTGGTTGAAAATGGGCGCGATCAAGATATTCAGTGACGGCTCCCTCATCGCTAAGACCGCTGCGATGAAGGAGCACTTCGAGGGTGAGCCTGAGAACAGTGGTATACTGAATGATCCAAAGGTCTTCGCGAGGCAGATCATGGAGGCTAACCGCGCTGGTATGCAGATAGCCGTCCACGCCGTCGGCGACAAGGCCATTGAGGCCGTCCTAGATGCCTACGAGGCTGCGCTTAGCGACACACCTCGCGTCGACCACAGACACAGGATAGAGCACGGCAGCATCGTTCCCAGGGACCTTAGGGATCGTGCAAAGAGGCTCGGCGTCATTGTTTCGACGCAGCCTGAGCTCGTGACGAGGAACGGGGATGGCTTCCAGGCATCCTTGGGCGATGCGAGGATGACTTACACTTATCCGATCAAGTCGATGCTCGATGAGGGGATAGTGGTGAGCGGGAGTTCGGATTGCCCCCTGACTTACCCCAACCCACTTAAAGGAATCTGGTCGGCAGTGACCCGCTCCTCCGAGATAACTGGCAAAGCAATTACACCCGGGGAGAGGGTGACCGTTGACCAGGCAGTTCGTATGTACACCATAAACGCCGCATATGTTGGATTCGATGAGAAGATTAAAGGAACCATCGAAGAGGGAAAACTCGCCGACTTCACCGTCCTCTCAGGCGACCCCTACGCAGTCGGTGATGAAGCCATTCGAGACCTGAGGGTCGAGATGACCATCGTCGGCGGGAAACCGGTCTACGAGAGACACCACGCTACCCCAACGGTTTAAGTCTAGCCAATTAATCATAGCGGGGAGTGGCTCAGATGCAGGTCGCCGACGGCGTATACCAATTCAAGGTCCCAATGAAACACAACCCCCTCGGCTTCACATACTCATACTTCCTAAAGGAGTCTAAGACTCTCATAGACACGGGCATACCCGACTGGGGATCATTCAACGCCCTCGAGAGACAGCTGAGCGAACAGGGGACACGCATCAAGGATCTTGAGAGGGTCATCATCACCCACATGCACAACGACCACGTCGGACTCATAGAGTACATAAGGCAGAGCGTCGACGTCGAGACCATCGCCCACCGCATCGCCGAGGAGCGCCAGCTAGAGCAGATCAGAGTCTACAAGGACATGTACAAGAACACATCTGAGGAGCTCCAGCTTATGGGCGGCGGCTCCTTCCAGCAGTTCCTCAGCCGCTTCGAGCACGCCTTCATAGAGGACTCTGAACCACTGAGGCTCGATAAGCTCCTCGAAGATGGTGACACCATCGACCTCTCGGGCGTGAAACTGAAGGTGATCTGGACCCCAGGCCATGCGGCCGAGCACATCTGCCTCCACGATACGGATAGGCGGATCCTCTTCAGCGGCGACCACGTCCTGCCTAAGATCACGAGCCACGTCAGCCTTCACACCTGGGAGAATAGGGACCCGCTTAGAGACTACCTGAATAGCTTGAATAAGGTCAAGGACCTACCAGTGGATCTCATCTTACCCGGCCACGAGACAAACTTCACGGATCTTCGCGGCCGAGTCACGCAACTCCTTGCCCATCATGAGGCCCGCCTGACGGAGGTAAAAGAGGCCCTGAATAGCGGGAAGAGCACGATCTTCGATGTCGCAGGCACGATTCACTGGGATAGTCGCCCATGGAGGTTAATGGACTTCTGGACAAAGAGGATGGCCGCAGCCGAGACCTACGCCCACCTAGTCTACCTGAGAAACAAGGGCGAGGTAAAAGAGACCATAAAAGAAAACACACTTCACTACAGCCTCAGCTGAAGCACCCCAACACATCCAGTTATTCATCATGAACCAGATAACCCTAGAAGCCAAAACCTCACCCACCTCTTCCTTGATTAAAATCCCCCGCATCAAAGTGTCCATACGCGAAAAGAAGAAAACTGATTATCAAATCATAGCAATAATAAACTAATCCCAAAAACTAGAATAAGAAATCTTTAACTAAACCAGATTCAAAGACGATTTAAAAAAATTTAGCGCCAGACCTTAACGCCCTTCTCGACGAGGTACTGAGCCGCCAAATCCGCGATATCGGGAGCCTTGAAGGGTATCCGCATCACCTTAATCTGATCAAGAAGGTCCCTATACGTAATCTCCTCACGACCCTTCTTGACATACTGGTCGAGAATAGTCTGCGCCACCTCCTCAGCAACGCGATACTTCGGACTCAAAGTCCTATAATGATGCTTCAACGCAGCAGCGATCTCATCCCCACTCGCACTATCAAGCGCCCAGATAGTCGGACGAGGACCACCCTTACTCGACTGAACCTTCGACACCTTAAGAGCCGGCCCCACAAGACCAACAGCTCGAAGCCTCTTCAACGTCCTATAAACCGTAGCCTCGGGTTGATTAAGCTCAGTCTGAAGCACCCAAGCCGTCGCCGCCCCATTCAAACAGAAGTAAAGAAAAGCCTCCGCCACCGCTGGAGAACTAAAAATGTTCTCACTGAAATTCAGCAACTCCTGAATATTCTTCAACGTAGTAGCGAGATCATTCTTCTCATTAAGCAGAAGCAGCTGGCGAAAGATCTGCGTATACTTAATAAAATTAGTCTCCTTCGGCGTAATCCTATTAACCGATCGACTTTTATCGCCGTTTAACGCATCTCTCAGGGGCACAACTCGAGCCATATAGTCGTCTCCATAATCGCCGGTCGTCGGCGAAAGAAGAACTTCCGCGATAAGCTTATAAGATTACTTGTTAACAAGTAAACATGTAAACAAGTTATCTGGTCGCACTGTAAACATGACACGCAAGACTGTCGCCATCCGGGGTCTCGATACGGGGCTTTACAATGAGGTATTCTCTATGGCGAAGAAAGATGGTAAGCGTGTCAGCGATCTAGTGAACTCGGCCCTGAAAGCGTACATTGATGGGGACATAGCCGAAAATGTAGTTTTGCCTGTCGAGGATGGAGGAGAGGTTCAAGCCGGGGGTAGCTTCATCCTATCAGTCGAGGATGAGGGTGAAGTGACCCTGTCGAAGAACGACGTACTCGACATTAGTAGGGATATGGGCCCATTCAGGATCGAGAGCAGCGGGACCCTAGTCTTCGAGAAGGATGTTGACGCAGAGGCACTTCGTGGGATTGAGAAGATAGTAATCCTCAGCGGCGAGGTAAAGGTACCGAAGAAGGCTTATCCCCAGTTCCTTATTAAGTGCCAGATTAAGGGTAAGCTCGAGAAGTATTGAGTTCCCTCGACCTCGTTGGAGTAGAGGATGGTGGCTTCAAGGCATTCCAGCCTGGGCAGTCGACTTTTTTATGTGCTGTCTCGATGGTGGGGAACAGTATCGAGTCCATTGAGTTGAGCAGAATTACGGTCGATGGGAGGGACGCCACGGAGGTGTTGCTCGGTATGCTTGATACAATCCGCTGTGATGCGGTGATACTCGGAGGCGTCTCCTTCGCCGGGTTCAATATAATGGATCCGATGAGATTATACAAGGAATTAGGTGTCCCAGTGATCATTTATTCGGGAGAGAGGCCTGATAGCGCTTCTGTGTTGGCAGCGTTGAAGGTTCACTTCGCTGATTGGGAAGTTAGGTGGGCTTCTATTGCGCGACTCGGGGATATTTACAGCCTCATAACAAAGGTGGGTTACAAGCCGGTTTTCTTCGAGGTCGTTGGCGAGTCGAGAGATTGGTGTGAGAAGGTTCTGAGGTCATCGGCGTCGTTGACGAGGGCGCCGGAGCCGATTAGAGTCGCTAGGATCTTGGCACGTGGCCTCACTAAAACCGTTTAAAGTCGAGGTCTAGGGTCTGGTGAGTTTGCAGGTCGAATATTGTGGCAACACCTGTGGTAGGCTCGATCTGCATTCGTTTCTGAAAGGGGGTCTGATCCTGCCATGAGCCAGCTGAGACTAATGTAACGCCCTTGTATCGCTTAGTCTCGTTAATGTGAATGTGTCCCATGAGCATAGCGTCGGGTATGCTACCTATAACGAGCCTGTCAGTACGCTCGGGGGCTATGGGAGTACTCTGCCCATAACGAGGGGCGAGATGACGGCATCTGAATAGGAGCTCCATAGCCTTTATCGGATGGTTGAACTCGTAGCCCGGTGTGCTACTGAGTATATCGTCCAACCCCTTGCCGTGTTCAACGAGAACTTCGACGCCATTGAGGTTAAGCCTGCATGGACTAGGTAGCATCTTGACACGTGAGTCATCATATAGCTCTTTAGCGTACTCCTTTGGAATAGGTGGTTGGGGCATACTATGGCGAGTAGCGTCGTGGTTACCGGGTGTTACTACGATCTCGACGTAGTCGGGTAGTTGTTTTAGGAGCTCCGCTGCCACCTTGTACTGCTCACGAATGTCAGTTATCGTAAGCTCGTCTAACTGCTCAGGATAGATACCAACACCGTCGACGATGTCGCCGGCGATCACAATATATTTAACACGTGCCGCGGCGTCCCTGCTTTGGAGCGGACCGAGTTCGAGGTTCATCCAGTCAATGAACTTGTCGAAGTAGTCGCCCCTGAAGTATTTTGAGCCGACGTGTACGTCTGCGAGAAAGGCAGCGTATAGTGGTTCAGGACTTCGACGAGGAGTGTTATTGGGTACATCGGGCCAGATCCAGTTATTTGCTATGAGGAGGTCATCAGTGTACTTTACGGCTTCGACGGCGATAACTTGATCTTCTTGGAGCTCCAGCCCATGACGTATGATTTCCTCATCGCTAGCCATGACACTGATTGTGGAGTGACGGTCCTCGAGTTCAATGAATAGTTTGTTGCCACGTGTTCGTTTCTCGGTAACGATTCCGATAGTCTTGAGCTTGGTCTTTAGAGGGAGCTTAAGAACCTGCTCTATGGATATGGCATCCTTTACATCGACGCGACGCTTGAGGATAGTTTCAAGACGGTCATATCGACTCTGAAAATACTCTAGAAACCCCTGAGCATCACTGGCGGGTTGGGCTGGCTCGTCGTCAAGTACTTTGAGGGGTGTGCCCTTGTCCCTAGCGGGTATTGAGCGGTTTTTTTGAGGAATAGGCTCGGGGCGAGGAGTCTCGACTAAAGTGAGCAGATAACCCTTGTCGAGGATAAAGAGAGGCGGAGAGGAAGAATCAGCCTTAAGGACAGCCTTTTGGGATAAAGTGTCGGACGTTTCAGCAGATAACGCCGTGAGATAGGCGTAGGCGTCTGGGCTGAGTTGGTAGCCTGCGTCGATTATACGCTGTAGGAACTGGGGTATCCGCTGGCTCAATGGGTATGCTTCACCATGATTTACTTAGCTTTGGCCAAATAGTCTTCGCGTGGAGGGGCAAAGGTCTCTATCAGGATGGTCTCACCTTTGCTAGTGTTTACCCAATCATGACTATCGCCTCCAGGAATATACCAGCTTGCACCTTTGACGGTATTGTACTTCTTTCCGCCCGAAGTGAGGACACCCTCGCCTTTGATGCAAGTGCCTATCTGGTCGTGGGGATGTTTGTGATCGGGAACGACAGCCCCAGGTTGGGCTATGATGTATGTTAGCATTACCTTTTCACTACTTCCGAGGATGATGATCTCAACACCCTTAGCGGGGCTCATACGGGGTGCCTTATCTACACTATTGGTCTTCATTCCGCTACTGTGGAGAGATTGAAGGGCTATAAAACCTGCTCGGCGTATATGGTGCTACTACTCGCGCTCAGTATGAGAAAAAAGCCTAACAAAACAACTTAACTCAATTTTTAGAAGAAAAGACGCCATTTCAAAGTCATTAGGAGTGGAAGTGATTTGTCATTCATCTGCATACTTTTAGGAGAGATTTCACAAAGTGGGTTTCTGTTCAGGCTGCTGTTGAATTAGGTCGCGAATCTCCTTTCGAACGCTGTAGCGGTAAGGCATGGAATTTGTGCTACGGTCAACAAAGCCAGATTCATAGAGCTTTTTTAAAGTGCGTGCAGTGTGTTCACGGGTCGTACCGAGATATTCCTTGATCTCCGGGACTGCCCCCTCCCCAAGCTCGGCGATCTTCTTTAGGGCACTAAACTCAGTCTCAGTCAACTGAGCCAACACATTACCCTGTTGTACGGGGATTGGGGCCGCGATTTCCTGACCCACAACCACACGTGACTTTGGCACAGAAACGAGCTTCTGAACCTCCTTCCTAATGGACTCAACCTCGGACTCTGTGGAATTCATGCGGCTCTGTATAGTCTTCACGACCTCAAGGCCTTTCAGAGTCGTATCCTTAGCCTCACTACTGTTCTTAAGGGCTTCCGATGCAATGATCTTTGCCGTAGTCGCCTCGTTCTCCGTCTTTGCTATTTCTTGCTGTAAGCGGTTGACTTGACGGGTGAATCCGAAGGTTATATTATGGACGAATTCCCTAGCTCCGTTATATTCAGTGGTAGCTTCCTTTATCTTACGATAGAATATGATGGAGGCGGCTACTGTGACCAATAATAGGGCGGCTGCCGTAATTATTAGATCCAAGGTATCGCCATCAATACTCTTGTGTGAATATCATCGGTCTAGCTTTTTTATTCTTTGGTTACTCTCACCGCGTAAGGAAATCTAAACTCATCGTTTAATAATCGTCTCGCCTCTTAGCTTTGAATCGGCTTGGGTTCCCCTGGCAGCGTCGAGGCCGAGGTCCATATGACCGGCAGGGTGCAAGGCGTGGGCTTCCGCCCTTTTATCTATCGTCTAGCAGTTCGACACGAGCTAAAGGGCTATGTCATCAACCTCGGGGATGCCGGTGTAGAAGCGGTAGTCGAGGGCCCAACTAATAGTATAGAGGCGTTCATCAAGTCTATTCAAACCGAAGCGCCGCCCGTGTCAGAGATCACTGGAATACACTCATCCTACAGGCCCTACAGAAACAGGTTTAAGGAGTTTATTATCGATAAAAGCCGGGATAGTAGGCAAGCTATCTCTGGTATCTTCCCACCTGACATTGGGATTTGCCCGAACTGCCTCACTGACATGGCTGACCTGAAGGGGCGCTGGTTTGAGTATCCCTTTACAGCTTGTGCATGGTGTGGCCCCAGGTTCACAGGTGTCATGTCTCTACCCTACGATAGGGAAAGGACCCACATGAACGACTTCCCTATGTGCAAGTACTGCCAGAAGGACTACAGCAACCCCATGAACAGGCGATTCGATGCTCAAGGAATAACATGTAGTGTCTGTGGCCCTAAGATGAGTCTACTGGACGCCTCGGGATCAGAAATAAAGGTTAGCGACGTCTTCACCGAGGCAGTAAAGTTACTGAGAGAGGGAAGTATTATCGCAGTCAAAGGAATCGGTGGATTCCATATCGCGGCCCTCGCCACCGAGGATAAGCCAATTGCTAAACTTAGGATCCGAAAGAGTAGGCCATATCAGCCATTCGCACTCATGGCGCCTAATCTAGTAGCTACGCAAAGCTTTGCTTCTCCTGATATTTATGAGTCAAGGGCTCTCACCTCGTGGCAGAAGCCTATTGTTCTAGTCAAGAAGAATGGGAAAGTGATTTCTGATTTGGTTGCGCCAGGCCTCAGCAGGGTAGGCGTCATGCTTCCCTATACGGGAATACATGTGATGCTCTTTAAGAGGCTGAATGCGCCCGCCCTCGTGATGACGAGTGGAAATAGGTCTGGGTTGCCAATGGTAATATCGAATGAAGCTGCCTTGAGTGAACTTGGCAGCGTCGCTGACTACTTTCTTGTCCATAATAGAAAGATCGTGAACAGGTGCGACGATTCTTTAATGCGTATAAATGAGGGAAGGGCAGCTTTCGTTAGAAGGTCACGTGGATATGTACCTGACCCTATTGAAATACCTCTAAGTAAAGGCATAGTCTTCGCTGTCGGGACTGAGCAAAGCAACGTTGCTGCGGTTACCCTAGATGGAAGATGCTACCAGAGCCAGTACCTCGGAGATGTAATCAATCTAGAGACCATGGAATTCGAAAAAAGTGCTATATTTGCCATGCGTGACCTACTTAAAATCACACGTAACCCAGATGTGATAGCCTGTGACCAGCATCCTGGATATATGACATCACAGTTAGCTGAAGTGATATCACAGGAAATGGGCGTAAAAATCACAAAATCACAGCATCATCACGCACACGTAATTTCAGTTTGTGCTGAAAACAATATTAAACCAGAAGAAAATGTCATTGGAATAGCCTTAGATGGGGCTGGATACGGGTCAGACGGCAAAATATGGGGTGGTGAAGTTCTAATATCGACATATTTCGACTATAAACGTGTAGGCCAACTCGAGTATTTGCCAATGCCCGGAGGAGATCTGTGTACTATATACCCATATAGAATGCTCATTTCAGCCCTCTCTACGATTATGGGAGAAGATGAGCTATGTGATATCACAGAAAATCACATAGTTGAAGCATTACCTAACGGTTCAGAAGAACGTAATCTGATTATTAAGCAATCAAAAGCTCAAAACGTATTAAAAACATCAAGTTCCGGTAGATTACTTGATTCTGTCGCTTCTTTACTTGATTTAACCTATTATAGAACTTATGAAGGCGAACCAGCTATGAGACTTGAAACACTTGCGGAGAATGGAAATCCTAATGCTATAAGATATAAGCCTCAAATTGAAAGAAACAAGGACGTATTAGAGTTAAAAACGATGAATATGTTAAAATATTTAGCTGATAACAAAAATAACCTTAATAAATGTGACATAGCAGCTTTTACCCAAAAATATCTATCAGAAGGTGTTATAAGTATAGCAATCGAAGTTGCAAAAGCAGAACACATTCATAAAGTTGCGTTATCAGGTGGTGTATTAGCTAATAAGTACATCTCACAAAAATTAATAAAAACTATAGAAAGAAGAGGACTTAATGTTTATACGAACACTAAAACTTCGCTTGGGGACGGCGGTTCTTCTTTAGGCCAATCGTGTATTGCCTTGGCGTCTGTGATATAATGTGATATCACATTACTTTAAGCTTGGTTGGATGTGACAATGATTCGATTCCGAGGGTTAATTCATCTTCTATCCGCTTAAGAATAGCAGGTGATCTCTTACTGCTTGACTTCTCTATAAGAGATAGATACTCTCTCAATTTCTCTGAGAGATTTTGGTACTCCTCGAAGGGTTTTGAATCATAAATCCCTACATAGCTAAGTAACACTATAGTAAAAATTGAGGATATTACACGATGTCTGGCTTGACCCAATGTACGGCTAAATGAACCCCGACTGACTTTTCTGGTTCTAAATAAGGTTTTATTCTTTAATGATATCTTTTCATCTGACATTACATCTATTAAGAGATCAATCATAAGCGTTTCAAACTGAATCCTTGTTAAATTGCTATTTTTTAGTAATAAGTCAGTAATTGGGTCTTGAAAGGCTTTTTGAATCATATTTTGAGTTTCTTCTGTAGAATCCATACGGTTTACCTCATTGTTCAATTATATCAATATACGATACTATGGAATACAAAGCTGTATGCCATATTACCCTTTTGATTTCTTCTCTAATCAAGCTATTTAAGATGAAGTAAATGATAAAATTAATTAACTTGACACTGATCTAGTAAAAAATATAGAATAAATAGTTAAAATTTAACAAATATTCCTATCAAATACAGGTTTGGACTCTTAATCATAATTACAAAATAAAAATTACAAGAATCCAAAAAAACTCCCCGAAAATATATAACGATTCGAGCTAAAGAAATTCCAAAAAATAACAAATAAAATCTTAAGAATAAAAAGCTAATGGTTTAAGAAACTGTGCAATAGATGCAGTTACATAAAAATCCAAGGCTATAAAACTCTAAGAATAGAGAAGGTAATTATAATGGCCTATAATTAACGTGATATCACAACAATAACTGATAAAAAATCTCTGTGATGTTCTACTGTGAGATTCTCTGAGTCACATGTGACCAGTAGTTATCACGCTAATTCTGTCTTTGATTTGATAAAGACATAGACTTTCATTAAGATCGTGGGACCTATGATACAATAGTAAACTGTTAGGTTATTTAATAAATAACTATGCCAACAGACGGCGCTAGTGTAATCAGCAAAGTACATGTAATCGGAATCCTATAAAAAAATACTTGTTAAGATATGTAAAAGTTGAGAAGGTAATCAAGATACTAATAGGGACAGCACCCAACGATTATAAGTTCGTGCCTCCGGCAATCTTAAGACTAAGATAACCCCTTACCTTAACGCTATACGGAGATAAGTTCATGGGAAGAAGAAGGAAAAAGGAAGAAAAGATTATCAGAAGGACATTGCCAGAGCTGTTCCTCTGCCCCAAGTGTGCCAAGAACTCCATAAAAGTCACAATAGATCCTAAGAACAATCTCGCTGGTATACGTTGCAGTGCATGTGGGCTCCATGGACGAATAACCATTGTGCCCAACACCGCCCCAGTAGACGCATACAGTACATACGTCGACAAATACTACGAGGATGGAGCAGCGCAAAAAGTTGGTTAGTCGAGTAGAGCAACTCATCCAAGAGAGGATAAGAAAGGAGGGGTGTATACATATGACCCTCCTTGACCCAGAAAAGAAGTCGGGCTATGACTGTGCCGTCATCGCGAGGGATGCAGAGGCAGGGGGCACCGCGGCCATCATGGTTGGTGGGAGCACTGTCGCCTCGGGTGTGGAGATGGAGGACGTAGTCAAGAGAATCAAGGCCAATGTTAGAATCCCTGTTATAATCTTCCCGAATAATATCGCCAGTATTACAGGCGCAGCTGATGCAATGTGGTTTATGAGTCTACTAAATAGCGCTAACACTTACTACCTCATAGACAGCCAAGCAATTGGCGCGCCTATGGTGAAAAAGCTGGGACTTGAGACGATGCCTATGGGCTATATAATCGTCGGCTACGGTGGCGCAGCGGGATATGTCGGACAAGCACGGGTCATCCCATATGATCGCCCAGAACTTGCGGTTGCTTACGCATCAGCAGCTGAGCTCCTAGGTATGCGTTATATCTACCTCGAGGCTGGTTCCGGAGCCCCACAGCCGGTCTCACCTATTATGATTAGTGCCGTAAGCAAGTACTGTAAAAGTACCCTGGTGGTTGGGGGTGGGATACGGGATGCGAAAGCGGCAATAGCTGCCAAGATTGCTGGCGCTCAGATAATCGTCACAGGAACCCTCGTGGAGGAGGAGAGTAAGGTGATGGACCGTATACGTGAAATAACAACTGCCCTCACAGCCCAAGCCTAATTATCCACCTCCACACCATACCTTCTAGATTTGAGCCAGCTCCGTATGACGCCAGAGTATAGAGCTTACTTCGACGAACTAGACAATAAGCTGGCCAAGCTTTACGAGGTCGCGGGTGAGGCAAAAACTAAGGGCCTAGATGCATCTAGGGAAGTCGAGGTACAGATCACCCACGACATTGCCGAGCGTGTCGAAAAGATGCTGGGGCCACCCGGACTCACTGTTAGAATGAGAGAGCTCGAGGGCATGGACCGCAGGGAGATGGCTTTCAAAATAGCAGAGGAGATAACTCTCGGCCGATTCGGTAGTTTTGATAAGGAAAAGTCTGCGGACCAAGCAATCAGAACCGCCCTTGCGATAATGACAGAGGGTGTTACTGTAGCTCCTATCGAGGGCCTCCCAAAGATAGTCATAAAGGTCAACCCTGACCGCACACAATATCTCAGTCTCTACTTTGCTGGCCCTATACGCCCAGCTGGTGGCACCGCTCAGGCCATGACACTTGTAGTCGCTGACCATGTGAGGAAACGCCTCGGCTTAGATAAGTTTCAGCCGAGCGAGAATCAAGTGCAGCGCTTCATCGAGGAGGTGCGCCTATACGAACGCACAGTACGCCGCTTCCAATATCACGTAACGGATGAGGACCTCGAGGCAGCCATCCGCCAGATACCTGTAGAAGCCACAGGAGTCGCAACAGACCCTTTCGAGGTAAGCAACTACCGGGATATTGTAGGTATTGAGACGAATA
Organism: Bathyarchaeia archaeon; assembly: GCA_050014495.1. GTDB lineage: Archaea > Thermoproteota > Bathyarchaeia > TCS64 > TCS64 > UBA8941. The sequence goes on from JBEKDF010000012.1 coordinate 46,577, forward strand.
GACTCCGAGGCGGGGCTCTTATCGTAGTCGTAGATGGCATCGTGGGCCGCGCTCGTAAGCTTCACGGTGCTTGCGATAACCTCGGGGTAACTGGCTGGGAGTGGCTCCTGAAGATGGGTAGGAAGAAAAAGGTAGAAGGGGAGGAGAAAGCGGAGCCTACCGCTGCCTTCATGGATGAGATAATCGTTGGGCGCCCGGTCTTCAGCTTTCCTGGTGCAGTGGGTGGTTTTCGCCTACGTTACGGTCGCGCTAGAAACACCGGTCTTGCTGCTAGCGGCGTTCACCCAGCCACTATGGTCATCCTCAATAAGTTCCTCGTCACGGGCGTTCAGATGCGTACCGAGCTCCCAGGAAAATCGGCTGCTACGTGTCCGGTTGACTCGATTGAGCCCCCCGTCGTAAGGCTGAAAGACGGCTCAGTGCAGCGTGTCGAGACCGAGATAGAGGCGGAGAGGCTTCTGCCCTTGGTAGACAGAATACTCTTCCTAGGTGATTACCTAAGTAATGCGGGGGACTTCATTCAAAACAATAAGGCTCTCCTCCCTACAGGTTATGATGAGAATCAGTTTATTCAGGATCTCAGAGCAGCTTGCACACATGTAGGGGATGATGCTGCTGTGAGCCTAACCGGGCTCCTGGCGGAGAGGATTGCGTACCTTAGGTCAAGCCCGCTCAATAAGCCCACAGTTGACGAGGCTCTTGCCCTGACCTCGATGGACGTACCTATCCACCCCCGCTGGAATTACCACTGGTCCGCCCTTACAAGGGATGAGATCATATCCCTAAGGAACAGTCTCGCGTCCGAGTACAGTCCAGACTCAACTGAGTTCCCCAACTTCCCAGAGGTGAAATCCGCTTTAGAGAGGCTTCTCATCCCTCACAGGGTAAAAGGTGGCCATCTCGACTTGGGTGAGGACGCCCGCGTCGTCGCCAGGACCTTGGACCTCAAGCAAAGATACACAGAGATCAAAGGAGAGAAGCCATTAGAGGTGATTAATTTCCTCGCCGACTTTCCGGTGAGGGAAAAGGTAGGTGTTTTCGTCGGTGCTCGTATGGGGCGACCTGAGAAGGCGAAGGAGCGTAGGATGGCCCCATATGTCCATTGTCTCTACCCCGTAGGGGAGGCCGGTGGACCTCAGCGCGACATCCTCAAAGCGGAGAAGGGGAAGGTCGTCAGAGTTGAGCTCTCGCAACGTCAGTGCCTAAACTGTGGGGATATCGGGCCGACTACTGTCTGTCAGAACTGCGGAGGTGAGACTAAGGAGATACGCAGATGCAGCCGTTGCGGTCTCAGATTCGAGGGTGAGCGCTGTCCTCAGTGCCGATCTGAGATAGTATCATATGCAAGTGTTGATGTCGACCTCAAGGAGGAATTGGAAGCCGCCCGGAAGATGATAGGGGGGCAGCTCCCGGGGCGTGTGAAGTGCGTAAAGAGACTCATGAACCAGACCAGGACTCCTGAGCATCTTGCCAAGGGCATCCTCAGGGCCCGATACGACCTAAGCGTTTTCAAGGATGGGACACTCCGATTCGACCTCACCGACATACCTCTCACACACTTCAAACCAAGCGAGGTTGGCGTATCGGTGGATGTTCTTCGATCGCTCGGCTACACCCACGACACAAACGGCGAACCACTGGTGGAAGAGGGCCAAATGCTAGAGCTCAAAGTGCAGGACGTGATTCTCCCGGAGGACTGTGGGGATTATCTCCTGAAGGTATCTAAGTTTCTGGACGAACAACTCCGCGATTTTTACAAGATGAAGCCCTTCTATAACGCGAAAAGCCGTAGTGATCTAATCGGCAGCCTATTGTTAGGGCTCGCGCCTCACACATCCGCTGCCATCTCAGGGAGGCTTGTGGGCTTCACAAGAGTTCGGAACCAGTACGCTCATCCTTTATGGCACGCGGCTAAGCGTAGAAACTGCGATGGCGACGAAGATGCCGTGATGCTCGCCCTTGACCCACTCCTCAATTTCAGCAAGGCTTACCTCCCGCAGCAGAGCGGAGGCCAGATGGACGCGCCCTTATTTGTCATACCCATCCTCAACCCAAGCGAGGTCGATAAGGAAGCCCACAACCTCGATGTGAATGAGAGCTACCCACCCGAGTTCTATAGTCTCTGCGCTGAGGGTGCTGGGAGCGGACAGTATGGTGCCCTCGTTGACACCATAGGAGCCCGCTTGGGTACTGAAGCTCAGTTCCAAGGATTTAGTTACACCGAGGAGTGCAGCGACATTAACCTCGGCAGCTTCCACGGAGCCTACAATACCCTAACTACGATGGTGGATAAGTTGGATAGCCAGCTGGAGCTTGCGTCAAAACTTCGTGCTGTCGACTCGAGGCAGGTAGCTCTAAAGATCCTCAATAGTCACTTTATGAAGGACATTGTGGGTAATCTCCGAGCCTTTACGAGTCAGACCTTCCGTTGTACTAAATGCAACAGGAAGTACAGGCGTCCGCCGCTGAGTGGGAAGTGTCAACGCTGCGGTGGCTCAATTCAGATGACAGTCCATAGGGGAGGCATAGAAAAGTACCTGAAGACTGCCCTTGATATGGTGAAGAAGTATGACTTAGACCAGTATTACGTAGACCGCCTTGAGTTAGTCAGTCTAGAGATCGGGCAGATCTTCGTCGAGGAAGCAGTCCCCGAGGAGCTCTCGAAGCAGTTCAGCCTTACTGAATTTATGAGGGGTGGAACTGAGAGGAAGCCGGTACAGTAACCCTTTTAGGGGAAACTGCCTGTATCTGGGTGTACCATCAATGAGCGGAAAGAAGAAGAAGAAGGACCAGTCACCTGGGATGCCACAGAGCAGCGCTGGGCTCATGAGGTTCTTCCAGGACGAGACGAATGGTCCGAAGGTGAGGCCGGAATTTGTCATCGGCGGTGCCTTCGCGTTGATAGCAATTGTCATCGTGGCGAGAGTGTTCTTCGCAGGCTTACTCGGGTAGCTCTGTTAAAGCCTTTTAACCACATTAAGTGTAGGTCCATCAATTAGGTAGGGTCAATTCTGTCGTCAAGCAGGGAAGCCATAGGTAACATAATTGACTACTACTCATACCTCTTCACATTTCCCTCTCGCCTTACGATGGTCTTATTCACCCTTGTGACTATGGGAGTAGCAAGCGCCCTTTCATTCTGTCTAGCTTTTGGTCCGATTGGACTTGCACAGGGCCTAATATTTGGCGTAATGGCAATCGCAGCCCCAGTGATAGCCTCCGATCTCGTCACAGAAACTCTCTACAAGGGGGATCCCCTCCTAAATCCGAGGAGGATAAGCATCATATCATTCGTTTGGTGTTTAGCTGGCGGGGCCCTTCTTGTTGTATTTGGTATACTATCAGGAGTTACAGGTAGGCTTGATTTGCTTCTTCGTGGAATCTTATTGACGGTTTACTCATCCGTGGGGATCAGAACCATTATATTCTCGGTTTTTTCGACACGCAGCTTGGCGAAGACAGCTATGGCGATTGGGTTCCAACCACTCCTGATGCTGACTGGGACCTATCTTTTCTTTCCACAGGTTTGGCAAGTTTCTCCCTCGGTCCTCCTAATTATTCTCGCATTAATTCTACTTGGACCAGCGATTCTACTCATCAGGTTGAGACTGTGGAGCCTTGGCCCAATTAGAATAATCCCTCTATTCAGAGGATTTGTCTATGCCTGGGCGGAGCAGTATAATGAGACTTTGGAGGACCAGCTCGCCATGATATCCGAGTCGGTGAGACTTGAAGCTGACGAGCTTTCATTCTCCGCTTCGGAGGAGTGTCTAGGCAACTTCGTGGCTCCCTACATCCACCCCGGCCCCTTTAGGAACGTCGGTAGCAGTTGTATCAGTACCGTAATTACAGACGGGATGTCTTGTGAAACGCTGGTTGTACACGGTATTTCGAGTCATGATAGGGATATGGTGATGAGCAGAGATATGGAAAGGATTGTCTCGGCTCTAAAAGAACCTTCAAACCAGTTAAAATCGGGGATATGTACTCCCATGGTGAGGGCGGAGGTCTCTGGGGCCAAAGCGTCGTGTCAAATATTTGGCTCAGTTGCACTCCTCACACTTACCTTAAGCCCAAAGAGCCACGATGATATCCCCGACGTGGTTAAGGACCGAGTTAGGGAGGCAGCGTCAAAGCAAGGATTAGAAGCTGTGATTGTTGATGCCCATAATTGCCTTGATAGTGAGGACCTAATATTCGAAGTTGATGAGAAAAACCTCATTGATGCTGCTGAGAATGCTATGATTAAAGCCAAGAAATCAAATAGCGGGTCATTCAATGCAGGCATCTACCGCATCAGACCATCGGAGTGGGGTCCGAACGAGGGGATGGGTACATGTGGGATTGGTGTGTTAGTCGTCGAGACAAATGCCGGAAAGAACGCCTATATTGTATTCGACAGTAATAATATAATTCAAGGGCTCCGGGAGGAAATTCTAGCTCGAGTTTCCTCGTTGAACTTCGTGGAGGCTGAGGTGATGTCTTCGGACACCCATATGGTGAATGCTATCGGTGCCACGGATAGGGGATACCATCCCGCCGGCGAGACGATGGAGCACAAAAGGGTAATTCAGTATGTCGAGGAGGCATTGAAGGGGGTAGAGTTGTCTCCAGCGGAGGTCTCCTTCATGAGGGTGGCCGTTGATGACGTGCCAATCATAGGGGTTAAGGGTATTGAGGTCCTCAGAGACGTCGTTAAGACAAGTTTCAGCGTGTTCATTAGGACAGCCGCTATAGCCCTACCTCTTAGCTTCGTAGCCGCGGTAGCTGCAGCACTTCTCCTTTGATTACATTTAAATCCTCAACCACGTCCCTACGCGGATAAACCCTTGATTGGCGACCCACAGGAACGGGGTAACTACGTTATAGTCGGGGCGAAGCCTACGATGAACTATGTAGTAGCCTGCCTGACTTTATTTAATGAGGGTGTACCAGGTGTAGTTCTGAGAGCACGCGGGAGAAATATTACAAATGCAGTAGACACCGCGGAAATGCTGCGAAGGGTCTTCATACGTGACGCCCGTATCGATTCCATAAAAATAGGCACCGACACTAGATTGGACCCCGAGGAAAATGTTTCGACTATAGAGATCGCCCTAATATCCAAGTAGGATAAACCGTCACTATTTTTCTCTCACTTACACCGTTTGCACAAGACCTAAGTGAAGGACTCTGGCGGAGAACATTATTTGAAAAGGCTCATAATATCCGCGTTTCCCACCGAGGTATAGGATTCTACACCGTCTTAACGGTGCACGTTCTGCATGCTCTGCGAAAGCGGGGATGCTACTAGCTGAGAGCAACGGGTGTAGGACTACCCACGTATATGAATAGAGTTTGAATGATAAGATCCAGGATTTCCAATCTTGTCTAGATTCTTCCGATATTCTGGAGAATCATCAGGAAATTTGAGGCTGTGAGGCATGTGTTGGGTAAACGTCACTCCTTTTATCCTAGGTAGAATAAAGTAGACCCCGCAGAGGGTGAATAGGGTTGAGTTACCCGAAGATAGTTGTCACGCCTCCTGGCCCCAAGGCAAAGAAGATAGTTGCCAGGGACGAGAGGTACATATCCCCCTCCTTTGGAAGGGCATATCCCTTGGTAGTGAAGGAGGCGAAGGGCTGTATAGTCACCGACGTTGACGGAAACGAGTTCATTGATATGAACTCAGGTTTAGCTGTTACAAGCGTCGGGCACAGCCATCCTAAGGTGCTAAAGGCTATTCATGAGCAAGTGGATAAATTCCTTAGCTATAGCTACACAGACTTCTTTTACGAAAACTACGTCGATCTTGGAGAACAACTCCATGGTATCGTGCCAGGGACGCATGAAAAAAAGTTCTTTTACGGGAACAGCGGTGCAGAGGCTAATGAGGCTGCGATCAAGCTCGCCCGCTGGCATACGAAACGTCAGTATATCCTCGCCTATATTAGCAGCTTCCATGGCAGGACGATGGGGGCTTTAAGCCTAACTGCATCAAGACCAGCGCAACGACGATATTTCGCGCCCCTTGTACCCAGCGTCGAGCATCTATTCTACCCCTATTGCTACCGTTGCCCCTTCAACTTAGAGTGCCCAAGCTGCGACTATTACTGCGTCGACTACATAGAGGAATACCTCTTCAGTAAATACGTGCCCCCGGAGGAGGTAGCGATGCTCATTGTCGAGGCCGTCCAGGGGGAGGGCGGATACGTCGTGCCACCCAAAGGTTACTTTAAGAAACTGAAGAAGCTCCTGGACACGTACGGTATACTCCTTGCAGTGGATGAGGTTCAGAGCGGAATGGGTAGGACCGGCAAGTGGTTCGCAATAGAGCATTTCGACGTTATACCGGACATTGTCACCATTGCTAAGGCAATCGCTGCTGGCCTTCCACTGGGCGTCATGGCATCACGAGCTGACCTCCAGGACTGGACACCCGGTAGCCACGCCTCCACTTTCGGAGCTAACCCTGTGGCTTGTGCTGCTGCATCTGCTGTTATAAAGGCGATGAAGGAGGAGAAGATGCTCGAGAACGCCCAGAAACAAGGTGCACATATAATGAAGAGGCTTAACGAGATGAAGGAGAGCCACCCGATGATCGGTGACGTGCGTGGTCTAGGACTTATGTGTGGCGTCGAACTTGTGAAGGACAAAAAGAGCAAGATCCCGGCAGCCCAGGAGACAGAGGATGTAATGATGGATTGCTTTAGGAAGGGTATTGCTCTCGTCAACTGCGGTAAAAGTGTCATACGAATGATGCCTCCACTCACCATCACGCAGGATCTAGTCGACAAGAGTCTCGATGTCCTAAACGAAAGCATAGGCGTTATTGAGAAGACCCGGAAGTAATAGGGTTAATTTTCAAATATGCTCATGCTTCCGACCGTCTGAGGGTTTTCTAAAATAATATGGAGTACATACAACGGTAATGGGTCTACTTCTTTAGAACTTTAATTCTTGTAAATTGGGTACTGGTTACTTGCATGAGTCCATCGAAGGGCTCTCGGATGTTGCAGTTCTCGAGCAGTATTCGAGCCCCGGCTGTAAGACCCTCAACGGCCTTCCCATGCTCCCTCCAGAGGCTTATCCTAGCCTCTCCAGTACCGTCGTCAACGCGAAAACTCATCACGTTTGTGGGTCCCCGCATCGTGTTGACTTCCCTACTTATCGGGTCGTCGAGGAGCTGCCCCTCGACCGTGATGTTCTTCTGTCCCTCCTTGAGGTCCTTAATCTGGGTGATACGATCGGCGGCATCGAGGATCTCGATCTGGACTTCGGGGGGGTTTATCTTCATAGTGCCGAGGCGGCCCACGTTTAGATCTGTCGAGTTGCCATAGCCAGCACGTGTGTAGCCATTCTCAACTGCGACTATAGTACCGATGGGCATATCGCTTAAGGCGTTCACGTCGTCGTCCCAAAGGCTGAGTCTGATTACGCCTGTCTCGTCCTCAAGGACGACGGAAGCAACACGGCCCTTCGTTCCATCCTTCCGTGTGAACTCTCGAGGCTCTCCGACGCTGGTTACCTTACCTGCGACGCTTACACTTCGCATCCCGTCCTTCAGCTCCCCTATCTTCGACCACTGATTGAGTGGCTCATGGGGAAGAACACCCTCCTCTAGTACCTCTACCTCACTGTTCCTGTTAAGGTGAATCTCAAAGCCACCGCCTTGGCGGACCTTGGCATTAGCTCCTATGATTCTGACCCTCGTGCCGTCACTTAGCTTTGCTGCTTCCTCAACCTTCTCGTCCCATAGGACCGCTGTGATCTGTCTGCCGCCTTCTTCTAGTGTAAGGCGAACAACCTTACCTTCAGTCCCATCCTTACGGGTGAAGGTTGATTGAGGGGATCGGCCCATGATGACTCCCTCGACATTGATTGCACCGATAGCGCTTATCTGCCCTGGAGTCTTAAAAAAGGAATCCATTTGAGGGAACTCGGAGTCGACAACGTCGAGGGGCTCCATGTAAACGCTACCCCTATTGCCCACGTTAACCTCGACTTCACCGCTTCCCTGCCTTTCTCGGCTATAGCCATGAAGGACCCTTATAATCTTCCCACGAGTAACCTTGCTTGCTATTATATGATCAGCTTTGTCGTCCCAGAAGACGACTGCAACGATTCCTGTTGCATCCCCTATAAGCATTCTGAGAACCTTACCCTGGCGCCCGTCGGCCCGCTGGAAGGTTCTCGACGGAAATAAGTGGAGTACTCTCCCCGTGAGACTCACATCGTTGAGACCCGAGGTGAGAGCCCCTATTTTGAGCTTGGCCTCAATACGCTCGCCCGCTCCATCCATTCCAAGGTTGGAAGCGACCAAATGGGCTGCGGCCTCGTCAGTGAGTAAACCTGAGGCCTTTGTCTTCTCTTCCTGTATAAGGCGCTCGACTGCCTCCCTGGTTAGATTTGGCTTGACGGCAAGGATTCTTTTTATAACGTCCTCGGTGGCGGACATGGCTGTAACGTCCTACCATTCGAGTAGGCGCTATAAAAGTGATTTAGTGCTTTTCTTCAGGCTTTAGGAAGACGTAGATGAAACCCAAGCCGGCCGCAGCTAGGGCCAATATCCATGAAAGGTCGTTCAGAAGTGTGTAGAATGTACTGATGTCCATATCGCCTAAGAGTAATTTATTAGAGTATTTAGGTTTAGTCTTCCTCGGAGCGTATCTGAGCACGCCACTCTCCTATGAGTAAGCGGTATGCTTCGTCCTCTTCCACCACAGGATCGTAGCTTCCTAAGGCATCGGCGAGCTGTTGGCCAAGGAGGTGGTAACATAGACCTGTTTCCCCGTCAACAACACGAAAGTAGAAGTCGTCGCATCCGCAGTACCCCGCGTTTGGGTAAATCTGATACTCGCCGCCTTGCCCTACGACAACCCATATGACCCTCTCCGAGGTGTGAAATGTGTATTTCTTAACCCGATTTTCTTGGACTAGCCTCCACGCCCTATCGAATCGGTAGCCAAATGTCCCTCGAAGCCTTTCCCAGTTAGAGCGACTCAGCTGCTTCTCCGAACGCACATCGTCAAGCACGCGTTCAAGTATGAGTCGTTCCTCTGTCACCAATCGACTTCATCGTAGAATATGCGTTTCCTTTTTTTACAGTTGCGGAGGGGAACCGGTTTAAATCCAGCGGAGAAGGGGAGTTCAGGTAGCCTTGATACGAGTTCTCGCTCCCTGGCCCGCGCTGCTGGCTGATATCGGCGAGAGAGTACTAATAGTCGCCGACCTCCATATCGGACTTGAATATGAGCTCAGCAAAGCGGGCGTCAACATCCCCTTCCAAACGGAGAGAATTCAAGGCGAACTTCTAGCTCTATGCAAGGAGTATAAACCCGACAGACTCGTAATCGCCGGGGACGTAAAACATGGTGTTCCAATAACTAGCTTTCAGGAGAAGAGGGAACTACCCACATTATTTGAGGTCTTACTTACTGAGGTCCCCAGAATTGATGTGACTAGGGGGAACCACGACGGTAACATACAGGACCTGGCTACAAAAAACGTCGAGATACATAGTAGTAAGGGCATAATCCTCGGCGACGACTATAAAATAGCCATATTCCACGGTCATGCCTGGCCAAAGCCAAAGGCCCTAGAGGCTGACCTCCTTATAGCAGGGCACAACCACCCCACAGTACTGCTTCGCACTCCTCTCGGCATCAGGATGACGCAACGTGCTTGGGTCAAGGGAGTTGCAGATCCCCGGAGACTGGCGAAAGCGTTCCTAGAACAGGACGCCGTGAAGTATGAGGGTGATCCAGTCGCCGCCTTCGAAGAGCATTATAAAGCTGAGATGGGCTGCCCAGAGATGATACTTATGCCCACCTTCAACGATCTCCTCGGTGGTCTGCCCGTCAACGGGGAAGCCCCCCAGAGCCTCCTCGGTCCGATGCTTAGGAGAAACGCCATAAAGACCGACGACTTCGAGGTCTATCTCTTAGACGGCACATATCTTGGCACGGTCGGGTTCCTAAGGGAGCTGAACGCTGGTTAGCCCCCTCGTTTCGGTTGGGTTTACGTAGCGGGATTATAATCGTAGAAACATGAGGCAAAGAGATTACCGAGTTTTTAATAACCCAAAAAACTGGCAAAATATCGGAATCCCGAGGAAAAAAGCATCAAAATCTCTCCAAGGGATGACTTCAATGTCGAGGAGTTGTGCGCCAATGCACACTTCAACGAAGCGATCGACGAGTTAATTAAAACTAGGACTCATTGAACCCGAGCTACTACATAGAAGCGAGTATTGGTTTCAGGACCTCGCTGCACAGGTGGCACTTGTTAACATAGACGCCGCCTGGTCGTCCCTCCGCTAAGCCCATAGGACCCTTCTCCTTCAGAACTTGGAATACCTCGTTTCGCCATGCCTCCTCGAGCAGTTCCTCAAGATCCCAGTCGGAGAGGTTTCCTATGATAAAACCGGGGAGAGAAGCGGATGAGGAGCAGCATGGCATCACCTCACCCCCTGGCTTGATCCCAATGTCCCTGAGGACAGCCTCGCAGCCACCTGTTAGGGGTGAGCCGTCGAGGCGCCACTCACCTGAGGGGAGGTTCACTCCCCTTCCCACAGGAATGAACCCGGACTCCAAGCCAATAACCGAGCCATACGGGTGACACGAGCTGTTGGGCCTTAACACTTCCTCCCCAAGTAACTGAGAGACTAATGCTAGGTCGATTTGGCTCGATCTTTTCAGGGTGGTCATAATCACCATCTTTATCCCCAGTCGTTTCGCAGCCTCGTAGCAGTTGCGTACTCTCTCGAAGGGGATCATGACTTGGTGAAAGTCATCGACGCTAAAGTTCAAGACCTCTAACCCAGCGTCCCTAAGCCGCTTGAGCGTACTAGTTGCTATCTCTCCCGACGCCGCCCACGAGCAATTCGTAACAAGCTCAGTCCACAGACCCCTCTGCGAGGCATATGCGACGATCCCCTCTAAGAGACTCGGGTAAAGCATAGGCTCGCCTCCCGTAAGACTCATCCATTTTATGGATGAGATATGTGCAGCCTTGTCTATGTAGCCCTCAGCGTCGTATCTGGACATGGTCGCTCCTCTGCCCGGGGCGCAGCTAAACCAGCAGTGCCCGCACTCGACGTCACACTGCTCTGTGACCATCAACCCAACTCTGAACGGGGGAGGAGACTCAGACATCGGCGACACCGGTTCTATAGTTTCCTCAGCGTCTTCTTAATCAGGTCATTCGCTTGGTAGAAGCCGTCCTCCACGAGGTTTCTCTCCCTCACAAGCTTTGTGTATAGGAACTTGAACTCAGGCGACTGGTGGAGAGTCATTGCGGCGAGGTCTGTGATCTCACTTATCCTCGGGAATGGCTGAGCCCCGAAAGTCTCCATAGACACCTGGTTTGCTATGTCGGCGTCGCTATGGGATACAGGGTTGACGTGGCGACCCACCCACATGAGACAGTCGTTGAGTTCGGCGACCTTCGCCGGGTCCCCACCAGTCGAGACCTTCTTCGCCGCTATCTCAAGCTTCTCAGCTAACGTCCTCAGCTCATTCACCTCAGCAATCAGATGGTGGAGGTTATAGAATCCGCTGATCTTCTCCGACTTCCCCTGCATGTCCTCGAGTATCTTGATCATCCTCTCGGCATACTGGGTGTAGTTGAAGGGGATGATGGGGCAGTTTGCTAGGCGCCAAATGAGGTTGAGCTCTATCTTGACGTCTGTGACGAGGATTTCTATATCCATCTTATCGTGGGTTTCGTAGGGGGTGTGCCACCACCATCCTCCGCCCGAGTAGTTGACATGGGGATCGTAGGTCTCCTTGGGGCGGCTCGTAGTCACGCTTATGTGGGGTAGCCCAGTGCCCCAGAAGCTACCGTCCCCTGCTCGAGTGGGCCACCGATAGTCCTCCACGACTATCCCCGTGGCATCCTTGATGCTCTCCAGTACCGCATCGAGGACCTCACTGTATGGTGCCTCGCGTACAGTAGTTGCTCCTTGAACCCCTGGGGAGTCGATATTATAGCTCGCCACACAGTTGTATCGGAGGTCATGCCAAAACGCGTCGTTATACCACGTCGAGCCAGCGTACTTCCCTATCTCGTGCCCCGTCCAGTAGGCTATACGAACACTTCTAAGCAGCTTCTCCTTGTTCTTGTTGAGTAATCGGGCGACCTCGAGGATGGCGGTGTCGCCGCTTATGTTGTCTGTGGCTCCGAGGCAGTATGGTGGCGTATCGACATGGCCGTTGACGAGGATGAACTTGTCCGGTTCCTTCTTGCCCTTTATCTCCGTAACTAGAAGGGGTAGTTTCTTCCACCGTGTCTCTGCAAAGCTGATAACATGGGCCCTCATTCCTCCGGACTGGGCCATCTTCCTAAGCTTGGCTCCATCCCTGTTGCTCACATGTAATATTGCGGGTATCTGGGGTATGAGGTGAAGGTTGTCAGGCGTCGGGTTCCCCGAGACGCTGAAATCGGCTCTCTGGTGGCAGACGGTGGGCATGAAGTCGTCCTGCTCGATGACTATTAGACCCGCAACACCCATTTCCTGCAACTGGAGCAGCAGTTTCCCCTGGAGCCCCATCCAGTCTCCGCTCGTCTTCTGCTCGCAGAGCACTATCTTCCCCCGACACTCTTGGTACCCAATCATGTCTGGTGAGATGTAGATGACCTCGGCCTCGAAGCCCTCGGGGGATGTGGATCCTGCCTGTCTGTAGGGGGTGGTCTGGATCTCCATCACTTGCGGCGCCGTGACAGTAAGCCGAGCTGTCTTCGGGTCCGTGATGTAAGCCTCGAAGCGTAGGACCTTCGGCTCAAGCCCATACTCCTCCAGCTTCCTCCTTAGCATCTGTATCGCCTGTTCCTCCTCAGGGCTCCCCGAATGGAGAGGTGGGTACTGCATCAATTCGTCGAAGTTTGCCTGCATAGTCTCTTTGGAGATCTCGCCCTCCATCTTCCGGAGTATCTTCCTGTCTTCTTCGGGTAGGAGAATCATAATTATCGGATTATTTACGATTAGAGGCGGTATAATACTTGCGAAGGGGAGGAATAATGATTTGAGTGGTGGGATCGCCCGGATTTGAACCGGGGATCACGCGGTCCCGAACCGCGTATCATACCAAGCTAGACTACGATCCCTGAATCGTATTAGGCGGTTGGTGACTGAACTTAAAAACGATGCGGGGAGGCTACGCCTCCGTGACTGCATCGCTGACGGCCATATTCAGAACCGTCTCGGCGATGTCTGCGCCATATTCAGAGGTTCTCAAAATACTCTCAACGATTAGCCTCAGCTGAGGCACGTCCTCCACTGGGGCGAGTTTGACTATCTTGTGGATAACTTCAGCCTCCATGCCGCGCGTCTCCTCGGCGGCTTCCATCACCGCGTCGGCTTCGGAGTACTCTTCGTCGAATAGGGCTTCCATTGAGGCCTCGAATACCTTGAGAGCAGACTGACTGATCCTGTTGAGCTCATCAAGTATCTCCTCGTTTATGGGAACGAGGTGGAGGGCTAGACGGTTCTCCGCGATGTTCGTGGCGTGGTCCGCCATGCGCTCAACCGACTTCGTGATTAGGCGATAGCTGAGACACTGCCGTGGAGTGGATATGCCGCTCTCTTTTAGTACGTGTGCATCCATGATGGCGACGTTCAGTAGCCTAATCACGTAGAAACTGAATCGGTCCACCTCGTCGTCCATATTAACCACCTCCTTGGCTATCCTAGGATTATCAGTGCTAAGGGTCTGGACTGCATCCCTGTGCATTGAAGCGGCAATTATGGACATTCGACGGAGTGCGTCCTTTACGGATAATTCCGCATAGCTAAGGAGTATCTGAAGTGTAAGCTCATTTGGTAGATCACTGAGTATCTCAGTACCGACGAGTTTCTTGCGGACGAAGTCCTTGATCTCGAAGCGGGTTTCGAGATCTATTCTCTTCTCTGTTGAGCGGATTTGGATTATATTGTATCCCATGAGGTAGGATGAGACGAGGCGACGTACGACGCTCTCTGGCTTATCACCCTGGTTTATTGTTATTAGGACCTTCTTTACTCTCTCTGGTGATGTCAAGCCCTTGGGTTGAATAGTTAGTGATCTATCGTCACGTTGACTCATGCTGACTACGCTGCCTCTCTTGAGGCCCATCTGGTCGACCCAACTTTTTGGAAGAGAGATTATGTATGTTGAACCGCCAGTAACCTGAATCTTTCTGAGCTCTTCCATCTGATCGTTGGCCAACAAACGCTTTTTCTCTCCTGTTTTTTTCTTGGTTGAGATATAGGTCACTCTCTTTTTATGTTAATCATTATAGAAACAATAATAAAAATACTTCTATGATATCTCTATATATTTCATAGATAAACTATATATTATTCTTTGCCGCAGTGGATGGGTGAGAAAAGGAAAATGAGTAATCAGCAAAAGGGAAAAATAAATAATAGAATTATTATCGTAATAGCAGCTGCCATCGTGGTAGTAGCAGGCATATTCGGTTACATGTATCTTTCACCGCAAACAAGCAAGACACCAGAAACTTTGACCGGTTCAGGAGCAACGTTTCCATATCCTTTGTTAGACACAATGATCAAGCAGTATCAAACACAAAAAACCAATGTGCTAATCAATTATCAATCAATAGGAAGCGGAGGAGGCATCTCTGCTCTAGAGGGCAAGACTGTGGACTTCGCCGCTTCTGACGCACCTCTAGGAGCAGCAGACATGGCGAAGGCGCCAAATTCGCTTCACATCCCAGAAACCATCGGTGCCGTCACACTGGCGTACAGTTTGCCAAATATCCCTGCGGGTCTTCACTTGACTGGTAAGGTCATTGCCGACATCTTCTCAGGTAACGTGACAATGTGGAACGACCCAGAGATACAGGCACTCAACTCAAACGTGACCCTACCTGCCAAGAGCATCCTCGTAGTTCACCGCTCAGACGGGTCTGGGACAACTTTCATTTTCACTGGATACCTAACCCTATCAAGCATTGCATGGAAGAGCGCTATCGGGCAGGGTAAAACGGTCGCATGGCCGGTAGGAATAGGTGCAAATGGAAACACAGGAGTAGCCAGTGTCGTCCAGGGAACACAGGATACAATCGGATACGTCGAGCTAGCATATGCCCTGCAGAATAAGATGACGGTGGCGGCGATCCAGAACCCAGCTGGAAACTGGATTTTACCCACGTTAAATAGCATCCAGATAGCGGTGCAATCAGCAGCTTCAGGTGGTCTCCCAGCAGGAAGTGGAGACTGGTCAGGTGTTAATCTACTTAATGCCCCTGACTCACAAGCATATCCTATAGTCAGCTTCACCTACCTTCTCGTATACAAGGAACTCAACGTAATTCCAGGGATGACACAGACAAAAGCGACGTCTCTCGTTCAATTTCTATGGTGGGTAGTACATGATGGCCAGCAGAACGCACCAGCACTAGCCTATGTGCAGCTTCCAGCGAACGTAGTACAAATAGACGAAGCTTCAATCAAGTCAATAACGTTCAATGGCCAACAGCTACCGACGAGTTGACTACAATGTCATACTCGATTCACTATAAAAAGTTCCATTTTTTTAATTACACTAGAATCGAAGGGTAGATTGACTTGAGTCATAAGTCATCGGCGGACAACATATTCAAAATACTGGTCGCTGTTGTCGCGGCATCCGCCCTGATAATTCTTAGTGTAACTGGATACACGCTTCTAAACGGGTCCTTACCCGTACTTGAGCGGTTTGGGATACATTTCTTTACTGGAACTCAATGGAACCCTGTTGAAGGAAAAGAGGTATTCGGAGCTCTACCCTACCTTCTGGGAACACTTGCCACCTCGGCCATCGCCCTACTAATTGGCGTACCCCTTAGCTTCGGAATTGCAATCTTTTTAGTCGAGATGGCTCCCAGAGCTGTACGCGTCCCAATCTCGTATATAATAGATATCTTAGCCGCGGTCCCCAGTGTGATTTATGGGCTGTGGGGCCTCTTCGTACTGCGTTTCTGGATTCTGGATTATATTGAGACGCCTCTTTCCACTTACTTAGGTTGGATTCCAACCTTCAGCGGGACTCCTTATGGGTTAGATGTTTTCACAGCTGGAATAATTCTGGCAATCATGATCATACCAACGATATCCTCTGTCTCAAGGGAGGTCATTCGGGCTGTTCCAAACTCGATAAGGGAAGGAGCTTACAGCATCGGCGCAACAAGGTGGGAGGTGATCAGGAACTGGGTTTTAAGCTATGGTAGGTCTGGGCTATTTGGCGCTGTTATTCTAGGCTTAGGCCGAGCAATAGGCGAAACGATGGCCGTCACAATGGTTATTGGCAACACCGTTGGACCCGCGGCGATCCCTACCTCCCTATTCAAAGGCAGCCAAACAATGTCGTCTCTCATAGCCAACGGTTTCCTGGAAGCGACCCCAGCATCCCTCGAATTACCAGCTTACATCGGCGTCGGACTGCTCTTGCTGCTTCTAAGCCTATCAATTAATCTAATAGCCGAAATCATGGTCAGCCGCGTTTTGAAGGTTAAAGGAGGCGCCATTGAATAGTTGAAGAGTTATGCGTTCAGGAGATTTAAGGATAAACTCTTCTTCGTACTCTGTCTAGCCTGCGTAGTCACAGCATTAGCTCCCCTAGTAAGCATTCTCATCGAGGTTATAGTCAAGGGAGCCCCACAATTGAGTCTGGAATTTCTGACTCAACCAGCAGGTGTAATAGGAGGATCCGCTGGCGGTATCGGGCCAGCCATTCAGGGGACTTTGATCCTTATCGCACTCACAAGCCTAATGGGCATACCAATTGGAATATTATCGGGAATATACCTAGCCGAATATGGCAACAACAAATACGCATCAACGATGAGGATGTTCAACAACGTTCTCACGGAGTTCCCCTCAATTGTCGTAGGGTTGACGGTCTTCATTGTTGTAGTCCTGTCTCTAGGTCACTTCTCCCCCATAGCGGGTGCCATCGCACTCTCATTCATCTTGGTCCCTGTCGTCGCTAGGACTACTGAGGAATCTTTGAAGTTGGTGCCCAACTCGGTTCGTGAAGCCTCATTAGCTCTGGGTGTTAACAGATGGAGGACGATAGTGAGTGTTGTTTTGCCAGCGGCAAGAGGAGGCCTAGTAACGGGCTCTCTGTTAGCTGTCGCGAGAATTGCGGGGGAAACGGCTCCATTGATCATGACGGTTCTTGGGAACCAGAACTTCTTTCAGGGATTTAGTCAACCGATGGATGCCCTCCCACTTCGAATCTGGAGGGACGCGCTATTGCCATACCCTGAGTTTCAAGCACAGGGCTGGGGAGCAGCTTTGGTTCTGATCTTGATGGTGTTGAGCATCAATATCAGTGTGAGGTGGATTAGCACACGGTTAGGAAGATAATTGATATTATTGGAAATAAGCTTGGAGAAGAGTGAGATGACGCCGAGTACCCACGAAGAGAAATCTTTCGATGAACTAGATACGATGCCACTCGACGATAAGATGAAGAGCGTCAAACTGAACGCCTGGTTCGGTAACAAGCAGGCACTGAAGAATATAGATCTCCCAATCCGAACTAACTGTGTCACCGCGATCATCGGGCCGTCTGGTTGTGGTAAATCAACCTTCATTAGATGTCTCAACAGAATGCATGAATTAATTCCAGATTCACGCTTGACCGGTCAGATACTACTCGACGGGAAGGACATCTACGCTAAGGAGAGTGACCCCGTTCAGGTTCGCAGAAGGGTCGGGATGATCTTTCAGAAGCCCAACCCCTTCCCCACCATGTCAATATATGATAATGTGGCAGCCGGACTAAAACTGACAGGTGTAGGTGCTGGAAAGGACCTAGACGAGATCGTCAAACGGAGCCTCGAACAGGCTACTCTCTGGGATGAAGTAAAGGATGACCTGAAGAAACCCGGCACAAGCATATCGGGTGGACAGCAGCAGAGGCTTTGCATCGCGAGAGCAATCGCCCTGCAGCCCGAAGTCATACTGATGGACGAGCCCTGCTCAGCCCTCGACCCAGTGGCAACCGCGAAAGTTGAGCAGTTGATGATTCAGCTGAAGAAAGACTATACCGTTGTGATTGTGACTCACAACATGCAGCAGGCAGCACGAGTCGCCGACTTTACCTCGTTCTTTTACCTAGGTGAACTGATCGAATATGGGCCGACTAAACAGATCTTTGAAAAGCCTGTTAAGAAGTTGACGGAGAGTTATCTGACGGGGAGATTTGGGTAGGTGTGTGAATGTCTAGACTGATGGATCTTGGATTAGATCAGTTAACGAAAATGATTCTAGATATGTCGAGATTGACCGAGAAAACGATCATCAGCTCACTCGACGCGTACCAGAAAAAGTCTGAGGTGACAGCTGATTCAATATTCCAACTTTCAAATCAATTAGGAATGTTAAAGGAGAGTACGAATGATCTTGCGGTTGAGCTTCTCGCCAGGTATCAGCCTTTAGCAGTTGATCTGAGGTACATTAAATCGTGTATAGATATCTCATATGATCTCTCCCGCTTTGGGCGTTACGCTTATGATATTGCGCTTACCCCGAGCTGGCTCGGTGATTTATCCTCATGCGACTTCACAGTTTCTCTCGATATGGCGGATAAGGCCTTGGCTATGATTAGGAAGAGCATTGTTGCCTTCAAGAACAGGGACGCGGAGCTTGCGAAGACGCTCTCTAAGGACGACGATGTCATCGATCGAATGTATAAGGAAGCAATCAATTCGATAATGAATAATAAAGACGCTGAGATGAAGTGCGTCGTGGCTACTTTGCTCTTGGTGCGGCATCTTGAACGTATGGCTGACCATGCTTGTTACATCGGTGATTCTGTGGTTTACATAGTAGAGGGCCAGAAAGTAAACCTAGAATAATCATTAGCGCGCGCAATGACATAAAAGAAGGTATGCGCGAGCAGGAAAGTCTAAGACTATACCTTTCTAGGGCAGGAATGCGCGCGCGCAGCATGGTAACATCGTCGAAATGAACAGCACAGACCGTAACGGAATTAATCCCCATCGATCAAAGCTCAACTTCTGTGATAAGCTTCACTGGGATTCCGTTGATGTCCTTCGGTAGATCTACACCTGAGAGGACAGGCACGCGCGCATCCCAATCTCGTTTTAATATCGTGTTTTGACCAAAGTGCTGACTATGCTATGCTAAACGTCTTTAAATCGCACGTAACTATCGGTGTAATGAACTCAATTGAAGTATAATATAGCGAAGCTTAGGAAGAACTCTGAGTCTATATACGATTATGTCTCTGCTCCGAGCAAGGCGAAGGATACCTTCGATAAAAAGCGCGCAGAATACAAGCTCGACGTGGCGGTCGTTAGGGACCTGAAGAAGAAGGCAGAAAACTACATGATTATCGCCTTTAGTGCGGAGTGGTGCCCTGACTGTATGAGGAATATCCCTATCCTAAACCTAATCACAGAGGCAACAGGCATCGAGGTCCGAATCTTCGGTCATATTATGAGAGATGCCAAGAGCAACACAAAGAAGTGGGCTGTGCCTCCGAGTCCACCGGAAGTCGATGAGTTCAAGGTCGTCAAGATACCCCTAATTGTTGTCCTACGGAAAGACGGTGAAAAGATGGGGGAGATCGTCGAGAATCCACCCAAGGATAAGACTCTGGAGCAGTCGTTCCTTGAAATAATGAAGTGAATCTGAGATCATACACAATTATCGAGTCATGGTCAACAACCTTTTTATCCGATCTAAACGATAGATGGCTGGGACATGAGATGGTCGTGTATCAGCTGGACTGGATTTCAGCCTAATTGATATCATACAGACAACTCTAGTCTCCAGAAACTTTCTAAACAGAGCAGTAAATGAGGATAGTCTATATAGCGCGTCCGGAGGGAGGCCATAAATTTGAATACAGACAACAAGAACGGCAACATGGTTGTTACACCATGGGAAGTCTCGGGTGAGATAGATTATGCCAAGCTCATAGAGCGCTTTGGCACTCAGCCTCTCACCCAGGAATTAAAAGAGAGGATAGCTAAGAAGGCGGGGTTCATGCATGTACAGCTCCGCCGCGACGTGTTCTTTAGCCATAGAGACCTAAACTGGTGGCTTAACGAGTATGATGCAGGCCGCCCAGTCGGACTCTACACTGGTCGCGGACCCAGCGGGCATGTACACCTTGGCCACCTCCTACCATGGTTCTTCTGCAAGTACCTACAGGATACGTATAATGCTCACCTCTACTTCCAGATGACAGACGACGAGAAGTTCCTACTCAGAGACGACCTAACACTAGACCAGACCATTGGATATTCTTATGACAATGCCCTGGACGTCATTGCCTGCGGCATGAATCCTGAGCTCACCCACATCTTCAGCGACACGGAGCACATAAGCCACTTGTATAAGCTGGGACTGCAAGTCTCGAAGAGGATCACCTTCAGTACCGTTAAGGCAGTTTTCGGGTTCACCGACTCTGACAACATAGGTCTAACATGGTACCCTGCACTTCAAGCGATGACCTGCTTCCTCCAGAGTTACATAGAGGGACACAATGTGGCGTGCCTCATCCCTGCCGCAATTGATCAGGACCCCTACTGGCGTATGACAAGAGACATCGCGGAGAAGATGGGCTACTATAAACCGACTCAGATACATAGCAAGTTCCTCCCAGGACTCGCGCAGGGGGGGAAGATGAGTGCTAGTCAACCCGAGACTGCTATCTTCACAACGGATAAGCCAGAGGTGGCAACAAAAAAGGTTATGGCCGCATTTACAGGCGGGAGGGAGACAGTGAAACTCCAGAGGGAGCTAGGTGGCCGCCCTGAAGCCTGCAACATATACGCTTACTACTTCTACCTTTTTGAGGAGGAGGACTCGAAGCTCGCGGAGATTGAAACAGAGTGTCGTGCAGGCGCTCTTGCCTGTGGGGATTGTAAGTCCCACCTAGCAAAGATGGTGAAGATCTTCCTTGTCGACTTCCAAGCGAAACGCGAGAAGGCGAGGGATCGACTCGACGACTTTATTCTCAAGTAACACCTTTTTTTGAAAAAGGATAAAGCCTCATACTAGAAATATTCTACCATGAATACGAACTTGCAGAAGTCGTACGATGAGCTGCTCGTAAAGGCAAAAGATCTCGCGATCTTCAACTCGACAACGGCATTAGTCGAGTGGGACATGGAGACTAAAATGCCTCCGAAGGCTCTCAATCTCCGTAGCCAACAGATGGCCCTCCTCGGACTTATTGGCCACAAAATGCTCACCGACCCGAGCGTCGGGAAGATTATAGAGTCAATCGAGAGAGACGCAGGTTATATTGATATGGACCAGGTTCAGAGACGCAACGTCTACCTTACTAGGAAGGCTTACGATGAGGCGACAAAGCTCCCTGAGAGTCTAGTTTTCGAGACAGCAAAGCAGCAGACGATAGCAGTCGGTGTCTGGAAGAAGGCAAAGGCGGCGAAAGATTACAAGATTTTCAAGCCCGAGCTTAAGAAAATGATAGAACTTCGCCAAAAAGCTGCAGACATACTCATGGAGGTCAAGGGAACGAAGACACCTTACGATGCCCTCCTCGACACATTCGAGTCGAAAATGACTGCAGATAAAATAACTAAGATCTTCGACGCAATGCGCCTAGGTCTAATAGATATAATGAAGAATGTAGAAAAATCGGGATTCAAGCCAGACACCTCCATCCTAAGACTCCCAATTCCAATCGAAGATCAGAGCAAAATCAGCGACACTGCCATGAACTTCATAGGTTACGACACTAAGGGCCCCAACGCTGGTGGTCGCCTTGACGAGACGGAGCATCCTTTTACAACCGGTTACTATGACGACGTCCGCATAACTACGCATTATTATATGGACAGGTGGCCCTCCAGCTTATACAGCGTAATGCACGAGGGGGGACACGCCCTTTATGAGCAGAACCTCCCCCAAGCCTGGATGTACCAGCCGATAGGCAGCGCTTCAAGCTTCGGAATTCATGAGAGCCAAAGCCGATTTGTGGAGAATATGGTAGGCCACAACCCAGAGTTCCTCAGCTACATGCTCCCCCAGCTCAAAAAGATCGTTGGGAAACCATTGAGGGGAATAAAGCTCGCCGACTTCGTCGCGGCTGTCAACGTCGTCGAGCCAAGCAAGATCAGGATCGAGGCAGATGAGGTCACCTACGGCCTTCACATAATAATACGCTTCGAGATGGAGCGCGATATATTCTCGGGTAAGCTCAAGGTCGAGGAACTCCCACATGCCTGGAATGAAAAATACAAAAAATACCTAGGCGTCGAGATAGAAAACGACTCAGAGGGCGTGATGCAGGACACTCACTGGGCGAGCGGTCTCTACGGTTACTTCCCGAGTTACGCCCTTGGAAACATCTACGGCGGCATGTTCCTCAAAAAGCTAAAGAAGGATGTCCCAACCTGGAAGAAGGAACTCAAGAGAGGTAACTTCCAACCAGTTAAAAACTGGCTCGTTGAAAACATTCATCAGAAGGGGGACCTCTACGACCCAGCTGACCTCGTAAAGGAAGTTACCGGAGAGAATCTTACGGTGAAGCCATTCATCGCCTACCTCAACAAAAAATATGGGAAGATCTACGGCTTCTAACTCTTAACTTTAGAAGGGTTCTAATTTTTCATGTGCCGATGCTAGGGCATGTTAAGTGGTTCCAATGGTACAGTGTCTAAGCGCCTCAAATGGGCAGTACTAATATCCTCTCTCCTCGCTTTCGTAGCCTACGCTTTTGGCCTCCAGGTAGTCCCACCACTGATGACCTCAATCATGACGGAGTTCGGCATCAGCAACGCGGAGGCGGGTCTTCTTATGTCCTTTGTCCTCCTCCCAGGAATCATACTCAGCATCCCCGTGAGCATAGCTATGGAGCGATACGGGGCTCGGGTCACTGGTGGCATAGCCCTCGTCTGCGTTGTTATTAGCTCCTTTATGACTGTAACTGCAAATTCATTCACAGCGCTACTTCTAGCTAGACTCATACTAGGAATCGGCGGGTCGCTAATACTCATCGTGACGCCTACCATTGTACCGCAATGGTTTATCAAGGAAGAGCTCGGTAGGGCGATGGGAATCTTCAGTATCAGTATGCCACTCGCCACTATAATCGCCTTCCCGACAGCTGGGACACTCGCCGTGACATATGGGTGGCGCTCCTCGTTCTACTTGAGCCTAGTAATCGGAGTCATAGCTACAGTTGTCTATGTACTCATTGTCAGGGACGGTCCCATGTCAAGCCGAAGCGGGGGATTCACCGGCCTATCAGCATTTAAAAACTTGGAGGTCTGGAAAGTTGGAATAATCTGGCTGTTCTTCAATGGGGCCATACTCTCTTTCAATACCTGGGCCCCGACCCTCCTGATTGATTTCAAAGGCTTTACCCCCGTCGAGGCCAGCTTTTATGCTAGCCTTATGAGCTGGATATCGCTCTTCGCCATACCCCTTTACGGTACACTGTCGGATAGGCTTGGGAAAAGGAAAGTGTTCATAGTTGCTGGAGCAGCAATTCTTTGCCTAACAGAAATTGCAGCCGCGTACTCATCGGGGTTAATCCTGATTATGGTAATAGTCGCCATAGGCCTCGTCTCAGCGATGATGCCAGGCAATATCCAGACGTTGCCCTCGGAGATACTTGGACCAAGTAAAGCGGGGGTAGGCTTTGCCGTCCTTGGTATATGCGGGAATATAGGGATGGCAGCGACTCAGCCAATTGCTGGAATGATTCTAGATGCATCGGGTTCATACTCATTGAGTATCCTTTCAATGGCTGTCTTTGCTGCACTCTGCTGCGGCTCGGCGCTCCTCGTGAAGGCTAAGTAGTCTGCTTTCTTCACTTCTTGCCGGCCTCAGGCTTGCGCGCGCTGCCTTGTCCCGAAATTACCCCGATATTGGTTTTAAATGGTCTTAATTCCCCTCACAGGATTTAATGGCAAATACGGGCATATCCTAAACACCTCACCTCCTCGTAGAAGCGAT
>JBEKDF010000013.1:0-69068 GCA_050014495.1 Bathyarchaeia archaeon
GTTGAAGGGGATGGGTTCTACGAGAAGGTGAGGGGTTTGGGATATGCCCGGGATTGCCCCCAAATTCGGTGAGGGGGATTATGACCATTTTTAACCATTTTAGGGACAAGCCAGCGCGCGCGGGCAGGATGACAGAGTTATCCTAATTAAGGGGTGGATGAACCTGATGCCTACTCAGGTATTTTCAGGTCTTAAGCCTCTCATTCGGGGGGCCGTTGACAAAGACTGGGTTGAGCTTACTCGTAGAATGCCAGGGTTAGCCTAATGGCACCAAATACTCGGGAAATCTTAACCCAAATTCACTTTGGTATAAGCCTCATCTTATCGATGAGAACGTACAGGATTTAATCCCATTTTAGGCCGCAGTCTTTGAACTCGGCTTTAACCTTGGTTATGAGTGATTCGTAATCGGGGCGCGGTCTATGTTTTTGGAGGTCGTAGCACTCGGTGATAAGCTTCCCATTCTCAGGGGTTGGGGAGTTCGTCAACTTTTCGATTATGCCCTTAAACATGGGGTAGATATCGTCCCTTTTTACGCCTGCTCTCATCGCCGAATCGGAGGCGTCGATCATAAGTTCCACGTCCGCTGGTGTCTGCCCTCCGTTCATCCGACTCCTGCTGACCCTTGGCGTGTATAGATTGGCGCCATTCACCGCTGCTTCGACGCTACGTAGGATCAGCTCTTCAAGGTGACTCTCTGTGCATAGCTCGGAAACGGGTATTGGCCAATGCATCGGAATGCCCTTACAATTCCGGATTGTTGCCTGGTAGACGACTGACCTCGCGAAGTTAACGGGGAACATAGCGCGCTTCATGCCGCTGATGTGGTTGAAGTGCTCCACCCCGTTGTAGTAGAGGTTGTCGCGGTAGACCATCCAGGCGATGATCGTCTTAGCAAGGCTCTCGATTATTGCGCCACCGGGTCCACCTGCGAATCCTCCCACAATTCCGAAGCTGCCGCTTATTCCGAAGTATCCGTGGCTCTGAAGTACGAGGGCCGCGGTGATCAGATCGTATTGGACCTTCACATCGGGTAGAACCGAGAGCAAGACGCCATCCGTGGGCCTTAGCCCGGCTACAGGATCGATGGTGGCGAGGAACGAGGATGCCTTGGTGCTGATTGGGTAGTATACTATTGCTGCGCCTGGTCTTCCGGCTTTCCTGATTCCTTCCCTGAGCCATGCTACCTGACGCTTCGATGCATAGGCTTCCAGTGGCTCACCATACAACTCGTATCCGTCAATGGCGGGGAGGTTGAAGCCCTCGAGGAAATCGAGTCGGGGGATCATCGCGAAGTTCTGGACGACGATATTCGCTAGATCCTCGGTGAAGGGTGCATGGTGGCCCGGCGCAATGTTGAGGGGCTCATGACCCTCGATCTTGTGCTGGTGCCAGACCCTCGTGTCTTTTCCCTCGCCCATTATGACCTCACTCTGCATCGCTTTGATGGCTCCTTGCACCTCTTCCTCCGAGAACCTGACTATTCGCTCGCTGTCGATGCATAGGCAGCCTACGTCGACGACGAACCTCACAGCCGCCTGCCACGCTGAATCAGCTAAGCTGTTATCAACGTTCAGCCAGTTTGATGGATCGTTTGGAATCTCTATTTTATACTCCTTCTCCAGCTCCTGCATTTTCTTAAAGAGGGCGATGTCCCAATCCTTGATTGTTTTTTTAGGTCCCCTTCGCATTCGATCAACGACTTCCACTAGGCTGATCATTATACTCAAGTCAATATCCATCTTCGACCTTAAATCATTAGATGAAGTGTAGTCTAATCATAAAGTCGGATCTTATTGAGAGCTTCATTTACCCGTTAATATGAAATAGGGATTCGATTAGTAGACTGTCAGTGAAACTTCTTGAGTATTGAGGAACGGGTTCTGCAGAAACTCTATGAGGCTGTGCTTAACTTCGACTCCACGGCCGCGGAGAACGCTGCGAAGGAAGCCATGGCTCTGAATATGGATCCGATTAAGGCTATCGAGGAGGGGCTAGCAAGGGGGCTTAGGGAGATAGGTGACAAGTTTGAGCGTGGTGAACTTTACCTCCCTCACCTTATCATGGGTGCGGATGCCATGGAGGCTGCCATCAAGGTCCTCGAGGGGCATATGACTCAGAGTGGATTAGAGGCGATAAACCGTGGAACCGTCGTCATTGGGACGGTCGAGGGTGACATCCACGACCTCGGCCTCCGCATTGTCTCCTCAATGCTTAGGGCCAACGGTTTCAAGGTCTACGATCTGGGATTCAACACGAAGAGCCTGGACTTCATTGAGAAGGCGAAGGAGGTAAACGCCGACATAATCGCGGTCTCATCGCTGATGACTACCACCATGCCTTTCATGAAGGACCTCATCGAGGCATTAGAGGCCTCAGGGCTCCGAAGTAAGTTCTTGGTGATCGTTGGCGGCGGCCCAGTTACTGAGCAGTGGGCGAAGGAGATTGGGGCAGATGGATATGGACGAGATGCGGCTGAGGCGGTAAGGGCTGCTAGGGAGCTGATGAAGCGGAAGAGGGGATCAGCACCTTGACTTCGCCAAACCTTTGGGAGGTCCTTGATAGGGCGTGCAATACAGGTCCGGTGATACCTGGCAAGGACTTCGACATGAAGTTGTTTCACACCGTCACAAGGCTCATCAAGGAACATGACATCAAGTACGACCCAAATACGCCGGTGACGAGCGATGACGGACTAGCCGACGAAGCGTGGAAGGCGGGGAGGGAATTATTTGAGGAGGTTGGGTCATACTGCATTAATTCGGGTAGAGTAATCAAGTTTGATTCCTCCGAGATCGGGGATGGATTAAGGGACCTCCGCGGGGATGCGGTAGTTGGCGATGGAGCAGAGAGGAGGGTTCTATCCCTAAGGAGTGTCGAGGATAAGAGGCCTCCATCCATCGTTTGTGGGGGAGTAATTGAGAGCGACTTCCCCGAGGGTGAGAACTTCGTCAAGCTCTATCAGAGCATCGCTCAGGAGCCATTCATCGACGGATTCTACGTGGGTCCGCCTCTGCACACATCTGAGGGACGACTCGTTAGATCGGGGACGCCACTCGAGATGCACAGCGGGAAGTCGATGGCAACCTGGGTTCGAGAGGCTGTTCGACGCGCAGGCAGGCCTGGGCTCCACTTCATCTCAGCGTGCACCCCGTCCATCGCGAATGTTGCGGCCTCAGATCCGATTGAGGGTATAAGGCGCTCAGATGGAATCGTGGCGACGATCATGCCGGAGCTCAAGACCGACTATGAGAACCTGAATAAGGTGACCTTCGCACATGACTACGGTTGTGTTAAGCACATCTACAACGGCGGAATGATCGGGGGATGGGCGGGGGGACCCGAGGGAGCTCTCCTCGCGTCGATCGCTAACGCCTTGATGGCAGTCATGGTATACAAGATCAATGTAGGCTCCTCTTATAACGCGCTGGGCTACCTCAGGGCTTCTGCCCCGAACTACAGCGCCTTCGTCACCCGCCCCTGCATCTGGGGTTCATCGATAGGCAGCCAAGCCCTCTCAAGGAACACGAAGATCATCAACACTGGGCTCGCCATGACTAATGCGGGACCCGGTACGGAGATGCAGTTCCAGGAGATGGCCGCTGCTCAGTGCGCAGCAATTCCATGTGGCAGGGAGGGTCTCTCACAAGGCGCGAGGAGGTTTAAAGTCAGGCCCCTCCTAGGAAGCGGCCTAGAGAACAGGTTCTGGTCTGAGGTTGGCTACGCCATGGCGGGGGTGAAGAGGGACCTAGCCAACACCATCGCAAACTCGCTGCTTGCTAAATACGAAACCAAGATCACCAGGGAGTCTGATGGCGGTCCACCCGGATACACCTTTGACGAGATTTACGACCTAACGACTCTGAAGCCGAGGCAACAGTTCATAGATGTTTACGAGAAGGCGAAAAAGGACCTAGAGGACCTCGGACTAGAATTCAGAAACTAACATTCACGCGCGACAACAATACTGTTAAATGGAAAAATGTCTTGGACTCATTAACTTGAGTCCCTCAACAAAGGTGCTCTTCGAACCAATTGGAAAGAAGATAGACGCCTCCGCCAACGAAACCATTCTCGAAATCGCAACTCGAGCGGGCGTAGGTATTAGATCGGAGTGCGGTGGAATCCAGACTTGCGGGAAATGTCGCATTGTTGTGAAGAATGGAAGAGGGCTAACGAGCCTAACGGAAAAGGAGAGGCAGATCCTTTCCAAGGAAGACATTGAAGTGGGACAACGTCTGGCATGCGCCACTAGATTAGTCGGGGACTTGGACCGTTTGACAATCATGCTCCCCCCCAGGTAGCCTCGTTAGGGAACGGAAATTCATGGAGGAAGGTATAGAAGGTAAGGTGAAACTAGACCCAGCATTCAGAAAATTTGTCATCACAGTGTCTAAACCCGCTATAAGTGACAGGAGATCCGATGAAGTCAGGCTCCTGGACAGCCTCGGCGAGAAATACGGATTGAGACACTTATCAATCGACTACTCGGTTCTGAAGGATCTCCCTAACAACCTGTATCTCCCAGATGCTTTAACAGCAGTCGTTTGGAATGATTCCGAATTGATCTCCCTCGAGAAAGGCGATACGAGCAGTATCCAGTACGCTTTGGCCATCGATGTTGGTACCTCGAGAATAACTTGCTCACTTGTGGATACATCAACGGGGCACAAGCTTGCACGCAGGTCAATTGAAAATCCACAGATAACATACGGCGAGGATGTCATGACTCGAGCCACCTTCGCTCAACTGAGCGATGAAAATCGAGTTCATCTACAGAAGATAGTTGTTGAGGGGATAAACCAGCTAATCGAAAACCTCTGCACCGAGAACGAAATCTCTCCTGCTAACATCTACGAGGCAGTGGTGGTGGGGAACACCGTCATGCACCATATGCTTCTCGGCATAGAGACGAAGCATCTTGCGATGTCCCCATTCGAGCCAGCCACCAAAGCACCAATCCATATAAAATCCGGGGAAGTGGGACTGAAAATGAATCGCATGGGCATTGTAACTCTATTGCCTATTATTGATGTATTTGTAGGATCTGATGCAGTCGGAGACATAATTTCGACCGGGTTATATCGCAGCCGAAAGCCCAGTCTTCTCCTAGACATAGGGACTAACACAGAAGTCATGCTGAGCTACAAAGGGATTGTATCAGCCTGCTCCTGTGCCTCTGGCCCAGCTTTCGAGGGAGTGCACATCGAGCACGGAATGAAGGCAGTGACTGGAGCGATAGAGAGCATCCGAATAAATGAAGGAGGCCTCGACCTGAGCTACGATGTGATAGGAGGAAACAAACCCATCGGACTTTGCGGATCAGGAATAGTCGATGCAATCGCCCAGCTCCTTTCAAGAGGTATCATCGACAGAGTCGGCAGGTTCAACACCGCGTCCGAAACCCCGAGGCTGAAGAAACAGGGTGGAGTCATTAAGTATGTAGTAGCTTGGAGTGAGGAGAGTGATACAGGTAGTGAGATCACGGTTTCCCAGAAGGATATCACCGAGGTCATACTTGCAAAGGCGGCGATCTACTCTGCCTGCGCTTCTCTCATGGCGATGAAGAAGTTGGGAATAAAGGACATAAACAAAATCATGGTTGCAGGCGCATTTGGCAGCCATCTGGACAAGAATAATGCTAAGGCAATTGGGTTGTTACCAGCGGTAGATAACGATAAGATACATTTCGTGGGCAACTCGGCTTTGGCCGGTGCTGAGATGGCCCTAAGATCAAGGAGTAACCGACTTCTATCTGACAGGATATCAGAGAGCACAATATATGTGGAGTTGGCGACGAGCAATGACTTCGACCGGGAGTTCACAGGAGCGCTTTGGCTGCCCCACCGTGACGCAAGTAGATTCCAAGTGAAAGCATAATCGAATTTTAATGCGCACGCGTACACTCCACATCTGTGGCAGAGGATCTCCTTCGATACTCCATCCTTCACTACATTTCAGCCTTCTTAAATAATCTCCACGGAAGGTTCGGGCACTTCCTGACCTCCTCTTAAATTATTATGCCACACGTTTTATCTGAGCTTCATTAGCCACATTAAACAATGGATGAGACCGATATAGACCTGAGCTTAACTTTACTCCAAAACAGTCGCGTACCCTATAGAGCACTCGCGACTAAGCTCAACCTCTCGGTCAACGCCATCCACAAGCGTATCCAGGTTATGATCGAGACGGGGATAATAAGGGGATTCACGGCGAGGCCCAACCTGACAATTGGTACACTAAACGTCTACACATACGGCACAGCGATGGCTGAGCCCCTAAGGGACCTACCTGCTAAGCTATCGCGTAACGACTCAGTTTACTGGGTAGCGCAGGCGGGTGGCGGATACATATACGTAGGCGCATATGTGAAGGGGCTTGGGGAGCTTTCCGCCGTCAGTGACTACATCAGGAAGACGGCGGAGATGCCCAGCCCAACTGTAGGAATAATCGACTACGGCGGCAACATCAAGGCCCCGCCAAAAGAAGCCCTCGACGCGCTCGACTGGCAGATAATCCACAGCCTCAGCGAAAACTCCCGGAAACCGGTTGCAGACGTCGCCAAGGACCTCGGCACATCCACGAAAACGGTGCGCCGCCGCTTAGATAGAATGATCAAAGAGAACCTCATTGAATTATCGATTAAATGGTACCCAGATGTATCAGATGATATTATGAGCATCTTCCACGCTAAGCTGGCGATGAAGGCAAGGGTCGACTCCGCTGAACTCCACCGCAAGTATGCCCCTCACCTCCTATACCAACTACACTTCAGTAACCTACCTGACGACCACCTCATCTTCACCTGGACTAGGACAATGAAGGAACTTAGGGAGTTCAAGGAGAGGATAGAGAAAGAGCCATGTTTCAGAAGCGTTTCCATGAACATACTCTACACTGGCGAGATCTTCCCGACGTGGAGAGACTCTCTGCCACTGAAGATGGGGTGGCCTGAGAATCCGCCAGTGCGTTTATAGCCTCCCCCGCACTTCACCTTTGTTTCAAAACCTCTGAAATCCGACGAAATGAGGTGATTCTTCCCAAACTTCAACCAGTTGGTTGATGGAAAGCCCACAAGACGACTCACAGTGTCTCAAATCACTCCTAGCCAGTTAACATACATCTATAAGTGAAAATAACCTACTCGAAACCGGAAAAGTGCATGAGATGAACGCGATAGAGATAGAATCACTCAGCAAGAGGTTCGAGGACAAGACGGCCCTCGACGGCCTCAGCCTCACAATCCCTGAAGGCGAGCTATTCGGGCTCCTAGGACCCAACGGAGCCGGAAAAACCGTCACGATCAAGACCCTCTGCGGAATACTCCAGCCAACATCTGGCAACGCTCGAGTCGGAGGATACGATGTCCATAGGGAGCAGGAGAAGATCCATAAAATAATAGGCCTCTGCCCACAGGAGCCAGCATACTTCGGCTACCTCAGCGGTAGGGAGAACATAGATCTCTTCGCCCACCTTCAAGGGGTCCCCACCAAGCAACTGAAAGAGAACTCCACGCAGCTAATCAAGGAGGTTGGCCTAAGCGAGGACGCCGACCGGAGGGCCAGTAAGTACAGTGGGGGTATGATCCGCCGCCTCAGCCTAGCAATGGCCCTGATACACGACCCATCCATAGCCTTCTTAGACGAGCCCACCGTCGCCATGGACCCACAGAGCCGCCACGCGACATGGGACCTCATTAGGGAATTGAAGTTCCGCGGCAAAACAGTCATACTGACGAGCCACTACATCGAGGAGGTTGAGGCGCTCGCTGACAGAGTTGGCATCATTGACTATGGCAAACTCATCGCATTAGGGTCACCAACCGAACTCAAGCAGAGGAACGGGGCAACGACCCTCGAGGACGTCTTCATAGCCCTAACAGGCCGCAAAATCAGGGAGGAGAGCTAAGCTTGAATACTTCGCGAGTTCTAGCCCTCGTGGGCAAGGAGCTAAAGCGGTTCACCCGTGAGCCGGCTGTCCTCTTCATGGCAATAGCCTTCCCACTCATCCTCACCCTAGCCTTCGGAGCCAGCTTCGGAGCCATAGGCGGGTCGGAGACCCGCTACCCAGTTGCCGTCGTGAACATGGACTCCGGGGTCTGGAGTTCAGCCCTGAAGACGGCGCTGACCGGGTCACAGGTACTCAACGTCCAGAACTACACAGATGCCTCGGCTGCGGGCGACGACCTCCAGCAGGGTAAGGTCAAGGCGGTGCTGATGATACCAGCGGACTTCACAACCAGCGTGGACTCATACAGGGCGAACCCGGGCAACTCAGCTCTATGGCATAACACTACCCTGGCTCTCTCAGTTGACAAGGGCTCAATGATAGCGAACGCTGCCGTCCCGCCGATAATCGAGCAGGTCATCGCGGCCCTAGTCACCGGCAAAAGCGCCGCGACTCGATCACCGGTCACTGTAGGTGCCCCCACGCAGGTGGAATCCCAGGTGATAAGCCAATTCGCATTCATGGCGCCGGGGATGTTTGGCTACGCCGCCATCTTCCTCATCATGATAGTCGCCGGGGCTATGACAGGCGAAAGGGAGCAGGGCATCCTGAGGAGGATAAGTGTCACCCCTACAACAATCGGGGATATCTTCGCTAGCCAAGTGGTTTCAAACATGATAGTTGGAGCCGTCCAGGTGGCAATGGTATACGCTGCCTCGTCCCTAATGGGCTTCAGGGCACAAGGCGGAGTGCCCGGAATCGCCATAGCGTTCCTACTGGTGATGATCCTCACAACCTGCAGCGTGGGGCTAGGCCTAGTCGTAGCCACATTCGCCAGAAACGCGGGAGCAGCGACTGGGATAAGCTTCGTCTTCATCCTCCCCCTCATGTTCCTCGGAACCTTCGTCCCGGCGCCGGAGAGCATCGCGAGGTTCGTCCCCACGTGGTACGTCACAGACGCCTTGACGAGCATTCTTCTAAGAGGTGCCCCAGTGACAAGCCCCTCCATCCTACTGGATGTGTTGACAGTGTCAGTGGTTAGCATAGTCATCATGCTCGCAGGAGTACTACTCTACCGCCGCTTCGGAAAATCCTGAAGAGTGTCTCACCATGAATATCAACCTAGCTGAGCTGAAGGAGAGGGCTGACCGGTCGAACAGAGGCGAATCCTACGAGATAATCGATAGGAATGAAGAATATCAATTCGGTGTGGGTTACGAGAGGGTCTCTGGATCGGAGCTGAGACCTTACCTAGAGCTCCTCGTTTGTCTCTGCAGGGGCGGAACCCCTAAAATGAATGAGTTAGAGTCCCGCATCAGAATAATCAAAGCCATCGAGTCGCGGGGATACAAGCTAACCTGCGAGGATGATGGCTCAATATCCTGCGAAGCATCAATGGATGAGACACTGATAGAGAGCGAGGTGGAGGCCATCTCCGACATCATGCGCGCGAATAGCCTTATCCTTACTTCAACCTGATACTACGCACGCAAGGAAACTAACATGCTCGCGACACTCTGATCAGACGGACCTTATCGGGTTTGCCAGGCTGATTATTGTTCTGCTATTCGTTATGCGCTCGCGCGGACGAGTTGAACCGTTCCCTTAATCAAAGGTGTGTCCTGGAGTTCACTCACGTAAATTATTCGAGAGAGAGTCACGCAAAACGAGTCTTCATCATCAACTCATTACGCAGCCAAGTGCTAATCATGAACAGACTCGCCGTTTTTACGGTGCCAGCGGCAGCGTATAACAAGTTCAGATCCTCAGGGGGCTTCGTCATGGCCTCGGGCATCATCTCCCTGATCCATGAATCGATCGATGCCGCCATCAAGTAGACGAAAAACGCGGGAACCTTGTTAGCCACAAGTTTGTCGTTCGGAACCCTCATAAGAAGATAGCCATAATCTGTGAATGAACGCATCTGCGGTATCAACTTAAGGGCATCACGGTAAGGCTCGAACTCGCTCCTGATCGTCCCCCGAACCTCGTCAACAACCGCACCGGCGGTCTCCTCGATCTCAGACTTCGCCTGGTTGTGAATATCGATAAGGTTCCCTAAGCCAGCCCTAGCAGCCTCCCCAACCGCCTTCACATTATTCTCTGAGACGTCTTTAAGCTGCTTCTCACCAGCCTCACCCAAAGCCGATATATTGGCGATGGCTTCGTCACCAACCTGTTTCACACTATCCTTGGAGGCGGTCTCCACCTTCACGATTGAAGATAAAGCTATATCTCTGATAGCGAAGAGCCGCACCTTAGTGATCTCTATATCTGCCTCGATCTCCTTAAGCTCCTCCGTCTTCGCGGCTGTCTCCGACCACAACCACTCAAGTCTACGCTCCTCCTGCAGGACCTCAATCAGGTTCTTAACCGATGTCTTTGGATCCCCCGCGATACCGAGTGTGTCGAGGCCTAAACGTATGCCCTCGATATCCTCGGAGGTGTAACCAGCCTCATAGAAGGTCCCAAGTATTCTGATGGACTCCCCCTGAACATAGTTTATATTCAGCTCCTTATCCCTGGCGACCTTGAGCCTATTGATCTCGGACTCAAGAGCCGTCTTAGAATCACGTAGGTCAATGATGTTCTTCCTCAGACCCGGCAGCTCGGCCTTCAGACTCTCCGTCTCCGAGAGGAAACCCCTGTACATCTCAGCCGTATCAAGCCTCTGTATGAGCTCATCCTCATCCCCGAAGCTAAAACGCTCCAGCCGCCGGAACGTCGCATCAGATATACCCCTCTTAGAATACTCATCAAGCTTCTTCTCCAACTGCTCGGTTCGCAGCTCCAGCTCGGACACAGACTTCTCCTTACCCTTGATCTCCTCCCCCAGCTCAACGGCGCTAAGAACCAACTTCTGAACCTCCACCTTCTTCTCCGCCACATCCCCCTTGACTGACTTATACTCATCCCTGATATTGGCCAAATCAAGGGACTCCCTCTCCCTCGACTTCCTAGCCTCCTCAACCTCACCAGCGACGAAGGAGAGATATTCCCGAACCGCGTCATACACCGGGCCCGGCGAAAACTCCCTCAAAAGCTCGGCAATAGAAGCACCGCCCTTGAGCCTCTCAAGAACCTCCCCCCTCACGACAGCCTTCTTCCCAGGCCTACCCCTCCTCCGCGACATCCAGAACACTAGACAGCGAATTATCCCACCGAGAATAAATCATGATCACCCAACACGAAGATTCCACAATAACCAACCCAATACATGAAAATTCCCTTATATCTCCAGGTAAAAACACAAAATTCCGAACCACATGCAGACAATACCCAATAAATGAAACAAAATCCCCGCAAATAACGACCAAAATCACCCATGGAGACCCCTACACCCACCTTAGGAGATGTCACTAGGAAGACATACCCCAAAAAGTTAATTTAGAACAAAAAACACGAATCAGAAAAATACCCATGGAAAGAAAATATCTGGGCAGTTTCCCAATAATATTTAAGAAAAAATCGTATCTCGTAAAAATAATTCAGAAGAAATAAGGAATAACTCAATTAATCGAGAAAAATCTACAGGAAGAAAAAACAAAAAAACGAAGAACCGAAAAAATAATCCTCATGAATGAGAAAAAGGAAAATCGAAATTTAACCAATTGCGCGCGGAATCCAATGGTGGAAGATAGATGAGCAAATTAGCATCGTCACTCAGAAGTCTTCAGATTTAACGTCTCAGGTATGGTTGCCAGCGCACCACCAGACAGAGCAGTAGACACGATCAGCAGTAGAAGCACAGAAGTTGGGCTAATATAGTTCCAGAGCAGCCCAGCAGAAGTTGGAACTATTATACCAACCACGCCACCGAAGAGCCCAAGGAGACCACTCCAACTCCCGAGAAGGCTAATCGGCACTAGCTCCGCACGCATCGCGTTACCAGTAACAATACCCAACGTATAGAATCCCTGAAAGACACCTGCCAATAAAAGTATAAACGAGCCACCCACCGGCGCGATGGCTAGCAAAACCAGTGATAAGGCATACAGCGGCATACACAGGAACACAATCTTCTTCCGACCAAACCTATCGGCCAACCTCCCCACAGGAATAGATAGCAGAAGAGGCACCAGCAGAGAAGCTGTGGCCATTCCTCCTATAGTGAATGGGTCAGCCTCCTTCACCTGAGCAGCATAAAGAGGGATGTATATCGCGTTGAGATAGAAGGGAACCATCTGAATGCTCTGATAAAGGAGAAACCTTTTCACAGCAACCCCCTTATTCAACACCTGCCTGACACCATCACGAATACCTAGACCCACCCTTGGACTCAGCCTGCTCTTCGGATTGTTGAAAAACCTCGCAACCAATAGAAACTCAAAGACAATCACTGCAAACTGAATATAGAAGAGGGGCCTGATCCCCGCCGCATTCATTCCCCCGGATATTGAGATAACAGCTGCCCCTACAATTGGAGCCAAGATCCCAGAGATCGAAGCCAAGCTGTCGCAGAGCTGCATACCCACGGCTCTATCCTCGTTAATCAAGGAACTCCCACAGACGACGGGGCATGAAGTCTGATTGACCTTGATCGCTATTGTAAAGATGAACAACGCTGGGATCGTAAACCACCAGTTCGTGGCTAACCCGAACAGCAGCGAACCAATGGCCATGAAGATGGTTCCGAAGTAAAACGTCCTCTTGAGCCCATACCTGTCGATTGCCCACCCAGCAGGCAGAGATGTGATAGTTGTTCCCACCCCAGCCAAGCTATTAACTAATCCAACCTGAATAGAGTTGGCACCCAACGCGATAAGGAATATTGATTGATACTGCTGGACAAGTAGGTTCGCGAAGTTTTCAACCGACCTCCTTATCATGTTGACATTGAAAGCTTTCTCCTGTTTTGTGAGGAAATGAATTCCCTTAGACAATAAACTCTCTGATTTAGCCATGATTTCTCCAGCTTAGTTTGTGTGTAACTTTCCAGGGCCAGGGGGTCATACTACCATCTCCTCCATCCCTTCAATATAATAATCACGTTTTTGAGCGGAAGTCACCGAACAAATCAGCGATATTTTTCAATATCCAGTAATTTATGTGTTGTACGGAAATCACTTAAACCATGCGCGCAAAGAATACTTCTCCAAATCCTCGGCTTTTCAGCGGATTATAAGATCAGGAATAACTGTCTGAGACTACTATCATAAGTAATAGTGGTTTACATAATTCTATGATCGAATGAGCGACATTAAAACACTCCTCGAAACCAATGAACTTGTACTGAAAAAGAAGATACTCTCTCTTCGGGAACACTACGACCTACTGGATCGAGAAGAAAGAAAACTCGGCGAAGCTGAGGGCAACTTGTTTCAACTACCCGCTAAATTTAACGTACTCGATGTCAAAGGAACCGAGATCCTGCATATAGAGGGAAAGGTTTTCTCACTTCGAAGGCAATTTACCTTTCATGACCCAACCGGAGTCGAGCTAGGAAAAATAACTAAGAAGATCGTGAAG
The DNA here is from genome assembly GCA_050014495.1 of Bathyarchaeia archaeon. Taxonomy (GTDB): domain Archaea; phylum Thermoproteota; class Bathyarchaeia; order TCS64; family TCS64; genus UBA8941. The sequence goes on from JBEKDF010000013.1 coordinate 13,420, forward strand.
CTTATCGGAGAAGAGTTTTGGGTGGAGAATAATGGTGTCGAGTTTATGCGCATTTATGGGAACTTCACCGAACATGATTACCAGATGGTAATCAACGGAGTTCAGGTAGCCACTGTACACAGGAATTGGTTCACTATACGCGACCAACTCGGAGTCTCCATCACCGGTGACGTCGATCACAGGGTAGTTCTCGGGGCAGTCATTGTCATAGAGCACATAGAAGTTACGGAAAAGGAAAACAGAAATTAAATAACCCTACTTCAAAAAATTCGCTTAAAGTAGACGCGTCTACAATCATCGATAAAAAAAGTTAAGGCAACGGTACTATTCAAATTTGATGAATCAAGGTAACTGAGAAGGCGTATATAGTGTGAAAGTCAGTCAGCTCTTTCTAAAAAATTAATAATGTAAATCTTTTAGGTATTTTGATACCTCACCAAAAGGAACACGGAGAATAGCCAAGTCCAACCCCTCCTCCTCGAATTTCCTCAATTTATCTCTGCACTCCTCAACCGAACCACTAATTGCCACAGAAGTTTTGATCTCAGCCGGGTCGCGACCAACTCTAAGACAAGCATCCCTCAACTTCCTAAGACCCAATCTGTATTCATCAATAGTTGTTACCCTCATCATATTCCAACCATCGGCGTGTCGAGCAATCACACCCAATATCTTCGGACCGGCCATTCCCCCCACCCAAATAGGTATTCGCGGTTCCTGAACGGGTCTCGGAAGACAAATTGCATCCTTTACCGAATAATATTTACCAACGAAAGTCGTTTTGTCTTGTTTCCACATCCTCTTAATTATCTCAAGACCTTCATCTAGCTTCTCTATTCGAACATCAGGCCTCCTTGGAAAAGGAATACTATATGCAACAAACTCATACTCAAATCCCAATTTCTTGCCCTCCTTAGCTCTGTTCATTCCGCCAGCTCCAATACCGAACTCTAGACGCCCACTACTAATTTGATCAAGAGTTGTCGCCATTTTAGCTAGGAGAGCCGGGTTCCTGTTGTTTATATTTAGAACAAGCGTACCCAACCTGATCCTTTTGGTCTCTACCGCTAATGCAGATAGGACCGTCCAGCACTCCAAGAACTGTGAATCAGCCTTTGGGGAAGAATGGAGATGGTCAAGCAACCAAAACGATTCCAAACCAGCATTCTCAGCTTCTAATGCCACGTAGCGAATTTGTTCATAACTTAATCCATCCTGTGTTAAATGTAATCCTAACTTCAATTCATTTACCTATTAGTGACAAAATAGTGGATTCTTATTTATTTTGCGTGTGTTGGGGAATCATATTTGTAAAAAAAGCAACGTGAGGAAGTAGATAAATTCGTTTTTTATATATGACCATACTAAAATATGGATCACGTTGACTGAGTAGTTTTTTCGAGAACTTTTCGACTGTCTAAGTAATTAATTAGTCTTGGGGCAATCTTCTCCACAACTAAAAAGGCGCATGTCGCATAGACTATCCCACCAATAACATCCACTACATAATGCTCTCCAAGATATACGACGCTGAACCATACATTAAAAGGTAACAGTAAAATGGGGAGGACCCTCCGTCCCTTGATCTTGAGGGCATATAGCGAGATCAGCCATGGATACGCTGCGTGTAGGCTCGGGAATGCTGCGAATGGGTTAGCTTCTATGTAATCGAAGAGAGTCTTGGAAGCAGTTACCCCTAACGACGAGTAAACCTGGAGTAGGATCCTCACGGCGTTAACACCATACCAAGGGGGTGCTGAAGGGAATATCAAAAACGTCGTAAGAGCAGCATAAGAGCAGACTAGAAGCGAGGCAACGAATCCCCAGTAATTCTTCGATGAGTATCTCCATAGCATGAACCCGAATGCTATTGGCAATATGAAGTGAAGGGAGTATAGGAAGGCACAGGTATAGTCTAGCACGACAAACCTGTAATACTGTTGGAGGAAAAGGGAGGGTAGAATTCCAAATAACTTGAAGTCGGCTTCAGCGAGTTCCTCAATGTGGATGATCCCGCCCAGCTTGTCGGCGAACCCGTAGACGGCTTCGTAAGTAATGAAGAGCGCTACGAAAGGAAACCAATCCTTGACGAAGCGGCGGGTCCACCTCATGCCAGCGGCATAGATTAAGAGGAAGACGACGTAAAACTCTGGTCCGGGAACAATATGGTAGTAAAGGAAGGAGACACCTAAAATCAGTAGGTAAGAGGCTGGGAGAAGCAGCCAGAAACGCCGTATCAACTCCTCGCCTAAACGCAAGGTCTCCTTCCCTCCGAGAATGTACCCTTAGGGGTAGTACAGTTGGTTATTCGTGACGACGTGTGTTCCTTCGCCTTTATTGGACTCCTATTATGGTGATTGTTGTGATATAAACGATAACTATGAGGAAAATGGATAAGTGAATACTCTCCCAGGCTAGCACTCTAGCGCGCACGTGTGTGCTGGAAGAAAAAGTTAGCTCCTGCCTAAAACCTTAGACTATTACAAATGTAACGTATCAAACGTGTATATGGGTTAAAATTGTGTCACGTGGATTCCTGCTTGGAAACAGGATCCACGGTTATGTTCGTCTTTTTATCGAATTTTGTGTGGCACTTTTCACAGTTTGCCATTGGAAATGGTCCTTCGAGGGTCACGAAAACGTTTCCGCAGTTTGGGCATTTGATGGTTATTTTATTCATTCATCAATCAACAAGATTCTTTCGCTTCTTCTAATTAAAGTATTTATTGCCTCCTTTGCGCGAATATAATAAAGTGAAGAAAATAGACTCATTCATTTTATAGCGTACCTGTTAACGACATCCCAGTCAACTTCGAAGCCGAGCCCTGGAGTGTTCGGAGCAGTGAGGTACCCCTTCTCGGGGCGATATGCGGGGTTTATGAAGTATGATTCGAGTGGAACCGCGTTTATCTCTACCCACTCACTCCGGTTGTTGCTGAGGCTGAGGTGAACGGATGCGGGGATTCCGGGACCAAAGAAGAAGCTGTGAGTCGCCAAATCCAGGTTCCACGTATCAGCCAAGGCGAATATTTTTCTGCACGCAGTGATGCCACCGGTCATTATCACATCTGGTTGGACGATGTCATATGGGTGCTTCATCATGATGTTCTTGAAGCCGTAATGGGTATACTCATTCTCCCCGCCAGCGATTGGTATATCCGTCTTAGTCCTAAGCCACGCGAGACTGTCATAATCGTCTACCGGCCAGATGGGCTCCTCAAGCCATGAGAGGTTATACTGTTCAAGCTGGCGCGCTGCCTTCAAAGCCTCCCCAGGTGTCCAAGCCCCATTGACATCTAACATCACCTCGATGTCGTCCCCAACCGCGTCCCTCACCGCCTTAACGCATGCAACACCATCGTACTTACCTTGGTGTATCTTAATCCCCGTATAGCCCTCCTCTATCCAGCGCTGACTGACCTTAGCAACCTCCTCTGGCTTCTTATACTCCATGAGACTGGCATACGCTTTGATCCTCGGCTTACAGAGACCGCCTAACATCTCATAGACAGGTAGCTTCCTCGCCTTACCAATGATATCCCAGAGGGCGATCTCGACACTACTTAGTGCTTGAATAGATATCCCTTTGATGCCATGACCGAAGCTGACGTGGTATATCTTGTTCCACAGGCGCTCCACGTGCATTGGATCCTCCCCAACCAAGAGAGGCTTTAGCTGCTGCTCGATATAACCGCCAACTGCACCATAGGTGTAGGGGATCGCCTCCCCGTATCCCTTTATGCCCTCATCTGTAACGACCTCGACGAGGATGTGTACACTCCTCCTCTTCGGGTAGGCGGAGAGTGGCTCTGTCTCCCTTAGAGGAATCCACATGGGATAGGTCTTGATGTCAATTATCTTCGTCTTCTTGAACCTCCAGAAACTACTTATCTTATGGAGCTCTTGTAGAAAAAGACTTTATAGGTTCTCCTTCGACGCTCACGACCACGCGTTCGATGAATAGATCTTTACCCGCAGCCCTGATTGCACGGGATACGAGGCCATTGAGGCCCGAACAGCACGGTACCTCCATGTGAACGATCTTTACGTCTTTGATACTGTTGTAACGGAATATCTCAGTGAGCTTCTGGAGATAGGCTTGAATGTCGTCGAACTTCGGGCAGCCAATTAAAACCACCTGATCACTTAGTAGGGTGCTCTGCCAGTCTGGACTTGCGACTGGGACGCAGTCTGACATGATTAAAAGGCCAGTATCCTTGAAAAAAGGAGCTTGAGGATTGATGAGGTTTAGCTGTACGGGCCAATTCCTGAGATGCGACCTTCTCTTCGGTTTCTTGGACTTGAGGTACTCCTTGGTCGCTTCCTCATCGAAGGCAGGGGCTTCCCGTTGGATGACTCTAATCGCATCCTGTGGACATTTGCCGAGGCAGGCCCCAAGGCCGTCGCAGTAGACTTCGCTAACGAGTCTCGCCTTTCCACCCTCGATCTTAAGTGCCCCCTCGGCGCACTGCGGGATGCATACCCCGCAACCGTTGCACTTCTCATTGTCGATCAAGACGATCGCCCTCTTGACCATAAATAGGAAATTTGTGATCGAGATATTAGATACTTCGCTGTTAGAACCCTAGAGCTTTGGACCTCCTATAGAGGTCAACGCCTCCCCTCAGGTTCTTTTCGCTGATTAGGATAGCGGATGGCCTCGCAAAGTAGCTAAGGCCAGGACCTTCCTCCACTACCTTGACATTGTGCCCACATTTACGTAGACCATCGATGGAATTCAATGGGATTCGGGAGTCGACGAGCGTGTCGAGTCCACTCGCGTCGACAGTGGGCTCGGAGACTGCTTCCTGCGGGCCCATCCCGAACTCAATCATATTGAGAACGACCTGAAGGTTCCGCTCTATTATACGCCTACTCCCAGGTGCGCCCTCTACGATGATTGGGGCTCCATCCTTCAGTATCATTAGTGGACCCATGTTCATAACAGGCCTTTTCCATGGCGCGACACTGTTAGGATAACCAGCGACAGGTACGAACCACCCCATGGCAGCTGTGAGGTAGAGACCGGTACCTTTCGGGACTACACCGGCTTGGAATCCGGGTGTATGGGTACAGGCTAACGCATTCCCCTCAGCGTCGACCACGTTGAAGTGACTTGTCTCACCAACGGATGTGCTCGGAGATGATGAACCCCTATGCATCGGTATCTTCCTGCCCTCATGCAACCATGGGTCATGAATAGGAGCATTGAGGTATCTCACCCAAGGCTCCGCTCCACCACTCTGGAACATCGTCATCCCCGAGATTAATCCCCGGATGTGAGAAGCATAGGAGTCGGACAATAGCCCCAATAGGGGGATGTCAACGTGCTCCCAGTCACCGAGTAGACTGTACCTATCGGCGAAAGCATGGCGTGATGACTCAACGAGTATGTTAAGGTACTCTGCTGAGTTGTGTCCAATCTCCTCGAGATTGTAGCCCTCCATGACTTTCATGGCTTCGAGTATGGTGAAACCGCCACTAGGGGATGAGGGAGTTGCGACCTCGAGTCCTCTATATTTAATCTGCAAAGGCTGACCCACGGTAGGCTCATAATCGGCGAGATCCTCCGATGTCATCACTCCTCCAGCTGCTGCAACTACATCCTCGATTGCCTTAGCCACTACGCCAGAGTAAATTGCATCGCGACCCTCAATCCCAATCCGTCTTAGGAGCTTGGAGAGGTCGGGCTGCACTATCTTTGTCCCAGGTGCAGCTGGGAAACCACCGGGCAACCAAATGTCGTCTATTGCGGGACACCTTTGGCTCTCACGCATCAGGGTTGCATTGACAAGCGCTTGGTCCCAGCCAAGGATGAATCCCTCAGAAGCCAGCTTCTGCGCGGGCTCGACAACCTCCGCGAGTGGGAGAGTACCGTAGAGTTCATGGGCCTTAAGGAAGCCAGCGCAGACCGTAGGAATGGTGAGCGCCTTCCCACCAATACTGTTCTCGTTACCCGCGACTTCGAATATTTTGGTGCCTCCCGCTGCAGCTTCCCCGACAACCTTGAACATTTCGGGGGAAGCCATCCGTGGTGCCCTCGTGTTGAAGTCAATGGAGACCACACGCCCCTCCTCTGCCAAGTATGCGACCATGAAGCCGAGACCCCCGAGCCCAGCGAGGTAAGGCTCTAACACAGTGTTACAGAAACCTATAGCGACACCCGCATCAAAGGCGTTACCCCCCGCCTTTAGTATCCTAAGACCAGCCTCAGCCGAACCCGGCGTGGAGGCAGTCACCATGCCATTCTCAGCTGTGGTCTCATCTTTAAGGAACCTTAGAGAGCCCATTGCCACTCGTTACATGAATATCAACGCTATGTAAGAAAGTTACCAGCGGTCAGCCACTTTCATACGCCTCAGCACGCATCAAATCGACTCCGCTTAAATAGTAGAAGACTATAGAAGCCACCTCTGTTCTTCCATGGAGTCCTCTGATCATAAGCTCTTAAAGAGTGTCGCAGTCTTATGGCTTCTCAACCAAGGCTGCTTCTTGGCTGATATCGAGGTGCCATTGAGCCAAGTCGGGCTTATCCGCTACACGGAACTAGATAATAAGACAGTGGTGGATGCTATAGGGGTGGGCCTTCGATTCAATGCGGAGAATGGTAAAAAAGAGGTGTTGGAAAACTTTGACACCTCCTCTCTTGCGGATTCCGAGGCAGGTGAATGTATACTCCGTGGAGTCGAGGTTAAGGTGTCCCGCGGAGACTTTCACGCCGGCTTTGCATGCAGTGGATGTAATTTTCACTATCTCCTTACACCTCTCCGCCTTCTCGCCCCGACAGAGGTTCCCCGAGGAGTCGGCCTCATTGAGTTTAACAAATATAAGTGGAGCTGCGAACTCGACGACGCCAATCCAAACCGCCCCTTCAAAATAAATGGTCTACGCCTACTGAAGCACCCTACTTACAGAAAATTACCACGTTTCCAAGTTGACGGCGCTATTTCTTACATTGCCAGTAAGACCCTACAGCAAACACGTAAAAGAATTCTACAAGACATCGCTTTTAAAGAAGCGAATTAAGGGTGACCCCTATCATAAAAATCTTGAAGATCAGAATCAAAAAACACAAAAGCGCGATAGCTAGAACTCCTCGATTGGGCGAAGCCATTTGCCATAACTAGGCTTGCCTATGACCTGTCCATCCTCATAGAGTACGACTCCGCGAAGTATTGTCAACACTGGCGCACCAATACCTTCAATGCCCTCGTATGGTGTGATCTTCTGGATCGTTTTCAGGTCCTCACCCCTGATCTTGAATGGCTTCTCCATGTCAATAACCACAACGTCGGCGTCGGCTCCTATATTTAGCCCCCCCTTCTTCGGGTAGACGCCGACGATCATCGCTGGGTTTGTACTAAAAACTTCAACGAGACGCTCAAGACCAATCCTACCATCGTTCACCGCGTTCAGCATCAAAGGAAGTGTGGTCTCAATTACTACACCACCGCTGGGAGCATCGAATATGTTCTTCCAACCCTTCTCTTTCTCTTCCTTAGTATATGGGGCGTGGTCGCTTGCGAGTACATCTATGATTCCGTCATTAAGTGCATCCCATAACTGAGCCTGATCAGCCTCTGTCCTGAGGGGAGGATCAACCTTCGCGTATGGCCCCCTCTCTTTCATCGTTTCCTCATTCATCAGAAGATAGTTCGTCGATGTCTCACCCGTCGCATCGACTCCCCTAATCTGCGCCTCCTCAAGGACGTCGACGACGCTCCCAGCCGTAATGTGACAGATGTGGAGATGCATCCCCGCTTCCTCAGCGAACATCAGGGCGCGGCTCGCTGCCTCAGCCTCCGCAATGGGTGGACGGAACTCTCCGTGGGCCATTGGATCGACACGCCCAAGTCTCTTCGCCTCCTCAGCCCCCCTGTCGACTATCACCTGATTCTCAGCGTGAATCAGGCAAGGTAGTCCCTCATCCGCTATGATCTCGAAGTTCTTCCTGAGTTGCCAGTCGTCCGCTGCTAACTCCTTGAAGCGCGCGATCATGAAACTCTTGTAGGCAACAGCCCCAGCCTTAGCCATGCCACGTAGTTCACCCTCCGAAACCTCGCCAGCGCCCCCCACTAAGCCAAAGTCAACCAGCGACTTCCTCGATGCGATCTCTTTCTTCTCCTCGAAGGCCTTCACTGTGACGGTGGCAGGGATTGTATTGGGCATATCCATAACCGAGGTTACGCCTCCAGCTGCCGCAGCACGAGTGCCTGACTCGAAGTTCTCCCTCTCCGGGTTACCGGGGTCCCTGAGGTGAACATGCATGTCCACCATTCCAGGGAGGATATACCTACCAACAGCGTCTATGACTCTATCAGCTCTAGGTTCACCCGACTTCATGATTCCTATGATCTTACCCTCGTCTATGACGAGGCTCCCCTCCCATAGACCAGAGGGTAAGACTAGCGTACCGTTCTTTATGACAACATCGACTGGCAATGCCATACACCTGCAATAAGGCGGTACAGAGGGGGAGATAACCTTAACCCGGCTAGAAGACAACGTCCCAGGGCATCTGGTTTAGTATAACGGGATCTCCCTTCGTGACAAGGACTATGTCCTCGACATGACTCCTCATCCCAAGCTTCGAGTCAACCCTGATGGGCTCATATGTGAGTGTCATCCCAGCCTTGAGTGGCAGTGCATCTGTTTCTATGGAGCCAAAATTTGTCGCGAATGGCATGGTGTAATCATGAACATCTAGACCTATCTGGTGGCCACTACGTGGAGTGGGCTCGAAACCCAGCTCTTCGTGGAGTGTGTTGGCATATCGGAGGACCTCATTGCCCGAGACACCCTCTCGAATATGCTTGATCCCCTCCCTCTGAACCGCGACAACCCGATCCAAAAAGTCCTTCGCGTCAGCATCCAATGTTACTGGCCAAGTTCTTCCCATATCGCTGCAGTAACCTGACTCCACACGGACACCTACATCTACACTGATCAGGTCATTATGCTTCACCACACCGTAGGGCCTCCTTGGTCCTCTGCAGAAACTGACACTTGAGTCAAAGCTATGGTCGAGGGCTCCGAGCTCAATTAGTCGAGCGTCTAAACGCTTCTTCAGCTTCCATGTATCAGCGCCCGGGATGGCTCCCTGAATGAGCTCGTAGACGGCATTCTCAGTGATGTTGATGGCTCGCCTCATCTCTGAGACCTCGTACTCATCCTTGATACTCCGCATTGTGAAGATGTGGTCGCTGAGATCCTTCTTGGGATCAATCTTGATATGAATAGTGTCGGTGAGTGTGTATGCGAACTGGCTGCTCATTGTGCTGAGGTCGAAACAGACTCTGTCGGGGTTATAGCCAGTTAGGGCAACCTGAGTACCTCTCATGTGATGGCCCTTCTCCTGCCTCACCGCCACTACCTTAGTATACTTTCCGCTCTCATCAGCAGCCTTCGCACCCCAGTGGGGGCAGACTAAGGTGACATCCCCGTTGACTCCAAGGACCAGAGTCTGGTGCTCGTCCCCGATCCCATCTGGACATAGATAGATGAAGTTACCCGGATTCTGATTCACCACCTCATTTAGGAGGACAATCGTCTCAAATCCCCTGCGCTCAACCTCTCTAAGGAGTTCCTTTCTCCTTCTCGCCAACGATTCCTCCTGGTTCAAGTGGTTCACTCAAGTGTCTAGAGTCGTGACCTGTGGATATGGCTTTTCCCCCCACCTTAATAGGCTTGTTCGACCCCCACAAGTTTATTATCCGATGTAAGGGCTACCGTCTCCATGAACAGGGACCTCGTGACCTTCGGTCTCCTCGGGGCGGCCCACTCACTAAACCACAGCCTTTTCCTTGTTCTCCCACCACTCCTCGGAAACATAGCCCAGAACCTAGGTGTCAGCTTCCAAACCCTCGGCTTAGTTGCCACAGCCACTTACTTCATCTACGGCACTGGAGCGCTCGCGGGTGGTCCACTCTCAGACATTATCGGGAGTGTCAAGGTCGCGAGGATAAGCATAGGCCTCGCCGGTATTTCCAGCCTCCTCTTCCTAATCTGCAGGGAGATATACACCTTCTCAGCTGCCATGTTTCTTATGGCGATCTGGGCGAGCTTCTACCACCCGACAGCAAACAAACTCATTGCCCAAGCGTTCCCCTCCAAGACGGGAAACGCGATGGGGATACACAATGCAGCGGGGAACGCTGGCCAAGTATTAACACCCACAATAGCATTCCTCCTCGGCGTAGCCATAGACTGGCGATTCAGCTTCATCTTCTTCGGCCTGCTCAGCATCGGAACAGCCTACTTCATGAATAGGATCACAATCCAGGACGATGCCCCTAGCTCTGAGAGGAAGATCGCAATCGGAGAGTTCTTGAGGATACCAAATTTCTGGCAGATCCTACTCTTCAACGCCCTCGTCGGATTCATATTTAGGGGCGTCGAGGTCTACTTCCCCACATTCCTCAGTCTCGGTCAGGGGTATACTGGTGAATTCGCGGCAATCGGGAGCTCGCTTATCCTACTCTTCGGGGTAGCTGGACAACTCATCGGCGGTAGAGGGTCAGATAAGGTTGGCCCCACGAAGATCCTTCTAGGCGCAGTCGTCGGTATACTTCTGAGCCTGTTCGTGTTACTACTTATTCCTACAAGTTACCCGGTTGTCATCGCCTTCACGTTGATCTACGGAGTCGCCGTCTTCGCCCATCAGCCATCGATGACCAGCCTCGTCAGTAGCGTTACTCCTAGGCACCTAATGGGTTTAAGCTACGGCGTCATGTTCTTCTTCAGCTTCGGCCTTGGCTCGGTGGCTGCATTCATTCTGGGGTGGCTAACAGATAGCTATGGAGTGGTCTTCGCCTTCTGGTCAAACACGATTGTGGCAGTAGCCCTCCTTGGCATTACACTCCTGATCTACAGGACATTTGGTAAGACTAATTCCGTGTGAGGTAGCTCAGGACGCTAGCGATGGTCTTCGCGTCCTCAATCATGTTCTCCTCCATCATCTCCAAAAGCTCCTCGGGACCATATAATTCGAGGCTTATACTCTCATCCTCCTCCGTGCTCTGCTCCCCAGCCTTTAACGCAGTCGCGAAAAAAAGATGGATGACTTCATTGCTATAACCAGGCGCCATGTACATGGAGAGGATCTTCTTCATAGAACCTGCTGTATAGCCCGTCTCCTCCTTTAGTTCACGACGGGCGCACGTATCGGGGGCTTCGTCCTTCTCGAGTGTCCCAGCCGGGATCTCGAGAAGCTCCTTACCAGCGGAGTAGCGAAACTGTCTAACTAGGAGGATTCTGCCATCGTCGAGGACAGGGACGATTGCAACTGCTCCCGGATGGTCTACGATATCTCTTATGGTCCTCTTTCCGTTTTGAAGCTGGACCTCATCGGTCTTGAAGCTGAAGTTCCTGCCCTGATGAAGGATTCGAGAGGTTAGGGTCTTCTCCATTTCATTATAAATGGCATTCTTGGGGTTATGAAGATGTCCGTGTGGGCTTAATCGTTTTTAGGACTATCGCTGGGAGGTTGAAATAATCAATGAGGTATGAATAGTAAGAGGATAATCATGAGGAGCAGCGGTGGAGCCCATCACAACAGAATCATCAAGGAGGAGTTCTCCAGACAATCGGGTACAATGCGAGAGGCAAAGGTGTTCACCGATATAGAAGTCATCAACAAAATCGATTCGGAGGTCACCCGCAACGGTGGAGGGATCAAGGTCCTCGATATCGGCTGTGGTCCAGGCATACTTACAGTCACACTCGCACCACTCGTAGAGGAGATCGTAGGCCTCGACCTCACACCCGACATGATCACCCGAGCCCGGAGTAGGTCAAATGAACTCGGGCTAACAAATGTCAGCTTCATGCAGGGAAGTGCAGATAACCTTCCCTTCGCAAGCAACTACTTTGACATAGTCGTAACGCGACTGTTGCTCCACCACCTTCTATCTCCCTCTAGAGCCATTGAGGAGATGACACGTGTACTTAGGGTGGGCGGATTGGTTGTCGTAGCTGACATTGTCTCCTCGAAGAATAAGGAAGAAGCAGAGATTCACAACGCGCTGGAGACTCTACGCGACCCGAGCCATGTCAGGGCCCTCTCTGAGAAGGAGTTGGAGGCGTTGCTAAATTCAGGTGGACTTAGGGTAATCGCCAAGGACAGTTGGGTGAATGAGAGGGAGTTCGGGGAGTGGATCAGGATAACGAACGCACCCGAGAGAGAGTGGTCCCTCCTCGTTGTCATGAGGACACTAGCGGAGGCGGGAATCACTGCGGGAGTCAACCTCAGAGTTGAAGGAGGCAATGTAAAATTTGACCACAGGTGGGTACTCGTTGCCGCTGAGAAAAAAAGCTAGCAACTGAACTATTCTTCCAACAGGGCTACGGGTTCGCCATCCTTCAGATAGATTCGAGGGGTATGAGGATTGAGGTGGTTGAGGACGCTATAGGTCATCCAACCAGCTGTCTCAGCGAACTTGCTCAATGTATTCTCACCGGTGCATCCAATTAACTCGATGACGTCACCCTGCTTAGCCTCCAGACCTCGTAGATCGACTAAAATGTGATTGAGGCTTATCGAACCGATGGCACTTCGATATTTTCCGTCGACTAGGATGTGTGCATTATTAGCCATCTCACGGGGGACGCCATCGTAGAATCCAACGTGCACAGTACCAACGGGCATGTCCTCAGGAGCGACGCACTTACCCCAATAGGTGACTGAATCGCCTCTACTGATGGTTTTCGTATACTCTATCCGCGCCTTCCAAGAGAGGGCTTGCCTCAGCTTCAAGCCTGAGGAGATGTCCTTAGGTTCTGGGTAGATACCGTAAAGACTCATGCCGGGTCGGATGATGTCGAGGTGTGCCTCTGGATTGTTGAGGGTCGCGTCGGTGCTGGCGAGGCTCAGTGAGCCGGGGTCGACACCGGCAGATCGAAGCTTGTCAGCCACGGCCCTGATTCTTGCTATCTGTTGCTCGTCATACTCCGGGTTCTGCATGAGTGTGCTCATGACCCCATAGAGATTGATACAAGGAAGCGCCGCTATTTTCTCGATAAGGTCTGGCGCCTCCTCATACCAGACGCCAACACGTCTTAGACCAGTGTCAACCTTAACGAAAATGCTCGCGGTCTTATTCATCCTCTCCGCTGCCTCACTCAACTTCTCCGCTGCGTCAAGTGTGTAGACAACCTGAGTCACACCCTTCTCAACACTTATCTTATACTGATCTATTGTCCAGAGGGGGTCCATGTTTACAACTTGTAGGCCGGTGGCCTCCCTGATCTGGATTGCCTCACGAGTCTTGGCGACGAGGACACGTTTGATACCATTGTCCTCGAGGTGAGTCGCTACTGGGAGGATGCCATGGCCATAGGCATTATTCTTGACACATGGCATCACCTCGGCCTTAGTGTGTCTCCTAATCTCAGTGAGGTTGTTTGTGACGGAATCGAGGTCGATCTCGAGCCAGCTTCCATAGCCCTCCATTCTTCTCCTTATTTCAGCGGGCTTGAGCTGCATCGACCAGTAAGAGTGAGGCATAGCTCCTTCTTCTTGGCCATTCTGTATAAGCGTGTTGCTCACTCAAGAAAATATTCATTTTGTTACGTTATAGATCTCTAATAACGCCACAAGCACTGTTCTAGGGATTTACCTCTAAGAATTTTTGAGAGATATTCAATTTTATATTATAACCTCGCACAGTGTTTTAACCCTCATTAATAGGTACACAGATGTATAATAGGGGAAGACGAGACTCATCAGGTGTAGGTTTGTTGGGAAACAGACCCGCGGGAGCCAATAGAGCATTATCCAATGGATCACTCTGTCTAGACAGGAATTGCGTTACATGCTGCCTCGAAACCGAGATGCCTCTGACCGAGGATGATATGAAGAGAATCGAGAAGCTAGGCTTCAAACGATTAGAGTTCACAGTCGAGGTCGAGGGAGAGACCCGTCTCTTAAACGTTAACGGGACTTGTTTCTTTCTCAAAGACGGCAGATGCAAGATATACGTTGACCGCCCGGAGGGTTGCAGGATTTACCCACTAGTCTACGACGTCGAAACACACAAGTTCGTCTATGACAAGGTGTGTCCACACTACTCCGAATTCAAGGCGACGAGAGAGGACAAAGATAGGCTTAAGCGACTCATAAGGAAGATAGAACATTTTTAGGTATAAACTTATAAAGAACTACAAACCAGTTAAACCCAGAACAAATATGAGAACAACAGAGGAAAGGGAAACAGAAAACAGAAAAGTCGTTTACGACTTGATGATAAGCAAACAGGTTAAAGAGAACAATTCTAAAAAAATTGCAAAGGCTGTTAATCTATACTGCCTTTACAGAAACACAACACCTGAAAGCCTACTCTCAGAGGCAAAGGCTGATTTTGATAAAACTCAGAAAGAACTTGTAAACTATTACGAACAACTAAAAACAGAGGTTTTAGAAAGCACCGCCAAGGAAAGGGTTTACTCAAAAATCACAAGTTTCTATACTCACTCAGGTTTTAGGTTTCCTTTACATTTCACGCCAAAGATCAACAAGTTAAGCCAAGCTATACAGGCAGATCGTGATCACGAATTCCTAAAGTTGAACAAAGAAGAATCAGAAACCTTTATCGATAAAACCGAATTAAGGAAATTTTTAAACTCACTATCACCAAGGGATCGATCCATCGGTTTGGCGATGCTTTCAAGTTCACAGGACTCAGGCGATATTTTCAGACTCACAGTAGGACAATTTAAAACAGGATGCAAAATGAATGGCACAGGGATAAGGTTTTTCTGGGATAACAACAGAGTTAAAACAAGTGAAAGGTTTCAAAGTTTTTTCAGTGTTGAGGCAACTGAGGCAGTAAATCAATACTTAGAAACTGAAAGGATCGGTGCTTTAGAAACAGAACCACTCTTTACGATAAACGCAACTATTATAGACAAAAAAACAAAAAAGAAAATAACAAAAATAGTAGCGATGCAACCCGAACATCTACATAAGGCTTATTCATACACCGCCAAACAGATCGGTATAGTCTGGGATTCTGCCAAATTTCAGAATCCTTTTCGACCAAAGCGGTTAAGACACTATTTCTTAACTTGTGCATCAAAGGCAGGAATAGACGAAATATTCCAAAACATATTAACAGGACACACCTTAACAATAGGACAATCTTACGTTGAAAATAGGGCAGACTTAGAAATTATTTACAAAAGGATCGAACCCTACCTTACTATTTTTGGAAACGTTGAACAACTAACCAAGGCAGTTAAGACCATCGCAGATGTTGAGGACATAGTAAAACAGCAAAACGACTTAATCAGAGACTTAAAGATCGACAGACTTGAGACAAAGGCAGACCTTGAGGAAATGAAAAAGAAAAACACAGCGTTAGATCAGACAGTCTCAATAATGAAAGACGAATTTGAAAAGGCTTACGCAGAATTTAGAGAAGAAAGGGATCGGATGAGAAAAGCAAACGAACTTAAAGATCAGAAAGAAGCACCACAATAAACCACCAAACATATTTAAGGGTTAGTTTACAATATATATATTGATTAAATATGTGTGTAAAACACGGTGATCAAAAATGGTAGGAAAAGGATTTCTAAGTAGTATAAAACAAAAGGTTGAATATGCAAAGAAATCTTATCAAATTGCAAAGAAAGACTATACTATTGCACAACTGGAATACAACAAAGTAAAGCAAAAATACGAAAACGCTAAGGAAAAAGGATCAGCAAAAGAAGAAGAGTATAAAAAACAGTACATTAAAGTTAAGAAACAATTCGGTTTAGCAAAGGAAAAATATGGAAAAATTAAAGAAAAAACGCCGGATTGGATACTATCCAAGCCAAAACCAGCCAATAAACAACCAGAGAAACAACTAGCAAAGACGCCGCCGAATATGCAACAAGCAAAAACAAAACCGCCAATAAGCAAAGCGGATAAAGGTTTTGGCGAAGAACTTCCCAGCGACGGGTGGACCTTCGGACCCAAGTCTATCCCGGACTTCGGCAAAATAGCAGAGCCATTTGATAAGACTAAAAAGAAAAAGGATTGATATATATGGCATATAGAACAAAAATTGAAAAATTAACGACTGATCCGATGACGGCGGTAAGAAAGCATAATTTCGATATAGCAATGAAAAACTTTCAAGATCATTTAGCAAAGACACAATTAACAAAGAAGCAAATGATGGATATAAAGAACAAGAAAAGTATCAAATTACCAATTACTCATCTAGTGCCCACAAATAAGAAAATATCCAAAACTAAGAAGAAAAGCAAGAAGGTGAAAAAATGATAGATTATTCTAATATGTCTAAACAGGAATTGAGAAATTCAATACAGATAAAAATTAAAAATGTAAAACAGTTTAAGTCCGAATTGCGTGATGCAGAAAGAGACTTAGAAAGAGCAAGAAAAGCGTGCAAGAAAGCAAAGAATACAGAATCAATTTGGTAAAATAAAGCCAAATATTTATAAGCAATCCATTTATATTATTTATTTGAGTAGAACCCAGTTAATTAACCTTCTCTGATTCTATTCAGTGTCCGCCAAGACAAAACCAAAAGGTGGATCGGGAAAAACAAACCCGATCTACCTAATTTTTATCACTATTGAAATGTATTGAAATATTGATATAGTATTTAAAGCGATATGTAGTCTCTGTGCATATCGATGTGGTAACATATATAAGGATTTGAATTAGTAATATATATTGATAATTATGTCTCAAGAAGATTATCCAGAAGAAATTAGGTCTTATACAAGAACAGGTTGCCCTTTCAATACTAGTGATAGGCGTAAATATAATCACTGGTATCACTATAAAATCCGAAAGCCACAAATAGCCAATAAACAAAAGGTGGTATAAAAACGGAAAAAGTAGATATTGAGATTGAAACACTCAAAAAACTTGAAATATCAAAACAAGATATGATAGAATTTGTTAAAGAGTGTCAAGGTACAGATGAACAAATTAATGATCACGTTTTACAAAATTTAACCTATTTCACTATATATGGTAGTCATAAATGTGGCAAATTAGAACTGAATCAACCAAGAATGAAACTATTCAACGCTTTTTATAATTATAATCGCAAACTGGAAAATGAATTAAACAAACTCAGCAAACGATATCGCAGGATAGAATAGTGAAAAAGGAAAAATAAAATTGTCTAATCCTATAAGAAAAATAGAAAAGAGATTAACCGATAGTGAGCTTGATAAGAAAATATCAGAGCTTTATAAGAGTGAAAAAATATTAAAGACTAGAAAACACTGGTTGTGAATATGAGAAATTGGCGGACAACGAAACAGCAAACAAAGGAAAAGAATTAGTAGACCAATTAGGTATTGAGTACAAGCCAATTACTACTAGTGAAATATTAAACGACGAAAAAAATACAACCATCGGCGATGGCGATTATGATTCTATAAAACCCATAATATCCAAGTTTTCAATAAAAGAGATAACACAAAGTTATATCAATAATAAAATACCAAAATTGGATTTCTTAGGCTTACTCAAATACAAAGAATATTCGATATATGATATAAATAAGATATTGAAAGACACGCAACCATTAAGAGATATAATGATTAATAAAGGTGGACAACCAACAGAGCCGGCGGCGGAGAAAGAGCAAATTCAGATAAGAAACGTTAGATGCATATCTACGGATCACTTTATAGCGGAAACAATAAGGCTAGACGGTACGAATATATTCCTAATATATCAACCAAACACAGATAGACAGTTTAAATGGACCACATCGCCATTTGTATTAAAGGACAGTATTACATATTTACCAGAAATTGACGAACCTTATAAACCTTATACTTTTACTAAAACCGAAATTGATAAACTAATTTCAAGTGAGATTGAGATACCAACCTTATATGAATTATATGATCAAATTTTAAATATAATCAGAGATTATATTGTAGTCCCGGACGAATATCTATCATTAATAGCCAATACTATTTTAGTATCTTATGAGCAAGAAAAATTTGATGCTTTAGGATATTTAGCAATTCTAGGTATACCCGGTTGTGGAAAAACAAGAATAGGTGAAATTATATATTATATCGGATATAGACCATTAATGGATATTGGTTTGAATTCGGCGAATGTATACGATTATATAGGCACGGAAACAGAAGGAAATTGTATAATTATAGCGGACGAAATTCAAACGAATGAAAATGATCCCGATCTATTAAAAATATATCGTTCAGGATACAGAAAAGGTTTTAAAATTAGACGTATAACCGATCCAAGTAGTGCAACCAGATCACATAGATATTATAATATATATAGCTTAAAAGTGTTTATTGGGTACTATATGCCACCTAAAGATGCATTAAGTGAAAGGTGTATTACCATAAATGTTATCAACGGTGATCCGGTTAAAGATATAATAAAGGATTCAGATCGACAAACATTTCAAGAATTGAAAAAGAGAATTCTCTTATCAAGAATGGCTCACTATTTCGATCCATTACCAATAGTAAAAACCGATATAAAAGGTAGAGATAAAGAAATATGGTTGCCTCAGTTAGTGGTTGCAGAAACTACAAATGCGAAAGAAAACATTAATAAACTATTGAAAGAATACTTAACCGATATGGAGAATAGAAATAAGGCAGGAATAGATCGTAAAATTGTTGCGTGTGTATTAAGGCAAACAGAGTTTTATGAAACACACACGTTAAAAGTGAATTCTATTTGGAATTCTATATTATTAACATTATG
The DNA here is from genome assembly GCA_050014495.1 of Bathyarchaeia archaeon. Lineage (GTDB taxonomy): Archaea > Thermoproteota > Bathyarchaeia > TCS64 > TCS64 > UBA8941. The sequence continues at coordinate 32,150 of JBEKDF010000013.1, forward strand.
CAAAGACCCTAAAATCCTACAATATTACCCAAATATAGACAGCTTTCAATATGAATTAGGTGATACTAAGGTTTCGAAATGGTTAATAGGAAAGAAACTAAAACCAGTTTTATGCGGAAAAGACGATACTAAATATTTTAGTGATACAAGCACAACAGAAAGAGTTTGGACGTTTGATAAGAAAATATTGGATCAGCTTGAGAAATCTTTAAAGATCACAGATACTGAGAAAGACGAATTTGTAATAGCCGATCTTAACCAACCAGACCCACCGACGCCGCCAAAGCCAACATCGCCATCGCCGCCGCAGATCAGCCTTCCCAACACGCTAGAAAAGCTCTTTAATCCAAATTCTCAATAAGGTTGTCTCAGATGACATAACCTTAAAATTTAGCCCTAATTAGGGTTAATTTTCAAGTTTACTTTCAGAAAAACTTTCTAACGTTTCTAACGTTTCTAACGGAAGATTTGAGAGTATAAAAAAAAATATACAAAACCACAAAAAAACGTAAAAAGATACAAAAAGATATAAATATAAAAAACTCATATTTTACCCTCAAATAGGGTATATATCGGGTATATTATACCCTTTATATAAAAAGATCAGAATTATTTAAGTATAGAAGGACTCTGTTAGAAACGTTAGAGACTCTTTTTTTTTGTTTTTCCTTGTGGATCTTCCGTTAGAAACGTTAGAAACGTTAGAAAAATAAACTGAAAGTAAAACGCCAAAATACCCTAGGGTATAGTGAATAACTCAATCTGAAAAAAGGTTTGCTCAATACAGCTCAGATGAATAGAGCTTGTATGTAATTACATTCAAGAAACATTATTAAGCATTTCTAAACGTATATACATTATGGGTATTAATTGGGAAAGCGAAACATCCAACAGAAAATATGTATGGGAAAAGAACAACTATCCTATATTTGCAACCTACATCCGAAGTCTAGGAAAATTGGATAACGCGCCATTCTGTGTTTATAAACATCCGAAAGAAAAGTTTATCGAAAAAAATATTTGTCTTCAATGTTGGTATCTAGGTTTAAAATGCATCTATTGGGTATATGCTCACGATAGGAAAAGTCCGCAGATAGTAGATGCTAAACAGCATCACATAAAACATTTAAATATTAAAGAAAAGGAAGAAAGAGAAAAATGTCTGCTAACTCAACAACTGAAACAATAAAAAATATAACTACAATTTCGGGTATAACCACTAGGACTTTTACCAATATAACAATAACACAAGTGCCAATTTATGAATGGGATAATACCAAATTCTTTCTATTCATAATTTCAATAGTGATCCTATATTTTGTGGCGGGTTATATTCAGAGACATAGAGTTAGCCAAAGTAGCTGGGAAAAGCCAAACTGGAAGTTTTAACTATTACAATATAACAGATTTCAATAGTTAATAGTTAATAGTTTTCTCAATAGAATAAACATTATTACAGTAGTAATATTAATATACTTATGCAATCCAATTATGATATGGTTAAATCAAATAATCAATCTAGGTCTTATACTAGAAGAAATTTAGGCTCAAGCAAGTCTGATAATTATTTCATTGAGTACTATAAAAACATAGCAAAGCCAAAGCGTGGTATCGTAATGAGCAGGGAAGAATATTTGGCTTGTTGCTCATTTAAGACACTTCATAAACAGTTATGCAAACTCTATCATCAGAAAATAGATATTACAGAGCGGATGGATAAACTGAATATTGAAATTGATTCGGTTATAAAAATTATTGAGAAAAATCCTAATATCCCACTCTATTCAATGTATACATTAAAAAATGAAGAATGGAATATGGGTGAGAGTGAAGTAAAAGTTGTATAGAAAAGAAACACAATTTGAGCCACAAACCGAATCAACTCAGCAACAGCAGAAAATAAATATACCATATATAATAGAGCAACAATTAATAAAAATCAGCTCGAGTGGTTGGAAAGGCGATGAAGCTGGGTATAGTAATGCAATTCAAACTTTATTAAAAGATTTACCAATTGAGAATCAAAAACATATAGAATCACGTAAGGACGAATATATAACAAGTGTAGAGAAACCAGAGTGGAAGTATTGCTCAGGTAGAAAGATGGGTACATTAGAAAATCCATTATTTTGCAACCGAAAGGGTGTGGATTGGCGGTGGAGTGCTGATATCAATAATGGACAACCCATAAGAATAAGCCCAATAATTGAAGAAGTTGAAGAAACAAACTATCAAACACTGTACGGTCTTATAATGGAAGAAATGCAGAGTATGGGTCTACTTTTCAAGATAGAGCCACACGATAGAGTTGGCAAAAAGATAAAATATCCGCCTACACCGCTTATCACACTAAAAGATGGCTCTGAAGTCCGTGTCTTAATGCAAAAGGATGTCCCGCCCGAAATAGCCTTACTACAAAAGCAAGCAAATTCTAATGAAACGGATGAAGATAATTCTACTGAAGAATATGAAGATAGTGAAGAAATGGACTTAGACGAAGATGTCCAATAATTTAGAATATGCTGATCCGCCAGCGGATTATCACGGTTCACATCCTTGGGCTAATTGGCACAATTTCGCATATGAAAAGGGTGGAAATTTTAATGCAAATGTATTGAATTTTATTCAACGAAAAAGAAACTCTCTAGAAGCCCTAATAATTTGTGCAAGTGGTGCCGCCGGCTCTGGTAAAAGTTATTGGGTTTTGAGAATTTGTGAGATCCTAGATCCTAAATTCTCAGTGGATCAGGTTGCCTTCGGTCCAGATGAATTTTTGGCACTTATAGGTCCAGACACCAAACTGAAAATGGGTCAATGTATAGTTTTAGATGAAAGTCAGTGGGGTGCAAACTCAAGAAGTTGGTTCGATAAAGCCCAGCAGGACTTGATGTTACAGCTTGAAGCGATCCGATCAAAAGGGTTTGTCATATGGATCGTCTCTCTTTCTGAAGCATCACTAGATTTGATCGCTAGAAATTATGTCCTTTCCGCCAAAGCTCATTTATTAAAAAGAGCACATGCACGATTCTATTCGTACCAGATGTCTCCATTCAGCGTAAAACCCTATCCAAAAATTGTTAGTCGGGACTGTGAGATGGAATTACCGGGTGTTGAGTCGTGTCAATTTTTTTCGTGCTTAAAATGTCCATATTCAGGTGTACAAAAAACTCTCTGGAAAAAGCGATCTCACTGGAAAGAAAATGGCGATATAATTTGTCAAAATTTGAGATCAAAATATGAGCGTAAAAAGAAGGAATTTGTCGAATTGATGGCTAATCAGTCGATTGAAGGTAGAGCGGCAGAAAAAGAGATTACAATAAGCAAGAAAATCTCTGTGGATGATATAGTAAAGCTACTTAGAGAAAATCCTAATAGACTTATAATGAGTAACCAAGGTAATATTGGAAAAGCAAGTGCTTTATTGGTTGTTAGAGAAATATATCCAAGCGTAAGTGAGAGAAGCATAACAAACGCAATAGGAATACTCAATCAAGATGTCCTTTTCTGCTCTAAATTGAGTTTAAAGAAGACAGTGCCTATTCCAGAGACAGGATAAACCATATATCTATATTTCTAGACAGTAGAAGCCACACAAACCATACAGGTGGATGTGCATCCTTTTCCTAGTATTGAAGAAACCTTACATATAAGTTGTTATGAGTTTTCAACAATATTTGTAATGAATATAACAGAAAAAACAAGAAAAAAGAGAAAAGAGTTGCGCACCTTTTCACTTATATTATTATATGGCGACAGGTATATTGATCAGGTATCGCAACTCTTTCGTGCTAGGGTTTAATAGTGGACAATATCACTATATATACCGTAGGGTCAAAGGATGTCTGAAAACGTTATAATAGAACAATCCGCTATGGATGCTATACTAAAACAACTAGAAGTACATGCAAAAAAGGTATCCAAGCACAATAAATGGACAGATCAACATTTGGATGAATACTTGTTGAAATATCGTTCTACTTTAGCTATGTTCTATTATTCTGGACTCAGATGTTCGGAAGTTATCGGAGACATCGGTCCTAAGTGGAAAGTATTAAGCAACAATGGTAGGATACTTAGCCGAAACCTTCAGCTTTCAAAAGAATGGTGGAAGTTGCCTGAATCAGATGGTATCTGGGTTTGGAAGTCTAGACCTTCAGCAAAGGGAATACTTAAAGAAGACTTGGAGATTAAGCAAGGCACACTATACATCTACAGTAAACCCTTAAAGGGTGGACTAAGAGAAAGTCCCATAGAGATAAGCACAGCTTTACCTTATGTTGATTACATCATACAGGCGCGGAATTTAACAGATGCTGGTGATAGAGTATTTAGACTTAGGCGTTCAGCATTATGGCAAACACTACGCAAACTAGTTGGTTATGGTTCACATAGATTCAGAAAGTCTAGAGTTAATTGGTTCGCTTCGCAACCAGATGTTAATCTAAAGGATATGCTTCAGTGGTTTGGTTGGCGTCGTTCAGCAACTGCCGACTTTTATATTGTAAAGGCTAAAAGTGCAACAGACATGAAAAATATACTAAATAGGGTGGTTTTATGATCATTTACCTATACTTATTTTATATAAAGAAGTGGTCATCAATTGAGTAGCGAGCATATTTTTAAAGGAATTTACCTTAGAGTTAATTTCAATACTGAGCAACAGTATAAGGAATTCATTCGATACCTTCAGCACGCCAAAGTTAAGCTATCCTATACTTCACCTAAAAGTGATGGCGTCGGTGGATACTTCGGATTCATTTCGTTTGAAGGATCAAAATATTACATAGAGCCTTTTGAAGTCTAGTGAGTAGAGATATAAATTACTTTTAAAAAGAGTTTTTAGCAAACCGTATCAGCTAGATCATCTATATATGTAATTTATTAAAAAGTGAATATTGATCGCGATCAATATACAGAAAAACTTGAAACAGTACTGCCATCTGCGATGGAGGTGTATCACTTGATACACCCCTATACCTTGTTATCATTTGATAACAGGGTTAAAGCTACTAAGCCACTTAGTAGGACGCAAATGGTTTTCTCTGTTTTAGTGTCCGACTTATAGAAATGGCATAAAATCACTTAAAAATGTACTTTCTTATAAGGAAGTTGGATAGGGAAGCTGCGAAGAGGATGTAGGCGTTAAATCTTAGCTAAATAACAGTTTCGAATCTATGAATTAATACCTCGCTGGGTTTGTTTTTCACCCTAATTATTAATTATAGTATACGGAACCGCGCGCGCCTCGAAACGTCTACATGTGTGCGCTAAACTGGCTGATGCCTGAAAGGGTCGGCGACAAGAGAGCCTCGATAGGAGCCTATCCAATTGGAGGTGAATATGTTATCGACATCGACTCTTATCTCAACTATAAGAAACACAGTCACAACCCACGTCTGGGTTCAAGGCGCACGTGAAATAGTTCTTCCCCAAGTTCAGCTATTGGGTGGGTAGCCTTATTGTGAAGGTCGTTCCCTCGCCAAGCTTGGACACGAAGCCCACTTTTCCCCCGTGACCCTCAACCACCATCTTAACGAAGTATAGTCCAAGCCCCAAGCCACCCTTCTTTGTTGTGAATAGTGGCTCGAAGATATGCTTGGAGGCTTCCTCACTTATACCCACGCCAGTGTCACCGACCTCCATGACCACCTCCTCGCCCACACGCCTAGCTGAAACTGTGAGCTTAACCCCCTCGGGCATCGCCTCGTAGCCGTTCCGCACAAGGTTATCCAATACCCTACGCATCAGCTCAGGGTCAAGAGACACATCCTCCAGTCCCCCTCTCAGCTGCATGTCCAGACTTATGTTCTCGGGTTTAGGCACACCATCAACAACTTCCTTGACGAGGGACGATAAATCCACCTTCCGCTTCACTACCTTCACATCCCGTGTCCCTTCCCTAAACCCCTCGATCATGTGTAGAGACCTCTCCGCGTTGCTGGAGATTAACAACAGCATCCTATCTGAGAGCTCCTGCTTCTTCCTAGCAATCTCCGCGGCTTGGCTGATGGCTATGAGCGGCCCACGCAGATCGTGCGCCACCGTTGCCCCAATCCTACTAATAGTATCCATCTGCTGTATGCTACGTAGCCTCTCATCGCTCTCACGCAACTTAGATTCCTCCTCCTCAACCAATCCCTCAAGCCTGTAAGCCCGCTCCTGCACCCTCTCCCTTGCAACAGCCAACTCTGTGTTCAACGTCTGAAGACCTTCATTCGTCTTGTTGAGCTCCTTATTGGCCGCCGCCGACACCTCTTCAGCTCTCTTCCGTTGTGTGATGTCATCGAATATAGCGACGAAGTACCCCTTTTCCGGGCTGTAGGCGGAGATGGATAGCCATATGCTGAGGGGTTTGAGGAATAGCTCGAAGCTCGCAGGCACTCCAGTTGAGGAGACTCTACCATAAATATCGATGAGCTCAGGTTTTCCCTCTTTGATTCCCGGTATTGCTTCAGATACCTTTCTTCCAATTACTTCCTCCCTCTTCAAGCCGGTTAACCTCTCGAAGGAGTCATTGACTTCGAGGTAGGTGAAGTCCTCTGGTTTGCCATTTTGGTCTTGTATCATCTTACAGTAGGCGAAACCGTTCATCATGTTGGAGAAGAGAGTGCGGTACCTTTCCTCGCTTACCTTTAACGCATTCTCTGCCCGACTCTTCTCCACAGCGTGCCTGATCCTTCTTGCGAGGACTTTGAAGTGTGCTAGCTCCATCTCCTTCTTGACGTAGTCGTCAGCCCCAGCGGTGAAGACGTCAGAGGCTATCTCATCACTCCCTCGCCCAGTGTAGATTATGAAGGGGATCGTCCTCGTCTTCTTGATCTCGGTGCAGAACTTGGTGCCATCCATCCCCGGCATCTGGTAGTCGGAGACGATGCAGTCGAAGGGCTGATCCGATAGGAGTTTCAGCGCGTCGGATGGTATTTGCATCGTTGTTACTGTTAGGGAGGGGTCATCGGACTCGAGGCTAAGCTTCGTGAGTTCCAACGAGGACTCTTCGTCGTCGACGAGAAGGACACGGATGGCATCGGTGCTATTCTTCCCAGTTTGTTTCTGTAAGGAGGCTCACCGAATATTTAGAACAGTTACGCAGTCTTAGTTAACTCTTCGGATGGAGATTCTCAATTACCTTGGTTCGCATTGTGGGAGATTCATAGTTAATAGCTTCGAAATAAGCATCTCGAAGGCGCGCGCGCAACGGGGTCACTTCAGTGTTATTCGTACAGCGTGGATTCACTGGGGAGGAGGATATCTTCTCCGGTGATGGCAACTTTCTTGAGGTTTTCTGCCCTGGCAAGGATCGACTGCTCGAATGGATTGACAATTTGGGGAATCTGTACGACATTTCTCTGACGAACATAAAGAAGTTCTGTGTTGGTTCTCCGATTCAGGCTGCAGCTGATGTTATGACTTTGCTTGTTCAAGAATATCATCTGACTGCTGATCAGGTCAAGGGTGTTGATGTTCATCTTCCACCGAGTGGTGCAAGGACGGTTAACAACCGCACCATGCCAGATATTAATTGCCAGTACATAATGACGGTGATTCTACTTGATGGAAAACTAACTTTTGAAGCAGCCCACTCATATGAGAGGATGACCGATCCTAAAGTACGAGAAGTGCAGTCCCTCATTAACCTAATTGGCGATCCAAAATTTATTGGGCAAGAAGAGAAACGACCTGGAATGGTGCGGGTCCACCTGGTAGATGGTCGTACTGTGGAGAAACTCGTCTCATCGGTTCGAGGAACTGCAGATAATCCTATGACTCGAAGCGAAATCGAGATAAAATCTATGGACCTCCTTCAGGGTATTCTCGGCAAGGATAAAGCGAACTCTCTAATAGGAACCATCTGGGAACTGGAGAAGGTGCGGTCGATGCGAGAGCTGCGACCATTACTCTCAGTTTAAGTATATTTCACGTGCGCGCGCTTCGTGCTTTTTATCGCTTATCTGAAGAATTTCTGCAAGCCGTTGCTTGAAATGATGTATTCGCGCATCAAATCATCCCGAACCGATTTTTTGGTGTTTCCATAGAAGTTCGACCTCAACCTAAAAGTGTCGCCCCATTCCATGAATACGGGATTGTCCAGCGAGGTGGCAGGCCAATATGAAAGATCGCCTCCATTGGGATTTCCTGTCGCAACGAAATTGGCCCAATAGGATGAGCAATTTTCAGCAATCTTGAAATCCAGCTCGGTCCAGTCCCTCTGCTGAGGAATATCACGCAGAGACTTGAACACATACCACAATTCACTGCTGTGCCAAGCCCATCGGATCTCGGCTTCGCGGCCCGGTGCCCAATGAGAGAAATAGTAGGGATACAGACTGCTGACCGGATTCAATTGGTTCAGCATCAATGCCACGATCAGGTTTTGAGTGCCGCCAGTTTCGCTGCGCAGACGCAGGCTTTCCATGGTGGCAGCAAAATCATCGGTTGTGTTGTACAACTCGGAAAAATTGTATTTGTCAAACAGCTCCTGATAGGTTTTCTTTGAGGATTCCATGAAAATACTCTTGGTGATGATTGAAAATTCCCCGTTCCCTTCGCCACAGTTGACACCGAACAGGATATTTTTGCCTTTGAGAGCCCCTTTCTGTTTAAAGAAATCGATCGGGCTATGGGTCATGGCGTAGCCGTCCACCATCGAAGTGAAACCTTTGCCATAAACCTCGCTTTTGGGGGTGTTCTCATTCACAAAGGCACTGGTCGGCAAAGCCCGCAGCTCAGTCACGCTCAGACCGGCATAGCCCTTGTCCTTCAAATACGTATCGCACGCAGTTTCCGTCTGATCAAGCGTGGATCTTCTGCTTAACGCACTAAAACTGCTGTCCATGATGGCACGGTCAAATAAATCGGTCGCCAGGGGTGATGTGAGAATGGAGCAAACTGCACCGGCGCCTGCGGATTGCCCGGCAATGGTGACCCGTGTAGGATCACCACCAAACATCTTGATATTTTTCCGAACCCATTCTAGGCTTTTGATCTGATCCAGCAGGCCGTAGTTGCCTGATGTGCCGGTTGGTGATGCGGCGGAAAGATCTTTTGTTGCCAGATAGCCGAAAACGCCCAGACGATATCCGACCGAAACGACTATGATTCCCTTTTTACAAAGCTCTTCCGGATTGAATTCCGGTTCATAGCTGTAACCATGCATACTTGCACCGCCATGAAACCATACCAGTACCGGGCAATTTTCATCCGGGGTTTGGGCGGGTGTTGCGACATTCAGGTAGATACAGTCTTCGCTCATGACTGGTTTCTTATCTTTATACTCATAGTAAAACTCTGGTCCCCACCAATCTGTGGTTGATAGAATCTGCACGGCCATAGGTGCATAAGTATCACAGGCTCGAACACCGTCCCAAGGTTCTGGATCTGCAGGAGCGGCCCACCGCAAATCACCAACCGGTGGTTTGGCGTAGGGCACGCCTTTATAAATCGTTATGCCGTTTTCAACGTAAAAATCACCCGATACTTTGCCAAAGACAGTCTGGACAATTCGCGTGCGCGTGGGGTCTATTTCCTGCTCGGAATATTGTTTCCCCATCATTGTTCAGGTAGCATCTCATTTTAGGCTCATTTAAGTATTATTTTCGTCTAAAAAGCGCGCGCTTCGGGCAGAGCGTGGGTGAAGAATACCATTTTCTCCTCGGTGGCGATGAATGCGCGCGCGCATTCAGGGATGTGGAAAGTAATAACCAATTAAAAAGAAGAGAACCGCAGTAGTGATGCAAATTAAACTGGTAAATATAAGCATTTTTCTCCGCTCCTTTCTAAGCCTCTCAAAATCTTGCTTTAACTTTTCAACAGATCGACTCAGTGCTTGATCATCGTTACTAAGACCCATGGATAAGAAGAGGATGTAATCCGCTTTAATGAATTTCGCGCCAATGCGCGCGCATAAGGAAGTTGGATAGGGAAGCCGCGAAGAGGATGTAGGCGCTAAATCTTATCTAGCTAATACACACACATTTGGTTTATCCGGGTGTTTTTTCATGGATGAGAAGAAGGTGAGGGAGATCTCATTAGCCATACTAGCCATTATCGGGCTTCTCGCTATTGTCACGGGCTACCTTGCGACAGGGCCGACCGCCAAGTTTCTACTCGCATTTTACCCCCTCATCGTCGTCTTGATAGGCGTCGCGTTCCTCCGCCAGGGTAGCCTAAACATGGCCTTCATCGGTTGGGGCCTAGCAGTGGTGTTGGCAGTGTCCAACTTTGGTAACACGCCTATCGATGCGGGGGCCTCCACGCTTGTTGGTGTGCTGAAGAGTTTCGGTATCGCCTTCACCGTTGCAGCCACGATGCTCTTAATCTATATAATGCAGGCAACTGGGGCTCTCGAGACGATCTCCGCGGTAATTAAGAAACAGGTCACTGGAAGTGAAGTCCAAGCTCTTTACATCGGAGTAGGTTTTGGTTCCTTCCTCTCCGCCCTAGGGGTCGTCACGCCAGCGTTATTTCCGCCCCTCCTCGCTACGATGGGATTCAGCCAACTAGCCGCCATAAGCGTCGCCGTCCTCGGTTACGACCCTACAACAAGTTTTAGTTTACTCGGAATTCCAATCACATTACCAAGCCAGCTCTTTGGCCTAAATCCTATCGTATTCGCCTTCAAAATAGCTGTCTTTCTCCCCGTCGTATCAACGGGCTTTGCCTTCGCAATCCTATGGCTAATAGGAGGTGTCAAATCCATTAGGAAGGGTCTCGTCCCCGGTCTCATCTGCGGCCTCGTACTCGCGGGGGCGTGCCTAGTCAGTACTGTTGTAGACTACAATATCGGATATGAGCTAATTCCGATACGTATCATCGGTGTCATAGCAGGACTCCTTACAATGTTTGCCTTAACTGCTTATGATCGCCTATGCGGTAGAAAGAACACAGAAACGGTCAAGAGTGAAGAAATTAAACTAGGTGAGATATGGCGCTCATTTTCACCCTTCGTGATACTGACCATCCTCGCTGTTATAGTGAGCCTACCCACCATAGGCGACTATTTATCAAGGGCACCTGGCTCCATTGAGGTCATCACCATAGGCTCTCAGAGTATTGACCTCGATATCCTCTCCCAGATATATACTTGGATTTTCATCGCTACAATAATCTGCCTCACAACTCTGAAGCCCACAAGAGACCAACTCAGAAGGGGGATCGATCTCTGGATCAGACGTGCCCCAACCCCCGTCCTCACCATCATGGTCTACTTCGGCGTCAGCTTTGTAATGTCGGGCTCAACAATGAACCAGGTGCTTGGCGATACGCTTGCACTAGTCTTTGGAGGAGCCTACATCTATGTCTCCTCCAGTTTAGGCTTCCTCGGCGCCATAGTAGGCGGCTCTGAGACTACCTCAAATGTCCTTTTCTATAAAATACAGAAGACCGCTGCCGACAAGATTGGGCTAAGCTCAACGCAGTTCATGACACTATACGGGGGCCACGCTGTCGGGGGAGGCGTCGCAAGTTCGGTAACTCCGTCAAAGATCAATAACGCTGTCGCAACCGTGGCTGCAGGGAAGGAGACCGAGTCGATAATAATGAGGAAACACCTAATTGTTGCTATATTATTGACTGTGGTGACTTGCTTGCTTGGTGGTCTCCTTATCATCCTCGCCTTCTAGTGGCTGGTAATCCGTTTTCTCTAAGGTCAGATTTCCATAGACGCAACCTATGAATCTGGCGAACATGAGCTTCCGCCTCACGATGTTGTATGTGGACTCGGTCATACCATGCTCCTGGAGCTTAGTCTTAAGGTTCGTCTCCGATAACTGACCGAAGCTGCAGTCCTGTAGTGTATCAAGGAATAGGAGATCATCCTCCGTCAGCTTCGGCTTCTTACTACCCACGACATCACCGGCCCATAGATGAGCCTATTATCTCACCTTCACAGTGGAGAGTTAAATCCTTGCCCCTAGTAATTTTAGCGCGCTCGTCGAATCGTCCATAAATTGGTAGCAGTATTTTTGATGGCTATGGAGTTCAGCACGATCCCTTGGTAGGGCTATGCTCTCGGAACCATGGATGTTTGGTATCACGAACTCGCTTCTGAAGTTCGCTGCACATGAGAATATGGATAGCATCTTTGCATCCCAGATACTGTGGCTCAGCGTCGGTATCTTCGGCCTCATCTTCTTCGCCTATTACTATACAATGGGCTCCTTCACCACCAACCTCACTGGAACTTCGGCGATCCTTCTCGCGGTCCCGATCATCTCGGGCGTCTGCCTCGCTGCGGGCATGTTCTTCATCAACAAGGCAGTGGCTGTCGGGCCAGCGGGGCCAGCAACTGCGATTACAGCTGGCAACGCTATCCTTGTAGCCCTATTAGCCTACGTGGTCCTCAATGAAGGATTCGGCACTCCTAAACTAATTGGGATGCTAATGGTCGTTAGTGGCATCATTGTGATGAGTGTATTCGCCTAACTAGTTAGATTCCTTTCCGCCGCTAACTTGATTTAAGCAGTGGTAGATAATCAACTGATATACTATGCAAGTCAGAAAGCTCGGTGAGGTAGTAGTGGAACCAACCTCAGGTGGCATCTTCACGGGGGAGGTAACAATCCAGAGGGTCTTCGGAAAAGAGACGGGGGCATCAAACCTCAACCTGAGTCTCGTTTCATTTCCCGCTGGGATCCATAATACTTGGCACACTCACAACCAAGATCAATGCCTCTGGATACTCACCGGGAGGGGGAGGGTGGCGAGTAGGGAGAGAGAGTATGTAGCTGAGCCGGGCATGGCGTTCTTCATCCCAGCTGGTGAGAGCCACTGGCACGGAAGCGTCGGGGAGGATTTTAGTCATATAAGTATCATAGGTGGCATGGGACCCACGAGAACCGATGGGCCCGACCCCTTTAAATCGGAGCCATCATCCATCAGTTGATCTAATTGAACCTAGATGTGAGGCTGAGAGTTGGTGGGATCACCGATATGTCCACCATCGACTGGTATGGTAATGTCAGCCTCATCGTCTTCTGTGCTGGTTGTAACTACAGGTGCCCATACTGCCAGAATTCGGGTCTAATACCCCTCGACTCAGGGAGAGAGATAGATCTTGATTTCCTTCGAGATCGCTTCATAGCTAACAAAATGATTAACGACGCCGTCGTGTTCACTGGGGGCGAACCTGTCCTCCAGCCTGATGCTGTGATCAAGAGCGCGAAGTTAGCCCAGAGCCTTGGCCTCAGAGTCATGCTCGATAGCAACGGCAGCGTAAAAGAGAACATAGATAGGATACTTCGTAGTGGCGCAATTAATAGGGTCGCCCTCGACGTCAAAGCCCCCCTGAATATGGAGGATTATGGGAGGGTCACGGGGCGCCCCGACTTAGGAGAAGTTTCAGTCGAGGCTGTAGAGCACTGTCTGAATCTGAGTAAGGAGCTTGGTATCGAGATGGAGGTCCGAACTACCGTCGCCCCTGGCATCTCTGACGATTTGGCATTCATTCGAAGCATAGCCGACTCCATTAAGGGGAGGAGCGATGTCTATTACCTTCAGCAGTTCGATAACCTTGGTGAGGTGCTAAGCCAAACCCTTAAACAGGAGAAACCTCCTACGAGGGAGGCAATGATGAGCCTCGCCCGAGAAGCCCTGAAGACGGGAATTAGGAATGTATTCATCAAGACGCGAAGTCATGGGCTCGAGAGGATGGGCTGAGAGATGGCCCGGAGACTACTCATCCTGTTAACGGGGATGGCTGGCTCCGGTAAGACGACTCTCTCTGGAATTATCCGTGAATCTGGCCTCCGTGTCATAACCATGGGAGATGTAATTAGGGATTTAGCCAAGCGGCAGGGACTCGAGCCCTCACCCGAGAACATAGGACACATCGCTGAGGACATAAGAAAGGGGGGCCCCGATGCTGTGGCTCGCCACTGTGTAGAGATGCTTAAGAGAGGACCAGAAGGTCTCATTGTTGTTGATGGCATTAGAAGTCTAGCTGAGGTTGGCGCATTCAAAGATGAGTTCGATGTCGTTCTAATTGCCTTATGGGCTAGTCCACTGAGCAGGTTCAAGAGGCTCACACGTAGAGGTCGGAGCGATGACCCAAAGACCTGGGAGGAGTTCAAGGAGAGAGAGGGTCGCGAACTTTGCTTCGGTATTGGAGACGCCATTGCATCAAGCGACTACATGATTAAGAACGACGATGGCATTAACGTCTTAAAACCTGCTTTCGACGAGATTATGGGGCAGATAAAGAATGGCTGAAGTCAGGGTCACCATCAAGGCTCACCTTAACCCAACTGAGAGCCAGGAGAAGCTTGAGAAGGCGATCACAAACCTATTCGGAGATGTCAAACCCCAACGCAGTAGGGAGCATGGGACTACATACCTTGTCCTCAACTTATCTGGAAAGGATTCTCTCCGCAAACTCAGGCAGAGAATTGCTAGTGACAGGATCAGGGACGCGACCCGAGCGATCCTTAACAGGTGGGCCGCAAAAAACGAGAAAGTAACATTCCACCTCAATAGGCAGGCAGCCTACGCGAATCACGTGAGCATCTACCACGCAAACCAGGCACCTCTCGGTCCAATAGAAGTAGAGATAGAGGGGCCACCTGAGATGATCATTGAGTTTCTTACGGGAAAGGGCGCTTCTTAACGCACAATGCAGCAAGATGTAAATGTGTTCATCTCAGGAGGATACGCCGCTTCTCTGGTGGCATCTTACCCATCTTCTTCACCTGCTCTGTGAAGTCCGAGATAAATTTGGGGAGCATCTTAAAGATAGGTAACACCATGGGCTGGAGGCGTATCCTATCCGGCTCTATACCGAATCCCTTCAAGGACTCAGAGACATCAGCAACGAGCTTCGCTGCTAGCTCGGCCTCGTGGCTCTCCTCCACCTCGCATATGAGTACTCCGTCGGCACCAAGCCCTATCGCTTTCAGGATGGTTTCCTTGCTCAGGAGCGCAGTCGAGGGCATCCGAACGATCCTGATGTTAGTCGGGTAATGAAGCCTCGCCGTGCCTGCATTGTCAGCTGCCGTGTAGCTGATGTTGTCATCAAAGAAGCCAAGCACCGCAATGTCGCCCTCAGTCCCTGAGAGGAGGCCCTTTGCCTCCTCCAGCAGGGCGTCCCCTGAGTTGTTAGGTATTCTTAATGAGCCTTTGGGGCACACTGGTATGCAAGCACCGCAGCCGTTGCAACTCACAGAATCGAGTATAGGTCCCTCGTCGCCCATCGTCAACGCGCCCCTGACGCAGGCGTCCATGCAGGCACCGCAGAGGTCGCACCCCCCCTCATGGATTGGCTTGTCTGGGCTCAGCTTGATTGTGCCGTCCCCGACGAAGTTATAAACGTGGCTCGCTGCGGCCCTCGCGTCGACCACCGAGTCGTGTATGTCCTTTGTCCCCGTGGCGACGCCAACAGCGAAGACGCCCTCCCTAAGCGTCGAGATCGGGTCTAGCTTCACATGCTTCGGGGCCACGAAGAGGTCCTCCCCGAGGGCAATGCCAAGGCGGGAAGCGAGCTCGCTCGTCCCCGCGGAAGGGACCATGGCAGAGCTGAGCACGACGAGGTCGACGGGGTTTCTCAGCATGAGCCCCGTGTCTAGGTCCTCGACGGTTATCTCGAATCTCCCATCCTCGAGGGGTGTGACGCCACCGGGCTTCGCGTGTATGAACTGGATCCCTTTCTCGCGGGCCTCCCTGTAGAAGTCCTCGAACCCACGCCCGGTCATACGCATGTCCGTGTAGTAGATGTAGACCTTGAGGAATGGCAGGAACTTCCTGAGTAATATCGCCTGTTTAACGGAATAAGCGCAGCAAACGCTGCTGCAATAGCCTACGCCGTGGTGGGAGTCGCGGCTCCCTGCGCAGAGAACATATGCGATGGACTTGACTCTATCACCGTTCCCACGCGTCAGAACCTTCCCCTCAGTGAGCTCGTTCTCGATGATTCTCTCCACCTGCAGGGCGTTCACGACACCGCTCATCTCGGGGTGGTATGTGCGGAGCACCTTGTTCCCGATGAGGTCGAAGCCTGTTGCGACTATCATCGACCCAGCGTCGACTGCGACAATCTTCTCCTGATCGTCCAGGTCAATCGCGTCGACCGGGCACGCCTCAACGCAGGCCCCGCATCGTTTGCAGTGCTCGAAGTCGATCGCGTAAGATGATGGCACGGCCTGCGGGAAGGGGAGATAGGCTGCTTTCCGCTTGTACAGCCCTTCCTCGAACTCGTCCTTCACCTCGGTCGGGCAGACCTGGCTACATCGCCCGCATTTGAGGCACTTTTCGATATCGACACCTCTCGATGTGACCCTGACCTTGATGTGGTAATCCCCCGGACCACCCGACACGGATGCGACATTGGCACCCGTCAGAAGGGTGATGTTCTTGTCGTTCCCGACCTCAGCCATGCGTGGGCTTAGTATGCATGGGCTACAGTCGAGTGTGGGGAAGGTCTTGCTCAGCTGTGCCATGCGCCCGCCTATGCTGGAGCGGCGTTCCACTAGGCTTACCTTAAACCCACCCTTGCTGAGCTGGAGGGCGGCGGTTATCCCCGCGACGCCCCCGCCGATGACGAGCACGTCCCTGTTTATCTTGACGACCTTCTCCTCCAATGGCTCAAGGGTACGCGCACGCGCGATGCCACCCTTGACCAAGCTTACAGCCTTCTCGGTGGCTCCTCTTTCATGGACCCAGCTGCATTGCTCCCTCAGGTTGACATGGACGAGTCTATGCTTGTTGATGCCGACCTCCTCGACTACGCCCCGAAACATCTCCTCGTGCATGTGGGGACTGCAGCAGGCAACAACGACCCTGTCCAGCCCGTGAGTCTTTATGCTGTCCTGTATTAGCTGTATACCTGGCTTGGAGCAGAGGAACTCGGTGACCTGCGCCGTCTTGACGTCCCCCTCCCTCTTTACCGAGTCTCGGACCTTCTCGCAGTCCACGGTGCCCGAGATGTTCCCACCGCACTTGCAGATGAATACACCCGTCACCATGTCAGACACCCACCTTCCCGAGGAGAGCTTGGACTCCAACCGAGTTCACGTCGAAGCCCAGCTTCGATGGGTCAATGCCCAGCGCAAGGCCGAGTAGCTGGGGATAGTAGAGAACAGGAAGGCCAAGCTGAATCCCGAGCTCCTCCTCTAGAGTCTTCTGGTACTTATCATACATTATCCCGCAGAAGGGGCAGATGACGACCATGGCGTCAGCCTTCCCGGATAGCTTCGCGAGCTTCTTCCCGGTCATCGCTTTCGCTATATCTTCCCGGACTGCCAGTATCCCGCCCCCACAGCAGTCGGTCTTCCCCTGGTAATCGAGGGCCTCCGCCCCCGTCGCCTCGACGAGCCTATCAAGGGTACCGGGGAACTCGGGGTCGTCGAAGCCCAGGTAGAGGGTTGACGGTCGGACGTAGTGGCACCCAGGGTGAGTAGCGATCCTCAGGCCCTTGAGTGGCTTCACGACCCGTGCCCGAATATTATCGAGACCGTAGTCGTCATGGAGCATACGAGCGAAGTGTATCACCCTCGGCTTCTCCCCAGCGTAGGCTAGACCCGCCTGTGTGAGGATCTTACAGACGCCCTTAGTGGCCTCAGCATCCTCTCCGAGCCTTTTCTCGGCCTTACTAAGCATCTCGCCACATGCAGAGCATAAAGTAACGAGGGCATCATCGCTCTCTGACGCTATCTTCAGGTTAGCAGCAGCCATCGATAATGCCTTGACCTCATCCACCGGCTCCACTGGGAAACCACAGCAGCCATAGCCACCGTCGACGAACTCGATGCCAAGCACCCTCGCAACCTCCCTCGCAGATTGCTCGTAGTTCATCTGCCGGGTTGGAATCGTGCACCCGAGGAAGAGACTGTATCTCATGCCTTCGCCTCTGATATGCGCTTTATGAATTCGAGATCCGACTCGACAGCAGGCAGACCACGGTCACCTCTCTCCTCGTTTGTGAAGTCGTCGATCGAGTAGACTCGCCCGTTCCGACTCAGGACATTGAGGAGCTTCGAGAGGTTAGCGGGGGCCACACCCTCCTTCGCTGCCATGTTTCTTAAGACGGTCATTACTTCTGGTGGGCGTACATCCTGAGGGCATCTCTCGAGGCAGATGAAGCACATACTACATAGCCAGATAGTATCACTCGAGAAGACTTGCTTCTTCAGCCCCATCTTAGCTAGCTTCATTATCCGCCGTGGGCTGAACGAAGCCTCAACTTCCCTAACCGGACATGAAGCGGTACATACCCCACACTGGAAACACTTGCTAAGGTCGCTCGCGCCCAGCTCGGTTTCGAGCCTCCTCAGGAAACGGGTGTCAACCTCGGAGAGATCCACTACGCTGTCTTGGGCCATCTGCTTTTGATGGATAACAGTGGATTAAAAAGATTGAGAAGAAAGACCTACGCCTTCTGGGCTTCGTAGATTTCGGTCTTCTTGGTGTACTCTGGTGCCCTCATCTCAACTGCTCCTGTGATTGCCTGTTGCATGCAGTTGTCTATACAAAGATAGCAAAAGAGACACTTAAAGGGCTGATACTCGACCCTCTTCTCTTCTGGAACGACTCTAATAGCCATACTCGGGCAGATGCGCTCGCAGTCCTGACACTGGTCACACCTATTCATATCCCATGTCAGGGCACCGCGTGTACCAGGTACTGGCGTCGG
Source organism: Bathyarchaeia archaeon (assembly GCA_050014495.1). GTDB lineage: Archaea > Thermoproteota > Bathyarchaeia > TCS64 > TCS64 > UBA8941. The sequence goes on from JBEKDF010000013.1 coordinate 50,766, forward strand.
CTTCTCGAATGGATATTTGACAGTCGCTGGTTTGCTGAATAGGTTCTTTAGCACTTCTTTTACCATTTCTGGCATGTCAGTTTGCCTCCTTAACTTGGACGAAACGTTCTGTGCAGCTTATGCATGGATCTATGCTATGGATGATTGTCGGGATGTCCGGAACATCATTCCCGATTAGCATCGAAACAAGAGGAGGAATGTTGGCGGCTGTTGGGGTTCTAATCTTGCAGCGATTCAGCTTGTTTGTGCCGTTTCCCTCGATATAGTAGAAGAGCTCCCCGCGTGGCTGCTCAGTTCTTGCCACTGCCGTGCCCTCTGGGAACTTTTTGTTCTTGTTGAGCACTGGACCCTCCGGCATCTCCTTTAGTACCCTCTCTATTAGATCTAGGCTCTGGAAAACTTCGTCGTATCTTACGAGCATTCTCGAGTAAGCGTCTTCTCCTTCGTGGGTTATTGGCTCGAATTCGAGTGCCCCATAGGCTTCGTATCCCATCATCCTTGCATCTGACTTTATGCCACTCCCCCTAATGGTTGGGCCGACTGCGCCTAGGAAGGATGCTTTGCTCTTTGGTAGGATGCCTCTCCCCTCACACTTAGCTTTAATGGCGGAATCCTTGTAGAAGACTGGTCGAAGGTTCTCCATTTTCTTCCTGACAATACTTAGATCGTCGACGTAGGCCTTCGCAAGACTCTCGTCGATGTCCTTTCTACATCCACCAATCATATTTGTCTCGAGATGAATTCGGTGGCCGTTCGTTTTCTCGTTGAGTGTGAGTATAACCTCACGGTCTCGCCAGATCTGCATGAATAGGCTCTCGAAACCAATTGCGTCGGCGAAGAGGCCGAGCCAGAGGAGGTGACTCTGTAGGCGTTGCAGTTCACTCCAGGCTACACGTATGTATTTAGCGCGGGTAGGGACCTCAGTGTCAGTTATCTTTTCGATTGCCTCGCTGTAAGTCATGCCGTGAATGTAATTGCATATGCCACAAACTCGTTCGCAGAGGTAGATGTTTCTCTTGTAGTCGTTCAGCTCGCAGCCTCGCTCTATCCCGCGGTGGACATAACCTAGGTTTGGCACGACGTCGACTATCTTGTCCTCGTCGATGATAAAGCGAAGGTGTACGGGTTCGGGTAGCACGGGGTGTTGGGGCCCGAATGGTATGACAGTGTACTTGCTCTGAGACATTTTTGCATCACTCATTCCAGTCACACTTCCAGCAGCGACTTGCCTCACGAAGCGCCTCGTCCTCGTTGTAGCCAAGTTCAACCTCGTCGAAACACTTTACACGCTCTTCTGAGTTTAACTCCCGGCAGATGACCATCTCTTGGAACCTGATCTCCTCAATATTCGGGGGGCGACCCACAAATTCGTCCGCCTCGAGGTCGGGGGGAGGGAGGCCTTTGCCACCGAGGCTAACATCTATATTATGTGCGGCCTTCCTGCCGTCCCTCAGAGCCTCGATGACGCTGCTAGGGCCATAGACGCCGTCACCCCCAGCATAGACACCTGGGAGGTTCGTCTGCATCGTTTCCTCGTTGATGACTATTCTGCCCTGTCTGTTGACCTCGATGCCAAAGTCGGCGGGTATAACGACTGACTGTCCTATGGCCTTTATGATCGAGTCGACCTCGACTGTGTACTCGCTCCCCTTTATCGGAACTGGTCTACGCCTACCCGAGTCGTCGGGTGCGCCAAGTTCCATCTGTTGTAGGATTAGCTTGAGGGGCTTCCCAGCCTCGATCTTCAAGGTGGCAGTGAGATACTCGAAACTGACTCCCTCTTGGAGTGCCCCATTGATCTCGTGGGGAGACGCGGGCATCTCCTTCTCGGTGCGTCTATAGTACATGACAACCTTACTGGCGCCGAGACGCTTGGAAACTCGGGCGGCGTCTATGGAACTGTTGCCACCGCCAATGATAGCGACCCTGTCACCGATGGATGGCGTCTTGTTGTGGACGTTCACTTGGCTGAGGAGCTCACGGAAGTCCATAACGCCCTCGGATTCCTCGCCATCGACACCAAGCTTGTAGCTATCCAGTGCCCCTATTGCGACGAAGATAGCATCATGGTCCTTCTTTAGAGTCTTGAGATTTTTAATCTCCTTCTTCGTCTTTAGGGAGACACCCACCTCAACTAAACGGGCTTGAATTTCCTCCTCGAGGAGGTCCTTCGGGAGCCTATACTTAGGTATACCCCATAGCATGGCTCCACCACAACGGTCACCTCTCTCAAATAGGGTAACCTCGTGCCCGAGCGAACCGAGGAAGTAGGCACAGCTGACGCCGGCAGGTCCTCCACCTACGACTGCGATCTTCTTTCCGGTAGGTTTGGCCAGCTCCACCTTCCTCCTGAGGCTTGACATCGAGTCTGCCGTGTATCTCTTTAAGAGCCTGATTTGTATGGGTTCGTCGTTTCTTTCCTGACGGCAGCCCTCTTGACAGGGAGCGAAGCAAACGCGGCCCAAGATTGCTGGTAGAGGTGCGCGCTCGCAGACCGTGCTGTAGGCACTCTGTGGGTTACCCTCAGCTATCTGTCTGATGTATTTGGGTGCATTAACCATTCCCGGGCATTGTTCACGGCAGCGACCATAGAATCTCTTAATGAAAGGCGCGGGCCCCACTGCCGGTTTCACAAGCGTCGTGTCTTCAGCGCCCTCGATTGTTAGGAGCTTACCATCAAAGTCGACGCTTATACCTGAGACCTGTATCTTGAATAAGTCTTGTATCTCATTCTCGAATATGAAAGCAGATGGGTAGATGCTTGTGATACTTGACATGGGCTCCTTCCTTGGGGTCTTGACATGGAAGTTTATTACGTCCAAGTTTAGGGAGAAGTTGTAGACGTACTCTATTTCATTGTCATGATCGAGAGCAGTTATGGTGATCAGGCGAGCCCCCTGAGCCTTAAGATCATTCAACCTGTTGAACATCTCCGACTTCTCAGCCATTATGTTCTCGGTCTTTGACTTTAGCTCAAACTGCTGGGTAGTCATCTTAGTCCACCTTCTCTCCCTCACTGACTTTCTGGAGTTTCTGTAAGGCCAGGATAACTCCATCTACGATTGACTCTGGACGAGCCGCACATCCGGGGACGTAAACGTCAACTGGGATCACCTTATCGACACCTCCGAGAGTGTTGGGGCAATTGTGGAAGATCGCACCACTGCAAGCACATTCACCGACCGCGATGACTACTTTTGGCTGAGGCATTTGGTCGTAAAGGTTCTTCAATACGTGCTGGTTGCGTTTGTTGGCTGGACCTGTCAGGACCAGAACGTCCGCCTGCTTCGGGTCGCCTATATTGATTATTCCGAAGCGCTCGACATCGAACTTAGGTGTCAAAGCAGCCAGTATCTCGATGTCGCAGCCATTGCAGCTACCGCAGTCGAAGTGCAGGACCCACGGGGACTTGAGCCGTGCCTTAGTCATTGTCTTCATGAGAGAATCACCAACCGGGCTAGGAGCCCAACGATGTTCGCGATTATCAACAGAAAGCCCACTACCCATGTGGTCTTTAACATCGTCTTCCAGTCGAGCCTTGGATAACTGTTATCGATTACAAGTACGATGAAGAATAGAGCAAATGCGACAACTGCACCCACAACTATCCAAGGAATAGTGATAGCATCAAGCACAATGTCCTTTGCCCAAAAGAGGCTAGCGAAGCCAACTAGCAAGGCGACCTTCGTCCAGTGGCAGAGCTCGATGAGGGCAAGTGTATAGCCACTAAATTCTGTATAGATCCCTCTGACGAGCTCCTGGTGAGCATGACCAGACCCTGATACATCGAAGGGGGACTTCTTCATGTTGATTATAAGCACCGGGATTAGTGCGAGGAAGGTTAATGGAAGGATCGTTAGCAGTGGTACCGGGACATCAAAGATAGAGCTGACCATGAAGCTCCCTGAGACGAAGAAGATGCTGATCGCTACCAAGAGCAGTACAGGCTCATAGCTAAGCATCCCGAGAAGCTCCCGACGGGCACCTATATTGCTGTAGGGTGATTTGGAGTTGAACGCGGCCACAATCAAGCAGAGGTCCGCTATTCCCATAGTGAAGACTAATAGGAGCATATCCTGCCCGAATGCTAGGAGCGCGAAGGCAGCTACGCTGAAGCCGAAGTAGCCGAAAGCTAGGACAGGTTGAAGACTGCTCGCGATAAACGGCTCCTTGCCCCAAAGCTTGATCGCATCATAGAAAGGCTGTGTTATCGGAGGACCAATGCGGCTCTGCATTCTAGCTGTTATCTTCCGGTCAATGCCCATCAGTAGACCGCCAATAAAGGGAGCCAGAATTACTAGGACCACCGGAATGTACGTGCTTAGGTTAGTAAAGTCAACCATTTCAAAGCACCACCGTAATGAACATTATCATGACGAGCAACGCCCCCACAACAGCGCCGTAGTTTAGCACATTAGATTGGCTGAACTCATTATCCATGAAGAAGGCCGAAACCTGCATAGGGACCTGGGTGTCCGCCGTCGTCTCGAAGACGTCGGGATTGTCCAATACGTTTTCACCACTGACATACGGGGATTTAACCACCCCACCCTTCTTCGACGCTATCAGCGATCCTATAACAAAGATCGCTATGGCACCCACCCAGAATGGGTATATGAGGAAGGTACCAAAGCTAGTGGAGAAGCTCAAGGTCCCGGCACTCACGTACGCATTATATCCAGCTGGGAGAGCGGGCAACACGATCCCAACGATAACCACCGATGCCCCAGCCCCCAATACAATAACAAGACCTAGGAGGGAGAACAAAGATATCGAGTAGGGTAGGGGAAGCGTCTCCTCACCAAGCTTCTTCCCAGACTGTGGAAGTACCAGCATGTGCCCAAACCACTTCGCGTAATAAAGCGTCGTCGCGGCACTACCTATGAGGACAAGCGTTATTATTATTAGGAATCCGAGTGTAGATGACGAGCTAATCGCGTCGATAGCCACCCATTTACCGATAAGCATCCCGAAAGGTGGTAGAAACATACTCAACATACCAATTATCATGATAATTGTCGTGGTTGGTAGCTTAGCGATGAGCCCCTCCCATTCCTCGATTACACGGGTGTGCACACGATTCTCAACAACCCCCGCACAGAGGAAGAGGAGACCCTTTGAGACGGAGTGGAAAATTAGTAGTGTCAGCGCAGCAACATAGCCTAGTGGGTTCTGTGGTGTGCTTATCCCTATGCAGAGGATGATGAGGCCGAGGTTGCCGATCGTTGAGTAGGCGAGAATACCCTTGGATATTCTCTCGTTTAGGGCGAGAACTGCGGATATCATGAAGGTAAAAGCTCCGACGAGGATAACCCCGAAGCTTAGCGCTGTCCCGCTAAAAGCTGGAGCAAATCTAAGAAGAAGGAAGATACCTGCGTTCACCATTGTGCTGGAGTGGAGAAGCGCTGAGACTGGGGTTGGTGCCACCATTGCGCCCTGCAGCCACTTGTTGAACGGGAACTGTGCGGACTTCGTAAAGGCCGCGAATGCTAGCGCAGCGAATAAGAGAAGAGAGGTACGCGTTAAGGTCGAGTTTATCAAGGCCTCGATTGAGAGAGTTCCAGCGAAGGTGTAAGCGATGTAGATCGCGGCGACGAAGCCGACGCCACCCAGAAGGTTCATCCAGAGGGCTGTAAGCGAGTTCCTCACTGCGATATCCGTTTCATCGTGCCTGATCAGTTCGTAACTGCAGAGGGTGGTGACCTCCCAGAAAAAGTAGACCCAGTATAGGCTGTTGCTGAATACTAGGCCATACATGGCACCGAGGAGGAGTAGCATGAAGAAGAAGAATCGCGGCTGCCTACTCTTCTCAATGTGTAGGTGGTGCTCGTGCTCATCCATGTAGCTGAGGGCGTATACGACAATGAGTGAGCCCACAATTCCTATGATCAAACTCATAATAAGCGAAAGTTCATTGACGATGATCAAAGGCTCGACGGCCATTCCGCCTAGACCAAACTCAAAATAAGCCACTGGGACCAATTGCAATAAGGCGAGTCCGATGACCAGTAAGTTATTGTTCTTTAATCCAGCGTAGAGGAAGTAAACCAAAAGCGCGAGATCAAGAACCAAGATAACACTTTCGAAAATCGGCGCTGGTTGATATGAGAAGCCACCCCCCTGGAAAAGCAATAGGGATGAACCTATGAGAACAACAGCGGTCAGCGCTACTATGATCCTTCTAGCCACCTTTATGTTCAGGGCATAACAAGAGAGGCCCGCCAAAGGCGGGAAAACCACCGTCAGGGCAATGAGAGCATCTCCGTTCATGAGTACTCACACAACATTAGTACAGGATTCAGCGATAATAGATGGTTTAGATTCAGCATAAAGGTAAGTATATACCCTCGCCAAATCTGTACATACCATCCCCTACGCTTCAAAAGAAAGAGATTTAAACGTATCGTTAAAAAGGGATGCTTGCCTTTTAAAGATATTCAACTGAAAAGACAAAGTATCAAACTCGGGTCATTATTTGCATATATTTGTCCGTAATTTTTGGGATTTTTTTTGACAAAATCGCTTTTATAAGTCGCTTTTATCGGTTAACCTAAGTAAATCTGATAATTATAATAATTAAAATAAATATAGAATATATACGGAGGAAAATATGGATAGCAATATATACCGGATGGCTGGAGTTTATGGGAGGCGCGAAAATTGGATAAGTATATTGAGAGCGTCTATAACGGCATCGTTGAGAAGGACCCCCTCCAGAAGGAGTTCCACCAGGCCGCATACGAAGTTCTGACTACAATCGAGCCCGCGATCAAGAAGTTCCCTCAGTACAAGGAGAACAAGATTCTTGAGCGATTCGTCGAGCCCGAGAGGTTGGTTCAGTTCCGTGTTCCCTGGAAGGATAAGAATGGAGAGATCCAGATCAACCGCGGCTATAGGATTCAGTTCAACTCTGCTATCGGTCCATACAAGGGTGGCTTCAGGTTCCACCCAACTGTGAATCTCAGCATTCTAAAGTTCCTGGGACTTGAGCAGATTTTAAAGAACAGCCTTACAACCCTCCCGATGGGTGGCGCGAAGGGTGGTTCTGATTTCGATCCAAAGGGCAAGACTGATGCTGAGGTCGAGAGCTTCTGCACTAGCTTCATGCTTGAGATCTTCAGGCATATTGGCCAGTTCACGGACGTCCCCGCCGGCGACATCGGTGTGGGTGGACGAGAGATCGGCTACATGTATGGCGCATACCGTAAGATCACCAACCAGCACGGTGTTGGTGTTCTCACCGGCAAGGGTATTCCCTTCGGTGGCAGCCTCATCAGGCCAGAGGCCACTGGCTATGGTGCAGCCTACTTTACCGAGGAGATGCTGAAGACCAAGAAGGACTCCTTCAAGGACAAGGATGTCCTCATCAGCGGCTCGGGCAACGTCGCCCAGTACGCTGCCGATAAGGTCATGCAGCTCGGAGGAAAGGTAGTCACCCTCAGCGACTCGGACGGTACGATCTACATGCCTAAAGGTCTCACAAAGGAGCAGTGGGACTTCATGATGGAGCTGAAGAACGTCAAGAGGGGCAGGATCAGCGAGATGGCTGAGAAGTTCAAGGGCATTGAATACAAGAAGGGCGCGAAACCATGGGGTTACAAGGGCCATGTTGCCATTCCCTGTGCAACTCAGAACGAGTTAATTGGCAAAGAGGCTGAGAAGCTCGTTGCCGACGGTATCCTCGCCGTCACTGAGGGCGCTAACATGCCTTGCGACTTGAAGGCCATCGAGATCTTCCAGAAGGCGAAGGTCCTGTATGCACCCGGCAAGGCGAGCAACGCAGGCGGCGTAGCCACGAGTGGCCTCGAGATGTCTCAGAACAGCCAACGCTACTTCTGGACTCGCGAGGAGGTTGACGAGAAGCTTCACGCAATCATGGTGGGCATCCACAAGAACGCATACGACACCGCGAAGCTCTTCGGTCAGCCCGGAAACTACGTAGTTGGTGCAAATATCGCAGGCTTCCTTAAGGTTGCCGATGCGATGATTGCCCAGGGCCTCTACGCTTAAACTCTTTATTTTATTTCTTTTTATTTCTTCAATACTTCAATCATTTTCCTTGCATCGGTTTTTCCCTTTAATCAATATTGTCAGTTAGGGTTGTCAATGTAATTACAACATGTACAGGTTTTTATAGTATTAACCCACAATACTGTGATCCCTTCATGTACGGTATAGTGCGGAAGGAGAAGCTTACGTCAAACATCAAGCTATTTGATGTCACCGCACCAGCGGTTGCCGCTAAATCGAGGCCGGGTCAATTCGTGATTCTGCGCATTCATGAACGTGGGGAGAGATTTCCTATAACGATAGCGGACGCCAACCCCAAAAAAGGCACGGTAACCATCATCTTCGCAGAGGTGGGTAAATCCTCAACCCAGCTCGGGAAGCTCGAGATAGGGGACTCAATACTGAACTTCTCGGGACCCCTAGGGAACGCGACCAAAATACAGGAATACGGTGATATCCTCTGCGTGGGCGGGGGCGTGATGGCGGGTGCCCTACTGTACCAAGAGAAGGCATTAAAAAAAGCAGGAAATCGAATAACCACGATCCTGGGGGCGAGAAGCAAGGATCACATCATCCTCGAAAAGGAGCTACGGAAGATTAGCGACGAATTTCACATAGCCACAGACGACGGATCAGAGGGCCACGAAGGCATAGCCTTCTTAGCAGAGATGTTGAAGGAGAAGAAATTCTCCCACGCGATCACAATCGGACCGACGAGCATGCAGATGATAGTCTCCGAGATGACCAGACCCTACAAAATACCAACGACGGTGAACCTGTTCCCCATAATGGTGGACGGAACGGGAATGTGTGGAGCCTGCCGTGTAACAGTTGGAGGAGAGACACGCTTCGCCTGCGTCAATGGCCCCGACTTCGATGGCCATCAGGTAAACTACGACGAACTCATCAGCCGCATGAGGTTCTACAACCCCAACGAGAAGATTGCTATGGTCCTATTCGATGGAGGTGACTGATTTGGCGCACCGGAAACCACAGGCCGAGATGCCAAAGCAGGCAGTTGAGCAAAGGATACATAATTTCGACGAGGTGGCACTAGGTTACATAGAGGAGTTAGCCCTAATGGAGGCGGGAAGGTGCCTCAACTGCCCTAAGCCCCAGTGCAAGAAGGGGTGCCCAGTTGAGGTACCAATCCCCGAGTTCATACAACTCATCAAGGATCATAAATTTCTGGAAGCGGCTAAGAAGCTCAAGGAGAAGAATGCACTGCCAGCTGTTTGTGGTAGGGTCTGCCCACAAGAGGAGCAGTGCCAGAAGTTCTGCGTCCTGGGGGTCAGAGGAGACCCCGTGGGCATAGGACGTCTCGAGAGGTACGCCTCAGACTGGGAAAGGCTGAACGCGAAACTAGAGTCCCAGACTACTCTACAGATAAGCGGAAAGGTTGCTGTCGTAGGCTCCGGTCCAGCTGGTTTGACAGTAGCAGCGGATCTAGCAAAGATGGGACACAAGGTCACAATCTTCGAGTCTCTACACACCGCGGGGGGTGTGCTGATGTATGGGATACCGCAGTTTAGGCTCCCGAAGGAAATAGTCCAGATGGAGGTCGAGTACGTGAAAAGCTTAGGGGTTGAGCTCCGTCTTGACTCCACAGTGGGACTTCTATCCACGATACAGGAACTAATGAATGATGGCTACGATGCAGTCTTCATAGGCTCGGGAGCGGGGTTACCCAACTTCCTCCATGTCCCCGGGGAGAACCTCAAGGGCATATATTCAGCTAACGAGTTCCTGATACGTACGAACCTCATGAAGGCATACAAATTCCCCGAATATGATACGCCAATTCGTGTGGGGAAGAATGTAGGGGTCGTGGGGGCTGGCAACGTCGCTATGGACTCTGCACGCTGCGCCCTGAGGTTGGGAGCTGAGAGAGTTCACATAATATACCGTAGGAGTAGGGAGGAGATGCCTGCAAGAGCAGAGGAGGCAGAGAATGCTGAGGAAGAGGGCATTGAGTTCAACCTCCTCACTAACCCCGTCCGCTTCATAGGAAACGAACGTGGCTTCCTGGAGAAGGTAGAGTGTGTGAAACAGCGTCTAAGCGAACCTGATCAGTCTGGGAGGCGCCGACCGGAACCCATCGAGGGAAGCAACTACACTATCGACATCGACACTGCGGTCATAGCCATCGGGCAGTCACCCAACCCAATAATCCAGCAAACGACCGCTGGCCTCCAGATAACACGCCATGGGACAATCGTCGTCAACGAGGATACGATGCAGACCGCCATTCCGGGAGTCTATGCAGGAGGCGATGTGGTCAGCGGTGCAGCGACCGTCATAAGTGCTATGGGGGCAGGCAAAAAGGCCGCTAAGGCGATACACGAATACATAATTACTAAGGCCTTGAATGGAGGTTAGACCTCACCTTTTTGTAAAGTTACACTATTTTGAAGGGTTGATAACTTAAATATTTAGTATCTTTATTAGTAGTGATCACGAATGGAAAAAGCCCTGATTCTGCTAAAGATAGAGTGCCTCGGGGAGGACTGCATTGAGGAGGTATTGAATAGGGTCAAGCAGAGGTCTGAGGTTAAGGAGGCGGGTATGACCTTCGGTGAGTTTGATGTATATCTCATCGCCGAGGTTTCAAAGTCTCTAGAGATGACTAAACTCGTGATGGAGCTCCGAGGCTACCCATCGGTCGTCTCTACGACAACACTTCTAATCGTCGGCTAAACTCTACTTTTTAGACTAAAACCCCTTTTAAATTCCTCTTTAAATCTAGAAGAACCTCAGGAATGGCCCAAGGTTTTTCTCGCAAATTGGGCAGATACTCGGTGCCTGGCCTTTGATCAAATTTTCAACTGTCGATTTTATACTATGTTCATCTATCTCAAGTAACTTCGCGTTCTCAGGTGGTTTATCAAATCGTCTAGCACACCATAATAGTATACGATCTCCACCTGACACCGTAACTTCGCAAACAATCGATATACCCTGGGATAGGATGTAGAATATGTGCCTCTCGGGGATCGGCATAACATTGGTCATATAGTCGACATAGTTTTCCGCTTGGAACGACTCGAAACGAGCCTCGTGCCTAGTGTAGTACACGATTTCGGCCATGTCAAGTGCTCAATACATATTTTATAAATGTTTATAATAAGTCTTGAATTCGAGTGAATAAAGCCGTTTTGGAGTAGGGGCTACACCTGTGGGATCACGTTGCAGGATATAGTGGATTTAATGCCCTCGGTCTCTCGAATCTTCATCACTGCTGCACGCATTTCCTCGCGTGTGTTCGCCTTAATCATTACGAAGAGGTCGAAAGGTCCATAGAGCAAGTGAGATGTCACTACACATGGTATCTTGCGGATCTTATCTTGAGTCTCAGACTTGAATGATGGCGCTAGCACCACAAGGATTAGTGCCTGTTCCATTACAATCATAGAGGTAATCAACCACATGTGATTTAAATTTATCCAACTAACTGGAATAAAGGAAAAACTAGTTTTTTATCCGATATTTGGCTTTGAAATACAAACATAAAAAGAAATAAACAGATAATTATAGAATTTATCCTCTGAACAAGCATTTATATTAATTAAATTATTTATTCTATGATCCGAATGCAAAGGGCACTGATCTTAGTGAAGTCGAAGTCCCAAGCCGATACGAACCTATTTAACAAGATAAAGGTATACCCAGGAGTCACGGAGGCGAACATGATCTACGGACCCTACGACATTTACACGCTTTATGAGGACACAAGCACTTTGGGAATAAAGAAGATGGTAATGGATATAAGGAACCTTCCCGGCGTCGTTTCAACGATGACCTGCCTCATATCCGATTAGGTTATTATAAATAATTAGTCGTGGGTTAGTGCCTGAGTCTTCTTATTCGAGTCGTTCAGTTTCCTGATGCGTTCTGTAAAGTCGTTGAACATGGTTACCAGCCAAGTTGGCATACACGCACTCGTGAAGATCGTCTCGAGACGCTCCCCACCGACCCCGAGGACGTCGAGAGTCTTCTTCATTACGTCGACCCTATCCATGGCCTCGAGGTTACCCGTTAGGTAGTTGCACTGCGTTGGTAGGCACCCGCTTATTATTACTCCATCAGCTCCGTTTCGGAAGGCTGCGAGGACGTGCAAGGCGTCTATCCTCCCTGTGCATGGGACCCGAATTATCCTTATGTTATCGGGGTACTCCATTCCCATGTTGCCCGCAGCGTCCGCTGCAGCATAACTGCACCACTGACAAGCGAAGGCGACGATCACTGGCTCGTCCTTTTTCTCCTCGCTCAGCCACTTTGGGGTGAGGATCGCCTTGATCTTGGGAACGAGCTGGTCGTCCTTGTAATGGCGTAGCTGCATGGCGGATACAGGGCAGACCGCGCTGCATATCCCACAGCCCTCGCAGGCTGCCTCTATTACTTTTGGCTCCCCGAAAGCGCTCCACTCGATGGCGCTGAAGGGACAGATGCTCGCGCATGCGCCGCATCCGACGCATTTCTCCTCATCTACCCAGGCCTTGGCGAGGTCGATCTCCATCTCCCCGCGCATGAGCATCGAGGCGACACGCCCCGTGGCTCCCAGAGCCTGTGTGACGCTCTCTTGGATGTCTTTGGGTCCTTGCGCCGTGCCGGCTATGAAGATGCCTTCAATGGCTGTGTCTAAGGGCTCCAGTTTCGGGCCTCGCTCCGCAAAGAAGCCGTCCGTTGAGATGGCGATGCCAATCTTCTGGGCTAATTCTAGCGCTCCCTCGGATGGTTCCAAGCCTGTGGAGAGGACAAGCAGATCAACGTAGAGTGGAACAATCTCACCAAACTCGTCCTCGACGTCGACGTGGATAGAGCCGTCGGGCATTGTGGTCACATCCTTCACTTCCCCCCTTAGGAAGCGTACACCAAGGTTCTGCGCCCGGTAGTAGTAGTCTTCGTAGTGCTTCCCAGTGAGTCGAATGTCCTTATGAATTATCGCTAAACCCGCTTCGGGGTACCTCTCCATGATCTCTGTCGCGTGCTTCACCGCGATTCCGCAGCAGATCTTACTGCAATACTCATGGGTCTTTGGGTCACGTGAGCCTACGCACTGGATCATAGCGATGCGCTTCGGCTCCTGCCCATCACTTGGGCGGATGATCCGCCCCCTCGTGGGTCCGGACTGGTCGAGTATCCTTGCTAGCTGGAGTTGGGTGATGATGTTCGGGTTCTCCCCATAGCTGTGCATCCCCTTCGGATCGAAAGTCTCGAAGCCCGAGGCGACGACGACTGCACCGATATCAACCGTCATCTCCCTGGGCTGCTCATCCAGATCTATCGCCTTCACTGGGCAAGCTTCTACGCACTTCCCGCACCTCGTACAGGTACCCGGGTCAATTGCATAGACCCTAGGTAGGGCCTGATCGCTGAGGATGTAGATTGCCTTCCTCTTATCGAGGCCGAAGTTGAACTCATTTGGAACCTCGACGGGGCACACGTCCGCGCACTTGTCGCAGCCCATGCATAGTTCCTGGTTGACAAAGCGGGGGCTAACCCCGATAGTCGCCTTATAGTTTCCTACGTGACCTGCGAGTTTTCTCAGCTCGGAAGATGTGAGAATGTTGATGTGATCATGATTGGCGACAGTGTTTCTGTAAAAGCAACGGCGGTGGAGGTCGTTTCCGCATGGGGAGACACATGTCCCACAGTCGTCGCTCGGGAAGACCGAGCCGAGCTGCAGGACCTTGCCGCCTAGGAATGGCGTCTTCTCGATGAGGAAGACCTCCATACCGAGGTCGCCAAGCCTCTTCGATGCCTCGACGCCAGCGACACCCCCGCCTATCACGAGGACGGATTTCTGGACGGAAAACGTCTTCTTCTCGATAGGTTCGAGGGTCTTCGCCCTCTCCACGGCGGCTTTGACTAAGAATTTCGCTTTCTCGGTCGCCTTGAGTATCTGCCCTGAGTAGAGGAGTGCACAGTGCTCGCGGATGTTCGCCATCTCTAGAAGGTACTTGTTGAGCTTTACGCGCTCCATCATCCTCTGGAACGTTGGCTCATGTAGCCATGGTGAGCACCCGGCTACGACGACGCGGTTGATCCCGTTAGACTTTATCGCCTCGCTTATCGTCTTCAAACCTGAGTCGCTGCAGGCGAAGTCACTCTCCTCCGCGTAGACGACGCCCGGGAGCTTTGAAGCGTACTCCTTAAGGCTCGTCGTGTCGACTGATTTGGCTACGTTTAGTCCACAACGGCAAACGAATACACCTACTCTTGGCTCAACTTTCTCTTCGCTCATTTCCTCGCCTCCTCGATCTGTTTAACGAGACCATCAAGTTCCGTGAGGAATTGTTCGAGCATAGAGCCACAGCTCTTCAGGACCCTTATAGGTGCACCACCCTCCCCGTAGAGGCCCTCCATGAACCTCAATTGCCCCTCGGCGTGGTCGACCCCCTTCTCGAAGTGGCAACGGTCCTTGACACATCCTATGAGCATGACCCCGTCCGCGCCATGCTCTAGGGCCCCTACTATGTGGCGGAGGCTAATGGTACTCATGCAAGGTACGTAAATGGGTATGAATGAGGGGCTGTACCTCGCCCCAGCCACTCCTGCGATGTCGAGGAGCCTGTACCCGCAGTCGTTGCATGCGAAACCTATGATCTTGGTATCTCCTCCCCCCTCTAGGGCGGCCTTTACCTGGGCATCTACTAGGTCGAAGCCGAAGTTCGGGTTGTCGAGAGCTCGCGTTGGGCAGCTGGAGATGCATAAGCCGCAGCTCTGGCAGAGGGTCTCGTCGATTCGGACAGGGCCCTCGATTGGCATGGTGATGGCTTGGTATGGGCAAACGGTCGGGCAGACGCCACAGCGACCGCACCTAGCCGAGTCAACAATTGGAGTTAGGATTGGTTTGTTAGCGTCCACTTCCTTCATCAGGTGGAGGCCTGCCATTGCGGCAGCGGCGCTCGCCTGCGCGACGGACTCAGGGATATCCTTGGGAGAATGGCATGCCCCTGCGAGGAAGATACCAGGGCGCTTCGTTATGGTGCTCGCGACCTTCGTGTCTACCTCCTTGAAGAATCCGTCAGCGTCGAGTTCGATGCCGAGTCGTTCCGCGAGGTCACGGGTCCCTTTGCTTGGTACCATACCAGTGCTGAGGACTACTAAGTCGCTTAGCGCTGAGACACTCTGACCCTTACCATCCTTGTACTCGACGACCAGACCTCCGCCTTCCATATGTTTGACGGAGTCAATGGTTCCGTGTACAAAGTTTATGCCTATGGTTTTGACACGGTTGTAGAACTCCTCGTAGTATTTTCCGCCAGCGCGTATGTCCTTGAAGAGAATGGTGATGTCGATGTCTGCTCCTTGATGGAGCTTTATCTCCTCGGCATGCTTCATCGCAGCCATACAGCAGTATCGGCTGCACCACGGATTGATCTCCGGGTCCCTACTGCCAGCGCATTGGATCATGACTATCTTCTTCGGTTTCTGGCCATCACTAGGCTTGGTTAGGATGCCCCCAGTGGGTCCCTCACCATCTAGGTAGCGTGCGAGCTGGAACTGGTCGATGACGTCCACATTCTCCGCGCCATACTTTGGGTGTTTTCGGGCGTCCCAGTTTTCGACCCCCGTAGCAACGATTATCGAGCCAACGTAGAGATCCTTGAACTGCTCCTCGTCCTTGAAGTTAATAGCCTGGTTTGGGCAGACGCGTTCACAGAGACGGCAGCTCCCTTTTGTGAGGTAGAGGCAAGCCTCGGAGTCGATGACATATTTCCTCGGGATCGCATTTGAATGGGGAAGGTAGATCGCCTTCCGTTTACTTATCCCACCATTTATCTGGTCGGGGACACTCATGGGGCACCTCTCGGTGCACTGCCCGCAGGCGACACACTTCTCAGCGTCGACGTAGCGTGGCTTCCTCCTGATGTGGACGCGGTAGCCTACAGGCATCCTGATGACGGCCTCGACCTCACTGTTGTCTAGGACCTCGATGCCCTGCTCGTTGCCTACATCCATCATCTTGGGGCCGCCTATGCAGATGGCGCAACTATCCTCTGGAAAAGTCTTGCCCAGCAGGGGCATCAAACCGCCGATGGTTGGCTCACGCTCGACTAGGTGAACCATCACCCCAAGCTTGGCGAGGTCTAGGGAGGCTTGGATACCCGAGACGCCTCCGCCGATTACAAGGACGTCGTTAAAGCGCTGTACCACTTTTCTGTCGAGGGAAGTACTCATCTTTGCCTTTTCGACGGCGACGCGGATGAGGCTCTTCGCAACCTCTGTAGCCTCCGACCTAACATCATGCACTAGAGCACACTGCTCCCTGACATTGGTTATGACGAGTTGGTTTGGGTCGAGCCCGGCACTCTCCATCGCTCTCTGTAGTGGTTTCTCAAGCCTAACGCGGGAACCCGTGACAGCGACGACGCTGGTGACATATTTACCACCGTTGCGCTTGACATCTGTGAGCTTTTCGAGCATAACTTTCTGGTTGAGGACGGGAGTCTGGTAAGCTTCGTATACGCCATCAATCCCCTTAGCATACTTCTCAAGAGCGTCGATATCGAGTCTCTCCTTCAAAGTCTCCCCGAAAGTATCGAAGATCACTATCGCACTCACTGCTGTTCCCTCCTGTTCGTGTGTTTCACGCCATCCACGGTTACGTCTACCTCGACCATGTGAACGCTGCAACTAAGGCAGGGGTCGTAAGCCCTCACGATCTTCTCAATACCCCACATAGCGTCCTTCCTAGTATCTTGCTTCGAGAACGCCTCGGCGTGAGCGTCTGCGTACAGTCTGAGATTCTTCTCGATGCTCTTATGGTTGAAGGTCGTCGGGGCGACTATGTTCGCAGATTTTATGATACCTCTCTCGTCGATCTCGTAGCTGTGGAAGAGCAGGCCGCGTGGCGCTTCAACGAAGGCGTAGCCGACGCCTGCTCTAGCCTTTACGGGCTCTCTAGTTCTCTCTGTCATTATGACGTCGTTTCCTAGGCCGTCAAGTACCTCGTCAACTGAAGCGACGAGTTCGACTGTCCTTGCTAGGTTGTAGGCAGCGGTGTCATCAGTGGGGCGCTTGAATATGCGCTCATATGCCTTCAGGTAGTCCGCAGCGGTGCCCCATTGCATCATATCGATGACATTCAACCTGGCCAGTGGGCCCACTCTCATGGTGCCCCCGAGGGGGCCCATATCCCTGAGGTATTGGATCTTTGTGAAGCTGTGGCCGCTCGTTGTCTCCTCAAGCTGCTTGTAGTATTCCTGCGCGGGGAACTGGAGTAGCTGAGCACCCTTTCCGTCTCTTACCCTGATCTCGCCATCGTATAGCTCGTATCCACCGTCTTTGTTGATGAGCCCCATGTATGGCGAATCGAGTCCCATGTACTCGGTAGGGTCGTTTATGCGTTTCTCGTATATTTCAAATATGGCATCGGCTATCTTTCGAACATTTGTGAGTGCAACGCGCCCCTCACGGAGCAGCTTATACCTCGCCTCACCCGTTAGACCCTTCGTTTGACCACCTGGGACGCTTGTGACGACGTGGACGAGCCTGCCGCCAATCTCGGTCACAACCCTATTTCCGTACTCGTGGAGCTGGAGGGCTGCGGAAGCAAGTTCCGGGGCTGCATCGGCCACGCCGATGACGTTACGGTTCTCGATGGGGATTAGATCGGGAAGGGCGAGGAAGGCAAGATGCAGAGTATGACTTGTAATGAAGCTGGAGGCATTAAGTGTGCGGCGTAGCAACGTCGCCACCTCTGGAACCTGAACCCCCCAAGCGTCCTCCACCGCCTTCACTGAGACAAGATGGTGGTTGACATAGCATATCCCGCATATGCGCTCACTTATCCTCGGCGCATCCTCCGCCTGCTTATTAGTGAGAAGGTACTCGAAAAATCTGGGGCCAACGGCTACACAGAACTGGAGATCCTTCACGGCCCCGTCTTCGACATCGATTTTAACTTTGCCCGTCCCCTCGACTCTCGTCAGGGGATTAATCATGATGGTTTCAGTCATTTCTTGCCGCCTCCGTTGAGGATCTTGGCGAGCTGACTGCTCGGGTATGTATACCGGTAGATGGTGCCCACGTACTCAGATAGAGTAAAGTTCTCGTTTGCCTCTCGAGTTAGGCTCGTCAAGGCGTCGAGCATCGTGAGACCCTGGTCGCTGTTGCCAGCGGTGGGTCCACGACAACCATCACACGGCATCCCTGCTTTTGGGCATGGTGCACCACATCCACCCATCGTAGCTGGCCCCATGCAGAGGAACCCCTGCTCAAGCAAGCACCTCTCCGGATCCGCCACCTCTTCATATATTCTCTTAAGTTTCTTGCTGTACTCCCCTA
>JBEKDF010000014.1:0-94217 GCA_050014495.1 Bathyarchaeia archaeon
GTGGCTCGGGGTCCTGCGCTTGAACCCGCAGGCTCTCGCTAGTCTGCGGTCTTTCCTCAGCCGTAGTGCTAGTCTCCTGTCGCTGGGTATCTGTAGTAGGTGTTTGGCGAGCTGGGCCTTGAGCATCGAGAGTGGGTTGATGGGTTTTCTTCCCGGTCCCTCTAGGTGGTAGTGTTCCGCAAGTTCTGCGCGTATCTGGTTTAGATTGAGTGAGTCAAGCACGCGCTCAACGTTCAACCTATCCTCGTTGGTTGGTTAGGTTGGTGATCTATAACAATTTCTAAACAGGTAAGCGCGCATCTACGAAGAGGTTGAAGAGGTACTTTGTCTTGATGCCTCATAGGGAGATAGAGGTTCTCCTATGGCCTGAAAGCACAAGCGAGGCAATAATGAAGGAGGCTCTCGACAGGATCGAGGCAGCCACAAAGCAACTTGGCTACACATCAACTCTTTTTACCATGCACGCAATCTTGGAGTGGTTGAGACTGTGGAATTAGCCAATGAGATTGTTTCGAAGGCTCTTGAGCTGGGCTACGCCAAATGCGGGATAGTTAAGATAAGTCAAATGAAGGAGTACGCGAAGGAGCTTGACAAACGCGTCAAACTTTACCCAGAAGTTGAGCCAATCTACAGGCACTTCTACTCATTCTCCAAGCCAGAGGAAGACTATCCCTGGGCGAAATCCATTATTGTATGTGCGAGGTGGTATGGGCGGTACCACCTTCCCGATGGCTTGAAGGGAAAAATAGCGAAGTACTACCAAGTTGACAGCAGAAAGGACGCTAAATCTAAGGAGTACACGGACAGCACCACATTCGAAGCCTACCTCAAAAAGCGAGGACTAAAAACTGCAACCAAAAGAGACTTTGGCATAACTGCCCTCCGCTGGGCAGCTATGAAAGCTGGCATCGGAGTGGTCCGAAAAAACAACTTCTTCTACACTGAGAAGGGCTCATGGATATTCTTGGAAGCTTGGCTTATTAACGAAGAGCTTGAGCATATATCTCAAAGCGATGCGAAGGATTGCCCAGCCTCATGTAACCTATGCATAAAGAGCTGCCCAACGGGCTCCCTATCAGCACACTATACTATGAATCACTTATCATGCGTCTCATGTCTCACGACCTTTGAGGGCTGGGATTGGACTACCGATAAGTACCAGCCTCAAACGGGCGACTGGATTTTTGGCTGCGAAAACTGTCAGGATGCCTGCCCATTCAACCATAAGTCGTGGGTTGAGGAGGAGGCGTTTCCAGGTCTCGATGATTTGGGTGAAAAGATCTCCCTCGAGAAACTAGTTGAAATGGACTACGATTTCCTGAGAGATATCATCCAGCCCAAGTTTTGGTATATTCCAAAGGACAAGGTTTGGAAGTGGAAGACAAACGTCTTGAACGCCATGTTGAATAATTATCACCCTCGATACTACCCTTACATAGAAAAAGCATGCAATGATCAAGACGAACATGTTCGTAGAATGGCACAGTGGGTAATTTCTAGATTGAATAATTCATCTTCGGACTAGGCTTCAAATGTTACTCTTCTCATTATACGCTTTCTACGTTTTCTACTTTCGTGTCATGCAGGCACGCGCGGTGCAAACAGTAGGACCGTCTCGCATGCGCCTAGTGATAAATTGATTTATGCATCTCATCCTCACTCCGTTAATCCAGCGAGGCTCAGGTGGTCTGGTCGACACAAGGGTTTGATGTGTTTTTTTTACACAGGATTAATTTTAAGAACAATAAATTTAAAAAAAACCCGATGGCAATTACTTAAGCGATTTTCTTGCCAGCTTCAGGACCGGGTACTATCGAGTATATTTCCTCAGCCTTCAGCAGCCAAACCGCCTTAGCAGGTAACTGTTGAGTGGAACCCTTCATAATCTCCTCCATCTTCTCCTTCCTCATCTCATAGAGGGGCCCTGATGTAAGATATTCGGCCTTACACTTGATCTGATACGCCTTGTGAACACTCATGTCGAAGGCTGAAACGCTTGCCCAGCCCTTCTTGACGAGGTTGTCGTGTGTCTTGTTGAACAGGTTCTCAACAATCGCCATATGTTCGTTATCGACCCACCACCAAAACATGAAGTAAACTTCATGAGGCTTACCGTCGCTCGATACCGTGGCGATCGGGATAACCTTCTGTTTGCTAAAAACCGCTTTCGCTTCCTCTGGGATGTTAACCATTTCTAATCTATCCCCTTGTTCCCAACACAACATAATCAGAAATGTCATTTAACCATAATGGGTAAATTATTAACCATGGTTCTAGAAACTTATTGACTCAGATAAAAAAAGAAACTGAAGAAATCAAAGAAATGTCTCAGGTTCCTTCCGATCTGGGAAAGTATCATGAAGCCACTTCGCCTCCTTGACGAAGAATGGGTGTGTCATCACCCTTGCGCCTGTTGGACAGTTTTTGATGCATGCGTAGCATCTTATACAGGCCTGCTTCTGCGTCTCGACTGTGGAGCCGATTGTTATGGCGGCGTTTGGGCAGACCTCAGCGCATTTGCCACACTTTGTACAGGTTTCCTCTTTCGTGATTGGGGCAGGTGGCTCGGTACCGGGTTTGGCTGCGCGGGATATTCGGAATTCGTCTCTGTATGGGCGGTTACCGTTGACGGCTATCGAAGGGAGGTCCTCTTTGTTCCTAGCAGTTAATAGCTTCTCCCTGATTTTCGAGCCGAATTCCCGGGCTTTTTTAAGGTCGGAGCCATCTGGGCGACCTGCGGCTATGGGGACTTCTGGGGAGCTGAATGAGTGTTCAGCGATGAAGGCGCCGCCCGCGATGGGCTTGAATCCAAGCTCTGAGATTAGGTCGGTCAGCTCGATTAGGGCGTCTTCGTATGCCCTATTACCGTAATACAACCAGGGTGACTGCGGGCGCGCGCGCCTGTGTGATGGCTCCGGCGAACGAGAACGAGAAGAGACACGCCTCTACGCTGGGGGAGAGGACCAGGGTCGTCCTCCGCAGGGCGGGGGCGGGGCTGAGGAGGTTGATCGGCGACAGCCAGTACAGCAGTGCTAGGGTTAGGAGCCTCGTCGAGGAGTCGGTGATACCCTACACCGCGAATCAGCGCGGCGACGGTCTGAGGGTGGATAGGTGGTTTAGGACGCATGGTCCACCTGGGCTGGTGTCGGAGTATAGGAAGCGTCCCATGGTGGAGGCGCTCTTCGCTTTCTTGAGGACCCAGTTCGGCTTGAATGTGGTTAGGGTGAGGGGTTTGTGGGTGTCTCCGTCTACTCTCTGCTGAGTATGTTGTGCTGTGTGTTGAATAGGGAGGCGGCGGAGAACATGGGTCGGCCGGAGAAGGCGATGTCGCCGTCGTTCTTTAACACGTGAAGGTTCGCAGATTCGTGGGGTGCGGGGGGTTTGTTAGTGGGTGTTGGGCTTGTGTGTGTCGTTTTTCAGTCGTTTTTGCTGGTTGTGTGGTTTGTCATCGGGGTTTTACTTGTGTGGTGTTTTCGCTGGGGTTGTTTGTTGGGGTTTTGTTGGTGATTGTTGTTCTATGTATTTAATTTAGGGACGAGCTAGCGCGCGCTCGCTTAATGGATATAATGGCAATCTAGGGCATATTATAAACCCCTCACCTTCTCGTAGAAGCCTCCCCCTCGATTCATGAGATCAAGCGAATTTACCAAAACCTAGAAGAAACCACACACTTCGACGATTTTAAACGCTTCATAGAGACCAACACGGAGCTGAAAGACGTCAAGTACCTGAATCATGGTCTCCCAGGCCCTTCACGTGTCACTTACCGTTCATGATCAGGCTCAGTTACTGATGTTGAGCCTAAGCAGGTTGCTCCGCGGGTTTATGATCCTTCTAGCCAATAAGCTCTATTATTAGCTGTAAACAGAAATGTGGGTTTAAAACCATTTTACACCAATAACGGGACAAGCCAGCGCGCGGAGATTAAGAAAAAGCCAGAGGACATAATAGACAGAAACGAAACTGACTACAAAGTAAAATTCGAGACGAGCTATTTTCTAAGCAAGGATTTCAAAGAGCTCTTTGGCAAAAGTTGAAAAAGGATACGCGCGCGGGCAGCGTGGCAGTCTGAAGGACTTCAGTATCTGTGGCCAGCGGAAATACATTTTCGGCCTAGTCCGTGCGCGCTTCTTCTTCCTCTCGTTCTGTTAACCATTTTCTAAACCAGATATCAGTCTCTTTAGTAAGGATAACGTGGCTTATTTTGTGTCGCTTGCCATCAACCCCACGATGATATTCTATTAAGCCTCGTTCCTCAAGGCTTTTCAGACTATGTAAGTATGATTTTCTGAAAGTTGGTGTCAGAGAGTCCTCTTTATACTCTTTAGCTACCTCTTTTTTTAAGTCTTCCAGATATACAGTTTGTGTGGTTGGAGGATATCGAAACATCATTCTGGCTATATTATCCAGAATTATCTTCTCGAGATGACTCAGATTTGGCTGAAAACGGTTATCATCTATACGAACGTTATCCGTTTCCTAACCACCTAAGAAAACACCTGAGGTGGGGCTATTAATACTTGGTTAATAACCAGAGCTTAGAGCTACTCAACTAGTAAAAATTTATCAAGAAATATTTGAAAATAATTCAAAGGTTATCATCTAGTACGGTGATATCCTTGGCATTGGGCGCAAGGGAGGAGAGAGTTCATGGCAAAGGTTTGGATAGAATTAACTGAGAAGGAGAAAACTGAAGTGAACAGGGAAATGTGTGAAACCAGCCAGAAGAATATGGTAGTCTATTATAGTGCAGAGATTAAGGCGGCATTATTAGGAAAATCACTCCCCAAACACATCTCTAAGACTCTCTTTGGTAATGGAATAATGGTTAGGTCTGGGTCTGGTGGTAGACAAGGGCTGCGGTTCAAGATCGATCAAAATGTATTTAAGAAATACAGAGGTTTAATTGAAAAATGAGTTATTTAGCATATTTTTTCCCTTGAGGATCAGGATCGAGACCAAATAGTTTCTAACTAACCTATCTCAGCGCGTCAGACCCGCGTAGTCGTGGGAAGGAAGGTGACTAACTATGCTATTATTCAAATGTTGCATTTTGAATTTGTTTTTAATCTTCAGAGAGTATGTCGGAGCTGATTTGCGTTCAGGTGAATGAGGAATTATCGCTTGAACGCTGCGCGCGCATTCTGCTCTATAAAAACACGCCATACTTGGACTCTGACAAGAGTCGTATCACTTCAGATCCTCCATTACAATCGCCCTCTTCTTGCCTTAAGCAATGGACACTAACACTATTGCACGAGAACTTCCTAAACTCCTCGACTAACTTTGCCCCCGCAGGTGAGAGCTTCGGTATTACGCCATCTGGCTTGTCAACTATTTTCACGGGTAGGACTTTGGACTTGGTCTTGACTAGGTGTGGAGTAGTTCCTTCTTGATTACTACCTTCGGGGACACTTTCTTGGAAGTAGCACACGCAAATCTGTCTTTAAAATCGATCGCGCGCGCTCACGAAAAAACAGTTAACTATTCTTCTTAATTAGGCTATAAAATCTTATTAAAGCCACATTATTTATTCAGATAAGTTCAACATGAGAATATTACGCGCTCGCAATTTTTTCGTTCCAACAATATTTGTGATCTTCATCTTCCTCTTTACACAAATCCCGGACTGTAAATGTGCGCAACCTCAAGTTTCCTATACTCTGAGCTACTCCGTAAATGGGGGAGGGAACAGATACTCCCCGCCCACAGTAACCTACACATCAAATGGCGTACAGCATATTCAGATACTTGGTTCACAGGTAACCACCTATCGCCTCGACGTGAACACACAATGGAGCATCACAAACCCACTTTCAGGCTCACTGCCATACGAGAGATGGCAAACGAACCAGAACACAGCGGGTACAGCTAATGCCAACCAAACTATAGCATTAGTCTATTACCATCAAGTCACAGTGCAGTTTGGATACAACATCCTCAAAGGAGGCTCCGGATTCTCACCTCCATACGTATCCTATACAAGGTTTGGGTCAGCAATGGCAAACAAGACGGTGACTATCGTTTGGGTGGACTACGGGTCAGCCTACTCCTACGTTAATCCACTAGCGGGGTCAAAACTGGGTGAGAGATGGATCACCGCTAAACCCACTGGCACTGTAACCTCCTCGACCCTGATCACCCCAGACTATTATCACCAATACTACATAGTCTTCGACTACGGCATCAGCGGAGGCGGCAATCCCACTGCCCCCTCGGTAAAATACATTGCTTTGGGACTTGACCAGGACCCATTGCAGGCCAACCCTAGCCAGTCAACCTGGGCAGACGCCCAGTCAACCTACACATACTCGCCCAATCCCCTAACTAGCTCTGGTACGAATGAGAGGTGGCAGGCCTCAACCACACCCTCCGGAACAGTCTCATCCTCAACAACCATAAGACCCGTCTACTATCATCAGCTACTCCTGACGCTATCATACAATATATTAGGAGGCGGTTCGCCAAGTCAACCATCATTCAGGGCTCCAGCATTTGGCTCCAACTCAAAGCAGGCTCTCACAACATCGCCGACCAACTATTGGTTTGATAGTGGCGCCTCGTGGACCGAGGCGGGCACGCTCGATGGATCGAGCCTCACCGAGCGCTGGAGCACCGGGCAACCTATAACCGGGGTAATTACCATCACGAAGACCCTATCATTTAACTACTACCACCAATACGCTGTAACCCTAAATTACAGGGTCAGCGGGGGCACTGGATTCACTCAGCCAACAGTTAACATAATCAGCTTTGGTATAGCGACTTCGACTAACTCTACCTCCAATCTCTGGCTAGACAGCGGCTCCAGTTACAATTTTCAAAACCCACTGATCGGTTCAAACGATTCAGAGAGGTGGTATGCAGCCACCTCAACCGGAAACATCCAGGCAACGGGAACAATTGCTAAGCTCTACTACCATCAATTCAGCGTCATCTTCAGTTTCACTACACTGTACGGCGGCTCACCTAATTCACCATCTATCAAATACGTTTCCCTCGGATCATCATCTACGCAAGAAGTGACATCCGCCGATTCATCAACTTGGGCTGACGCAAACACGACTTACACGTATCCGCAGATACTTCTAGGAGGCTCAGATTCTGAAAGATGGCTGATCACTCCCTCAGTCAACGGTAAAATAACGAGCTCCATTAAGGTGTCTCCAACTTACCTGCATCAATACTATGTGAAGATAGAACCAAGTCTAACGATAGCCGGATCCGCGTCACAACCCAGCGACTGGCATAACTCGACTTCCCAAATATCAATATACCCAACGGCTGCAGATGGCTGGCGTTTCGAGGGTTGGGCCGGCAGCGGGGAAGGGTCCTACACGGGTCCTTTGCTAAATGCCACGTTCATTGTCTCGGCCCCAATTACGGAGAAGATGATATTTTACCCCGGCTTGAAAATTAATGCAAATGGCTGGGGCTACATCGCCTACACCCTTAATTCCAGCAACGCCACAGTAAACGCTGGGAACCTCACAACAGTCTATGTACCAGTCGGGACAACTCTAGGACTAAGCGAGCATCCTAATTCCTTCCTCTATTCATTCATCAACTGGACTGGGGAAGTGAACAGCACATCCAACTTCATCATATTAACAATCAACAAGCCATTAAACGAACAGGCGAACTTCGGGTATAACTACCTACTCATCGGACTGATCGTAGGAATCGAAGCTGCCATCGTAATAATAGCCTATTTTGCATCGGGTGGACGCTCGCATAACATCATAAAGCTCATCGCGAAGGCAAAAGCTGTGATGAAAACCAAACTGAACCGTAACGATACACGTGTGGTCGAGTCAAACCAATAACTAATTTTTCCCAAGCAGAACATCTGGACTCAAGACGGCAATCTCTGAGTAGAGACTCTTAGTCGCGTCCACAAACGCGGAGCCAGAGGTGGCTTCCCAGGTCAACTTCTTTGCAGCGACTTTCCCCAGCAGCTCAAGTGGCTTAGAAGGGTCAGCCCTTCTCAGCATCGCCTCCTGGACAGATGCGACACCGAATATCATCGCGTACACTCTCTGCATGTTTACTTCGCTAATAATTGGCTTAAGCAACAGGAGATTTGACTCCATCTCAGAGTAGGGTCCAATCAGGGACTGCGAGAGCATCCCCCTGAATTGGGTCACCGGATCCTCTCCTTCGCCAACCCTTTCCAACTTGCGCATAATCGCCTCACGTGGGTTAACACTCAGCTCCCTGAGATCCTCCATCGCCTTCGCGCGTTCCAAGAGGAAGTTGATTACGGAGGTGTCTACAGTTTTGACTATTTTCTCCCTTCTCTCACGTTCTAGACTGTAAGGTTTGTTTACGATATCAGTTATTTGGTCATAGGTTGCCTTGTCGATGATATCGAATGAAAGGTCGTTAATCCTTAATTTGAGCCCATCTACAGAGATCTTTGTGGAGTCACCGTAAGTAGTATGCCCAACAGGGATCAACTCGGAGCTTCTCAGGGTCTTTTTCAGCTTAGACACGCCTATAGTCTTCTCTTCCTCGACTATCCTGATTTCACCGGCTTCGTAGTATTCTCCCCTGAACCAGATATTCCAAACCTTCGTCGAGTAAACCACCTAATTCACCCCCAAGCTCAACGACGGTATCCTCCTCGCTATCGATCTATACCCGGCCTCGATTTTCTCCAAGATAGGGTCCTCGCTGAGTCCATAGAAAATGTATAGGTCGCAGAAGTTGTATCGGGAGGATTTCTCACGTAAAATAACCTCGGAGTTTAGGAGATCCTTGAAGCCCAAGCAATAGTTCTTGAAGGTATCCTCTATCCCTAGGCGAAGCTCCCTTGGCGATAGCCCAAGAAGGTGGATGCTCTGGTAGCCTCCCTCGACGCCTTCGATGGAGTTCATGAAGGCGTTAATTTTGAATAAAGTCTCCATGTTCCTATAGACCTGATCCGAGGCGGAGAGGAGGGTAGAGATGGAGTGATTCATTATTCCGAGTTTCTTGTCACCCTCGATAAAGTGGCTCAGAGTTTGGATATTGGATGCTAGGTTTTTGACGACTTCCTCAAACGCAGCATCACCAGTGATCAACCCCTGGTCCTCGTCGAAGTAGGCGAGGCTTTTGACATATTTTTCCTCAACAAGGACTAACGACCACCCCTTTTCATGCGCTTTTTTCAGGGCAATGTAGCACGTGTTTTTAACCAGTGGGGTTGAGGAATCATCCGCAGTTATAGCCAGCATTGTTTCGTTTCCCTCCAGCATGGAACTGTTTAGGGTGGCTAAAGATAGTGGACTGTTAGTGTTCACTACAATCATTTTATATTTTGAGATATTGTAGCAGACTCTCCTCAACCACCCGTCGATTTGATTCGAGCACCTTTTTGAGTAGTCGAGCCATGTCCCTCCGTCTATCTGCTTCAGGGTAAGTGATTTTGTTGCCTCAGCGTCTTCGCTGCCAATCACAATCTTTGATACAAATGCATCCTTTACTTCAGCGCAATCGAGGCCTACGAACAGTACAATAAGGTCCTCAAACCTCACCTCCGTCTCCGGGAGGTCGACTAGTTCCCTAACGAGTTGATCGTAGGGAACAGGCGAATTGCACTCTGGGCAATTCAGATCCCAGACGGTTGCATGGCAGTTCTGGCAGCTAGGCATTTTTCATTATAACCTCTTTATCCTCATCATATTTTATCTCCGGGTTATTGTTAGCGTAGTAAGCTGCATAAATCTGGGCTGCTCTGCGCTGAAAAGGGAGAGTGGAGATCTCGAGTGCATTCTGTTCGGCTAACTCGTTTTTAATGATCTTCATAGCTACGGGCAGCTGGGATAGGATTATGAGATTGCCCTCGTCCGACTTCTTGCTGGCTCCATAATTCTTCATAAAGTCCGTCAACTCCTCAACGATCTCGGTCGAATCACGTAGGGTTGGTTTGGCGTTTAGGTTTCTATCCCTCAGGCTCTGAAGTCTCGTGGAGTAGTTGAAGACCTCGAAGTGGATGACCTTCGTGGTCCCTGGAAAGCTGTTGATGAGCTTTTGGAGTTGGGTGATCTCGCCCGAGACGTCGTTGAGAACATCATCTAAGGTCTGTTTAAGGTTCTTAACCTCCTCGAGTATCAGAATAGAGTTAACTGGCTTAGGTTCTGCTAATTTTTCAGTCATGAGTTTTAGCGTCTGTCCCCTCTTCTGGTCTAGGAGTTCAATCAGACTCTCGGTCTTCTCCAGCAGTGATGCTACGAGGCTCTCTAGCTCGGGTTGGTTCTTTATGTGGAAGTTGAGCCAATATTCCTCCGCGAGCAGCTTGACGCCACCTTCATAGTCGTTGGATTCGAATAGTCGGGTGGGATCCACCGGCGGGTGCACGTCAAGCTGGGAGGTTACAACGTTGAAGGCGTTAAAGGTAGCCTTGTAGGTGTTGAAGATGTCTTTTGAATTATTCTTAATATCGTTGAGAAGAAGCGAGTAGTCTTTAAGGGCCTGGTTAAAATCCAGGTTTCTATTTACTTCCGCCAATTCGGAGAAGCTCTTCTTTAACCCCACCTCCTTTAATATGTTGTTGTAAGTGACGACGAGTGAAATGAGGTAGTGCAGCTCACCTGTCACCCTGACTCTGACTGCATCTGAAAAATGCATCGCCTTCGGTGTCAGAACGTTATCCAGCTCTTGGATCCACTCATTAAGAGTCTCGAAACTTGCAGTGCTAAAACCCCTCCAATAGTCGTTTATGGTTGACTCCGTCTCCTCCACGGTTTTCGCTTCAGGGCTAAGTATGATTGAGGGGGCCTCAAGTGTGGCTTGGTTAATCAATTTTTTACATGGGTCTATTAGCTTCTTTATGGCTCCGATCTTCTGTGAAACTTCGATCCTCGCCTTCTCCGTCCTCTCCAGCAACTGGATCCCATACTCCCTCGCAGTGAAGACTGCGCCAAGAACAAGCGATGACATAGCCATCCAGATCATTGTTGAGGTGTCGAGAGACGTCTGATAGCCGCCTATGTTGGTTTGCGAAAGTACTGTTATGAGTATGTAGAAGGTGAGCGGCGTCACTATGGAAGCGACGATGGGAGAAATCAAATGCAACATCTGGTTAGCCTGCTCAAATACTGAAAACTTATCAAGAAAACTGCTTATTCCACTAGCCACTCCGGCGGATAGGATGAATATTAGGAAGAGGATGATTAGTGGTATCAAGAGGAAAAAAACCATTCCGTTGGAGAGGTAGTTTTTGACCGGCGCAGCGACAAGGGGGTTGTAGAAGTCGGGGGAGACATTGGTTAGGAAGATGTTAAGCCCTGGTATAGGGGGGCGCATATACTTGGAGAAGTTGATGAGCTGTGTAAAGATAAGGGGTGTAGTACGCGTTAATTGGCTACCCGCCTCAGAGATGAAGGCGTTCTCAACCACTAGGAGAGGTATCATAGTCAGAACGTAGGTTAAAGAGACTGGGCCAATGCTTGAGAGCCCACCGATTATGGCCGCCGCAACTATCAGTGGCACAGAGAGATAGTAGTAAGGCGTGAACATCATGGCTACTGCGAGGATGGCTATAGCCATCGATGTGGCTTCATGCCTGGCGCTGAATAGGTTGACCAGTAGAGCCCCCACGGAGATTATGATGAATGCTAATCCTGCATTGTTTGTAACTGTCCAAACAGAGAAGCCGGTTAGTTGGTAGAAGATTGTTATGAAGACGATGAGACTGAGAATTGTTGAGGAAAACTTCGGGTTATAGTGGAGAGCAGTAGAGAAGAGGAGGATCGAGACTAGTAGAGGAAATACGGGTGCGCCTGGTAGAAAGTTGATAGCAGCCATGAAGGCAAAGGAGGAGATACCAATTATCGTGGCTGAGGTATACTTGTCTACGGTTGCGCGTAACTTGGGAGTGATCTCTTTGAATTCGATCTCCACCCCACCTACTCGTCACCTATATTGGCCAGCTCGGAGACGTCGTGGATTCCCTGCTCGAGGAGGAGGCTGCGGAATAGCACCCTCTCAGATTTCTTTACCGAGTCTGCATCGCTCTTCATCGAGGAGAACTTCTCTAGGTCTTCCATCCTCGCTTTGGCGAAGATGACGAGGAATGTGATCGTCCACGGGTCGATCTGGTCGATCTGCCTTATTGAGATGCTTTTGCTAGCTTCCACGCTTGAGAAGACGTTAAGTGTGTTAGATAGCATGCCCTGCAGCTGCTGGTCCCATAGACCCCCCGGGATGCTTACGGTTGTCCAGATGAGATCAGTGCGGTAATGGTCAGAGAGGCCCACGTAGTTTGCTACGCTGAATATCCTAACGTAGGACTTCACAATGTCCCTGAATCGGTCGCGGTCAACGATGTCCTTGAGGATGCCGTCGCCCTTTAGGTTAGATTCCTCCTCCTTAAGGATCTTGTCCATTATCTTTACTTGCTCGACCTCACTCAGCTCGACGACGCGTTCATAATAGTTGCCCGTCTTCGTAATCTGACTGAGGGCAGCGTTCAGCTCGTTTGTCTTTGTATAAACGAAGTTGAGGTTCTTGCGGTAGGTGGAGGTGACCTCGAGGCTCTTCTCGAACAGGGTCATCTTCTCAACCTCCTGCCTAATCGACTCCAGTGCGATCTTATGCTCATCGTAGTTGCTCCTTATATTGATGAGCTCAGTCTGCAGGTTTTTGAGGTTCTTCTCAAGCACCCTCTTCTTGCCGTCGAAGTCAACCCAAATTTTGTTGACCTCGTTCTTGATTCGCTTCTCCTCGGATTCCTTCTGGTTCAGCTGCCTCTGCAGCGACTCGACGTCCCCCGACTCTTCTTTTAACCTCGACTCTATATTTTTTCTTATGATCTTTATGCTAGGGACATAGTTATCGCTCATCTTGATCTCGGTCTCGGCACGCGTTAGAATGACTCCCGCGGTCTTATACAGGGGGAGAAGCTCAGTGTCGCCGATTGTGCTGATCCTTATTCCAGTTCTCGATTTGTCTTTGGTGTATCGTATAGCGAGTTCATCGGCCAGTGCTTTGCTTCTCAAGTAGCTCTTGGTTGTGTCTATCGCTACCGCTAGAAGGGTTATCAGGTTAATGTATGACCTTATCTGCCGTATCTGGGTCGATGTGAGAAACTTGCTTGCTGTGATGCTATTCTCGAGCTCCGACATGAACTGCTGGACTGTCTTGTTGTAGTCCTCGTAGTTCTTATCGATGTGAACTATTCTCTCCCTGAAAACATTGATCTGCTGCATTACCGAATACTCAACCGTGTCCTCAGAGAAGTTTAGAGCCATAAGAGTCTTGTTCCACTTATCATTATAGTAGGCCGCAAAGTCACTTAGACCCTTGATCTGCTTTCTTAACTCTGACTCGTACTTACCGCCCCTGTGGATTACGTCCTCAACATCGTTGTTGAAGGTGTCAGCTCTGTATCCGCCCACCGCTATAAGTTGCCTCTTGTAGAGTTCGACGAACTCATTGTATCGGTTATTGAGAATGTCGTTGATCTTGCTGAGGACGTCCCTCTTGGAGTTCATCAGTTCCCCAGCGTTGTCGGCAAGTTGGAGGTACTCATGCAGGTATTTCACATAGTCATCAACTGGGTATTTGATCTTGAGGTAAGCTATCGAGTGTATCCAGTTGGAGCCAAAGTCGTTGTTGGTTCCCACCCTCGATAAGAGGTCAGCTAGGTCGAAGCTGCTGAACATGTTTAAGATGTCTATCACAGAGTCGTCGAGCTCCTTTTTCGCCGTCATTAGGTTGTTGCGGTTGTTGTATATGGGGTCTAGCGCCATGAAGAAGAGGGAGTTGAGAGGGTTCTTGTAGGCGTCTCCGTATTTTTTGACTATCTGCTCGTTGAGGGTGTTGTTGAAGAAGAGCTCCAACTCCATGAGCGCGTTGTATGGGGCGGGACCTCGTGCGAGGAGGTCATCAGCTGTGCTTGGGAGTATCGTCATTCCAATTATTGGGACCGATGAACCGAGTTTGGATCTGAGGTGGCGAGCAAAGTCCATGACCATTCCACTGCCGGTTCCGCCACCTAGCCCAAAGAGGACAACAACTATTGGTTGGAATTTGGAGGTTAAGACACGGTCCTTGAAGACCGACATCACAGAGTTCAACTCGGAGTAGTGGAAGTAGTTGAGGTTGTATACGGCCTTGCTGAGGGCCCTCTGGCGCCCGACACCTCCCGCGAGTGGGGGAATGGAGATTGAGGATTTTAGCCAAGGCTGGTAGTTCTTGATCTGAATACCCTCCTTCTCAACGTACTTATCGTATTTCTCCATGAACTCGAAGAGCGAGTCGGGTGTGTTGAATTTGATGTTCAGAGCCCTTACCCAAAGCTTCTCCACCGGTATGCCCTTTGACGCTAGTTTCTCGAGCGTGGCCTTGTACGCATTCTGGAGGTTGTTTAAGTCTCCGTCAGCTACATCTATGGCAAGGCAGGCGATGCTGAAGTCCTCAGATTGAAGTAGGTTCTGAAGACGAGCGCTCTCTAGAAGAGTCTGAATGAGGTTTGCCCCGGTACCCCCTAAACCAATGAGGTGAATGTTGGAGAACATGTCAAACTATGCCTCTTCGAGTTTGTCTCGGAGCCTCTTCAGCTCACCGGCGAGTGACTCATCGTATCGCGCCGCTGTGACCTCTAGACCCGCCAGCTGGTTCCGTGTGTCATCTATTGTTGACTGCTTCATGGTTGCCTTCGAGTTGGCCCGAGAGAACATGAGGAAACCTAAGACTGCCGCTACCGCTACCAAAACCACAGCCCCAATTAGAATAGTCTGAAGTGAGTTATTAGGCGGAGGTGGGAAGTTGCTGGTGTTGATCACGTTCAAGATATCCGTTGCCTTCTCGGGTAGCCCGAGGTTATATATAATATCCGCTTGTGCGAGTACTCCATTTACTAGTGACTCATAAGATTTGTCTATCTGTCCCGCTGATATCATGTTGGATTTCTGGTTGGCTGTTGATAGGTAGTTCTCTATGGATGGGTCAGAGACGTTGAGGCTAATGACGCCAACTGATGAGCCTCCAGTGACAAAGATCTGAATGAGGGAGTAATTCTTTAGCATGAATCGATAGGTTTGGCCTAGTGCCTGCTTGGTTGTTACATCAGCAGGGATCTGAAAGAGAACCTCAAGTTGGATCTTTCCCTCAACTTGCTTGAATAGGATGCTTCTTTCACCTGGGGTGAATGTAGCTGAATTGTATCCTCCATAGTTCTTCGTGAGCAAGTACCAATATTGTGTCACGCTGGGAGACATGGCACTACTTAGTGATACATTGAAGTTTGAGCCATTTTGGGTGAATGGCACGTCAACCTGCAATGTTAAGTTGTATGAATCGCCGGCGAGGAGTGGTTGTCCTATGGGCACAGGTGTTTTGCTCGTCTTATCCTGTATAGATATAGTAGAGGCCCAATTTGTGGAGGCGCCGAAGACGGTTGTTAAAGGCCCCATTATATAGCTGGCAATTATCAGCGTTATCAGTAGGTATTTAGTCACTCTGTGATTCATGGTTGACATTCAGAATGGATGAGATTTAAAACTAATGTATTATTGGGAAGTGCATTTTCACGCAACTTGCTTAATCGTGGAAATTTAGCAGATAATCGCGCGCGCGAGTCGGGTATTCCGATAATTATATTTGCGCGTGATAGTCCAAACGCCAGTTTGCCACTACCTCCCCCCACTACTTTTAACATAAATTAAATAATCTTAATTCTCAGAACATACTTACAGAATAATTCGAGTATACAAATTGCATGACATAAAGCCTGAATTGACTTATTCAGTTTTCTTTCCGTCCCGCACGACTCAAACATTTGTTGTTCTCCACACATTACTCAACCCTATTTTATGACCTCTTTTCACCAACTGTATGCAGTTTCCCCATGAATCACTAAGAATAACCAGGTAATCCCCAGGTAGAGATATTGGACATTTTTCGATAAATTTCGCTCCCTTATCGATCAGTGAAAGCATTTCCCTCTCGGGATCGTCGCATTTCAAAGCAATGTGAAGTTGAAGATTATGACTCATCACTTTTGAGAGTGGTTCCACATCTGGGACTTAAAAAAGTTCAACTGTGACTTTTTCGTCGAAATCGGTTATGAATGCCATTGCCTTTTCATCGTCTTTCGCCGAAAATTTGATTTTAAAACCCAGGACTTCCCGGTACCAGTTAGCCATTTCGATTGGTTTATCGACGCTTATTCCAATATGTTCTATCTCATAGTTCTTCACATTAAGTCAACTACATTTATTTTACAATTAGTAATTAAAATTCTCTAATCTTTTCACGTTTACGGGCATTGTTGTAGAAATATTATAATAGAATCGAAGATAGTCGCAAGATGGGCCAAACTTAAAGCTCAATAGGTTAAAGTCATAAGAATGAAATAAGGATGCGTGCTCACCCGAACCCAAGCGCACAATTTAACACAGAGGCGCGAGCAGCTCCACATAATACTAAACCGTGAACTTGTACACTTGGACATTAACAGCCTTCTGGAAAGAATAGTTCCTCAGCGTTTTTTCTAAGTATCCATGTGGCGTACTTCTTCGCATCCTCTAGTTTGAAGTCGCCATCCTCCACCTTTAATGCGAGGACCTTGGCAATGTTTTCTCTAGCGATGACGGTGTGACCATATGTTCCTTCAACACAGAGGAAGTCGCCGCCGAAACCTAGGATCTTGTTGACGGGAACCTCATCGAGCCACTCGTAGAGTGCACTGCGGGACCTCGAGGGACTGATAATATGCATCCAGCTCATATCCAGATACACGTTGGGAAAGTTCTTGGCGAGAGCTGATAGTTGATTGCAGTACGGCCAAGCGCCATGGAAGATGTCAAACTTGGCGTCTCGGTACTCCATGAAAAGGTTCACGAGGAGCTCCGGGTTAGAATTCGACAGTATATTCTCATTACCTTCTTGGAGTCCGGTGTGGATTTGTATGGGTAGCCTACGCTTCTCTGCTTCCTGGATAGCTATGTGTACTAGGTAGTCCTGCATAGGGAGCAGTTCCTCGATGCCTGGGCCCCAAGGCACCATTCTGCTCTCCTTCCTCGTGGGATTGGGCGTGTATCTAGTGAACCCTCGGGTCTTGTAAAGCTTGTTGAATGCCTCCTCCCCATCCGAGTAAGAACGCTTTTCGAAGAATAGGGGACGTTGGTATGCGAGGGCTATTTTGATCCCGAATATTTTTCCTTCATACTCATCGAAGCTCTTCCTGACTAGGGCTACATAGTCGTTGAAGTCGTGGATCCGCACGCCATGCAGTTTCGCTATGATTTCCAGCTCGTTTCTGTCGCTTGGGGTCATGAGGTCATCCACTCTAAGGACCGGGGCGAAGAAGTTACGGTCTATTTCGTAGCTGCCTGTTAGGTCGTCCAGTATCGAAATGTCTATCCCCGCTTTTTCCTTGAGCACCCACCTGTAGAGTCCCTCTCTATTCTTGTCTCTCATTTTATTCGAGAGGTCCCTGTAGGTGTTTGAGCAGATGCTCGGTACATCATATAGATCCCGAGCAGCGATCTCTATGGCTCTGGCGTAACCCGTATTTCTGATCCTCTCCCACCAGGGTTCCAAGATGCTCCAGCGCTCGTCGAGAGGCTTCGAGGTGTCTCTGATTGTGGTTACGTCTGTCTCTCTCATCCCCGCTGAAACAAGGTCCGAGGAAGTATAGTGTATGAACAGTTCGGATAGGGCGTCCACAACTCGACTTACTCGATCTTTCTCTTGTGGGAGGTGTTCGTGGGTGTCGATTATTCTAACCTCATCTATATGTTTCTTCAGTTTTTGGTAAGTTGTGTTAACCATGCATTAGAGCAGATGAAGAATGGTGATAACGTTTCCGTGCGCATATCAACGCTGGAACGAAACTTGGACGCGCGCTTCCAATCTTAGCGGTTATGAAGCTCTTCGCGGTTGAGTAGGCTCTTTTCATCGCGTGCATGTTTTTTGATAAATTATTTATCCGTTTTCGCGCGCTTACCCCCCGAACAGGCTAGTACTGCAGTAGCTAACCACACTCAGTCACGGACAGTCACGGCAGGTCACTCACGGTCACCCATCACAGACAGTCACGGAAGGGTCACGGGAGGAGTCACGGACAGTCATGGAAAGCCAGCAGAAGGGGTCACAGACGGTCACGGATAAGTCACCGAAGAAGTCAAGGGAGGAGCCACCGCCATCCATCGTCATCACGGCGGTTAAGCCAGAGTGTTAGCATCTCCGAGAGGATGTAGGAGGGTGAAGCCACGCTTGAGGAGTAGCCGAGTGTAATACAGGCGAGGAAGGGTGTGGAGGAGACCCTTCTCAGGATGCGTGTGCCAAGGGTGGGCGTCGCTGCAAGAAACGGTGAACGTCGGATTTCGACGCAGAATTGGCGTGGAGATTCTCCGTCGTATTTCGACGTCCATCCGCGTTGGATAGGTCTAACTATATTTTCAAAAAAAAATAGGTCTACTTTACCGCGCCCAGCTTCTTCGCTTCATACTGTGTGTAGATGGTTCCAGTGATGAGGCCGACGTTTGGAGTGGATGAATGCTCTTGCACGCGCGACAACTACCAATACAAGGAGCTGGCGCAGTTTTCCAAGCTGGAGGTAGTTAAGGTTAGGAGCATGGTCAACTGGATGTAGCACAAGCCGGAGGTCACAACTTGGGTTAGAAGCCTGTTCTCCCTTCGATACGTTACCAGACTGGATAAGGAAGCTGGAGAGTGACGTTGGCTACGTAGAGTTCCTGAAGAGCAAGAGCGTGACTGTGCCCGCTGCTGCAGGTAACACAATGGATGCTGCAGCTGCTGCAGAGGAAGATGTACAGGAGTGTATGCCTGCATAGGGTACTACTGTACAAGCAATCCACATCGAGCAGTAAGCACCAGCGAGCAGCAGCAAACAGAGCAGCGGATAGAGCAGTGGACACCCGTGGCAGAGCAGTCCGGTAAGCTTCGGAAGGATATGATGACCTCTGTTGATGGTAAGATGACGAAGCTTGGGTTTACACAGCCCCTTTCTGAGTTCTCAGAGATTCGGTTTCTCACAATCGTTAGCGGTGGATGAGTCCAGATTGAATTATATTGGCTAGATTCCTTGAAAACTCATTCTATTTCTCCCTCTTTAATTTTTACAATTCTATCTACCATGGAATCAGCCTCTTCAGAGTCGTGCGTCACATAGATCACCGTAGCTCTCAATACGTCGAATATGTTCCTAATGTCATTCATGAGCTGCGTCTTCAGTTCGGGGTCGAGAGAGGTAAGAGGCTCATCCAGTAACAATATCTTTGGACTCACCGCGAGCGTTCTGGCTAGGGCTACACGTTTTTGTTGCCCCCCACTCAGTTGGTCTGGGTAGAAATCTCTGACATCCTCGACATGAACCATCAACAATAATTTGTTTACCCTCGCCGCAATTTCCCCTTTGGATAGCCCCTGTGACTCTGGACCAAAACCTATGTTCTCTTGAACTGTCATATTCGGGAAGAGAGCAGCTTCCTGCATAACGTAGCCAAGACCCCTCAAAGCGGGCGGAAAAGAGATTTGATTCACGCTTACTCCACTTCTCGTCACTATGACGCCGTCTACACTTATCTCACCGGAGTCGGGTTCAAGAAGGCCAGCGATGATGTTTAGTGTCGTTGACTTCCCCACCCCACTCGGGCCGACGAGGCCTAAAACCTCGCCATCTGACACATCGAAGCTCACTTCTCGCAGTATCTGTCTAGACCCGAAGGCCTTCCTGATTCCCTTGACGCTGATCAAGGTGTCCTCTGACCGCCCAAGGACTTGACTGCTGCGAGGAGTATGAAGGAAAACAGGATCAGTATCACAGAGAGGACGACGGCTACCTGGAGGTCACTGCTCAAAGCGATATAGATGGCAAGGGGCATTGTCTGGGTCACACCTGGGAGGTTACCCGCGAACATCAGTGTGGCCCCAAACTCTCCTAAGGACCTCGCCCAGCACATGACTAGACCCGCGAAGACACCTCTCCAGGCTAAGGGAAAGGTGACCTTCAAGAAGACGCGGGTATCGGAAGCAGAGAGTATCCTCGCGCTGTCAATTAATCTCTGATTCACCCCACTAAAAGCTGCCTTGGAGGCACGTATATAGAAGGGTGAGCTGACGAAGACCTCGGCAATAACGACTGCCCAAATCGATCCGGGGAGAATGATACCTCGACTCGCCAAGACTCCACCTATGAGTCCTCGCGGGGCAAAGGCCAGAAGGAGTGCGAGGCCTGCCACCGCTGGGGGTAGAACCATAGGCAGATCAACAACGGCGTCGAGGAACCAACGCCCCTTGAAATCGTACCGAGCGAGGGCGTAGGAGATTGGCGTCGCGAGAACTAGGACGACAGCGGTAGAGACCGTAGAGGCGAGAAGACTCAACTTCAAGGAGTCTATAACCGCAGGAGTGTTGAGCCTCGACACCAGTTCAGAGGGTGTAACTCTGAGAAACACTGCAGCTATTGGCAGTATTATGAAAAGGAGGAAGATCGCAGAGAACACGACAACTACTGCTCTAAGCGCTAGCCTCAACACACCGCACCTATGGTCCCAGGAATCCAGCGTCAGCGAGCGCCTTCTGGCCGTCGCTCGACATCACATAGTCTATGAACTTCTGAGCCAGTACAGCATGACTCGTTGTGGTTATGATCCCTATAGGATAAATTGCTATCAGGTTTATATCGCCTGGGATCTCGATGAAGTTGACCTCGCTCGCCCTATTGATTGCATCAGACTTGTAGGCGAGGCCAGCATCCGCTGTCCCAGTCTCAGTCTTTGTTACGACCTGTTCCACATCAGTCTCGTATGAGATCACGTTCGCGAGCACCTTCTTGGAGAAGCCCACATACTCGTCCCCTTTATAGAGGGGACTGCTTGAATTACCCCAAGTTGCATCGATCTTAGTCAAGATCTGAAGTGCATAGTTGCCGGCTGGGACCGACTTATCAGCCATCACTATCCTCACGCCCGGCTTTGCGAGGTCGAGAAGGGTAGAGACTTTGGTATCGTTCTTCGCGACGATAACAATTATGGAGTTATGGGCGAAGACGGTCGAGCTTCCAGATAGCAGGTTGGCGTTTTTGACATTGGTCATCTCCTTTGTGTTAGCAGATGCAAAGACGTCGCAGGGGGATCCATGGATGATCTGAGTGCTGAGAGTGCTCGAGCCAGCGAAGTTGAAGATCAGCTTCGCGTTGTACTTGCTCTCGAATTGAGACTGCAGGCTCTGGAAGGGAACCGTAAGGCTAGCCGCCGCGAAGACTCTGAGCTCCTCCGCGGGTTTCGGGGTGAAATACTGGTACGCGGCGTAGAGACCCACCGCCGAAACTGCTAAGATGACGACAAGTAAGACAAGAGTGTTTCTTTTCATATTGATGGTAAATGACTAACACTCAATACTGAGTTAAACTTTACGCTTTCCTTTTAAGTAATAACGATTGAAATGTAAAGCGTTATTGATTTCATTTGGGGTAATGAGATGACTGCGGGAGAGAAGTCGGGGTCGTTGACCAGGATCCAGCTAGAGGTGCTACGACTCAGAATGACAGGCCTAACGCAA
Source organism: Bathyarchaeia archaeon (assembly GCA_050014495.1). Taxonomy (GTDB): domain Archaea; phylum Thermoproteota; class Bathyarchaeia; order TCS64; family TCS64; genus UBA8941. Next base: position 21,517 of record JBEKDF010000014.1, read on the forward strand.
GAGGAGGTAGCAACTAAACTTGGAACAACGAGGCAAAATATCTCCCTCGTGGAGAGACGAGCACGCAGGAACCTGGAAAGGGCAAAGGAAACAATAACCGCATATAGGAAACTCAGGACAGTCGCCACCGTAACTTTGCCCCCCACGACGCACTTAGTGGATGTACCAAGAATGCTCATAGACGCGGCCGATTCTGCCGGGGTCAGGATAAGTGTGGACTTCTCCCTAATATACAAAGAACTAAAGCACGACGCAAAGGACAGCGTATCGGGAACGAGGATAACAAAACAAGTTCGCGTCGACATCTTGAATGACGGCGAAGTATACATCGAACCCTCGTAAAGATTAGATCTATCTATGAGCGCGCGCAGATTCATGAGGCTTGATGGCTTCCTCGTTGTTGATTAATCGAGACATGCTAGGGAGCTTCGCTATGAGGACTACATCGAAAAGTCGTTTAAATCCTTCGAAGGAACTGAAAAAACCCTGGGTGTCATCCTCTAGTATCGAAGAAATGCTTCAAAAAGCTCGTGGGGAACCTTCCCATGCTCCACTAGCCATGTTTCCTCTTTATCATCTCAGCCACGATGCTCACACCGATCTCCTCAGGTGTCCCCGCGTTTATGTCGAGGCCGATGGGGGCATACATGACATCGAGCACCTTCTCGTCGAATCCTTCAGATTTGAGCTGCTCTTTGTGTTTTCTCGCTTTATTTGTACTTCCAAGGAGCCCGATGTAGGCAGGCTTCGCCTTAACCGCGTAACGCAGGGCAGCAAGCTCAAATGAGGTCTCACCGTGGAGGACTGCGACAAAGTCACTTGGCCGAATCTCAACACCATTTAACGACTCGGGGTACTTTCCGTTGACTACCCTCATCCCCGGGAAGTAATCCTGCCTTGCTGTCGTAGCATCGTCGACGATTGTGACCTCGAAGCCACAGCCTTTCGCGTAGCGAGCCGTGGCCTGGGCTATCCAGCCCGACCCCATGATCACAAGCCGTGGCTCAGGTTTCACGATGTCCATGAATATTTTGACCTCCCCGCCGCACTTAGAGTCTATGGCGATCATTCCCTCACGCGGGGGCACTCCCATGGCGAAGTGCAGCGTCCTGGGTTTACCCTCTGCAAGCGCCTCTAGGGCTTGTTTCATGATCACCCTCTCCATCTCCCCACCACCTATAGTGCCTAGAGCCTTACCATCCGGTGTCACAAGCATTTTAGCGCCAGGCTCCCTTGGACCCGAACCCTCCTTAAAGATCAGTGTGCAGAGTACAACACTCTGCCCTCTGACTAGGGACTCGCTGACGCGACTGAATATCTCCGGATCGTTCATCTTCTGAATCGATCCGCGACTAGACTAATAAATGGTCACGCTAGGAGATCCTCCCACGACCTCAAGGTCATCCCAGCCAACCGGGATGTATCTACTCTTCTTTGCCCAGATCGGCGTGCCCTCTCCAGATAGTACGACATAATTACATCGATAGAGGTGGCAAAAATGAAAATCGGGAAAGGATAAATTTGAATCGCGTACGAACTTGGCGTGGTTCGAAAATAGTGGCGAGCCACTCGCTTCAGATTTTGTTATGTCTGGTCAGCGTACTTGAACCATGCGGAGGTGCAAATCGCGCCGCTCAGGCACGTGACGAGGATAATGAGGTAGCTGACCGTACTTAGAGGGTCACTTGCGCTACCTTGGCTGAAAAGGGCGGGGATCGCATATGGGAAATACATGCCATAACCGATTAGGTTCGAGATCTGCGCTAAAGCTAGCATCAGAATCGTAAAGCCCATCGATGGAAGGTAACCCTTCCCAGCATAGGCGAGGAATGTGATAGGGGTAATAAGAAGAATATTCATTACTCCACCCCCAAAAATAGTTGACGCTCCTCGCAGAATTACATCCGTCGAGAAACCCGGTAACTTTATGATATATTCTAAAGATATCCCGATGATTAAAACTAGGGCAACCATTAGAAGGGACCAGAAGGCGAATACAGTATACTTTGCGGCGACAATAACAGAGCGTGAGGTCGGTAACGCAAGGAGATCCTTTACAGTCCGGTCAGCGTACTCTCTGCCGAACATCCAACTTCCCATTAATCCGTTGAACAGGATACCCGCGACAATTTCCTGAGAGAGCACTTCGATATATCCAGCCCAATCCACAGTACCTACTAATATCTGCGCCTTAGCACCGATTATGCCTAGTTGGCGAGCCCCTTTAGGGTCCTTCATTATGACCATGAAAAATGCCGCTGCCAACGGAAGCAATGCGAAGCCTAGGGCTATAAACTGAGGAACCTTTGATCTTCTCACCTTCAGGGCCTCAGCCCAAAGTGCACTAGTGAAGCCTTTCATCATCTTAGCTCTCCTCCGATTCAACAAGCTGCAGAAAGTGTGCTTCTAGGTCCTGCTGATCGACTCTAAGCAACATTGGGGGATACCCCGCGTTTACAAGCAGAGATGCTATCTTGTCAGGGTTGTCCACGGCTTCCTGACCTAGTACTTTGATGTTGCCATCCAGTTCAACATCTAGTCCAGTGGATTTGAGGTACCTGTGGGCTGCCTCGTTGTCACGGGTTTGGATAACCAGCGTCTGCTGAGATTGCTTCTCCAGATCCGTGGCGTTGATTTCCTCTAGCAGGACCCCATTGTGGATTATTCCTATTCGTGTCGCGAGGCGGTTTACCTCGCTAAGGATGTGTGACGACATGAAAATTGTTGTACCATCATTTGCCATGCTGAGAAGCATTTTTCGCACTTCAACAATCCCCGCTGGGTCTAACCCATTTGATGGTTCATCGAGGATAAGCAGGTCTGGTTTGTTGATGAGCGCCTTCGCCAATCCAAGGCGTTGAAGATTACCAGTTGATAGTGTCTGTGCTCGTTGGTCTGCGAATGCAGTTAGACCCATTTTTTCGATTATCATATCGACTGCTTCTCGGTCATGCATCAAATATAGTCGGCTTGTGACCTCCAGGTTCTCTCGAACGGTTAGTTCAGGGTAGGCGGACGGTCTCTCAACCAGGTAGCCGACACGTGACCACAACGAGTTAGAACCGGAGGAAACCTGCTCACCGAATAACCTAACTTTTCCTCGGGTTGGGTTGATCATCCCGAGCAGCATTCGGATAGTAGTTGTTTTTCCTGCCCCGTTCAATCCAAGGAAGCCGTATATTTCTCCCCTGTTGAGGGTGATTGAAAGTCGATCAACTGCCTTTAGGTTTCCGAACTGTTTTGTCAGGTTCTGTGTTTTAATAACTTCAGACATGTTGAGACACCTGTCGCCTACCAAGAGTATGTAATGATATACTTGCGGTTATTATTATAAACTTACCGTTTTGTATTTATATCCGCGAGACAAAATAATACTAAGGATGCGATATGCCGAAAGTAGTTCCTGAATACAAGGAGGTAGCCCGAACCAGAATCATTCAGGTGGCCACCAAAATATTTTCTGAAAAGGGATATCAGGACACCAGTATGGATGACATCGCCAAAGAAATAGGGGTCACTAAGGCTACACTCTATTCATACTTCGACAGTAAGAAGGATATTTTCAATATAATAGCGATATCTGCTAACCAGAAGCTTAGGGATACTCTTCAGACTTCGTTGAATAACCATGATTACATAGGGACATTAGGTGGAATAGTAAACTGGAAAATTGACCTTTTAAAGGAATTCATACACATCAGTATTGATATCGTAAAGCTATCTCCTCATGATGAGGAAATTATTAAGATATTGAGGGATGAGCGTGAAAAAGATCTAAAATCTTTACAGGATTTTTTCCAGAGTCAGAGGCAATTAGAGGCAGTGTGGATGCTTATGTGTTAGCTAACATCGTTCTCGCGCTTTACTTGGAGATGGTTACTCAGTTGTATGCTGGATTTGACGAGGAGAAAGTTCATGAAACGTGGAGTAAGAGTATGACGGCGATAATTGGTTAACGAGATAGTGGTCGTACGGGGTCGTGCGCGCGCAGGGGAAAGTGACCATCGATGAAAACCAGCACCCAGTAAGGGACAGTGACTCGGTCATTGTACCAGCTGGAGTAAAACATAACGTAGTTAATACCTCCAAGAGTAAAAATCTGAAGCTTTACACGAGTTACTCTCCCACACGCGCTTATTTCCTCATACACCTTTTAAAAATCGGTGCCCGATACAGATTCATGGGCATTGAAGTATTAGACGATGAGGGCTTTGTAAAAAACCCAGATCTATGGACCGACAACCTATCAAAAAGCATGGCGAAAACCCAGTTTGATATCACGTTGACTGATCAACAGTTAAAGATCATTCTCTACATCAGAGATTACTACAAAAAATGGGAGACTCTGCCGATGCTAAAGACTATCAGGGACGAATTCGGCCTAACCACATCAGAGATAGATGAGCAATTCAAGAGGGGCAGCAGCACCGCAAGGGGGGTAATCTGTAAACTTGCCGGGTTGCCAAAGATGCTATGCATAGCCTCAGGATGCTGAGAATATAATGAGTGAAGAATTAATGCTGGTGTATGGCTGGGGTCCGGAGGAGGACGGAAAACTATCATCTCTTCTCTACATTGCAGAGACTGCGGTATCTATGGGAATGAAGACCTCGATCTTTCTCTTCACAGACGCGGCGATCCTCGCAAAACAGGGTAGTTTCCAGAAGATAAGCGGGGAGATGTATTCCAGGTTCAGACGAATCACAAATGATCCCAATCTCAAAATGTATGTATGCGAGGAAGCAGCGAGAAAGCGTGCATTAACACAGGATAATCTCGAGGAAAAAATCAGCCTTATTGGGTACGCTACATTTCTTGATATAGCTACAAAAACTAAGACAGTGATAACAATCTAGGGGAGCAGATGAATGATGATTGTGAAAAAGGTAAAGGAAGTCAAGGACTACGACGTCAAGGAGGCTTACGGGCAGGATGCGGAGGGAGTATCGATCAGGTGGATCTCTGAGAAGCGGACGGGTGGGGACGAGTATCTGCACAACTTCGCACTCAGGTACTTCACATTCAAGCCAAACGCCTACATGAATCCACATAAACACCCGTGGGAGCAGGAGATCGCTGTGACGAAGGGGAAGATCCAGGTCCTAGGAGCAGTGAATGATCAGATCCTGAGGGAGAGTGATGTCGGCTACTTCCCGGCGAATGAGGTGCATGGGTTTAAGAATCTCTCAGACGGGGATAGCGAGTTCTACTGCGTGATTGGGTGCGTTGGGAAGGGTGAAAACTGTCTAGGTATACAAGGTTAAACAAATACTCATATTACTGCCAAGTTAATGGGATGGACTGGAAGAGAATCAATTTTAAGAATGAGCTGTTCCCCGTTAACGTTCCCACTGAAGAATGATTAAGGTTACCACTTCAGCCGTTTAAGGAATGCCCGGATCTCCTTCTCGAAATCCACAGGTTTATCCTGCGGAACCATGTGACTAGCTCCCATCACAGTTACCACTTCAAGCCCCGGGATCAATTTCATCATTCTCTCCCTCTTCTCTGAGGTTACAAGCTGACTCCCAGAGCCGAGAATTAGCTTCGTGGGAACCTTGATCCTCTCGACATAGGGCCAAAGGTCAGTGAAGTAGCTGGTCATCGTAGGACTACCAGTTGGTTTGGGCTTTAGGCTTCCATCCGGTTGCTTCGTGAAACCATGTCTCAGCCGGTTCTCTAAGTAATAAGCATCGAACCCGGGGTATCTCTCCTTAATATATGCTGTAGCTTCATCCACATTCTTCATGGTTCCTGGTGCCTGCTGGCCCCAGGACCTGGACACGGGGTCCGGCGGTGCTATATCAACCAGAACTACACCTTTCACCTCCTCGGGGTGATCGGCGGCGAGTATCATGCTCATCCTTCCACCTATACTGTGGCCTATGAGGACGCACGGTGTGTAACCAAGCTTCTTGTAGCACTCCCTGAGCAACTCCGCGTGTTCGGGGAGCGTCACCGTCTTAGCGGGTATGGTGGAGTCGCCGTGAGCGAGGATAGTAAGGGCGAGTATCCGGTACCTGTCCTCAAGCGCCTCGCACATCTTCTCCATACTGTAAGCATCCATCCCCATGCTGTGCAGGATAACTATACTCCCACCCCTCTTGCCCCAAGTGGCGTAGTGGATGCGGTAATCACCAACCTCAAGGAACCCATCGGATGCCGTCAAATCGCTTCGAAAATGGTTGAGTACTTCTCCGGTTTCAATTTTTGCATTGACTCAGTATCTATCATTGGAGGTTTGTGTGAGTTTCAGCACGGCGAGGCTGTGGCTGCAGACCCCTTTCTCCTGGAATCCTGGGCAGCTACAATAAACCCTCCCGTTCCTCACTACAAGAGTGTAAGTTCCGTGGTCCCCAATGACATTAAAGTGTCCACTTTCTAGCCTCTCGATCCTCCCAGCCTTCAGGAGCCTGTCAGCCTTGTCGAGCATCTTATGTAGAGGCGTGGAGAGCACCAAAAACAGGTGATATAATCCTCGACTTAAGCTATTCCATGCTTATTATCGGAGGAATCAGGATACCGTGAAATATCCTCCCAGCAATATATTTGCAGATAATAATGGGCAGACTCGATGGCAAAATAGCGGTGGTCACAGGCGCCACCGGAGGAATAGGGGAAGCAAGTGTCCGCCTCTTCGCTGCTGAGGGGGCTAAGGTCGTTGCAGCTGACATAGATGATGAGAGAGGGAAACGTCTAGAGAGCGGACTGAAGGGAAGGGTAATCTACAATCATATCGATGTCTCCAATGAGGCTGATGTTAAGAATGTAGTGGAGGCAGCTATGGATAATTGGGGCCGTTTGGACATAATGTTCAACAACGCAGGTATCGTTGGCGCAGTGGGCCCAATAGTGGATGTGAAGGTCGAGGACTTTGATAGGACCCTCGGGGTTAACCTAAGGGGCGCCTTCCTTGGAATAAAGCACGCCACACCAATTATGAGGAGGCAAGGAACCGGGAGCATAATAAACACCGCGAGTACGGCGGCTCTCCTCGCCGGATTCGGCAATCATATCTACAGCGCATCAAAGGCGGGAATTGTCCAGCTCACAAGAAGCGTCGCAATGGAACTGGGCGAATTAGGAATTAGAGTGAACTGTGTCAGTCCCGGTTACATTCCGACGCCGATGATTGGAATAGCACGCAGTCTGACTCGTGACCAGGCAGAGGAGAAAATGCACGTCATCGAGGCGGCATTTAGGGAGACTCAACCCCTAAGGGGGCCGATCATGCCTGAGGAGGTGGCAAAAGCCGCCCTCTTCCTAGCAAGCGACGACTCCAAGTTTATCACCGGGCAAAACCTCGTCGTCGACGGCGGCGTCACCGGTGGAAAGATGTGGAGGGACTACCAGAAGAGTACAAACAGCCTCAGGGAGGCCCTCGAGAACAGATGAGCGAGAAGGTCTCAATTCTCGGTGTGGCAGGCAGCCCTCGTAGAGGGGGAAACACCGAGACTATTTTAGATGAAGTGCTAAAAGGTGCCTCGATGGCGGGAGCCACGACAGAGAAGGTGATCCTCGCACAATCCAATGTGGGACCCTGCAAGGCCTGCAATGTATGCTCAAAGACAGGAATCTGCATACAGGCTGATGACATGGAGGCAATCATCGATAAGATGAAGACATCGAAAATATGGGTCCTGGCCACGCCGGTCTACTGGTGGGGTCCGACGGCCCAGATGAAGGCGTTTATAGACAGGTGGTATGCTATTCCAAAGGAACTTTTCAAGGGGAGAAGGATCATACTTGTCATCTCCTCTGGGGGTGGAGAGACCTACGCTAAGTTGACAGTGCAGATGATGAGCGAGATCATTCAGTACCTCGACATGGAGAAGTATCGCGTCCTACAGGCAGCCGGAGCTGAAACGAAGACATCAGCTAGAAATAATACCGACCTTATGTTGGAGGCCCACGCTGTTGGATTCGATTCGGTTAAAACACTGGTGTGAAACCAGGACCATTCAGCGAAGTAATAATATTCTCTACATTGATCAATCAGCTAAAGGTGTGGAATATGGCGGAGAAGATGCGTTGGGACATAGCGCAGCTTGTCGAGAACACGGATCCTAACTGGATTATTGATAGACTTGAGGAGATGGTAAAGTCCGCGAACGGGCTTGCCGAGAATTATAGGGGTAAGATAATAGGCCTAGATGCTCCTGGGCTCTTGGCTCTTCTAGAGTCGCGCGACGACTTCTCCCTAAGATACGAGGGAGTCATGGAGTATTGTAACCTCAAATATAGCGCTGACTCGACGGACGCAGTCTCGAAGAAACTCAACGAGGCCGCAAAGAAGGCGGGAACCAGGGTGGGGCAGGCTCTAGCATTCATGGAGATTGAGTTAGGGAGTCTTCTCAAGGACAAGCCTATTCTAGTTGTAGACTCTAGGCTCTCAGAATATAGTCACTATCTGGAGAGGATTGTGTGCAGGATACCCCATGTCATGACGGAGGAGCTTGAGAAGCTCACCATGTCGAAGGACCAGAATGGAGTCAGCGCATGGTCTCAGCTTCAGGGAGATTGGTTGGGTACACGTACCTTCAAAATAATCGTTGATGGCGTCGAGAAGATGATGTCTTACGGTGAGATAATCAGCCTGTATCAGAGCTCGAATAGGGTATTGAGAAGAGAGGCTAACCGTGTAGTCTATGAGGGCCTAGGTGGCGATGACCAGCTATGGGCGAGCGCAATTAGGAGTATCTGCGGGGATCACCTCCAGATGTGCGAGTGGAGGAAGTATCCAACGCCGATGACGCAGAGCCTAATAGATAACGATGTGGAGCAGGAGGCCATTGACGCTCTAATGCAAACAATGGAGGACAACGTCGAATCATATCGCCGCTACCTGAGACTTAAGGCCAAGTTGATGGGACTCGATAAGCTGGGAAACTGGGACATAGTAGCTCCCCTCTCAGGCGACACTAAGAAGAGGTACACGTGGGAAGAGTCCCGAAGGGAAGTCGTCAACGCATATACAGGCTTCGACACCGAGTGGGGGGAGTGGGTCAACGAGATGTATGGACGCCACCACATCGATGGCGAGGTCAGGAATGGGAAGCGAAGTGGTGCATTCTGTGCGAGTTGGCTCGCAGGCAAAAGTGCATGGGTCCTCCAAAGTTTCAACGGCCAGATGGGGGATGTTTACACGCAGGCCCATGAGCTTGGCCACGCCGTCCACGCTTACCTAGGTAGCCGACACCAGAAACCAAGCAACAACGAGATAGGCAGCTGCATCGCAGAGACAGCGAGCGTTTTCGGCGAACTCCTTCTGACGGATAAACTCCTGGAGGAAACAGAGACCTCAGGAGAGAAAAGAGCAATTCTAGCTAATGTCCTCGATGAGTTCGGGATGTCCGCTTACCAAGTAAGTGCCAGAGTATTCTTTGAGCAGAGTATGTATGACGCGATCAAAGATGGGCAGTTTTTAGATGGTGACACGGTATCAAGTCTCTGGGTCGCGAGTAGGGACAGGATATACGGAAACGCTGTAGAGTGGCTTCCCGAGATGAAGTGGGAGTGGACGATGAAGCCACACTATTACATCCCAAACTACCGATTCTACAACTATCCATACATTTACGCACAGCTCTTCGTCTTCGCCCTCTACCGCCTATACAAGGAACAGGGGAAGGCTTTCGTTCCAAATATGAGAACTATTCTCTCCGCGGGTTCAAGCAGGAGCCCGATGAAACTCGCCGTGGAGGTAGGATTCAACGTCACGGATGAGGACTTCTGGAGTAAGGGTATCAAGCAGTTCGACGAGTTGATAGACCAACTCGAAGCCACACTCTAAAAACAACGCAAAAAATTGATGTTAATGTAGCAAATTAATGGAGAGGTGGCGCCCTGGCCGGGATTTGGACCCGGGATCTTTCGGGTGACAGCCGAACATACTAGGCCGGACTATACTACCAGGGCACTTGCCAAGCAAATGAAGTAGGTTTCTATATTAAACCTTACGGGGCTGCCCCTACTTGTACTCCTTCGCGATGAGCATAGTCGCTGTAAGGAGGATATCAGGTATCCCCCTCAGCTTATCCACTATGAGTTTGTCGAGGTGGTTCATGTCCTTCGCTTTCACCTTGAGTATCAGATCGAACTCTCCGTAGATGGCGGCCGCCTCCTCGACCTCGCTGAAATTGAGGACCTTCTCGCAGACCTCGTCCTCGGTTCCGGTTTTTACATTGATCATGATGTATGCTTTGACGGACATGCTACATCACCACTCCACCCGTTCGAGTGGTTAAAATAGTTTCTCAGTCAAAGTGAGAAGACTCCGACCATAATGCGACCTGATTCCGTGAGCCTAACCGGAACTCCCTTGTTGTCGCGGTCCCCCGCAGCTATAAGCCCCGCGTCGCGTAAACCCTTGAGGTTCCAGCGGATCGTCGACTTGGGTATGTTGAGTTCTACCGATACCCGCTCTATGAGGGTCGTGTAGAGTGTCTCCTCTTGGACCTCTGAGACTATACGGAGCATCATCCTCTGTTTCTCCGTGAGGCTCCTGGTGGATGCGACCTCAAGGGCTCCCTCCATTACATAGAGCTCACGATAGTGCTCCTTAAGTGACTCCTCTAGGGAGTCAACATTCTTGACCAATCGGTTAAATCCGATTCTGTCTGGATTAGTCTTCCCGAACCTAGATAATTCCCTCTTTAAATCATTGAGGTAGTGTATAAGGTTCTTTGATTCAGGAGTCGGATAAAATCCAGCTTTAGCGCTGGAGGAAACGTTCACCGGACATTCTTGCTCCCGGGTGGGTATGCATCTCCCTGTGTTTAAAAGGTTTTGTCGGAAAGCCGGGCGATTACTACTTTGGTTACGTCCTTGGTCTTCGCTGTGCCCCTAAGGTCTGGAGTGAGAGTCTTACCCTCTCTTAGTACCTCGACTATCGATGCTTCGAGAGCCTTAGCGGCTTGCTTCTCACCGAGCCAATCAAGCATCATACCTGCACTTAGCAACTGAGCGATTGGATTAGCGATACCCTTTCCAGCGATATCCGGGGCACTGCCATGGACGGGCTCGAAGACCGCCATCTTATCCCCAATATTACCCGATGGAGCCAATCCAAGTCCACCTACAACGCCAGCGGCGAGGTCACTCAAAATATCCCCGAACAAGTTCGTCGTCACGACAACGTCAAATCTTTCAGGGTACATTACCATCTTCATGGCGCAAGCGTCCACGATCTCCTCATTATACCCGATGTCATTGTAACCCGATGCAACCTTCCTGCAGCTATCCTGGAAAAGCCCGCAGGTTGTCTCCAACATATTAGATTTATGGACACAGGTCACTCTCTTCCTACCCTCCTTACGAGCGAGCTCGAAGGCGTACTTAGCTATCCTCTCCGATGCCTGGCGAGTGATCACCCTCAATGCTACACCCCAATCCGGGCCACCGTCCTGTATCCTCTTATAGAGACACTCTGTATTCTCTCTTACCATCACCATATCCATCTGTCCCTTCACATTAGGGACATTTGGATACACCTTCGCGGGACGAATGTTCGCGTAGAGGTTCAGCCGTTGGCGCAGTGGGATAATCACCTCCTTCGCCGTCTCTCCGACAGCGGAGAATAAACAAACATCTGAAGCCTTCACTGCCTCAAATGTTTCCTCAGTCATCGCGACACCCGATTTCGCCTTATAGGCATCTCCCGCCATAAGCTCCTTGAACTCGAAGCCAAACTTTGCAGAAAGATCCTGCATCTCGGTTAAAATGGAGATGGCGGCAGACATCACCTCCGGACCTATACCATCTCCCGGTATGACGGCTATTCTATATTTCATGCTACCACTCCCAAGCCACTCAACTATATAACTAATATCAGTGCAGCATAAGGAATTGGTCTCAGTGTGAATCCGTATATATATCTATACTCACCATGTAGATACAAGGCGCGTCACAAGGACGTCGCGTCCGTTGAACTGAAGGCGAATATGGCTTGAAGATGTTAAATGTGGCAATCTTGGCCACTATGCTAGCGTTTTTGTGTGTTCCATCGTTTTGTTATGCTGATGTGTCACTTACGAAAGTGACCATACCTGATAAGGCGTACACTTACATCCCTCTTGCGCTTGCCAATGTTTCAATCACAGTTACCGCACAGTATCCAACTAAGCAATTAGTTACGCTCCCAATTCTCGTAAATAGCAAACCAGCAGGTACAATTTTACTCGACTTCACGGAGAATTCGACGACGACAGTGACCACTGGTGTTTCACTAAGTGGAGGAAGACAACTTGTATACTACCCATTCCAGACACCAACTGTACATACGGACTATAATGTCACTGTCGGAACATACAGTCAGACCGTATCAGTATATGCACAACCAGATGATACTATGTTTGTCATCTACCTCGACATAATAACCGCAGTGGTTGTGTTATGGTTCTTCCGAAAAGCTAGCAAATCATAGTAATAGGTACCTTAATTGAGGTAATATTGCTCCAGCTGAAGAAACTGGGGCTACTACCATTCCCTCATATGGATTCTAAGATATGGAACAAGTCCGCCTTCGTTTAATAGCTGCACCATGAACTCGGGGAGCGGCTTGATCTTCAACTTTTCCCCATTCACAGTTAATATGCCAGCAGTGGTATCGATCTCTATGTCATCACCTGTCTTCGCCTTTCTCGAAATACCAGGGCACTCGATAGCCGCAAGGCCGACGTTGAAGGCGTTCCTATAGAAAATACGAGCAAAGCTCTCCGCAACGACTGCACCAACGCCTGAGTATTTCAGGGCCAAAGGAGCGTGCTCTCGGCTGGAGCCGAGCCCCATGTTTTTGCCGCCGACTATGATATCACCATTTTCTAACTTCTTTGCGAATGTTGGGTCGATACCCTCCATTGCGTGCTTCGCTAACTCCTTGGGGTCGGTCAACTCGAGGTACTTCCCTGGCAACATGAAGTCGGTGTTTATGTTATCGCCGTAGTTCCAAGCCTTTCCCTTAATATTCATTCACTTTACCTCCCTTGGATCACTGATGACACCACTAAGCGCTGAAGCTGCAGTCGTCGCAGGAGAGCACAAATAGACAAAGCCTTCTGTGCTTCCCTGACGTCCCCTGAAGTTTCTGTTACTCGTTGAGAGACTCACCTCACCGGGAGCTATAACGCCGTTGTTTCCTCCGAAGCAAGCTCCACAGCTGGGGTTACAGACGACGCCCCCAGCATCCATGAGAGTCTTAATAATGCCCTTGGCATTGGCAGCGTCATAGACTTCGAAGCTGGAGGGAGTAACCATGAGACGCACATCCCTGCTGATCCTCTTCCCCCTGAGTATCTTTGCAGCCGCTTCTAGGTCCTCGAGGCGCCCATTTGTGCAGGAGCCTATAAACACCTGGTCGACCTTAGTACCCGCAACCTCCGTGACCGGCTTAACGTTGTCGACGGCGTGGGGACAAGCTATTTGTGGCACTAAGGCTGAAGCATCGATCTCGAGCTTCTTCACGTACTCGGCGGAAGAGTCGGATTTTATTATCTTGTATTTGTTTCTGACGCGGTCCTTGAGGAAAGCGTCGGTGACTCTGTCAGGCTCCACTATTCCGGTCTTTCCTCCCATCTCGACAGCCATATTGCAAAGAGTCATTCTACCCGCTATGCTCATGGAACGGATTGTCTCACCGCCAAACTCAATCGCCATATAAGTCGCACCGTCGGCTCCGAGTTCTCCGGCTGTCTTGAGGACTACGTCCTTAGGCGCGACCCATTCTGGGAGCACCCCATTCACCTCAACACGTATCGTCTCGGGAACCTTGAACCAAAGCTTACCTGTGGCAAGCACCGCTCCCATGTCTGTGGAGCCTACGCCTGTGGCGAAAGCACCAAAGGCGCCATGTGTGCATGTATGGCTATCCGCGCCAACCAAAATCATTCCAGGCCAAACATGTCCCCTCTCAGGGAGCACCTGGTGGCAAACACCCACGTTGATGTCATAGAAAAATGTGAACCCTTCAACCTTCGCTATCTCTCGGCACTGCTTGTGGAGGGTCGCGTTCTGAACATTTGTCGCTGGAGCTATGTGATCGTTCAGGAAGACGACCTTTGATTTATCCCAGACCTGCTTTACACCCATCTCCACCATCGCATTGTAAGCTAGGACAGCGGTTAGGTCGGGCGCCATTGCAATGTCAATCTTAGCTTTGATAATATCTCCAGGTTCGACGCTCTTAAGCCCGGAGTGCTCTGCAATTATCTTTTGACTTACAGTAAGACTCATTGTTTATCCTCGGTCTCCATCAGTCTGTTCATTCCCTTGAGGATGGCTTCAACGCTAGCCATGACGGTGTCACCATTAACGCTGCTTGCAGTTACATAGCGACCATTCCGGCGCATGCTCACCGTAACGTCAGCGACTGCATTCGTCCCTCCAGTGATGGCTTTCATGTTGAATTTCTCTAAGCTCATGTCACGGAAGCCCTTCTCAACATTCGTTAGGGCCTTGATCGCGGCGTCTATTGGGCCGTTACCTATTCCTGCACCAGCATACTCCTTGCCATCGATTATGAGGATAGCCGAGGCAGTTGGGGTAATGGTGTTGCCCGTGACGACGACCATTTCCTTGAGCTTGACCCTCTCCTCTCCCTTAATGTTCATTATATTTTTGGTGATTGCATAGAGGTCGGTGTCTGTGACGCTCTTCCCGGAGTCTCCGAGTGTCTTAACCTCTGTGGCTATCAGCTTCAACTGGTCCTTGTTGGGGTGGAAACCCATTCCCTCGACCATATTGCTGATGCCGTGGCGTCCCGCATGCTTCCCCGCGACTAATCTACGCTTCTTGCCTACGAACTCGGGACTGAGTATCTCATAGTTGCCGCTGTGGGCGAGGAGCCCATGCACGTGTATGCCTGACTCGTGGGCGAAGGCGTTGTCACCAACTATGGGCGTCGTAGGTGGTAAGTAGATGCCACTGTAGTGTTGGATCATCTCTGAGATATCAGCGATCTTGTCGAATTTGAGACCAGTCTGAATCTTGTACTGAGCCTCGAGGCATACTGCTACCTGTTCCAGACTTGCATTACCCGCACGTTCACCCAACCCATTGATTGTGACGTGCGCTTGCTCTGCCCCTGCTTCAATTGCAGCGAGGGTGTTCGCAACTGCCTGCCCCAGGTCGTTATGGGCGTGAGCGCTCAGTGGCGTTTTAACATGCTTCTTCAGCTCGCTGAAGAATTCGAAGGTCATCCTTGGCGTCATGACGCCGACGGTATCGGGGATGTTAAGCATCTCTGCCCCTGCATCCTCTGCTGCTTTGCAGACCTCGATCAGATAATCCATATCGGTGCGTGTCGCATCCTGGGGGCTGTATTCAACACGCAGCCCATGGTCACGGGCATACTCTATGCCCTCGACGCTCTGCCTTAGGACTTCCTCCCGAGTAGTATTCATCATCGTCTTGATGTGGAGGTCGCTAGTACTGATGAAGATGTGAATGTAAGGGACATCACACCAGAGGGCTTTGTCTATATCCTCCTTGAGAGGTCTGGCGAGGGTTGTTATTATACTACTGAGGCCAAGGCCTACGATCTTCTTCGTCGCCACGGCTTCTCCCTCACTCGAGATAGCGAAGCTCGCCTCTATCTTGGGGACCCCAAGCTCGTCGAGCTTGCGTGCGATCTCGATCTTTTCATCGTTTGTGTACGTCACACCAGGTGTCTGCTCACCATCTCTCATCGACGTGTCAAAAATGATGACCCGCTTCGGTGGGCTTATTTTACTCTTGGCCTGGAACTGGCTCAAGTAGAATTCGTTGTTTGGCATCTATGCACCGGCTTTGGGTTTGTGTTATGAGCCCACCCATCATTATTAAGTGAAATGAGCAATGCAAGTTGCACATTAGTTAACCATAAGGTTTTATCGCTCCTCGGATGGCGAATTCCCTGATTTGCAGTACCACGTCGTACTCACAGAGAAATGTAACCTAAATTGTAGCTACTGCGGTGGCACGAGGCATGTAAATGGGATACCCCTAGATGTGACCTACGATGTGGATGAGCTTACCAACTTCATAAGCCATGATCAAGAGGCAGTCCTAGGCTTCTATGGGGGAGAACCCCTACTAGCCCTTGATCTGATGTATAGAATAATGGACCGTGTCCCTGTCAAGGCTTTCACTCTCCAGACTAATGGCACCTATCTGAACGAGGTCGACTCGGACTACCTGAACCGATTAGACGCTATTCTAGTTAGTATTGATGGAGTTAGGGAGGTCACCGATGCAAACAGGCGCAAGGGCGTCTATGACACTGTTATGAGTAACTGCTGGTTGATCCGCTTTAATGGCTATAAGAAGGACCTCGTGGCTAGGATGGCTTTCAGCCGGGGAGGGGACATCTATCGAGATGTGACTCACCTTCTCAACGTCAATAATCCGGTGTTTGACCACGTTCATTGGCAGCTAGATGTATTCTGGAGTGAAATTAAGGACGAACATGAGGTGGAGGAGTGGTTGAGTAAATATGATGATGGCATTACAAGGCTCGTCAAGTACTTCGGGGACTCACTCGAACGTGGGGTTGTTCCAGGTGTGGTGCCGTTTATACCAGTTCTCCGCACACTGATGAAAAACAAACCCGTCCCCCACATCTGGTGTGGCTCAGGCAGGGACAGCTTCGCAATCATGACCGGTGGTCGGATCGATGTATGCCCTATTGCGCCCGAGCTCTCCTACTCAGCTGTTGGCGACATTAGGAATAGTAGACCTGAATCCCTTAGGGACATCATCCCCGTCGGAGAGCCATGCAGTCTTTGCCCGGATAAATGGGTCTGTGGTGGCCGTTGCCTCTTCGCCAATAAGACCATGTTCTGGGGTAGAGAATGGTTCGAAAGAGTTTGCGCATCGACTCGGCACATGATCCGTGAGCTTGAATCACTCGTCGAGCCAACTAGAAGACTAATGAGGGATGGTGTTCTTAGGGTCGATGCCTTAGATTATCCTAAAATAAACAATGGGTGTGAGATTATTCCGTAGGGAGGGTTATACCCCACCTACATTTGTCCCCTTGAATTGGCTCACATAGAGGTTGTAGTAGAATCCTCTCTCAGAGAGTAGCGAATCATGAGTTCCACGCTCGACGATCTCACCGTCGCGTATGACGAGTACCTGATCAGCCTTCCTGATGGTACTCAATCTGTGGGCGATGACGAAGCTTGTTCTCCCCTCCATCAGTTTGAGCAGTGCTTCTTGTATCCTGATCTCGGTCCTCGTATCTACATTACTCGTTGCTTCGTCAAGGATCAGTATCTTTGGGTCCGCTATGATGGCCCTCGCGATGGCGAGCAACTGGCGTTGACCCTGACTTAGATTGCTGCCACGCTCTGTGAGCACCGTCTTATATCCGTCGGGTAGGCGAGTGATGAACTGGTCAGCGTTAGAGAGCTTGGCTGCGGCGATGCAGTCATCGTCTGTTGCATCAAGGTTACCGTATCGTATGTTCTCCATCACGGTATCCGCGAAGAGGAAGTTGTCCTGTAAAACGGTCCCCAGTTGCTTCCTTAGACTGTCTCTTGTGACGTCCCTGATGTCGACGCCGTCTATCTTTATTGAGCCCGCCTGGATGTCGTAGAATCTGCTGAGGACGTTGACCATCGTTGTCTTTCCCGCTCCGGTGGGGCCTACAAGTGCCATCAACTGCCCAGGCTTCGCGTGGAAGCTCACGTTCTTCAATATCGGTGTCTTACCATCGTAGCTAAAGTCGACATCATCGAAGACTACGTCGCCACGAATCTCTTCGAGAGGCTTTGCGTCGGGCTTGTCGTTTATTTCGGGTTTCTCATCAATAGTCTCGAATATGCGTTCCGCGCCTGCTAGAGCGGACTGCAAAGTGTTATAGAGGTTTGCGAGTTGCTGGAGTGGCTGCGAGAAGTTGCGAGCGTAGAAGATGAAGCTAGTTATCACACCTATGGAGACCATACCTTGTATGGCCATCCAGCCGCCGAGCCCAGCGACTACAGCGATCGCGATGCTTCCCATGATATTCATTATGGGCATGATCACAAAGGCGTAGCTGTTCGCTCTTGTGGCGATCACCCGAACGGACTGGTTCGCTTCGTCGAAGTCCTTCAGTACTCGGTCCTGTCTGCTGAATGCCTGGACGACTCTTTCACCGCTTATGGTCTCTTCCATAGTACCGTTAAGTCTTCCAAGGTCCTTCTGTAGACCCCTGAAACCAGCTAAGGTCTTGCTGCCGATGAACAATGTCACGAATATCATGAAGGGGAAGACGAGTAGGCTTCCTAACGCTAACCAGGCGTTTAGGATGAACATGACAATCAATATGCCGATGATTGAGAGGAAGCTCGATATCAGTTGTGTAAGGCTCTGGCTTAGGGCCTGGTTAATTGCATCTATATCGTTCGTTAGTCTGCTCATCAGCTCCCCCTGTGTGCGTTTATCGAAGAAGCTCAGGCTAAGGGTCTGTAGGTGCTCAAAAAGCTCCTTCCTCAGTTGTTTGAGTACCTTCTGGGATATTCTCGCCATTAGGATGGCTTGTAACGTGTTAGCCACGTAGCCTATAATGTAGACTAACAGCAGGGTGATTACAAGGCCGTAGAGCCCGGGGACGTTTCCAGTTCTTATATATTGATCTACGGCTACGCCGACGAAGTATGGTCCGAGTAGTGATGCTATGGTGCCTAGAACAACGAATATGCCAATTAGTACCAGTTGGAGTTTGTATGCTAGAAGATAGCGAACTAACCGCGAGAGAGTAACGCCGGGGTTCTTTGCTCTAGATACACCCATGGCAAAGCCTGCGCCAGGACCTCTACCAGGACCCATACTAGGCCTGTTAGTTTGAGGTTGGTTGGTCACAGCCTTATCCCTCCGCCGAGCTGGGAGTCGTAGATCTCCCTGTATATGGGGCTCGAGTTCATTAGCTCATTATGTGTGCCTTCGGCGGCAATTCGACCCTTTTCAAGAACTACTATCTTATCTGCCTTTAGGACTGTGCTTATCCTCTGCGCGATAATGAAGCTTGTCCTGTTCTCCATGATCCTGTCTAGCTGCTCCTGTATCTTTGCCTCAGTCTCAACGTCGACTGAGCTTGTGCTGTCGTCAAGAATGAGTATCTTAGGTTGGACGAGCAGAGCTCTAGCAATGCTTATCCTCTGCTTCTGTCCACCCGAGAGCCCTGCGCCTCTTTCGCCAACGTCGGTGTCGTATCCATTTGGGAAACTCATTATGAACTCGTGGGCCTGCGCGGCCTTCGCCGCGGCTATGACTTCCTCCTCGGAGGCCTCGGGTTTACCGTATCGTATGTTATCTCGGATGGATCCACTAAAGAGAATGGCATCCTGAAGTGCAACGCCAATATTTGAGCGTAATGACTCGAGTGTGACGTCCCTAACATCAACTTCATCCACAGTGAGTTTACCCTTCGTCACATCATAGAAACGCGGAATTAGATCGATTATCGTGGATTTACCCGAGCCTGTTGCACCAAGAATTGCCACGGTTTGACCTGGTTCAGCAACGAGACTGATGTTCTGAAGAACTGGCTCACTAAGATCGCCAGAGTAACTGAAGGAGACATCCTCGAAAACCACTCTTCCCTTTACATCCATGAGTTGCTTCGCGTCAGGTTTTTCCTGAACCTCCGGCTCGGAGTCCAGTATTTCATATATGCGTAGTGCTGAAGCATTCGCAGCGGAAAGTTGACTGGCCATCATGGCGAAAAAGAGCAGAGGCATTATTGCCGTCAGGAGGTAGTTGGCAAAAGCTACGATGTCGCCTACACTGAACCGCCCTCCGATGACTTCGAGTCCACCAAACCAGACCACGCAGAGTATGGCCAGATTTACGATCAGCAACATCGTTGGGAAGAGGATGGCGAAGACCATGAGTACGTTAGCCGACTTACTGGTGAGATCCTCATTAGCCTTCTCGAAGCGTTGCGCTTCGTGATCCTGCCTCACGAAGGCCTTTACAACCCTAACACCTGCAAGATTCTCCTGTAGCACCGTGTTCAGCTTATCGAGCCTCTTCTGAACTCCGAGGAACATTGGTTGTGCCTTGAAAACAAAGACACCGGCGAGGAGTATGGTGAAGGGAAGTAGAAGTAAAACTATCTTAGCAAGTTCGGCGTTGATTAAGAACATGATTATAATGCTTCCTACGATCATTATTGGGGCTCGGATGAACATCCTTAGCCCCATCATCACCATCATCTGGACGGTGTTAACGTCGCTCGTGAGTCTGACAATTAGTTGTCCTGTTTGGAACCGGTCAAGATTACCGAAGCTGAATTTCTGTATCTTATGAAAGGCAGCACTCCTAACATCAGCTGCTAAACTTTGTGCGACCCTGACTGCAAGGAACGTGTTTCCTATGGTCGCAACAGCCTCGAATAACGCTAAAGCAATCATCAGTGCGGCCGTGAATGCAATAACACCTAGATTCTTGGGAACTATTCCATCATCTATTATCCGTTGAATCAATGTGGGAAGAGTAAGATCCGCTGCAACAGACCCCAATAATAATACGACAGCGAATAAGCTGGTACGCACATAGGGTCTAATGTAGCCGAGTATCCTAACTAAAGGGCTAGCCAATTTCGTTCCTCCAACTAAATACATTCAATCGTGTTGAACCGATCTCTATCACTGCTTCTTCATCTCACTAAGTTTTGATAGTATCACTCGAACGCTCTCCAGAGATTTGCATAGGGTGTTACGTTCATCCTCGGAGAGAGTTGAAAGCTTCATTCTAGCGGACTCTCTCGCCTCCATCCATTGATCCTGCATATACATCTTACCCTGAGGCGTGAGTCCGACCTCAATAATTCTGCGATCTTTCTGGTCTTGCCTCCTTTCGACCCACCCTTCAGCAATCAACCGGTCGATGACAGAGGTCATATTCGGCTTTGAAATACCGAGCCAGATAGATATTCGTGACATAGGCAGAGGGCCGTGTCTCATCAGGATCCCCATGACCTTGAAGTCGGAGCTAAACGGATTGTGACTTTGATGGTCAACACTGAGTATGGTGCGATGGAAGAGTGGTACGATACTGTAGATGTCGTCGAGCATCCGATCCATTCTCTCCATAGACGAACCTTCACCCATTTTTTGTTCACCGATTAAACAGTTATAATATATAACTGTTATATAAACGTACGTTTCTTCAGGGACGGTGATATTTAAAGCTAGAGAATACCAATCAGAAACAGGGAGAAACTAAATGAAGATTCTAGCCATACAGTCGAGTTCTAACGTGGATGGTCTAACAGCTAAGACCGCGAAGGCTATAATAAGTGGCGCAGAGGCCGAGGGTGCCACAGTTGAGCTAATCAACCTAAACGAGCTAATCATTAAGCCCTGCTTAGCATGCGACGGAGGATGGGGGCAGTGTCGCAGAGATGGTAGATGCATACAGGATGATGAATTCCAGGCGCTCCGAGACAAGATCCATGCTGCAGACGCGACGATCTTCGCCACCCCTGTGTACTGGGGTGACCTCAGCGAATCAGCAAAAATTTTCCTCGACAGACTAAGACGTTGCGAGGTGAACGGCGAGTTCAAGAATCTAAATGGCAAGATAGCTGTGGGTATAGCCTCGGCTGGGGGCACTGGGAATGGTTGTGTCAAGTGCCTTCTCCATCTCGAGGACTACATCAGACGAGTTGGCTTCACGGTATTTGATCTAATTACAATAACTCAGGTATCAAGGGAGCATAAACTCGAGATGCTAGAGAAGGCGGGTCATAGACTAGCGAAGATGAAGCCATGAGATAATTAAACGTATTATTTCACGTCAAACATTATTGAGGTCAGGTAGTGTATTTTTTCTCGCTCAGATACCTGTCTCTACTGTCGGGTAGAACCGTGACGACACGTTTACCATTACCCAGCTCCTCAGCGACCTTTAATGAGTGGTAGACATTGGCGCCAGCGGAGATACCACAGAATAGACCCTCCTCCCTAACTAAACGGTCCGAAGTCTTTATCGCATCCTCGTTTGTGATCTTTACGACCTCATCAATTAGACCACTTTCCATCATTTCCTCTATAATACCACCAGCGATTTCCTTACTGATGCCTGGTGGCGATGTGAGGCCGCTGCTGATCGCATACTTAGCGGATGCTGGTTCCAGTCCGATGATTTTACATTTTGGGAGCTTGGTCTTCAGAGCTTTGGCAACGCCGTAGAGGGTGCCACCTACACCAATGCTGGCGACGAAGGCGTCCACTTTGCCATTCATCTGCTCTAAGATCTCGTTGCCGGTGACTATGTGCGCACTCCAGTTCGCTGGGTTGCTAAATTGTCTAGCCCACCAGATCTTTGGGTTGCTACTCTCGAGTTCGAGGCACTTCTTTCTGGGGATAAACTCTGCTTCGGCACCTGCGACACTTCCCCTTGAGTCCAAGCCCTCGATCTTCATCTCGTGGACTATGGCACCATAGCTCTCCATAATTTTGATTCTCTCCCGAGTCATGCCCTCGGGCATGTATATCTCTACATTGTAACCTAGGCATGCCCCAACGAAGCTGAATGCTGTACCAGTGTTACCTGTTGACGCTTCGACTATCGTGTAGCCAGGTTTGAGTTTGCCCTCCGCCTCTGCGGAACGGATCATCTCTAAGGCGATTCGATCCTTGTAACTGCCACTCGGATTGAGATATTCGAGTTTTGTGTAGATCTCAGCGCTATTCTTCGGAACAACCCTTTGTAGCTTCACCATCGGGGTGTTCCCAATCACGTCTAGTATGCTGTTTACTGCCTTAGGAGCCATAGGAATAAGTGAATGGCAAGGGGAGAAAATAGTTTCCCTTATCGAGTATTTTGTTATAGATAATATTATAAAGAGCCTAAATCTAATTAATACATGACCAGTTAGGCACATTATGATAAATCGGTCAAGACCAGTATAGGTTATATTGAGTTCATCTCACTCTTAAGGAAGAACACGCAAATTGTTTTCCGCAATTCTCTTACATCTTTTTTGATTTTCACTTATCCCGAACTTCAAGAGTTGAAAAAAGACAAGAAGTTGATTATCCACACCGACTCAGTTGAAAAGGCACTCCAAGAGGCGAGTCTCAGATATCTAGGAGAAGGCAGGGACTACCGCTCCGACCTAATCAAATTCCGAGATCACCTCAAGGCTCAGAAAAAGGCACCCAAGTCTATAAGTATCGCCATCTCAGGCGCCACAGGGTTCCTTGGCAGGAACAAGTTTAGACTCGACAAGTACGACAAACAGGACCCTTCAAGGACCTCGGCAAGACTATCACCAAGGATAAGGTACCGACAGCCGAACAGCTAGCCAAGTTAGTGAGCTTCATGCCGATTCACTTGAAGACGCTTGTTTACCTACTCAGCTCGTCTTGCATGCGGGTCGATGAAGCTCTACAGCTTTGTGTAGAGGACCTATCACTCGACATGCATCCAGCGAGGGCTGAAGTCCTTTGGAATGGATACACAAGAACGACGAAGTGCGCGCGCGACGAAGGAGTACCTTAGAGACTTCTACGAAGTCCTATTCTTAGACTGGGTCGACGTCGACGACTTCAGGAAACGCTACGACCACAAAGTCAACAAGGAGTCCTTCGTTGAACGGTTCTCTATCTGGCAGACATATGACAATATTGGCTACCTTGTCCGTGAGGGGCTAGTGGACCCGAACATCGTCTTTGATGCGGCTGGGTTTCATTGTGTAATGATCTGGGGTCTGTACAAACCGATCATAAATATCATTTCGAGGCCGGAGTTGGGGGACTCAAGCCTGGGAGAACTTTGAGTACATTGCAAATGTGATGTGGAGGATCGCTAAGGAAAGGGGTGCGTTTTCGCCTGGTGGCAAAGGAGGCACATTTTACGATGCTTACTGGGAGACCTTCGAACCCAAGTCTTCTTCTCCATCATAGCTGTATCCTCGCCTCAATTTGGGAGCTACTCGGATTCTATCCATGCTAGCGCGCGCAGCACCAGCTTTAATTTAAATTACGGATTTAGTAAACTTCCGCCAAATATGGCAGAGCCATCCCACCGAGTTGTCCACGATATTACGGTTACACTCTGATATACGGGGGGAGTGCCAGTGCCATAAGACCCTGAAACGATTAAGTAGAAAGAAGCGCCATCATAGCTTCTCTGGTAATATATCGTCGAATTGGCGGCACCTCTCTTGAGTTGAGTGAGTGTCTGCAATGTTGATGAGACGCTAACTGTTGGATTCCCTAAGGTGGTTAAATCCTTTGCAGACAAGTCGGCTATGATTTTATCGCACCCCTGAACGTTGCCGCGATACTGAAGATAAGCAATAGAAACTATTGATACTGTAATGATTGCAATCAAAGCAATAACGGTAATCCCCTTTGTGTTCATCTCGTCATTCTCACAGCCCTGTTACCAGTTTTAGCTATTGTTAACGCCAGCTCCTTCTACAAAAGGGTTCGTATTAACAGCGCGCGCTTCTGGGGGGGGAGCTAGTGCTGTTTGTCACGCCAGTATTTTATCCCCAGAACCTTTACTAGACGTATATGACCTCATTCGCTAGACCCGAAATTTAATTATTGATAATAAAATTTGAGATAATTTCCCCTACTTGTTCAATCTATTGACCAGTTTACCGACGCGTTCACCAAGTTTCCTACACGCCTCGAGAGAGGCGTCATTAGGAGAGCCAACAGAGGAGGCACCGTAGTGACTACCAGAAGAGGATCCCTGGATCACCATCCCATGCACTAGAAGCATCTCGTTTATGGCGATGATCGTTGACTCTGCCCCCGTATGGGTACCACCCGCACTGGCAAATGCACCACCGACCATGCCGTCAAGCTTACCGTGATATTTGACAGACTCATCGATGAATTTCTTGATTTTACTACTTGGTAGGCCATAATAGACAGGTGAACCTAGGATGAGTCCCTGATATTGTGGAATCTCATCAACGCTTGCCTCATCGATGTGCTTAATGACGGGAGTGACACCCGACTTCTTTACACCATCTTCGACGGCATGAGCCATTTTCTCGGTGTTACCTGTACTTGAATCGTAGATTATTAGGACCTTCAAGGGTTTCACCTAAATGAGCTTTTTATCGGCGTCAGGGGTTGCAAATACGCCCTTGACTTCACCCATGTATAGCATGTGGAAGTCCTTCGTCTTGTACATCTCAGCCTCTATTTTTGTTTCAAGCTGACCAGGTCTCATGTCGGTCTTGAAGATGGTAGCACACTCGATGTGTACTGGGCATTCCTCGATGTAAGGCGATTCGATCACTATCCCCTTCTTGGCGGTGAGCTTGCACTCCTTGAATTTGTCGTAGGTCCTACCAGATTTAGTTCCACAGAAATCAAGAGTCGTTTCCATTCCCTTGGCGGGCAAGCAGACAGCCCAGCTTTTTGCTTCTTCCATGAGCTTGAAGGTGTGTCTGCTGTGACGAACAGCGACGATGCATACAGGCTTTGCCCACATGGTGCCCAGGAGACCCCAGCCAATAGTCATCGCGTTTGGCTTTCTATCATCTCCTTCAGTGACAAGAAGGATCCCATTCTTCCTAAGTAGGTCATTCATCTCGTGAACATACTTGAACGTGTCAACCTTGTCTTTTGGCATCTGAACCATGTAAGATATGAGATTGGATCTCGTTATAAGCGTTAGATTTCCGGATTATTCGAATTATTTCCTTAATTGTCATTTCCTTAACTGGCTCACTAAGGAATGGTTGTCATTACTCAAGTGGAAAATATCTAGAGAAAAGTAAAAAAGTTAAATGATGTAGCCGCTGTCAGGTCGTTCGAAGTTCCTAACGAGCTCCAAGTTAAGCTCTGGCTCTAAATCATCAAAGTCTTCGTCAGTGAGGTCGACCCAAGGTCCAGTCAATGAAGCCTCGACCACTTGGCTACCCTTACCAAAGTTCTCGAGACACACCTTGTAAGTAAGTCGCCTGACCTGGGACTCATCCTCAAAGCCTAGGCTATGTAGGTACTCATGTAGGAGAATCGTGTAAACGTGGCATCGCTCATTCATCCCCGTCTTTCCCTTGATGAGTCTCCTGTTGAGGACAATCTCATTTGTCCCCATCGGGTGAAAGGCCCCCACGTTCATCGGGAGATTCCCCAGAAGCAGCATGAGTCCAACCCTATGTAACCCAAGGGTCTTCTTTACGCCTCGCTTCACTAAGGCGAAGATATCCCCGTAATCTCTACAGGCCTCTAGGTCAGACGCGAGCGTTCTGAGTTGCTCCCCCTAGACTGCCTCTACGGCCTTAACGCCGGGGACCTTCTTTTTTAGGTACTGCTCGACACCCCATTTCACTGTCATCTGACTCATGGGGCAGCCTGCGCAGTGGCCCTTGAGCTTCACCTTGACGACGCCGTCCTTGACGTCGACGAGCTCGACGTCGCCCCCATCCATTTGGAGCTGTGGTCGAACGTCTTCAAGCGCCCTCTGTATTTCCGCCTTTTCCAAAATCGCACCTTCAGAATTGTGGACACGAGGAGCCTATTAAAGGTTGAGAGGCAGGTCAACTATAGCGAGGTAATCTGGGCGCTGTATGTCATTAATTTGACACGGGAAAGGTTAAAAAGGGAAGCAGCATCCATGATTGCGTTCAAGGTGTTGAAGAGTGATGGGTGACCATCAAACAGTTTAGTATTTACGCTCCCGCTTCAATTGCTAACCTTGGACCTGGCTTCGACGTTTTCGGTGTAGCCCTCGATGGACTAGGTGACAAACTTAAAGTAAAGAGGGTATCCGAACCAGGTGTCCGAATTCAGGTAAAAGGTTTTGAGGCGGATCAGATTCCGGTGAAGGCGCAACTAAACAGCGCTGGAGCCGTCATGCAGGCAGCGCTGAGTAGGTTTACAGAGCCTATCGGTGTCGAGATTGAGATTGAGAAGGGTGTTCCACCAGGTAAGGGTATGGGATCATCAGGAGCCTCAGCGGCCGCAGCCGCTGTGGCTGCTGTGAATCTATTGGACTTAGTCATCCCGCAGAGGGAACTCGTGGAACTTGCAGCCCAAGGAGAGGCTGCAGTGGCTGGTAGCGCCCATGCCGATAATGTCTCAGCGAGCCTCTTCGGGGGGTTCATCCTAGTTAGCGACGGATACGACGTAATGAGGATGGAGATACCCGATGTTGGTTTCGTAGTCGTTGTCCCTGACGTAAAGTACAAGAATAAGACGAAGATGGCGAGGGGGCTTCTCCCAGAGATGGTGAACCTCAAGGACGCTGTAAGGAACATAGGCTATGCCTCGAGGATGGCGGCTGCCGTCGCGATGAAGGACCCGATACTATTCGGGAAGAGCATATGCGACTGCGTGATCGAGCCTCACAGGGCTGGAATGATACCTAACTTCCACCTTGTGAAGCTAGCTGCCTTGCAGGCGGGTGCTTATGGGTGCTCCATAAGTGGCGGAGGTCCGAGCGTCTTCGCCGTGGGCGAGAAGCCAGTCGAACTTGGCAAGGCTATGGTTGAGGCATTCGGTGACACTCCCGCTGAAGCCTACATCACCAAACCCAGTAACTTGGGAACGAGGGTCCTGTGATGCCCTCCAAGTTTAGGTGCATACGCTGTTCACGTGAATACGAGCCCGGCAGCATCTTCAGGTGCGAATGTGGCGGCCTCTTAGAGGTCATCCACGAGCCAATAAAGTGGGATAGGCATATCGTAGATTCTCGCCTCTGCCCCATGGGAGTACCATACAGCAGCGGGGTTTGGAGATATAAGGAACTAATCCATCCGGGTCTCTATGCGGGGTTCATAGTAACTCGCCCTGAGGGAAATACAAACATCTACCACCGCGGAACAGTCTCTGATTATGTCGGCGTCGACAAACTCACCATGAAACACGAGGGAGAGAACCCCACTGGAAGCTTCAAGGATAGGGGAATAACAGTCGCGGTCTCCGAGGCTCTTCGTCAGAATGCGAAGGCAGTTGCCTGCGCATCAACGGGGAATACAAGTGCATCGATGGCAGCTTATGCGGCTCAGGCCAATCTTCAGGGGATCGTGTTCATTCCGGAGGGAGAAATAGCATATGCTAAGCTGAGTCAGGCCTTAGCTTATGGCTCCAAGGTGGTTCAGGTACCTGGCAGCTTCGATGATGCAATGCGTATAGTCCAAGAGGCAAGCAGAGAGCTTGGCCTCTACCTCCTCAACTCAATTAACCCGTGGCGGGTCGAAGGGCAGAAGACGATCATCCTCGAGCTACTCCACCAGCGTGGTTGGGAACCACCAGACTGGATCGTGGTCCCCGCGGGAAATCTCGGTAACACATCTGCTTTCGGAAAGGCCCTCGCCGAACTGGTGGAGCTCGGCTGGATTGACAGCGTGCCACGTATTGCCTCAATCCAAGCTGAGGGAGCCGCGCCCTTCTACAAGCTTTGGAAGTATGGGGGCTCGGAGTTGGAGGCGCTTCACCCAGAGACTGTGGCAACCGCGATAAAGATCGGAAACCCAGTCAGCTGGGAAAAGGCTCTCAGAGTCATTAGGGAGACGGATGGCGTCGTCGAGGTGGTTACGGATACTGAGATCATGGAGGCGAAGGCCATCGTCGACGCGAGCGGTGTGGGTTGCGAACCCGCTTCTGCTGCATCCATTGCAGGGGCAAAAAAACTCACTGCAGCTGGAATCATAAGACCTGACGACGATGTGGTCTGCGTACTGACTGGCAACCTCTTGAAAGACCCGGATACCACTGTGAAGTATCACACAAACAAGCTCAAAGGGATTCAACCTGCTAGGTCAAATGCACCTACACAACTTGATGCTAAGTCGATATCCGCCTCGCTTAGGAGAATCCTATCGAAATAAAGAGGGCCATTAGTGATGGATATCATCGTATTGAAGTTAGGAGGCTCCATTCTTCGAGGCGGGGAGGATCTCAGGAAAGTTGCTGACGTTGTTGAGTTCGAGATAAACTCGGGGAGGCTTCCAGTCTGCATTGTCTCCGCGATGAAGGGAGTCACTGACAAAATAATCAATGCCCTAAGCCAAGTCAGGACTGTTGGGTTCGATCCAAGGGTATTTGTCGAAGGTCTCATGCTGGAACACCTATCATACCTCCCTGAGGGGATCGACCAGGAGCCATTTAGGAGGGAATTCGAGAAGTTAGAGCATGTTCTCTCCTATGTAAGATCGTCGGGCGAATTGACTGACGGGCGCTTTGGCTGAGCATGGGGTGAATATTGAACAAGCTACCCAACCTAACAGTGAGAATATAATCAGGTTCAGTGTAAGCGATGACGACGTACCTCTCGCTGTCGCAGCAGTTTACAAGGAGTTCTTCAGGTGAATGAAATGAGGAAACAGAAAGCTATAGTGATTGGAGCAACTGGTGCTGCTGGACAGAATATAGTAGAGTTCCTCACGAACCATCCTTGGTTCGAGTTAGCAGGCCTCGCTGCATCGAGTAAATCGGCATCCTTTGCATACTCTAAGGCAATAGAGGGGGCAATATTCTTCGAGCGCGCGCGCATCGGCGCAACCTGCACTCGCGTCCAAGTTCAGACTGTCCACACCGAAGCCGTCTATGTAGACACAAAGAAGCCCTGCAGCTTAGATGAGGCGAAGAACGCGATGCGAGAATATGTGAGTGAACCCCAAAAACTCAAACTTCCTTCTGCACCCAAAAAACCCATAATCGTTTTCGATGGGCCTAAGATGCCTCAGCCGAAGCTCCATCGGCAGTATGGTGGTGATGTGACTCTGGTTGGGCGCCTAAGGAGGGATCCGGTCTTCAAGAATGGTCTAGCCTATATTGTAACTAGTGATAACCTCGACAAAGGAGCGGGCGGCGGAGCCGTACAGACCGCCGAGTATCTCAAGGCGAAGAGGTACTTCTAGCCCCAGTTTTAATTCACTGTAGAGCCATTAAACCTCCATGACGACCATTGATCTCAGTGTGAAGAGGCGGCTCCAAGAATCAGTCGACGAGGATAAGGGAAAGCTCATCGACCTCCTATCCAGACTCATCCGGATACCAAGCGATAACCCGCCAGGGAGCACGGTGGAGATAGCGCACTTCATCAAGGATTACCTCGAGGGGTGGGGGTTCGAACCGAGACTCTACGAGCCCAACAAGGGAAATGTCAACGTCGTCGCGAGCTGGGGGGAGGGGAGCCCGCACCTAATACTTAACGGGCACCTAGACCAGTTCCCCGCTGAAGTGGGGGAGAAGTGGAGTGTACCACCCTACTCGGGTGAGGTCAAGAATGGCTTCGTATGGGGGCGAGGCTCGGGGGACATGAAAGGGGGCCTTTCCTCTCTTATCCATTGCTTCTGCGCTACGAGCAAGCAAGGGCTCCCCGGGAAGCTTACACTCACTTGCACATCCGATGAAGAGACGGGGGGAAGGTGGGGGGCTCTCTGGCTACTCGATAACGTCCCCGGCATCACTGGCGATAGCGTGCTAAGCGGGGAGCCATCCGGAGGTACGGTAAGGATCGGTGAGAAGGGCATGATCGCTTTCACAGTCAAGACTAGGGGTAAGCCCGCCCATGGTAGTTTCGCTGGCTACGCGGGGGAGAATGCAATAATGAAGATGGGGCGCCTCCTGCCAGAGATAGAAGCGCTAAGAAACATCACCGCTAGCCTCACGCCAGAGGAGAAAGTGCTAACGGAGGAACTCATGAAGGGATACACGGCTCAGTTCGGCCATGAGGCAGAGGGTCTTGCGGGTGTCCTGACGCACGTGACCGTGAATATAGGCATTATCCGTGGGGGTGTGAAGGCAAATATTGTCCCAGCTGAATGCGAGGTGGAGGTGGATATGAGGGTACCTATCGGTGTGTCCCCTAGCCAACTCAAGGCGACCCTCACAGAGAGGCTGCGGGGTATTGACCTGTCTGCTTCAGTCGACTACAGTCGCCACCCTTCTACGATACTCGGCGCCACATACTCACCGCCTAACTCTATTATAACCAATGTGACCAGGGATAATGCGAAGCTGGTCACGGGAATCGAACCCTTCCTCAGCTTCACATCCGGTGGGACGGATTGCAGATTCTGGAGGGAGAGAGGGGTACCAGCCGTCGCTTATGGGCCTAAGGTATATGCTATGGGAGCAGCGGATGAAAGGGTCCCCGTCGAGGATCTAGCATCCACCGCCAAGGTACACATGGGAATGATAGTTGATTTTCTCACAAAGAAATCGAAATAAGCACATCTCATACACATAGGCACACGCACCTTTTTTTATCCGGGAAAAGCACCCGGAAACAACTCCGTTCAATATCGGATCTCAGCAAAAGGATTTCATATGCCTATCATCATTAACAGCGTTAGTGTTAAAGCAACTTCCATACATAGAGTAAATGATCTACTATGCCAAGGGACTACAACCTCTTCTCAAGGGCAGTGGGAGAGACTCCTACCCTCGTCAGGGGCGAGGGAGTCTACATCTGGGACTCCGATGGTAAAAAGTATCTGGATGGTAGTGGGGGCCCTCTATGCGTCAATATCGGTTATGGTGTTAACGAGGTCAATGACTCTATTAAGCGCCAGATGGATGCTGTCAGTTTTGCATACAGCGGATTCTTCGTCGCTGACGCCGTCAAGGAGCTCAGCGAGAAGCTTGCCGCATTCTCACCAGGTTCGCTGAAGCATAACTTCTTCTGCAACGGGGGCAGCGAGGCCACCGAAGCTGCGGCCAAGATGGCGCGCCAATACCACCTCGAGAATAAGGACAAGACTAGGTACAAGGTTATCGCTAGGTGGCAAAGCTACCATGGCAACACACTTGGCTCACTTAGCATGAGTGGACACATAGGTAGGAGACGCCGCTTCGCGCCTATGCTAATCGATTTCCCACATATACCCCCAGCCTACTGCTACCGTTGTCCCTATGCTAAAACCCCAGATCGTTGCGACTTGGAATGTGCACGCGCCCTCGACACAATGATACACGCCACCGGTCCTGAGTATTGCAGCGCCTTTATAGCCGAACCAGTCGTAGGTGCAACACTTGGAACGGTCCCCGCCCCAAAGGGTTACTTCCAATTAATACGCGAGATATGTGACCAACACGGTGTACTATTCATAGCCGACGAAGTCATGACAGGTTGCGGCCGAACTGGTAAGAACTGGGGTATAGAGCACTGGGATGTCGAGCCCGACATAATCACCGCAGCCAAGGGGATCAGCAGTGGCTACCTCCCTCTTGGCGCAGTAATCGCAAGTGATAAGGTCTACGAGACCTTCAAGAATCCCTTCGCCCACGGTCACACTTATAGCAACCATGCTCTCTGCTGTGCAGCTGGTTCAGCCTGCCTCGATTATATCAAGAAACAAAAACTAGTCGAGAAATCCGCAAAAAACGGAAGGTACCTCATTAGGAGACTCAAGGAACTTAACGACCACCCAAATGTAGGTGACGTTCGGGGTCTTGGACTCTTCGCTGGAGTAGAGTTCGTCAAGGACAAAAAGACGAAGGAGCCGATAGATCCTAAGCTCGCCTTCAACCAGCGCGTCTTCAAGGAGTGCTGGGACCGCGGCCTCATTATATATCCCGGCGCTGGTACTATCGACGGTACTTCAGGAGATCATATACAAATCGGCCCACCCCTCTGCGCCAAAATCGAGGAGATAGATGAACTGATCGCGCTCTTCGAGCAAGGTCTTAAGGCTGCGGAGAAAGCTATTCGGTAAGATACCCCATATTTTTAAAAGGGGAAGGAGTACCCCATTACCGTTCAGGAAGGTTACCCAATGAGGGACCCACAGATCGACAATATATTCCAGGTTGCCAAGGCCGAGAACAGGAACTTCCTGTTTGAACATGAAGCTAAGATGCTCTGCGGTCTTTACGGTATACCCATCACGAAGTTAGAGGTAGTAAAAACTGAAGACGCTGCTGTTGAAGCAGCGAATAAAATCGGCTACCCCATAGTACTCAAGATTGTATCCCCCCAGGTCCTCCATAAAAGTGATGCTGGGGGAGTCATCGTGGGTATCAACGATGAGAAGGGTATCAGGGAGGGCTATCAGAGGATCATCTCGAATATTAGGAAGAATGTACCCACCGCAGTAATCGATGGCATTCTCGTTCAGGAGATGGCTCCTAGGGGCACAGAGATTATCATCGGCTCCACAGTTGACCCAACTTTTGGACCAACCATCATGTTTGGTCTCGGAGGTATCTTCGTTGAAATTCTTAAGGACGTGAGTTTCCGCTTAGCCCCAATAACAAAGGATGATGCATGGGAGATGCTCGACGAGATCAAGGCGAAGAAGATACTCGACGGTGCCCGCGGTATGCCAAAAGCGGATAAGGATACAATCGTCGACATTCTACTCGCCGTCAGTAAGATGTTGACTGAGTGCCCAGAGATTAAAGAGCTCGACATGAATCCCGTACTTGTCTACGAGAAAGGTGCACGCGCGGTCGACGCGCGTGTCATCCTATAGACATCTCCGTCTATTAGGCAAGTCTACCCTAATTAGACACTCTTATTCGCATTATCTATGAAAGTCGATATTTTGATGGTTAAAAATGTCCTGATGATTTACTCAGCCATCTCCTTAAAGAGCGGGCGATTCGACTCGAGGCTTAAGCGGTATAGCTCATAGAAGTGCTGATAGGCTTTGACATTCTTCGGGATAGGCTTCATCGGGACCTTGCCTGAGATCCACCTCTCGATTACTTTGTAATCTTTTATCACGCCAGTACCGAGACCGGCGAGCATTGCGTCTCCAAGTGGAGCCCCCTGCGCCCCAGGTATATAGTCCATAGGGACGCCGGTTACATCAGCGATTATCTGCCTCCAGAGAGGGCTCCTCGCACCACCATCGACTAGAGTCGCATTATTTACCCTGATTCCAGTCTCCCACGCTGCCTCGAGGCTGTACCTCATAGCGTAAGCGACTCCCTCCAAGACTGCACGGAACATGTGGGCTCGACTGTGATAGACGCTGAGGCCGAGGAAACCGCCTCGTAGGTTCTCGTCCCAATATGGTGCTCGTTCACCGACCATGAGATGCGGTAGGAAGATGAGATCGTCACAGCCAATTGGAACCTTGGAAGCTAGATCGTCGAGCTGCTTGTAGGCATCGACACCTGTCGTCTTCTCGGCATCTTTCTCTTTCTGACCGAGCTCGTCTCTGAACCAGCGGACGCTAAAGCCTGCGGTGGCGATTCCAGTGAATCCATACGTATACTGGCGACCCTTGACAACGTATGGGAAGTTGATCATCCTCGGCGAGAGGCGAGGGGTGTGGCTGATGAAACCGTTGCACATGCTTGTGCCAAGCATCGAGGCTAGGTCGCCATCCTCGATGGCGCCTCCCGCGAGGGCGCTGACGCTCGCGTCTATCCCACCTGCGCATATGGGAGTACCCTTTGGTAGACCGGAGACCTTCGAGCCCTCCTCTGTAACCTCTCCGACGACGTCCTCTGAGCTCAGAATCTTATCGGGAAAGAATCTCCTCGGCACACCTAGCTCTTTCATCATCTCCTCGGACCAGTCGCGTTTATGGATATCGAATAATCCACCGTAATTCCCTGCGCTACTGTAGTCAACACTCTCTTCACCGGTTAGGCCCCGAATCACGTACGCGTTAGGGGTCTCGAATCGGTAGATACGTTGCCAGTTGCCTGGCTCCTTATTTTTTATCCATAACATCTTCGTGTAGCCATAGTAAGGGTCGATGACGTTGCCGGTTATTTTGAAGAGGGTGTCCACTCCGAGGTTTTCGCGGAGCCACTTACACTCTTCAGTGGCTCTTCGGTCCGCCCAGATTATACATGGACGGATAGGCTCCATTTTGGAGTTAAGGGGAACACCACTACCTCCGTAGAGACTACTTATTGCCGCACCCATTATTTCATTCGGGTCGATCTTAGCCTTCTCAATAGCTGTCTTGATTGAGGCTTGAGCGGCTTTCTCCCAGACATCGGGCCACTGCTCGGCCCAACCCTGCTTCGGAGTGATCACCCCATATTCCAAGAATGAAGAGCCTTTAATATGCCCCTCAACATCGACGATGACGGTTTTAGTCCCGAGTGTGCCGATATCGGTGCCTACTAGATAAGTCAACGCAGTCACGTCGGCTTGTAATACTTGTTGCCATCGGCGTCATAGATTGTGTAGCCGATGTCGAGGCGGTGGGCTATCTCAGCGAGTGCTGGTGTGAGATCACCATAAGCGAAGCCAAGGTGGTTGCAAGGCCATACACTGATTATCTCCTCATCAGTCATTGGTATCTTACCTTTGACTATAGGCCAGCTCGGATTATACTTCTCATGCTCCTCAGGCTCAACTGGGAGGGTCTCCATGACGCTCGCGACGAGTCTGTATCGGAGGTTCTCTCTACCGAGGCGAGCGACCGTCATCACGTGGCCGCCAGGTGTTCTTCCGCGGACGCTGCTCCCGCCAGCGTCGTAGAAGAGTTCCTGACCCATGTACTCGACATTATCGAGCTTCTTTACTGAGTCCATTTCAGGGCCACCGAAGAAGTATGGTGGGTGCTGACCGCAGTTAACTATATAGAGGACACTTCCCTCGACATCTCGGAAATCGCCAAATCCCGCTGGCTTCCCAGAGGCAAGATGCATTATAAGCTGTGTAAGGGCTGAGTCCATGTCGTTCTCACATGCGACTGGGATGACCTTCTTGGGGACACCGTCAGGGCCGACATCGTTGCTGAGGTAAGCAGCCATTAGGCAGGCAGTGCAGTGCTGGGCACTTAGCTCGTCCTGGCACTTAATACCTGCGAAGGTTATGGCGTACTCATCTGCTATATCCTCGCCAGCGTAATAGAGGCTGAGCTGAAGGAGCATCTTGGCGAATTCCTTGAGTTTGGGGCGGTCATAGCTGATTGTACCATGCTTCTGGATGTAGTCAGCAGCTTTCTTGAGTCGGTGGTCGAGGATTTTGTATTTACCTTCGCCTGGTTTGCTGCTCCACTCAACCATGGTGAGGGCCCTGCGGAGGAGTTCGCTTTGATCTAGGGCATCGTAACTGACACCGAAGAGTTTCTGCCACTGGTCGACGTCAGCTGTTGTCGTAGGCATCTTGAGGCTCATGCCGCCGAGGGCGAGGTACTTCTGCGCTTTGAGGTCGGAGATGACCCGTTTAGCTGTATTAGCCTCTGCTGCCCTACGCTCATTGAAGTTGAGTATGGCGAGGAGGCGCTTTATGACCGTCTTGTCGGTTTTAATATCACCGAAGACGTGGCTGAAGGGGACGCCTATCCGAGTGAGTCCACCACCCGCAGCCATGCCAGCAACGAGGCCTGGAACAGTCGGGTCCTTGTGGCTGAACATTACGACTCTAGGAATATCTCCGGTCTCAGCTGCGTACCTTTTCACAGCATCAACGCTGTCCCAGGGGAATGTCCAGCTACCCTGATTGATGATAAGAGTCTCGGGTTTAGCGTTGGCTATGTGCTTTATGTGTTGCTGGACGAGCCTGGTGTTCCAGGCTATCTGGTCCATCTTCTCATGCCTTTCTCCACCTCTGATTACCTCGACCTTAGCCTTCTTCAGAGCGTCCACGAGGATCTTCTCCTGGCTGATCATGTGGTCGATGTTGTCCTCACGGACCCAGGGGCGGGCATCGTTGGGGCTGAATACTCCTACTTTCATGGCATCTCCCTCGGTAGTCTATCCTGTACTGGGGGTAGGGGCTTAAACTTCTTATGGGGCTCGGTCTGATACCAATATGCGGTGCTGCTGTAGTCGTCGCTGCGCTTATTGGCATGACCGTGCTCTATTGTGACCTTAATGCTCTTCTCGAAGTAGATTGGGTCGAGGATGTGGTACCTGTACCATGTAATTTTGCCATTCCAGTTTTTGTCGGAGCCGGGGAGGGGTAGGCCATGGTAGGGGGCACAGTATTCTTGGGTGGGGCACCAGCTCATGCCATAGTAATCCTCAGTCCCCGTGCCGTTGAGGCTTGGGAGCTTCTCACCATCTATGAAGATCATGTCGTCCCCTTCACCGTACCAGTTGAAGCGCTGTGTTGGGCGGAGGTTGTGCACATTCATGTTGCATCCGACGTAGTGACCCTTGCCTTCGGCCTCAAGTATTACGTAGTTTTCCTTCCCGTCGAGATTTGTGCCACGGAAGAGCCATGTAGGATTATCCCAATCGTCAGTCAAGTCGCCTTTGGTGGGGTTATTACGGTTCCAGGTAGCGTGGAATCTACCGAGCCCCAGTTGCAAGCTCTTGTGCTCCTCATAGTCGACGTAGAAGTAGAAGGATTCGCAGTCCCAGTTACCCTGGTTCTCGACTGTGATCTTGGCACCTTTGGAGTAGGGCATTGGGAACCAGCAGTTGAAGCCCTTGCCATCCTCTGGACTCATCTGGAGTGGGGCCGAGATATAGTTCTTGCAGATCGCGTGTCCGATTCCGAAGAAGTCACCTATTGGGACCTCGATGCTTGGGTTTTCCTCCCCATCCCAGTAAGCGCGTAAGACGAGCTTGCGGAGGTAGTACTCATCCCGTGTTCGGATGGTTACCCAAATATGCTTGACTATACCGGCACCCTTCATCTCGGCGAGCGTGGCGGTTTCGCCCGCAAGGATAGTAATATAGTCCTTATTTCCACCGGTGCGGTCATAACTGCTGAACCGTTTCCTCTTGACGTCCTTAAGTATCGCTATGCCTGAAAGGTCGCCGCTTAAGCCCGATAGACTCATGGTGATCGAGTTAGATGAGCCGTTTGAAGTGAAATAACTTGCGTGGCTGTTGAAGAGTAGAAAATAGGTTGCTTCCGCCGTGTTAACAATTATCAATCGTCGAAAAATGAGGAAGTTGTCTATCTCAGCAAATATGTTTACCAGTATCATGAATGCATCGGAACTTGATGCAGATAAAGATCAGAGTAGGCATTTTTCTATACGCGTCATCCAATATGTAAGCCACTCCTCCTCTGCCAGATGATATAAACGATACTTCATTACACGCGGGTCACCACCGTCCTCGCGCAATGTCATCTTGGAGATGGGTTTACCGTTATACCTGTAGGAGCCTGTCTTTTCGATGTACATGGTCTCGAGCCAATCGAGTAGATTAGCTATAACGGGCTCGTCTCTGGAGAATCCATTCTCGGATAACATAATTAATTCTCTGATGGGCTCGTGACCATGCCAATAGAATCGCCTGATGTCATCCTTCTTCTTCTGGTTGAGGTGCCATAAGATAAAGCCGAGTCCGCGTCTGAGTTGCTCCCGATACTCAGGTAGATGGCTGGCGTGGAGGGCGGAACACGTGAAGAAGGTGACCCAAGGACAACTCCTCGTCCAAATCTTATAGGGGGCCACAGTTCCTTCCCTATGTCCCTCCTGAACCCATCCACCGTCCTCCCTTTGCCATCTTAGGAGGACGTCAAATCCCTTTTTAACACGAGGGTCATTGGCTGAGCCCACCTTGGCTAGACCAGTGAGTTGGACGCTCATCCTGCACGGCACGTTCCTTGGGTTCTCATTGTAGTCCTCCTCAGTCACAGGATCGTGGTGCTCTGTGAGTACTCCATTCGGGCGTTGGAATCCAAGAACCCACTCGACCGCCTTCGAGATCCGGGGATCCGTCACTGTGTAGCCGATGTCGCCGAGGATACTTAGGAGCCATGAAGTTGTGACGTATTTGGGGCTTACAGGTGTGCAACCGTTCTTAGGGATGTAGCCCGGCTTGCTTGCCCAAGAGCCTCCGTCGCACCATGAGCCGTCTGTCCTCTGCTTGGTGAACATCTCGATGATATCTGGGTGGCGTTGGGCTTCCCTCCAAAGTTCCTTCATCTCCGCTGATGATGGGTTCACATCGACTATACTGAGGAGTGTCATGTATCGAACCGGTGCTGAGCCATTGTTAAGGAGCCAAGCGATGCTCTTCTCAATTCTCTCCTTGCTGAGCATGTTTCCCAGATTAATATTTCGTCGATGATGGTAAATTGCTTATCATTGCATCTATTAAAAGAACATAAAAACAGACCAATATCATGGGCGTAATTAATGCTATTATAGAGAACAAACATGGATAACGTAGTAAAGTTGTGTGAGGGGAATCTGCATCGATGAAGCTATTCGATTTAAAGGGAAAAGTAGCCATTATAACGGGGGGAAACGGCGGGATTGGTCTAGGCATAGCACGAGGACTATCAAGCGTAGGCTGTGATATAGTCATAGCTGCTCGGAATTCATCCAAGACAGCGGAGTCGGCGGAAGCAATCAGGGATGATTACGGTGTCAGGGTTCTAGAAGTTGAGTTGGATGTACGTGAACAGGATAATGTCGAATCAATGATGAAGAGGACACTGGACGCTTACAATAGGATTGATGTGCTGGTTAACAACGCTGGAATAAATATTCGGAAAATGCCCCAGGACCTATCCTCAGCAGAGTACGATGAGATACTTGACATTAATCTCAGAGGCGCTTTCCTATGCGCTAAAGCCGTTTACCCTTCGATGAAGGCTGGGGGAGGAGGTAAGATAATTAACATCGGGTCTATGACTTCACTCTTCGGTGGACCGAAACTTATGGCATATGGGGCCAGCAAAGGGGGAATAGTATCGATGACGAAGGCTTTAGCCTCTGCATGGGCTGTTGATAACATCCAAGTCAATGCTATATTGCCCGGGTGGATAGATACGAATCTAACAAGGAGAGCTCGCGTAGAGATTCAGGGCTTGAATACACAGGTATTGACCCGAACGCCAATTGCTAGGTGGGGTAAACCAGAAGACTTACAGGGAGCCGCTATTTTTCTTGCAGCTGCTGCATCTGACTTTGTCACGGGTGTTGCCCTACCAGTTGATGGGGGTTATTCAGCGAATATCTGATAATTCTACTAATTATCGAGTGTGCAAATGTCGCGCACGCAATAAAGATCCTCTGTAAATCCAGTCATCTGTCACTTAAGATTTAAGTTACTGGAACTTACCAAATGACGCGTGCGCGAAACCCTAAGCTTATCAAAGTATATGCCGAAGAACACATGAAAAGTAGATTCATATCTTAAAGCAATAAAAAAAATTTAAAAAAAATAACGTAGCGGATTTTTCCGCTTCTCGGTCACTTGACTCGGTCTAGAACCTTCTCGGTGGCCTGTGTTTAGCGAAGCATTCTTGGCAGTAGACTGGCCGACCCTCTGTTGGCTTGAAGGGGACTTCCGTCTCCTTTCCGCAGTCAGAGCAAATGACTTTCGTCATCTCGCGCGGTCCACTGTTATAGTTACTTCGACTATCTCTATATCCCATTTTTTGTTTCTCCTTTTGTACACGGCAACCGTAAGGTTTCCAATATACGCCTTGTCATGACAGCCCCCGACTTTTAAACATATGCTTACTTTAAATTTAAAATGACATTAAGCACGCGTGACAATTTCACCAGAAGTTCGGGTAAACCTTATGAAATGTGACATTAACTTAGAGATTATGTCAAGGATTGCAACAAAACAAGCTATAAAGAGCTTCTCGAAAAAGATTAGTTATCTTCTCTACATCCCCGAGGGATATGACGTTAAAAGTAAGCGGATGTGGCCTCTCATAGTCTTCCTGCATGGCGCGGGGGAAAGGGGAGACGATCTAGAGCTTGTCAAGATACATGGCCCACCAAAGCTCATCGAGGCGGGGAGGAAAATGCCATTCGTTGTCGTTTCGCCCCAGCTCCCCATTGGGGAGTGGTGGTCCCCGGATATGGTAGCATGGCTCGTCAATTACATTCTGGGGGATTTGAAGGTGGACCCGTATCGCGTCTACCTCACTGGACTTAGCATGGGTGGCTATGGTACGTGGGAGACGGCATCAAAGTACCCTGAGCTCTTCGCCGCGATAGCACCAATCTGTGGCCGTGGTGATCCAACATCTGCCTGGAAGCTCCGACATATACCCACCTGGATATTTCATGGTGCCAAGGACACGGTCGTACCCATCAAACACTCGTACGACATGAACAAGGCTCTCAAACAGTATGGTAATGTCAAATACACGGTCTACCCCGAGGCGGACCACGACAGCTGGACCGAAACTTACCTTAATGAGGAGCTCTATAGTTGGTTCCTCAGTCATAAAAGGTTCAGATACCCAGAATTTTACGAACCAGAGAACCCTGAAAAATATGTTGGGAGATACAGCTCGAAGGAGAACTCGGCTGAATTTTCTCTCAAGGATGGGATACTGTATATCGCATTAGAGACGAGCGGTAACAAGGAGCTGCCTTTGAAGCCAGTTGGGAACAATTCCTTCACCTTCGGAGACTTTGGTACATATGAGGTTAGGTTCGTGCCAGAAGGCACTAACAACTACCCTAAAGTATTCGTCTATGAGAGGTTCGCATACTATCTAAGGGTCAAATAGCCTCAATTTTTCTGAACTAACTGAATTAGGAATCCGTGAGGGTCCCTGATGGTAGCGAGGCGTCGCCCAGTCGCCTTGTTGTCGAGTGGCCCATCAACCTTGATGCCATTCGCCTTATAGCTATCACACAAATCGTCGAGGTCATCAACAACGAATGCGAGGTGATTTACTCCAGGGTTATCGATTACACGGGTCTCCTGTATTTCGAATGAGATGAGGGAACAGGGTACCTTCATCATCGCTGCCTTTCCACCATGGCTAGTATACTCAACGAACTCGAGTCCAACCATCTCGTAGAATCGAACCGCTTCCTCTAAGTCTTTGACATAGAGGTGGACGTGATCTAGGCCGAGGTTAACCATAGGTAATCTAATACTATCTCCGTATTTAACGGGCTTCAAGTATAGAGTTGGATGATTGAACTGTCGGTTAGTCTCCTATCGAGGCCAACCTTCTCATTAGGGAACTTTGCGGCCGTACCCCAGATTCTGGCATACTTAAAGTTCTGGTAGAAATCGTTGTGAATCATCCTTGCGAGCTCACCAACGGTGACTGGACCCCGAAAGACCATTGGAACCTTTGCCGGTTCATCCCCTGGTTCCTTCGTGTAGACGCGTGTTATGTCAAGGAGCCTGAAGAGTCTCTCCCCGAGTGCAGTAGCAAGGTTAGATGCGTGTTCAGTGGATGCGATTATTACATCTAGGGGTTCCGCTGCCAACTGGAGTTGTTCGATTGTTCTTCTGTCGGGTCTTAGGTCGGCTTTGTTCGCTAGGATCAGGGAGGGGCGGTACACGGTGTTACCGAAGATGGCTTCCTCCACGGTTTCTAGGGTCACCCTACCCTTAATCCTGACGAGGGCGGAACGTATCTTGTAGCCATTGAGAAGTTCGATGACGTCCTCTGTTGAACAGTCGACCAACTCCCCCTCCCAGATGAACTGTATCTGGGTCCCCGCTCTCTTCTCAATCTCGACCTCTCCCATTGGTCTCGTTATGAGGATGCGGCTATTCGCCAGCTCCTCTGCAATCATAAGGTAGTTACCTGCGGGGTCGTCACGGACATCGACTACTATTATTATGGCGTCGGCATTTCGAGTCATGCTTAGCTTCATGAAACCGTCTGACCTGCCCTCGCTGCTACCCTCGACAATGGCCGGCACTTCGACTAGCTGGAACTGGATGTCTTTGTAGGGGAGCATCCCCGGAACGGGTGTTTTCGTACCGTATGGATAGGGTGTGACCTCAACCTGTGCGTTTGTTACCGCTCGGAGGAGGCTACTGCGGCCCACATTAGTTGGTCCTATGACCGCTACCTGCGCAGCGCCTGCCTTTGGGACGAAGTAGGTCGCTGCACTACCAGGTTTCTGAGTTCGCTTCTTTCGCTCTATATCCTCTCGGAGT
Source organism: Bathyarchaeia archaeon (assembly GCA_050014495.1). Lineage (GTDB taxonomy): Archaea > Thermoproteota > Bathyarchaeia > TCS64 > TCS64 > UBA8941. The sequence goes on from JBEKDF010000014.1 coordinate 64,170, forward strand.
GCTGCCATCTGCTTCTTTACTTGACTGCACATCCTCTCCGTCCCTTTGTGCTTGGGTACGATGCTGAGGAACTCTCTCATGAGGCAAAGTCTCTCATCAGGATTGCGAGTAAGGGTGACCTCGTTCCACTTCTCCTTGGCCCGTGGTGGGAGATTTGTAACCAAGTCTGGTCACCTACCTAAACATTGAGGAGAGAGTCTATTAAAAACCCACATTACCAAGAAATTTAGGAATAAGAACAAATGAGATATTTTATGCGCGTGTAGATATGAACTCAGTTTTCGTATAAAGAAAGCCTACCTTGCTAAAGCCACATCCTACACGCATCGAGCATATCGCATGAGTCGCGCTTGATAGGACATACTTATAACGCAACTTGCTAAGTGTAAGTTAGAATTGGTGATATTATATGCCATCCATGTCTCAGGCGAAGACTCTTGGTGAGGTAGGTTCGATTCTGGTCGTTCTCACGGCTATACCTAGCATAGGGGGTTTGCTTGGAATAGCCGGATTCATATTGATTCTACTTGCGATAAAAGACATTTCTGAGGTTGTAGCAGACAAATCGATCTATCATAACATGCTAGTGTCGATCGTCTTCGCGATTGCGGGCGTAATCATTGGGACGCTGGTCGTAGTTGGTAGTGTGTTTAGATTCATAGGACTTGCAAGCTTGACGGGACCAAATTACTTTGGGTCGAGCTTCAATCCCTCAACTATTCCTACAGGTGATTGGATCGGTTTCATTATGTCGATTATTGTAGGACTCACGGTGATATGGGTCATGATGATTGTCTCAGCGTTCTTCGTAAGAAAAAGCTACAACGCTATTGCCTCGAAGCTGAATATAGGCATGTTTGGAACTGCAGGCTTAGTGTATTTGATAGGAGCAGCCACGACGATCATTCTAGTTGGGTTCGTCATCCTATTCATAGCGCAAATCCTTTTGATTGTCGCGTTCTTCTCGATTGATGATAGAACTCCTGTAATATCTACTCAACCCATTCAGCCAACCACGGTCAATCCATAATAAATTAGGTAGGCATTATTTGTTAAACCTTGGAATAATCCCGTGTGTGTATGGAGTAATAACAAAAAGCTGAACTTCTTACTTCAAGTCCAGATCTTCCCCCGCTGACGCGCTTTTACTAAAAAGACGTCGTTTACCCGGGTAAGAATTGATCAATTATTTAAATAAATTAGTTGTCATTGATGTGTTTGCAATGAAGAACCTATTGTATAAGTTGACTCGACCCGAGATCGAGGAGTACCTCAGAAACAGTGATGTTGTACTCTTCCCCGTTGGCTCAACGGAGCAACATGGAAAACATATGGCAATCGACAACGATGCCTTTACAGCCCTCGAGATATCAAAGAGAGTAGCGGAGAAGACCGGTGTATTAGTGGCCCCCGTGATGCCTTTTGGCTATTCAATCCACCACATGAAGTTCGCTGGGTCTATTACTTTAAAATTCGAGACGCTGGTCGCCGTCTACAAAGAGGTCTGTGAGAGTCTCATACATCATGGCTTCAAGAAGATAGTCATCATGAATGGACACGGCGGAAACATCAACGCCGTGAACCAGGCCCTTCGAGAGGTTAGAAGCGAACAGGGAGTGATCGTTTACAACGTCATGGTGTTTCCGATGGAGGATGGGTTTGGTTCCGATTCGTTGAAGGTTTGTAAGCAGGAGTCTGGTGGACATGCTTGCGAGATGGAGACTAGCGTGGGGTTGGCTCTGGGTCAGAGGATCATAATAGGCAACGCTGAGAAGTGGACGCCCCCGAAGCTTATGACTGAGTTCGATAAAAAATATAGTACTAAAGTTGCTACTGCGAGGGACTTTCATGAGATTACTGAGATCGGCTCGCTTGGAGATCCAACTATAGCATCTATTGAAAAAGGGGAGGAAATGGTCAACGCCGTTGTGAGAGAAATCTCTGAGTTTGTCGAGGATCTCAAAAAGATCTAAAAGTTATGTGAGCCCAAGTTTTCCTTTGGTTTGATCTGCCTACTTATATTTTCAAGAAATGGGGTCTAATCTCCAAACACTTGCATAAAAACTTACATCCAAACCTATTCGCGCAAAATCTCGTTCGAAACGGAAAAAAGTATTAATGAGTAACCCTTATTAAAACGACGATTCTTTTTTTGATTCCATTCGAAAGCGGGCCACGAGTTGGATGAAAAACCTAGGAGCATCTGGAGGACCAATTTAGGCATTCTGATGCTCACATCCGGTGTATGGAACATCGGAACCTACATGACTCTTCCATTCTGGGGACTCTATGTTCTTTACCTCGGCGGTACGCCCATCGACATTGCCCTAATCTACTCTGTAAGTTCGGTTGTCAGTCTATTTCCTTACTTACTTGGTGGTTACCTCTCCGACGTATTCAGTAGGAAGAAGATAGTTTACAGCCTCCAGTTTATGATCGCCCTTAATGGAGCTATCTACATCTTCGCGCCAAACTGGCAGTGGCTACTCATAGCCAAATCCGTTGAGGCGATCCTAACCGGTCTCCGTAACCCAGCGTTCAGCGCCCTCCTCGCAGACTCCACGACTGTCGAGAACCGGGCAAAGAGCTATGCGCTATGGAACGCTGTCCCCATCAGCTTCGGATTATTATCTCCTTACCTGATCGGGCTGCTAATGGATAGGTATGGTATCGTCTTAGCACAGAGATGGGCATACGTCGTTTTGATAATAGTCATCACCGCGAGTGGAATCATCCGTAATAGGTATGTGGAGGATACCCTGAGGAGTGATTCGAGAACGAGGTTAAGACTCTCAGACGTGATTGCAGGGACTCTAAGAAATATGAGGGAAACAATGAAGGAGATGTCTCGCCAGCTTTGGGTCTTATTAATATTGGGTGGGGTCTACCAGTTCGCAGTCTCGCTTGTAAGCGTCTTCATGGTCACATACGCGGTTGAGGATGTGATCCACATTACTACGGGGCAATGGGGACTCATCAGCACCGTTTCGACGGTTCTTATAATTTTGTCTAGTGTCGCTCTGGCTCTATTAGCAGGACGATTCAGCAGACGCACAATGATCCTAGTCTCCCTATCCTTCACTCCTCTCGCTGTTCTTGGCTTCACCTTCAGCATCGGCATCTCACAGGTCTTGCTTTTTTACTGTATCCTTACCATTCTAGGCAATGTTGGTAGTGTGGCTAGTCAGGCACTTTTCATCGATTATATGCCTAGGGAACACCGCGGAAGAATCAGCGCTCTGATGGCCGTGATTGGATCAACATCAACCTTTACCTTTCTACTGAGTACAGGTGGCGTGTTAGGCTCGATAGGGAATATGGTTGGAGGTATTCTCTACGGTCAATTATCCTACTCATCGCCTTTCCTGCTAATGGCTGCAGTGATGGGATTCGCCGCCATTGTAACATACATTTATGTTAAAGAACCAACCAGCCCTGAACACTAGCGCGTATAGAAAGATACCATAAAACACACAATCAACCACGCACGCAACAGGAAGAGGATTCATTCACTTAAACGTGCGCGTATGTAGATAGAATCAAGATTTACAAATAGAACATTTATTCGCGTGTGTAATGCAAGCATGGGATTTGATATAGATGCAAGCGTATCGGAATCAGTATTCGAGGGGAGAACTTCAGTGAAGAAGCTCATCAACAGACCTGGTGATGAAGTTAGAGAGATGCTGGAGGGAATGGTTCTAGCCTATCCTGAGATCATTAGGAAGATCCCTGATTGGAATACATTGGTAAGAACAGAAGCTCCGAAAGGGGATAGAGTAGCTTTGGTAAGCGGCGGTGGCAGTGGCCATGAGCCCGCACACGCTGGGTATGTTGGGAAGGGTATGCTGAATGCCGCTTGTTGCGGTGAAGTCTTCACGTCACCGTCGGTTCCCCAGGTTCTATCAGCGATAAAAGCCGTCAACGGTAGCGCCGGGACCCTTCTGATAATCAAGAACTACTCGGGGGATGTAATGAACTTCAGGACTGCAGCGTTGTTGGCGCGGAGCAGCGGCATCAAGATAGACTGGGTTATAGTCAATGACGATGTGGCGATTGACAAGCCAGAGCTACGCAGGGGTATCGCGGGGACGGTCTGCGTCCATAAGTGCGCAGGGGCTAAGGCTGAGGAGGGCGCTACACTGGAGGAAGTGAGGGCCGTCGCTCAGAAGGTCATAGCTAATGTCAGATCCATGGGCTGTGCAATTACTCCATGCATAGTACCCAGGGTGGGAATACCTAGCTTCGAACTTGGGCCGGATGAGATGGAGTTGGGAACTGGTATCCATGGTGAGCGTGGTGTGAAACAGGTGAAGATGATGACTGTTGATGAGATAGCCGACATTCTGACGAATGCTTGCGCGAAGGATCTGAGTCTTCAGTCTGGAGATGAAGTCGCCGTCCTCGCTCAAGGGAACGGGGGGACTCCTTACATGGAGAAGCTCATCTTCTACAGGCGTGTTCACAGGAACTTGACTGAGAAGGGGGTCAAGATCCAAACGTCTTGGATAGGAGAGTTCATGTCCTCCCTTGAGATGGCGGGAGCATCAGTTACCCTCCTTAAGTTGGATGAAGAGCTGAAGAGGCTCCTCACAGCGCCATCGGAGACGATCGCGATCAAGCAGCCTGGCCCGGTACTGTTTTAACCCTTAACTTTCATTCTCGATGCAATAACGAGAACATAGTGACGAGCTATGCCAGAACTTGTGCATGATAGGCTTTCAACCCTTACCGATCCGGATGTGGAGGTGATTCTCACAACAGTGGGGATGGCATTAATGGAGGGTGTTGGTGGTTCCAGTGGAGCGCTCTATGGGACATTCTTCTATCAGGGTGGTTTGTCTCTCCATGGGAAGAAGGGGATAGACAAAAGGAGCCTCGCCCAGTTGTTCTCCTCCGGGTACGCTGCTATGCAGGAGATGAGTGGAGGAACAAAGCCTGGTGAGAAGACCATGATCGACGCTCTTGATCCTGCGGTGAAATCACTAAATGAATCGGTGAGCGATGATCGGGTCACACTCGGGGATGCCTTGGGGAGAGCTGTCGTCGCGGCCAGGGTTGGGATGGAGAGCACCATAATGCTCATGGCAATGAAGGGTAGAGCCGCTTATCTGGGAGAAGGGAGCATCGGTCACCAGGATATCGGTGCGACGACCTCGTATCTTATTCTTCGGACGATGTTAGACACCTATAAGGGGGGAATGGGTGTAATTGTAACGAAGTACGATCCAAATGGATCAATACTCATGGAAGAGAATCTTCTGAAAAAGAATTAATCATTAGCGCGCGCAAGACGACTAGCGGTTTCTCTACTGGATGTTCATACTTCGATTTGTCCATTAGTTGGGACCCCGCGGTCTGGTCACCTATCGCTGATATATTCCTCTCGGTTGACTATGGAGACTCTTTAACGGGTTTAATCCTGATGGCGTTTGCAGCTTGCGATTAGATCACGTTTTCCCGTGTATCCTACCATATGTTTCCTTGGTGAAGATAACGATCACAACAACTGTCAAGAAACTCAAGCCCAAGCTGATGATGTTAGGGGTGAAATAGCTCCCCGTAACGTCAACTAGGCTACCGTAGATAGGGGCGAGGAGACTACCCAGAATGATGCTCACCCCGTTCATCAATCCCAATCCGATCCCAGTCTTCCCCGCCGGGAGTACTTCACCCCCCATGCTGAAGAAGAGGACCCAGATGCTCCCACATATACACATCCCACCCCATACCCCGGCGTAGACGAGGAAGTTGAGGCCCGAAGGGATGAAGATCATGAGGCTGAAGAGAAGGCAGTTGGCGGCTGTAAAGAGGATGACGGGTACTCTCCTGCTTCTCAGTCTATCGCTGATTACGCCGACGGAGATGCAGCCGATGAAGCCTGCGACAGTCCCAAGGCTGCTGACCACTCCCGCCTCCACATAGGTGAGACCCTTCGCACTGATGAGGAAGGGATTAATCCAATTACCAAGTATGCCGTTGAAACCCAGCAATGCGTAGACTATGATGATCGTTAAGAATCGCCTATCGACGAGGGTCTCCCTGAAGGTCTCAAGTATGTTGAGACTCGGTTTCTGGGACAGAGTGATCTCCGGTGGACCATCCTTGAGGTAGACATAGTTCAGCCCCCAGCTTAGGAATAGAACCAATAGTATCGCTAGGTAGAGGATTCTCCAATTCCCTAGGAACGTCTCAGCGAGGGGGAAACCCATGTAGCATGTGAATGCGCCAACTCCGCTCGCTGCGCTGAGAATGCCTATGGCCGTCGCCTTCCGTTCCGGGGGGAACCAGCGGCTGACGATGGTGACGGCGTTGATGTAGAAGACGCTCGTCCCAATCCCCATGACGAACTGGGCCGAGAAGATCAACTCGTACCGGTTGCTGAGCCAGAAGAGGAGGCTTCCTATGCAGGTAAGCGCGGTGAACCATAGGATAGCCTTACGTGGGCCTATGATGTCTGTGAGTGCCCCTGAGGGGAACTGCATGATGCCGTAGATGAGGTAGAAGGCTGTGATGAGGAGGCCCATCTCCCCGAGGCTTATTCCCATCTCCTTGATGAGTAGTGGTGAGAGTGCAGAGGCAGAGTTTCTGAGGAAATTCTCTACGAAGTAGGAAACGCAGAGTGTAGCTAGGATTAGCATTACTTGTCTTGACTTCTCCAAAGGATCACTTAGGCTCATATGTCGCGTTGGTTTGTCTTTTAAAACTAATGTATTTACACACTAGAAGTCAAATTTTTTTGTTTACTCGACTTCTCTGACTCGCTACTCACAAGATAGTGGATGAGGCTTCTACATCGGTTTTGGCTTAAGAATTCCCTCAATATGCATAGTTCTCAAATCATTGCATGGAGGGAGTGGTGGGCCGAGCAGGGTTCGAACCTGCGACTCCCGCCATGTCAAGGCGATGTCATAACCACTAGACCATCGGCCCGACCAACTCACCATACCTTAGACGGATCGTATAAAGGTTACCGGAACTCGACAAGCCCCATCTTCTCGAGGAACCTGAAGTATCCCATAAGGTAAGCGAGATCACATCTCCCGAATTCCAGCTCCACGAGACGAGAAACCTCTAGAAGGTTCCTCTGACCATCACTCCAGTAGGCAGCTAGGGTCTCAATTCCCGAGGCTTCCTTATGGATCTTGCCAAACTTGTAGAAGGCATCCCGATCCTCGGGTGACATTTTCCACGCCCACTGTCTCGTCGAAATAGGGCCCCTATATCTCCTCACAAGAACCATCGTTGAAGCCTCCTTCTCCAGCTTCGTTGATCTCTTTTTTCTCAGTTTCAGAGCCCATCTCTTCGACTCAGCAAGTTGCTTGATCGTCGCCTCAGCGCGGCGACTCTCAGACTTCGCGGATGCATGCAGATTAGAGACTAGTTCAGAGATCGCGGAGTCTAAGCGTTTATCACTAGGGGCGAGGCGCTTGACGGACCTCACGGCTGCAGCGGAGCGATCTACCCAATAGCCGATGTGGTTCCTTAACCTCATAAGGGAGTCTGAGGCCTCATCAGCTCCCCCGTTCGAAGCCGCCGTCACTACTTCCTGTATCCTTCCTAATATTGCACGCTTCTCATGCGAGGCTGTCTCCGACGCTATCCAAAGCGCCTCTTCGGGGCCTGCATCCGCTATGGAGTAGGCGTAAGTTGCGGTGATTAAGGCGACCTTTCTTAGCATCTCCGGATCGACCTTATCGATTGTGTCTGCACTTGTGTGGTAGAACTTATCGGGCCATTGTATCATCATTGGGCACGCGACGCCTACCGTGGGGTCTGAATAGACATAGTGGTCACTCCCCCCGCTGAACGGCGTCACGGCGTGCTTGAACAATGCGTAAGTCGATGAGCCCCCGAGGTTCTTCGCCTCCGCCTTAACGGAGTCGTAGATCGACTCCAGGAGTGAGTTGACGTAGCTAGGGCAAGACTCGGGCGTCCTCTCCGCGATTAGTGGTCCACCACACAGGTTCTGATTCTCACCCACCATATCTAGGTTGAGCGCAGCGACAATCTCAGGTATCTTCGCCTCATTCTCGGCGAGGTATGGATAGGTCCCAGATATTTCTGGGACTAGGGTGAAGACTATGCTTCTCTTCGGCTTCCCCAGCTTACCCGATGATATTAGTTTTTGAATGGCTCTAGCGGCTTCCATCGAAGCGCCACTCCCCGACGCGTTATCGTTGGCGCTCGGTTGTGGGTGGCAAATATGAGCGACTACAATCACCATCTCCTTGGTCTTTCCTGGGATAGTGGCGACGCAATTCTCCATCTCCCCCGCGTAGAGTTTAGAGTCGACCCATGCGTGCACCTTGACGGGTATCTTGCTCCTCTCTATGAGCCTCCTCAGCCATCTTCCAGTCCTCGGCGACAGGACGAAGCCCCAACACGGTGCCTCATCCCGGTACCACCAGAAGCTTGTGTACTTCATCGCATCATCGAGCTCACCCTCCTTGAGGTTCGGTTCACGGATCCACATCCCATCATACAGGATGCCTAATGCTCCATATCGCTCAATGGCGAGTTCCCTAACCCTCGAGACGTCGCCGTCCGTGAGCACGACCTTGTTCCTGACATCGAGGCCCTTGTAGTCGACTTCCTCTTCGCCATTCCTGAGGATGATGACCTCTGCTTCGACTCCTCCCTTAGGCGTCGGTAGGCTCCTCTGTATGATGCTCATCTTATTCTCGCTGAATCTAGCGAGGAAACGAGATTCTCCCTCGGGTTCGATGAGCCTAAGCTCTGCGTCTTCGCAGCTCCACTCCTTGAACATTGGGCTGCTCCAAGCCAGTGCCTTACCATCCGATTTATACTTCCTAACATCTACAGTGAGGCCGTACTCCATAAGCGTCGTAGCGGCGTAGCCCACGGCCTCTCTGATGCCTGGGCTAACCTGGATCCTGTGGTGTCTCGATATCTCTGCGACGTGGTTGAATGCTATCTCACCGGAGACCTCTCGTCCGAGTTCCCCGTAAACTCGTTTGAACATGATGAGAGATCCGTGGCTTCATACATAGGGTTTGTGAGGAGTTCAATCTTGGAAACAGGGTTATCAAAAAGCGCCGATTTACTCAGAATTGTTAAGTAGAACTCGGTAGTGAGCAATATGATTAACCGTGGATTCTCCTGGCTTTATGCGCTTCTCGTTCATGAGCGGGGGGAAGGGACCCGGCCAGAAGATCGGGAAGAGGGTTGCAGTGATCGGCTCCGGGCCCTCAGGCTTGGCCTCAGCGGGCTACCTCGCAAGCAAAGGCTATGACGTAACCGTCTATGAGAGGCTCCCCCTCCCCGGAGGCATAATGGTCTTTGGGATACCTGAGGCCCGAATTCCAAGTGAAAGGATACTCGGTGGCTGCAAGGAATTAGAAGAGGTTTATGGCGTTTCATTCAGAACCTCATGCAAGGTCTCGGCTAATGGTGACCAACTCCTCGGAGACGGCCTCGCTAAGGAGACTGTTGAGCTTCATAGTGTAATAGACGAAAATGACGCCACGATCATCGCTACAGGAACATGGAATTCTAGGGGATTACCTGCTGAGAACGCCACATATAAGGGGATCTACTCAGCTCTAGAGTACTTATTCAGATGCAAAGCTAACGAGCTCGGTCTAATTCCGAAGAAGGAGCGGATCAAACTCGGGAAGAATGTTGCGGTCATAGGTTCAGGGCTCGTTGCGGTAGATGCTGCAATGGAGGCAGCTGATGAGGGACACATGGTGAGACTCATATCCATCGAGCACCAGTTCGACTCACCATCTGGCAGTTACGAGATAGGGAGACTCAAGAAGAGGGGCGTCGAACACGTCGAGAGGACGGTAATAAAGAGGGTGCTCGGAGAGGGTAGGGTTGAGTCTGTCGAGACTATAAAGGTCAACGCTGAGGTGAAGGCGGGGGTCGTACTCAAGCTTGAGCAAATCCCTGGCACCGAGCAGATCATCGACAAGGTTGACAACATAATCGTAGGCATCGGGCAGATACCCACACCACCATTCAACAAGGATTACAAAGAAATCAAGACCTTGAGGTGGGGGGGAATCGAGGTCAGCGACAGGTATCTCTCATCGAAGGAGAAGGTGTTCGCGACGGGGGACATAACTACGGGCATCACCAAGGTTGGAAGAGCATACCAGACTGGGCTCAAGACAGCGCACTGGGTAGACAGGTACCTACAGAGGTGAATACTGATGACGAAAATTAAGGTCGTGGACATGGAGAGGTGCATAGGGTGTGAATTGTGCGAGAGGGTCTGCGAATTCATTAACACGAAACCGAGGGCAAAGATACGACCCACATTCGACGGTGTCTTGGTGCCAATTACCTGTCTCCACTGCACCAACCCCGTGTGCGTCGATGTATGCCCAAGCGGAGCCATTTACAGGAATGAGGAAGGAGTCGTTAGCCTCCGACAAAATCGATGCATCGGTTGCAAACTCTGCGTCCTCGCTTGCCCAATGGGAATCCCAGACCCCGATCCCATCAGGGGTTTTGTGACAAAGTGTGATCTCTGTACTGAGAGGTCGAAGGATGGCCTGTTGCCCGCCTGTGTGGAACTTTGCCCAACCGGGGCCATAGAGTATGGTGAATACGAGGAGGTCATGAAGAGGTCGAAGAGCAGGTCGCTGAAGATGCTTAGGGATAAGAGGCTTCTACTCAAGAAAACGGAGGCTAGTAACCCGGTATGATTTATCAGGCAATTCTGCTTCTGGCTCCCCCTCTCCTTTACTTATTCAATAGGAGAATAGCTAGAATTTTACTGGCCTTAGTCCTTGTACTTTTTCTGATAATGGGCGGGATAGGTTATGCTCCCCTTGGGTTCGACCAGGTCGTTATACTCGTCACTTCCCTCGCACTGTTAGTAGATCAAGAGATCAATCCCCAGATGCTCTCCCTAGTGTCACTCGTTTCTATCCTCGGCCTACCTGGATACCTTCCCCTCTTCTCCATGATAATACTCATCTTCCTAGCATTATCCGCTAAAGGGACTCAGGGTAAAATCGGGCTCTACGCGCTAATCGTTATGCCTCTGACGATTCTGCTTCAAGTCCTAGGCTATCAATTCGCGGATCTTCCAATATTACTCGTGCTACTGGGGGTTCCACCCTTCCACGGATGGCTATCGGAGATGTACTCAAAATACAGATCCATTGGGATCCTAGTGTCAATGGCTTCGTTAATGTACCTCTTTTCAAACAGAGCGTCCTACCTCGATCTGTTACCTCTTATTCTCATTCTGGGCGTCATTATGATTCTCAGCGGGATCTTCCAGGGGATGGTGTCGAAGAGCCTAGCAAACCTCTCATCAGCGATCCACCAAGTGACATTCGGGCTTCTCATAGTCGCTTCTCAAGTAAACACTGCACTGTTCATCTACGCCCTGATCCCATCAACGCTATCTCTCATCGTGATAAATAGTCTGCACTATGATCTTCTCAGAATAACAGGAAAATCGGGAATCTTCGACTTCGGGGGGTTATCAGCCACATTAAGATCTGAAGCAACGTCGATTCTCCTCTCCTATCTAACCATCATCAGCATCATGAGCCTAGGGGCAGAGGTCTTCATGAGGAGCGGCATCTCAGGGGATCTGGAGTTCGTTCTACTCGGCTGCGCGACGATCTTCACAGTAGCAGCTACCCTCGCTATGTTCTTCCGAGGGTACACCCTGATCTATGAAGGCCTCCCAATGAGGGAAGCAGTAACGTCAGGCAAAGAAAAATACCATATTCTAGCCTTCTCATTCCTCGGTATATTCTCTGCACTGATCCCGGTTTTCCCGCTCGGAGTTTATTCTTTCATCACCTCTCAACCGATTTTCCAATTTGATGCGATTAATGTTCTGCTGTTAATTATTATCATGGCAGCTATGCTCTCGATTATTTTTACATCGCGCTTTAAACCTGTGAAGAGGAAGTCATGGTTCACCGGTTACGCGGGAATAGCAGATCTGGGTGGATCACGTGGAGAGGTATTTACGTCATGGGCTGAGATTTTCAAGCCAGTTTATACCATTAGGGTGCCTGATGATCGTATATCGGCGATTCTTGAGAGGCTCAACCCGGTTCTAATACTGCTAGTGCTCTTAGCAGTGACTGTTATCGGAGTGATGATTTGAACATATTATCTCTAGTTGTCAACTTGGTGCTGGCTATACTGATCGCGCCCCTACTCGATGGTCTGCGGAGAAAGATAACGGCGAGGCTTCAGAACAGAGTCGGCCCACCAATTACACAATCATGGCATGACGTGATTAAGTTGTTCTCGAAGGAATCCATATTACCTGAGGCGGGTGGTTTCCTTTTCGTGGTAGTGCCCATACTGACACTTGTTCTGTCACTCTCGATGTTCGCTACCATGTCGACGGTGACAGCTCAAGCGCCTATAGAGGAGGGTGGAATCATCTTCATTGAACTGGTAGTCCTCTCGGCCTTCACCTTCGCAATAGCTGGAAGCGCGAGCGGGAACCCGTATGGTGTAGTTGGTGGCTCTAGGGAGGTGATCCTCGCAACCATTGTTGAGCCCTCAATGATCGCTTCACTCGTCTCATTGGTTCTACTAAGAGGATCAGCAACTTTGGATTATTCGACAACTGGGTACATTGCTCTTCTGCCATTGCTCATGAGTGGATTGGCTTACTTCCTTTGTCTACTAGCCGAGAGTGGAAGGACACCGTTCGATGTAGCGGAAGCCGAATCAGAGCTCTCGGGTGGACCACTCATTGAGTTCAGCGGCCCATCCTTAGCGACTCTGAAGCTTGGTAATTATCTGAGAAACCTGGCCCTGTGTTCGATCCCAGCCTTCTACATCTCGGCGTTGATAGCACCCAAACTGGATGGTGTCGGCTACTCAGTTGCAGTCGTTATACCATATCTAGTGAGTCTCATCCTCTGCACACTCGTGTTATCCCTCGCCGAGTCTCTGAACGCCAGGTTTAGGCTACTAGAGGCATCCAGATTCTACGGCTTCGTCCTACTCCTGTCAGCGGCCTCGCTGGCCCTCGCGTACTTAGCTCCAGCATTGGGGTGGTAAAAACGGAAAAAAACATGGTCGAGGAAATTCGGAAGCAATTCCCAAAGATGCTCATAACGACTAGCTCTATTCGTGGCAATACTTGGCTCATCGAACTCTCAAAGGAAAACCTCCCAGCAGTGCTTGAGTACGCCCACAATGTTCAAGGTGGTAACCTTCTCACAATGGTGGCCACAGATCGAGTTGACATCGAGGATGACTACCTCATCGACTACGTACTTGGTTGGTACGAGTTGGGGCAGATTCTAGTATTCAGGGCGAAGACGAGGAGGGGGGAGGAGACGTTCAACTCCATAACACCCTTTGTCCCCTGTGCGGATTGGTACGAGAGGGAGGCAAAGGAGTCCCTCGGACTCATACCGGTCGGTCACCCAAACCCAAGGAAGCTACTTATGGCTGACGACTGGCCGGATGATCTCTTCCCTATGAGGAAGGGTTTCAAAGTCGACACACAGGTCCCGAAGAAAGAGACGAGTAGCTTCCCCTTCGAGTCACCCGAGAACTCCTCGATGTTCAACATCATTCCCTACGGTCCATACCACTTCGCCATTCACGAGCCCATATACTTCAGATTCCACGCCGACGGTGAGAGGATTGTGGGGGTTGACCTCAGAGCTGGATTCAATTACAGGGGCCTCGAGAAGATAGCGGAGTCGAGACTCACTTACGAGAACATACCATTCATCGCGGAGAGGGTCTGTGGAATCTGCGGCTCCGTCCACGCAGAGGCCTACTCCCAAGCCCTCGAGGGCGCAGCGGGTTTCGAACCACCTGAAAGGGCGAAGTGGATCCGGGTCGCCATGCTGGAGATGGAGAGAATCCACAGCCAACTCCTATGGCTGGGTGTAGCATCCCACATGGTCGGCTTCGACACGGGACTCATGCAGTTCTGGAGAGTGAGGGATAAGATAATGGGCCTCGCCGAACTTCTCACCGGAAATAGGAAGCAGTATGGTATGATCGTCCCAGGTGGAGTGAGGAGGGACATAAGGGAGGACAAAAGGAGAACAGCCCTCCAAGTGATATCGGAGGTGCAGATGGAATACGAGGAGCTCCTAGGTGCAGTCCTCGGCCTCGACACTCTGAAGAAGAGGCTGATAGGAGTCGGATACCTGTCGAATGAGGAGGCGAAAAAGTACTCTGTCACAGGACCCGTGGCAAGGGCTTCGGGGGTCTCGATAGATGTTCGCCGGGACTTTCCATACGAGGCTTATGGCAGCCTCGAGTTCAAGACCCCCGTTGAGTCTGGGGGAGATGTCCTCGCTAGGACTCTAGTTAGGGCCAATGATGTCCTTGAGTCTATTAAGATCATGAGACAGGTCCTTGAGACCCTACCAGGGGGCCCCGTGCATGAGCCCATCGATTATATCCCACCCGATGTGACCTCGGTTGGACTTGTTGAGGGACCGAGGGGGACAGACGCTCATTACCTGATAACTGGGAGAGATAACACGGTGTACAGGTGGCGAGTTAGGGCGCCAACTTATGCGAATCTACCTGCGGCCAAGTTGATGCTCGAAGGAGAGACGCTTGCCGACGCCTCGATCATCATAGGCAGCATCGACCCCTGCATATCATGCGCTGAGAGGGTAGTAGTCGTCGATTTGAGGAGCGGTATAGAGAAGATTGTTTTAGGTGAGAATCTTGGGAGGCGGCTGAGTTGAGTGAGATGATCAAGCTTCTGATGCTCGGGATAAAGAATGGGAGAGTAACCTACAGATATCCCACCGAGAAGAAACCCATACCTGAGGGACTCAGGGGGAGACCGGAGATTGGATTCGAAGAGTGCATCGGCTGTGGCGCATGTGCTCGTCAGTGCCCTCCCAACGCCCTGATGGTCGAAGAGCTGGACGATAAATGGAAGCTGAGGCTCCTCTACGGCAGATGCATAATGTGTGGGCTCTGCGAAGAGGTCTGCCCCGTCGATGCCATTCGCTTCTCGCAGGACTATGAGCTTGCCTCACTTGACAGGGGAGCCCTAGAGGTCGAGCTTGAGCTCCGAAGGGTGAAGTGTGAGGAGTGTGGAGCCTATTTCACAACCGAGAGGGCCCTCGAATACACTCTCTCTGAGTATGATGAGTTGACATATGATATTGATGTGAGTCTCAGGAAGATGATTCACCTGTGTCCCGAGTGCAAAAAGTCGAGCTGGAGCGACGCGTCAGCTGATGCATACAGGAGGATTAAGGATGAGCAGTAAGCTTGGCTTAGACAGTGGGGGTAAGCTGGAGAGGATCCGGAAACTCGGAAGAAGCCCATGGGTCTTCCACGTCAACACAGGTGGCTGTAATGGATGTGACATTGAGATCATCGACACGCTCACACCTTACTTCGACGCTGAGAGGTTCGGAGTGAAGAGGGTCTCAAGCCCCAAGCATGCAGACATCCTACTGGTAACCGGTCCGGTGACGAGGCAGTCAGCCGCCACGCTTCAGAACGCCATTGAGGCAGCCCCAGACCCCAAGCTTATAGTCGCTATAGGCAGCTGCGCCTGTGAGGGTGGGATCTTTCACGACAGCTTCACGGTCGTTGGAGGGCTAGATAAGATCACGCCTGTTGACGTTTACATCCCTGGTTGCCCCCCAAAACCCGAGGCACTCTTACACGGTCTCCTTCTAGGGCTGGGTAAGGCGGAGCAGAAGGTTTCGAGGAGTGAGTATAAGGAGGGTCCCCATGAAGCTGTCGATAATGCGTAAGAAAGCCCTCTATCGAGACCTTAGGAGCGAACTAGGGTACTACGACGCGCGGCGTATAATCAGGTCCATCGAGGAAGACTCCAAGATCATTACCTTAAATGAGCTTGAGACGGCGCTAACGGAGAAGGGACTTGACCCGAGACAAGTTAGTCTCACGGTAGAGATCGCTAAGAAGAGTTGGGTCCCATTCGACTTAGCTGAGGTTTAGGGACTAGGCGGTTTCCCCTGTCACCTAAATATTTATATCAACTCTGTATGCCTTTTTGTTGGCGCGCCGCTGTAGCTCAGCCTGGGAGAGCGCTCGGCTGAAGACCGAGGGGTTGTGTGTTCAAATCACACCAGCGGCACCAATCAGTTTCTTAAGCGGAAACAGCAGTAAATTCGATCATTTTAGTCTTTATACTCATTTTGACGTTTTATAACGGGCGTGAGTAGATATCCGCTGAGTTGTGGGGAAAAAGAAACGCGTACACGAGAACTTAGAACTTGTCTTTGGCGAAGCCGTAAGAGTTCTTCTTCTCCCCGATACCCCAGTATTCACCGGCGTTGAAGACGAAGGGGGCTGCCTTCTCGAAGTTGATGTTACCTTTGGGGTCCAGCACGCTTTCATCAACATGTGTCTCCACCACTTCCCCAACGAACAGTCGGTGAGACCCCAAGTCAAGCTTCTCCCTGACCACGCACTCGAGATTCACGGGGCACTCCTTTATGAGTGGCGTCCGAACCTTCTTCGCGGGCTCTCTCGTCAGCCCCGTCTTACTGAACTTATCCACGTCTCTGCCAGACACGTTTCCACAGTAGTCCGACTTCTCCAGTAGCTGCTCGCCTGGAATGTTCACGACGAACTCCCCCGACTCCTCGATGATCCCCGTTGAGAGTCTCGACTTGTTGATGCCTATCCCTATCTTCGGTGGCTCGGAGCATAGTATCCCCATCCATGCGATGGTGATGATATTGTCCTTCCCCTTCGCGTTCTTGCATGTTACAAGGGCGACTGGGCAGGGGTATAGGAGGGTGCTGGGTCCTTTACTAACCTTCATATTTAGGTCAATTATAGCCGATTCCCTGTTTGCAATATAACTTTTATCATCACTTTAACAGTGTGCATAGAAATGTGTGCGCGGGCATTGCCGAGATGTAATCTAAAAGTGTATTCTTGTTCTTGAACTGAGTTACACCCTCTCTAATTTGAAAACAACGGGTCTTAGGCCATCGGTGCAACATGAGATCATCGATCCTTTCTTCTTTATCCAGGGGAAGTCTCCTCCCATGGCTAGATGGACTACGTCCCTTTGAATATCTGCCCAAGCCCAGCTGCAGAAACCCTCGGGCATAGCCATTCCCTTTGAGAGGTATTCCTTTCCCTCAAGCATTACATTGCATGTTGGCTGCATCTCCACATCAGCATATTCCTTGAATATCTCGTTCGTGGGGAGCTTCTTCGCGACAGTGATGCGGACATCTGAGAACTTCATTTTTAGTCGAGTAAACCGTAGTAGGATCGACATATCAAGATGTTGTATTCACTAATTCCAGCGCGCTTTCAATCGTTGGCTCAATATTTCAATTAAAAAAAGATCTTACCTAGGTAATATCGAGTATATCAAGGTAGTAATGTAGCCACGGAGGACCCATATCCAAATCAATTATTCTTCAAATTGCGCGCACGCACGCAAGGTGTAATAAAAATGGAAAAGTTAGGAGTTAAAAAATCTGGTGTGTTAGCGGTCCTGTTGATTGTACTATTCGTTACCTCGGTTTTCTCGGTGTTTTCTGTAACTACGAATGCTGCCCTGTTCAACCGATACGATACCGTTAAGATAGGGGTAATAGCGCCGATAGATGATTATCTGGACCCCGTCACTGCCCTCTATAAGACAATCGTTGAAAACGACATCAACGCGTATGTCGCCAAACTACCCGTTTCCAGGTTTGTCCTACCGGTCAAGTTTGATTTCGTAGTAGTAGGCGGTGGAGATGGCACACCTGGAAAGTTCTATGAAAAAGTTGTGATGCTCCATAAGATGGGTATTGACCTCATCATTGGCGGCTGGTTCTCATCCCAAATAGGTCAGGATACACTCGCTTACCTTAAGAGGAACAATATGGTGATGATAAGCCCTAGTTCCAATGCCCCATCTTTAGCGAAGGTCGATAACCTATTCAGACTACTCCCGGATGCCAGTATCGAAGGCACAATCGTTGCAGCGATGTTCGCGAAACTAGGTTTGACAACCGCTATTGTGCTTGAACGTAATGATGCCTGGGGAAATGGGGTATACGGAACGTTCTCCCCTTCATTTCCAGTCACCAATAGATTCACTTATACGTATACTCCAGACGATACAGCTAGTTTTGCTACTGCTCTAGGGCTTGCTGAGACAAAAGCTAGTAGTCTATCTGACATATCTCATGTAGGGGTCTTCCTTATCGCAATCGACACCGATTGTGCTCCAGAGCTCAACCGTGGTGACTTTGCCACTGCATATCCAACTCTTAAGGGGCTACCTTGGTTCGGTGCCGATGGAACAGCATTTTCAAGTAATTTCAATGGAAACAATGTCGGTGAACTAAAAATACTTAGCCCTAATCCTGCAACACCCCACAACACGAAGTTCGACGACATGGCCACAAGATATTATCCAATTTTAGGAACAATGGACTACTCCGGAGGGTGCAACATAGATGCTGGCTGGATACTCGCCCAGGCTGTGATCGAGACAAGGTCAACTGTCTTCTTGAAGTCTCCGGGGGCCACCGATGTAATCAAGGTACTGAGCGACGACTGCTCACGTTACTTCGGATACAGTGGCTGGTGCCAACTGGACAAGAACGGTGATAGAGTTAGTGGCAACTGGGATATCGTGGGATACGGGTTTGATGCGTCTAATAAATTAGTTATCTTGCAGTATGGCTCTTACGACGCATACTCTGGGGTAAGTTGGATTGCAACGCCAGGCTGGCCATAAATTACCTCATTTTTTTTAATTCAAGTTTTCAATGGATCTTTTGCTCGTACGATGGTTCCTATAATCGCATAAATAATGAAAATATCTTCAACACTTTTTATAAAACTGTGATATTGATGATTAACTCATTATATATTTAAACATGGTTCATATTTGCTAATCGATTCAGGTGGAACCTATTAGAAGCGATCGCAGGAGAGGCTTGAGCCTTATCGTCTCATCGCTTCTAATGATCTTCGTAGCAGTTGCGTGCTCAGTTTTGACCTACTCCTGGGTCATCAACATGATCGGGTTTCAGTCAGCGCGAGCCCAAACGGAGATCCGGGTTGAACAGGTTACGTGGCTTGACCAAAGTAACTTCGCAGTCTCGGTCAGAGATATGGGGGCGGTGTCAGTGACTCTGGAATCGATTTCCGTTAAGAAGAGTCAAGTTGATTCTAGTCCAGAGTTGATACCATTAAACACATCAATCTCTTCGGGGTCAATCAACGAGTTGCATATACATCTTTCAACCACAGCCCTCGAAGATAACACGTCGTATTCTATAAGAGTCACAACGAATACTGGCTTCTACTACGAATACACATCGTTTACAGGAATGATTCACTAAATAGCGAGCAATTTCTTAGACTTTTAGTTCGAACTTATAATCAGCAAGGCTCTTAAGCTCCGGAGAGAAGCGAGTTTTATTTGGGGGGTGGAAATAGATCAGGACTATGGGTAACACCGAAAGGCTACATCACCTTGTTTACGTCGTTGGGGTCGCAAGAGACCCCAATTATATAACAAAATAGCCAAATTTGTATGGCATCTCAAAAGTCCTAGAGGTATTACTTGGGCGTGCACGCCCTTTTCGCGTACTGATTAGCATAATAAGTACGTAAATCAATAATTTTAATTATTAGTAAAATATCATTAATAATTGATCACATTTGCCTATTTTTCAAGGTAAAGGTAAAATAGAAATACAGCTCCCAAAAACATCTTTCGCCCCACGAGAAACGGTCGAGGGAACCGTAACGATGTTATTAAATGAACCCGTCAAAGCAAAAGGGGTAATAGTTTCACTATCCCGTCAGGAACAAAGAGAAACTTATAGTGGAGGAAAAAGGACAACAACATCCTATACCCATGTCTATGATTCGTCGAATCTCGATGGTGAAAAGGAGTACCCAGCCAATCAGAGGTTGGAATACCCCTTCAAGTTGGTAGGTCCAGTATTTAACGCGCCTTTTGACCCTGTATCCTCGTTGTTTAAAGCCATAACCAGGGACAAGTCACCGCCTTCAATGAAGTTTAGAGTCGATGCTAAACTCGATATTAGCCATGGGATAGACGTCAATAATAATGTAGAGATAAGGATTTTATATCAATAAATCGACGCATGTCTAACTTACTAAATAAATATCGCATAAATTATATATCTTCAACTTTTACTAAGTAATTGTTAATTGATTTATGGAGAGAGGTAGATACGGTGTAAGCGATGGTTGAAGGTGATGAAGAATCAGAATAATTGCTGAATTAATGTTCATGAGGAATGGGATGAGATCAAGCCTCAAGGAGAGCTATAATTCCATTAGCAAAATCTCCGAATCAATTGATAATATTAATTTTATTGGGTTATACAGGCCCTGGAATGAGGAATGGAATTGGCTCTACCTATTTGAATTGACAGAGCTTGAGACATGGCATGAGATAGATGCTCACTTCTGTGAAGAGTTTGGGGTGTATGGAGATAATCCGGGTCGATTCATTGTGAGAATGTATGAAGATGCACGACCATGGCTCACAGAAGAAAATGAATCGTTGCCTCAAAGCATGATAAGGGGGAGGAGGATCTATCACACTCAGTACTATCTAAGCAGAAGATTCCAAGATCCACGGATGAGAGAATTTTATAAGGCTCAAGTTGAGCTCTGTGCAAGATTGAAGGGCATCGATTTCCTTAGTCTGTTTCAACCATGGAACGCAGTATGGAATTGGACCCCAGTCTGGATGATGGACTCGCTTAAAAACTTCATCGAGATGCGAACAGAGTTTATGAGAAGTTTTGGTTTTCCGGAGGAAATCACAAATCAATTATTAAGGTTCTATGAGAGGCATGAACCCTAAATCAAAATACCATGCATTAAATTTTTCCTAAAAGTATTACCAAGGTAACATCAATATTATCTATATATGAACTCCTCCACGGAGACCTTGATTTAAATCAGTTTTGTTATGAAAACGGGTGAAAAAATGGTGTTAATGATAGCTGTTCACAAGTGGAAGCCCGAGGCAGAGATAACGATAACCAAGGAGATGATCTATGGATTCACACTCCTACTCGAAGGAAAGCAGCCACAGGGAATTAAGCTACAATCAACCCACATGAGGAGTGACCATGGAGCATTCTGCGTTTGGGAAGCTCCAAACAGAGAGGAACTTGGGAACTTCTTCAAGAAGTTTGGCCCAACCCTACTAAAGGCGACGGAGTTCGTCCCGGTCCTATAAGCCTTCCCAGCAACGGTCGAGTACGAGCTCTCGCTGCTCAAGATGATCACAGATTTAGCATCCAGGTAGGATACGCATCAAGCGCCTCAAAAATAATTAACTAGCATCCTTTCCTTTTTTTCATATAATAAACGAGTAGACTTTTTGCACGAGTAATTGACACTTTTTAGGGTTATTCTGATGGTCGGCGCCTTCGGACTCGCCAGCTAGGGTCCTTTATTTTCAGACCTGAGAGATTGTTGTCCTTTTGGATCTCCTTTGAGAGATTGATGTTAGAAATCAACTTACCGATGCCTGATACCTGAATCCCAAAGTAGGCTTCACCAACTATCTTGTTACCGGATACTCTAAAATTCTCGGACCCAATTTGAATACCCGCCTGACCCCCATTAAGGTGTATATTATTATTTTTTATAGAACCGCTGAAAAGTGCTCCAACGTCATCGTCCACGATTTCAGGTCCAGCCACCGTGATAGCACAGTAATTGGGCTTGGAGAGGCGGATTTCATTTTCTTCAATATCAATGTTGAACCCGGGCCTACGATGCTGGAAAGCACTCTGTGAAAATATCCCGAAACCAGCCTCAAGTTCTCTAAAAGGATAAGCCCCTTTGATGCTGGATTCTATTACATTATGTTTTATGCTAATATCCGCTTCAGCAAAGTTGTCGGTTACACTTATTCCTCTGGCACTCATATTTCTAATCCTGTTATTTTCAATCACAGTTTTGCAGGAAGAGTTCAGAATGTTGATCCCTACACCCAGATAGTATTCATGGTTAATCAGGTCTGGAGGGTATTCGGCGTCCTCGATGTCAATAGACTCCGTTTGCTCTGGTGCATCTTTGGAGATGTATGCGAAGTCAATGTAATTTCCTTCTATAAATATGCCACCTGGGAAATTCTTGTGTTTCGGATAGCTATCTTTCGGAGAATCTAGCCACACTCCACTTAGAATGTCACCAAAATTACCGTATTTCCAGCCTCGACCATAACCATTACTAATTGTAATCGCATTATCTCTAAATTTTAGGCTCCTACCGTGATAACCATATATGCATACGCAGTTGAAGTCTACGAAATGAAGATTCTCAATGACGACATCTGAATTTTCTCCATCTATTTCAAACAATGAGTCGAATTCGGTGAAGGGAAATTTCCAGCCTTTCTTGTACAAAATGGTGGATGGAAAACTGTTTTCTTTCCCTTCGCCTCGGATTTTAATGCTGTTACTTATCTTAATGGAGGATGTGCCGATGTCAAACGTTCCTTTAAGAATTACTTCTTTGAAATTGTTAACTGCATCTTGAAGTGCTTGGGCGTCTGATTGAGTGTCATGTCCCTCAACGACGACTGTTCCCTCCTTCCGTTTTGTTGTGGCAGCTGTTTGTTGAAGGATGATGGGTGTTTGGGTTCTTGGCACTGATTTTTCCCAGTTCTCTTGGAATAGGTCTCGACACCATTTTAATGATTTTTCATCGGTTGCGGTGAAGCCGTGGTAATCAAAACCCCCCTCAGGGGTCTGGAACGCGACGGCGCACCTATCCTCAGATATGAAGAGGAAAAGGTTAGTTGAATCCATGGTTCTCTGTTCTGAGAGTGGCGTATTTCTTGATCTTATTAGCAGAGGTGTATCCTCAATAGATCTTAGGTTCAGGAACGGCCCTGAGGATATGTTCTTGTTCTCGATGATTCGGAAGTTGACCCCACGTTTTAGAGCGTCGGCGATTGCCTCTAGGGCAGTTAACGGGTACTGGTCGACTTGAAGCCAAACACTCTTTTGTGATTCTCTGATTGTCTCATCAACGAAGTATAGGAATTCCATTACATTCGTCGTGCAGGTGCTTTTCGATAATTCCCCAATTCTTTTCACGAATTCTGGTTGAAGATTATTTATAGTGTGTTTTACGAAGTAGTCTCTGTTCTTTGCTATGAATTGCAGCTCCTCCAATATAATATTGGTCAACTCACTGTAAGGAGTTTGATGGTAGAATCCTTCCCCATCTTTGAAAACTAGCCCAATTTCCATTAGTCTTGATACGTTACGGCTTATCTCCTGGGTTGTCAGATTCATTAGCTTGGAGATCTCGGTTATTCTGAGGGGCTTCTCCTTGAGTAGAACAAGGATTCTATGTCTATTTTCGTTTGATATCTCGAATAGTAGGTCATAGAAGCGTTCCATTAGATGAACCTCATAGTAACTATACTACCTAGGTAATATCAATGTTGTCTGAGTAGCAGGGCGTATACGGACACCTTAAGTTGAAAAATCCAAAGCAGTGAAAAGAGGTGAATTACCGCTTTGAGGACATCAGATCGACCAAAGGTTGAACGAGGCGTGTCGGTGGAGATGGGTTCTAAAATGTATGTCAATAGCCTCATAGTCTCCGATGATGTTCATGACCGCGTACTCTTTGATGTTAACCTGGGCGAACTAATAGGGTTAACAGTCGCGGAGGGGGGAGTCTTGGAGGTCAAGGGTACATACGGAGTTTTGAGGGTAGATCTGGCTATTGAGGAGCTTGAGTTAATGTTGTCGAGTATGAAGAAAAACAAAGACACTAAATAATTGTGTAAGCTCAGTTCGTTTAAGTAAAAATAATTGTTGTTACCTAGATAGCATCGAGCTATCCGATGTAGTATCAGCTCCACGCTGATCTTAACAGTGGTTCTGTGTATGCATTTTTCGGGGGTTGCTTGTTTGAAGAGTAGAAGTGGGTTCATAGTCACTGTTACAATAGTCACTATGTTAGTATCGCTGCTTGCCAGCGTACCTATAACGGTTCAGGCTAAAAATGTAGTTCCAAAAGTTTCGCCAGTGAAACTCTTTGATGCCTCTAACGGTGAGTTTCCTGAAGGCCTAGCATTCGATAAAGTCGGGAATATGTACGTTAGCGTCAGCTCACTTGGCCAGATATGGAAGATTAAGCCAGATGGATCAGAGAAACTGCTTCTCACAATTCCACCTGCTGGAGGAAGCATGGCTTTTGGATTGGCCCTTGATGCTCATGGAGACGTGTATGCTACATTCGCTTTCAACCCAGACACTCGAGGGGTGTATCGAATAGACCACAAAAGTGGTATTGCTCAGCGGATTCCTGGCACAGAGAACATTCTCTGGGCTAATGGTCTATCCTTCGACGATAAGGGTAACCTCTACGTAACCGATTCTCAAAGTGGCGCAATCTGGAGAATCAAACCAAATGGGTCAGCGAAGATATGGCTTCAAAACGACCTACTGGAAGGACTGGGTCAGATAACTGGGTTCCCTCCCGTGGGAGCGAACGGCATAGCCTATTATCATAACAGCCTCTATGTTGCTAACACCGAGAAGGGCCTTCTTGTACGTGTACCAATATTGAAAGGAGGAATCGCAGGTAAACCAGTAGTCGTCGCAGATGACGCTGAACTGTATGGTTTAGATGGAATTACCTTAGACATTCATGGAAACGTCTACGGCGCTTTGGTCTTGCAGAGTGAACTCGTTAAGATTGATCTTAAAAATTCAAAAATCACGGTTTTGCTCACCCAGAGCGATGGTATTGACATGCCGGCTAGTCCCGCTTTCGGCACGGGGAAATGCAATCAACAGACACTCTTCTTCACAAACTTTGCGCTCATGGGCACTAGTCTTGGTGGCTACGGACCAGCAGTACTAAAAATTTGGATAGGAATCTCTGGGCTTCCGCTTCCATAATTTTTTTGAAAATATCTTTTTTTATCGGCTAGCATGTTCACGGATCGATATAATAGGTATAAACACAATTTTCCTCGTGCACATTACTGTCTTAAAAGTGTAAAAAAGTCTCACCAGGTGAGCTTTAAAAATGAACGACTTTAAATCAAGGTGAGGCTCACAATTTTTCAGCTTTGCCCGAGCCGATAGCCTATCATTGCATAAACTGCGGGGTCTGTTGCACCCGTTTACTAATAGACAGGCAGGGCGTCCGCAAGGGGCTTCCTCTCCTACCAGGAGAGGTCGAGATATTTAGGAAGGATTACATCAGACCAGCCTACGGAGTTGGCGTGAGCCCAAGGGACTCTGGGTTCGAAATAATCGCCTATCAGATGCGCCTCAACACGTGTCCGCATCGTAGGTTCGGTGGCTGTGTGATGCATGCATATCGCCCAGCAATCTGCAGGTCCTACCCATATGTCCCAGTCATTAGTCAAGGATTATGTGTTGTGAAGACCTTTGACATGACCTGTACCGCCCTCAAAGATCACATCGCTGAGTTCCCAGAGGGTATAGTGCCGGTCAAGTCTTCGTGTGTTGAGGTTGAGAATGCCTATTATCCAGCTGTTGCAGCAATTACAGAGCGACTGCTGGAAGATGTTGATAAAGCATGGTTCTATAACCTAAAAACTGGTCGCTGGGTGAGGTTTAGGAGGCTCCTCCCAACAACACTCAACGTGTAGTTTGTTTTTGTTGTGAATAGCCTATCCTTAGATTCATTTGCTAACTAGGAATGGAAATATTGAGCTAGTGAAGAGGTTTTTTTAAGAGTAGCCTGGTGCTATCTAAAGCTAGAAGATTGAGTTGAATGTGTTGGTGGACGCTGGGGGATTTGAACCCCCGACCTCTCGGATGCGAACCGAGCATTCATACCACTGAACTAAGCGCCCAACGCCGCAACACTAACGACTACTCCACATTTATGCTTTATGCGGAGCGCGCACGAAACATGGTTTAGAGACCAAAAGTTTGGCAATTCTACTTTCTGAGGCTGATGGCGCGTTCCTCGGTTCCTTCTTTAGTGATAAGGAGCATATCGACTCCGTCGCCGCTCGTTATGTCACGGGCCACGGCGGCCTTAATCGACTTCAATGCGAGCTCTGCTCCCTCCTCCATGCTCATCCCATCCTTGTACTCCGCCTCGATGACCCCCATCGCAATTGGCGCACCCGTCCCAGCGGTTATGAAGGGGTCTGGGATCAGGCTACCAACTGGGTCCATGCTGTAAAGGGCTGGACCATCATCGTCGACGCCCCCAACTAGGGTCTCCATTAAGAGGGGAAACATGCGTCGCTGGAAGAGCATGTTGGCGACGAGCTTACCCATCGCCTTGACTCCGATGGGCCTGTTGTTGTCCAGCTCATAGAGGCTCGCGTAGGCCGCCACCTCACGTGTGAGGGCCTGCATGTCACTCATTAGGCCGGCGAAGGCTAGGCCTATCTTGTCGTTAAGTTTGAAGACTTTTATTCCGCCCCTGCTCGTGAGCATGTTACCCCAGGTAACGCGCTTCTCCGAGGCGAGTACGACCCCGCCCTTGCAGATGAGGCCTATTGTTGTAGCGCCTTGATAATCTTGCCAGCCCATGCCGCCACTTCCTAACCCCCTTCATCCCGGAGCGATATTAACTTGACGCTTTGCTGTGAAGCCTCGCCACCCTCGGCTTTCGGGTCTCCGCGTCTATCTCGACGAAATAGCCTAGTGCCTCCAGTACTGGTGTGGGGTTTTTGCATCCCTGCCCCTTCAAGAAGGCCTTGTATAGTGCTAGGTCGTCTCCTTCAATCTCCTCGAGACCTGCACGGAGAGTCTCAAGCTTTTCCTGAGTCACTAGAACGCCTGGGAGTCGAATGTATCTGACTTTCTCCGCCTCCACCATCTTCAGCACCTCCTTGTCTGTGAGGCCTAGCCTATTGGCGACGTCGTCGATGACTATGGGGTCACCGAGACTGCTCTTCCTTGACGACGCCTTGATCTCGATGATGGTCTCCTCCACCATCGGCTCCGCCTTAAGCATCCCGCCACTGGTCCTTTGATTCAGCTCCAGCGGTCTCGTCTCATGGTGGCGGGGGGGGTAGGCGACGTCGGCTCTTAGGCTCCAATTCCTCGACTCGATTAAGAGAGTGAGCAGGGACTCGCACTTGCCACCGCGGAGCCCCACCTGTCTTGAGGGCTTCAAGTCGATGCTGAGTGAACTAACCCTGACTTCGGTCTCCCCCAGGGCTTTCGCTGCCCTCTCAAGGCCCTCGTTTCTCCCAGAGTAGCTTATTGCTATGTGAATAGAGTAGGCGAGAATCATCGAGACGAGGGAGAAGTTGTAGAGTTTGAGTAGCTCATCAGGCGTAGGCTCCTTAAAGTCTATGAGGTATTGCTCGTCGAGCAAGTCGGCGTAGAGGCTCTCCTCTAAATCCAAAGAAGCCACTCCAAGTCCCTCAGCCACCTTCTCGAAGATTTCTGCGCGGTCCCTTACTGAGATGGAGGGTCTCTTAGCTGACTCCTCGAAGAGTAGCCTCCGAGCCTTGACTGGTGGAACAAAGGAGCGAGCCCCGAAGATACAGTGTGAGTCGAGGACTGCTGATAGTCCCCTCACGAGTTTGAAGTCGTAGCCTAGCTCCTCACATACCGCGATGCCCTCATTAAGCTCCGATCTCTTCCTGTCACGGTTCTCAGCATAGATGGTGATGAGTGTCTTGGCCAATCCAAGCTTCTCGTCATCGGCGTAGAGTGGGGTAAGTGCAGCCTTTGTTCGCCTAACCCTGATGAGCTCGTGGGGGAGGA
This sequence comes from Bathyarchaeia archaeon, assembly GCA_050014495.1. GTDB lineage: Archaea > Thermoproteota > Bathyarchaeia > TCS64 > TCS64 > UBA8941. The sequence continues at coordinate 91,862 of JBEKDF010000014.1, forward strand.
TCAAGCCTCCTTCCTCCTCCTGCTTATCCTGGTCTCGGCGGTGCCGAAGCTGACGAGCTCGTATAGAGTTGCCTGCTTTCCCTCCTTCTTCCTGAGGACCCTACCTAGGCGCTGAATAAACTCCCTGCTGCTCCCCGTACCGCTTAGTATAACAGCAACCGACGCGTCTGGGACGTCGATCCCCTCATCGAGGACCTGACTCGTGATGATCCTCCTATAGACGCCACTCCGGAACCTGTCGAGTACCTCCTCTCTCTCCTCCCTCACCGTTTGGTGCGTGATGGCGGGGATGAGTAGACTCCTACTAATTCTGTAGACAAGCTTGTTGTGGCGAGTGAAAATGATGGTCTTCTCTTTGGGGTTGGCGGCGAGCAGCACCCGGAGGTACTCCTCCTTGTTTCTACTGTTCAAGGCGATGTCCATCGCTGTGTTCCTCCCCATTAGGGCCCTCCTCGCCTCTGGGTCTACACCGCTCCGCTTGATGAAGAGCAGGTAGTCGCGAGCACTTCTGATTCTTATTCCTCTACGCTGCAGGAATCCCTTGTAGACCGCGAACTGTCGATCATACTCCTCCTTCTCATCTGGTGCGAGGGGTATATTCACAGTCTTCACAGTGTAATTGCTGAGGTGCTTACCCGCGAGCTCCTCTATACCCTTCTCGTAGATGACCTTACCAACTAGCTCCTCGAGTCCACTGATCACCTCTTCGTCTCGTCCCAGGGTGGCTGTGAGCCCTAGTCTGTATGGAGCTAGGTAAGAGGTGGCTGCCCGTGAGTTGCTTGGAGATGGGAGGTGGTGGACCTCATCGAAGACTATTAAGGAGAAGCTGTCACCGATATCACGCGCTTTGAGGGAGGCGGAGTCGTATGTGGCTACTGTTATCGGCTTCACGTCACTTTCGCCGCCACCGAGTGCACCTACCTCTAACCTGAAGGCCTCAGTAAGCGTCTCCCTCCATTGCTCCATCAACACGATTGTTGGCACGACGATGAGTGTCGCGACCTGCAGAAGCTCCATCGCCTTAATTGCCATAATGGTCTTCCCAGCGCCCGTTGGGAGGACGACGATTCCCCTGTGACCTGCCCTCGTCCAGCTCTCCACGGCCTCCGATTGATAGTCCCTTGCCTCGAATCGGGAGGCGAGATGTCCAGTCGGAGGCGACCTGAGAGCGTCGTCCCGATATTCTGCTCCTACACTTCTAAGATCATCCACGGTCCTCGAGTAGTCGCTGGCTCGTCTCCTCGTCACTTTGCCCTGATCGTCCTCAACTAGAAGTGTCCCGCGATCGAATCTGAGAATCATCAAGGCAGATGAGTTGACTCGTGGTTCCAAACGGTTAAACCTGATCCGGGAAGTGGGGGTTCAATATGCTGCTTCCCTCAACGGTTATTCTTCCCTGCTTTCCCTCCACACCGTCCACGTTTATCTTGACCCCCAGTATCATCTTCGCTACCTCGACGGCGGTGAGGGTGTGCATCGTCAGGCGAGATACAGTGAAGCTAGATGTCCCTGAGGCCAGGGAGCATGGAAGTATCAGGTTGTCAGCGGTGTGTAGATCAACGTATGCACCGGTTTTAATCTCTTGGATAAGGCGTTCTGCAGCTTCGGTCCCGACCTTCTCAGCGGTCTTGCCTCGCTCCCCGAGCCCATCATCTCCAATGAGGGCGTCCCCTTCCGTCCAGAGGCATATGACACTTCCTGGAGACATGGGTTCCGTGGCTTTGCCTGGCGTCGCTACGTCAATGTTCGCCTCGAATCCCTCCTCAACTAGCACGTCGAAGGCGGCCTGCGCTTGCCTCTCGGCTACGTGCCTCGGGAGTCCGCCACATGTGGATAGTCCCCGTATACTCTTAACCGCGTTTCTTTCACCGGTAAACTGTTTGAATCTATGTAAAGGTTTGATACTCGCTTCGACTACGCCACCGCCCTTCGGGTAATAGCCGTCCCGGAGGACCCTCGCCTCCCCCGTGAAACCCATCTTTCGGAGCCCAGCCCATACGACGTGCTGCACAATAGTCATCGGGGGAGACCAGCGAACCGCTGTACCGCCCCTGACCCTGATATTGATTGGGCCGTCGGCGTAAGCTGCCACGGGCGCAGCACACTGGAGGAGCAAACTACAGCTCCCCGCTGTACCTATGTTGAACTCAAAACTGCCGCTTCTGAGCCTACCTGGCTTGAACTCGACCTCTCCGCTACCTACTTCGAGGCCCTTCGTCTCGGCTTTGCAGAGCTCTGCCACCGCCTTCAGGGTCATTAGATGCTGAGGTTTTAGCCCTGGTTGATTTCTCTTGGCGCGGACGTTTACGATCCTTATGGGCTCGCCTAGGATGGCACTGTAGGTTGTGGCCATGCG
>JBEKDF010000015.1:0-64939 GCA_050014495.1 Bathyarchaeia archaeon
TGAGTCATGACGAATCCATCTTGGAACATTAGGGCCATTCTAAAACACTATAGAATACTGGGGCCCTAATGGAATATATATCGCGTGCGTCGTCGCTACAATATATTAGGTTGTCTAAATCTGCGCGCGCGGATAAGATTTTCATCACACATCACTGTGTATGAATTAAAAAAACCGAACATGAAAAACGGTTAGACATTCATCCACTTATCGTAATGCAGTTTCTCCTCCAGCGATACAGCCTTCTGTTTAATCAGATAATCCTCAGGATAACCTATCGGAATAGCAGCCGCCACCTCGTAGCCATCAGGCACACCCAACAACCACTTGAGGGAAGCCGTCTCGCGAGGCACACTGGTAACCCCATACAACCCCTCCGCCGCCATCGCCAACAAGATATTCTCAATACACATCCAAATCGAGGCCAAATCATTCAGATCATAAAGAATCTCACACTCCTTGAGGGGCTTCCTCAGCCTATAGCAGACGACGAGCAGCTCCGGAGAACTCACCAGCATCTTCTCCTGAACGTGTAACGCCTTGCTGTACATCTCTTTCTGTAGTGGATCTGTCCAGTTACCTAGTGTCTTTTCAAGCTCCATCTCGTTCGTGATATTCTTCGCCTTTGAGACCAGCTCAGTGACTTTTTTCCTCTGCTCAGCGTCTTTAATGAGGATGAACTCCCACTGCCGTAGGTGGTTATTTGAGGGGGCCTTGAGTCCTGCCTCTAGGATTCTTTGGAGTTTCTCTTTTTCTACGGGTTTTGTTTGGAACTTTCTTACGCTTCTTCTGTTGTTTATGGCTTCATAGAGATCCAATTACCATTCGCCTCTCAACGTTTGTATGATATGTATGTATTTGCACGCGTGGTCCACCCATAAAACAATCACTGGTTGAGTATCAGGTGGAAGTGAGGATAAGGCTATAGCCGCAAACCCACACACACACTTGCTTACGATCACAACTAACTAACACTAACCAGTATCCGTTTTTCCATGTAGACTCTGTCGTATCCCTCTTCAGATACAAGCCCAATATTCTTCCAACCCAGATGCTCGTAAATAACCTGATTCTCAACCATCATAACATTAGTGTAAAGACGCATTACTCTATATCCCAACTTTAAAGCCTCAGACTCAGCGAAATCAATTAACTTTCCGCCAAACCCTCGACCCTGATACCTCGGCTTAATAGCAACATTTTCAATCAGTAGATATTCCGTCTCAGGCACAAGAACAAGAACTCCCAGTAACTCAGACCCTAGACCTTCAAGGACCCAGATGTTCTTCTGTGTAACTGCCTCCACGTAATCTTCAAGCATTGGTGCGGGCTCCTTCCCTATTCTCTGTATGTAGAGGGTATACGCGTCTTTAATGCAGGCAGTTATCTCTGGAACGTCGTTGAGTACTGCACGTCGAATTTGGTGCATCGGTAATCTTATTTTATCATAAATATTTAACCATTCACGAACACGAAAAGGTTGGGTTTGGGGGATAAGGCTATGTCTCTGAAGAGCGTAGAATCCCAATTTGTCCAGGGTGCGTGACACGCCTCTGCTTATCCTCAGAGGAAAGAACCCCGTCTATCTTCTCCGCCAAGTACTCCCAGTCATGCAAATAAATCATGCCCCACTCCTCTCTCCTGTACACCTCTACGATCGGCTTGAACTTGAACCACATAAGATGGACCCCCAGGCCAACCCTCCACACGGTTTCCAAGTCTACTAAGCCAGTCCTGTACTGCCACCCGATCTCGTTGCATAGGTCGAAGAAGTGTTCGCGTAGGATGTAGTTCTCGGGGTTTACCCTCGAATCGTATTTTCTCTTGAAGTCGTCTGCGTCTGTCCACTGCATGGAGAGGAGCTCGGCGTAGTCTCTCGCCCCTTCGCGGCCGAATGTGGTGGTCATCAGGGCTAGCGAGAACGTTGCTTTTCTGTTCTTCGTCGTTTCCCTCAGGTTCACTATGTAGAACGCCGCTGCTACTAGTACTCCTGTGGCGGCTACCATGTAGTAGGCGGCCTGAATCTCACCTAGATCAACCATAATCAATAATTCACCTGATTACACTCAGGTAGAAGTGAGGATAAGACATTCGCCCGTCAAATACTTGTACGTTAGATGAGGCTAATGCCAAAGAGACTTTGGGATAAGATTTTCTGGTGTAATGTGAAACGTAGGAGAAGATTTTAATTAACAAAAATCTTTATTCTTCAATGAACACGGAATAGATGACTCTTTGGTGATTCTGGATGGATGAGGAATACCAGAGGCTCGCGGAACACTTAGACCACCTCCCAGACGGCTTCCCACCGAGTAAAACCTCAGCCGAGATACCCCTCCTAAAGAGACTCTTCACATCCGAAGAGGCAAAACTAGCTGTACATCTAACACTCAACAGAGAAGACGTACACACCATAGCGAGTAAGGCGAGCCTACCAGTGGAGAAAGTCAAGACCACCTTAGAAGAGATGGCCAGAAAAGGACTCATATTTCAAGCTCAGGAAGACGACCAAACAAAGTACCAAGCCGCACCATTCGTCATAGGAATCTACGAGTTCCAAGTAAACCGACTGACAGATGGCTTCCTCAAAGACCTGGGCAACTACTGGAGCACCCAGGAGCAGCGCGACGAACCCAAGTCTATAAGCCAGATGAGGACCATCCCAATAAACGAGAGCATAGACACCCGACTCGAAGTACTACCATACGAAAACGTCGAAGCACTAGTTGATGCCCACACTAAATTCGGGGTAGCATCATGCATCTGCAGGAGTAGAGCCAAGAAACTCGGCAAGGGATGCGACGCTCCCACTGAGACATGCCTATTATTTGGAGACTTCGCCGACTTCTACGTAAGAACTGGGAAAGGCAGATACATAACAAAGGATGAGGTCAAGGACCTACTTCATAAGGCAAATGAGGCAAACCTAGTCCTCAATCCAACAAACTCCAAGACTGTACAGGCGATATGCTGCTGCTGCGGATGCTGCTGTGGCATACTTAATGACCTCAAATACTCTCCTAACCCCTCTGAGGCATGCGCTAGCTCCTTCATCGCGCAACACGACGAATCAATATGCATAGCGTGCATGAAGTGCATCGACCGTTGCCAGATGGAGGCAATCACTGAGGACTCGGGCGTAGTCAAGTTCAACCAAAATAGATGCATAGGCTGCGGATTATGCGTGTCAACATGTCCAACAGGGTCCATGAGCCTAAAGAGGAAATCTCAAGCGGACAAAGAGCTACCTGAGACATTCTTTGATACGTGGAGACTTAATGCACGGCAAAGAGAAGACGCCAATGTAGATACACACATGCATTAAAACTATGCGTGTGCTTCAGTTACAGCCACCATGCAGAAGGTGGCTTGAATCTTTGCTGAATCAACCATTACAATTCACTGCTTATGGTTAGGTGGAAGTTTGGATAAGGCTATTGAGCCTATGTCAGCAACTCGGGATGAGACGCCATGTAATCCATGAGTCTCCCGTAGACATACTCCATCTCGCTCATGTAGCGACTATAATCGATCTCCTTTCTATACTTCTCAATCTCGGGCCTAAACTTCTCCCACAACCTCCTAGTCGGCCCAGCACAGTACAATGCGATCAGTTTAATGTCAACTAGATTCTCCCTGACGAGGACCCCGATCCCCTCCCACGTGGAGACGATTACTTGAAGTGACACTGCTTTTTCGGGATCGTTGATTCTCTTGGCTTTGAAGTCTTCGTAGCTATTCCATTTCGCTGAATCGATGTTTATTAGGTGTCTAGAAAATTCCTCGCTGCTGGTATTGCTGTGGAGCATCATGAAGAGTTGGGCTTCCCTCGTCTGCAGGGTCGCCTTCATGTTCCTCTGCTGGGATCGCAGGGTCATAATGTAGTAGATGGCCGCAACCGTCACGCTTGCCGCAGTGACCAATACTCCAATCGTCTGCGCATCGACCATAGAATCACTGGCTACAATCGGGTGGAAGTGAGGATAAGGCTATTGAAGAAGTAGCTACTTTACGAATCTAATGTCGAGACCGTTGACCTTCTCACGATCCAAAGCCACCATGTTCTCATTTGCCTCCCCGAGCAATCCATTCATCCTTAGAACCTTCTTCGCAGTACGCAGCGACTTGACACCTATGGACACGGATCTAATTGAGTAATCTCTGGAGGGCGTAAACCTCAGAGTCGGGCTCCTGCCAATCATCCACGAATCCCCATCAGGCTTCAATGGACTGAGCAGGGTCTGCCAAGCCCTCATATCTCTCTTCACGTCCTTGACCCCCAACTCGATCTCCTTCACAGCCTTAGCCCCAAGCAAACCACCCCCAGCCGCATCAAACCTCGCCTTCATGATTCGGTTATGATCATCAAGATCCCTCGCCTCGGGAGCAGACGTGAAGGACCTGAAGGCGAGCTGAGTAAACGTGCTGAAGTCGAGCATAATCTCCTTGAACAGTGGGGCTTGAAGCAGTACATCCCTACCCCACTCGGTCTCTTGGCCTGTCTCATCGGGCATCTTCGACGCATCGATCTTGTAGGAGATGCCTCTCTTATCGAGCTCTTTGATGCATCGATCGTAATTGATAGGTTGCATTTCTAAGATCTGTAGCTTCGCTGGTTTACTGCTCATCAGGTAATCCTTGGGGTGGAACGTCAGAAACTTGAACCAGACGTTACCCATGTATATGCCTCCTCCTCTGAATGATCCGTGGTCGGCTGGGGCGAAGTCCTCTGGGAGGCCTAGTGTGTTTGCGAATAGGTAGTGGAGTTTGTTTGCGTCTCCTGCGGTCTCAACTACGCCGTATATGCCTTGGATTCTCTTCACGATTGGGGCCATAAAATTCACGATTTCTCATAGTATTATCATCATTTAACATTTACCTCAAATTTGGGAAAAATAGTTGTTCTCGAATTCAGTTGGGAGTGAGGATAAGGCTATAGCCCCAAATGGCACAACCTGGTCCAATGAGAGCTGATTTTAAGGAAAAGTTATAACTGAATCAGAAGAACTCTAAACTGGTGTTATGATTGCCATCTACTGGTCAAGCACCACCCCTAAACAGCGAAGAAATTGAATCAATGCTCGAAGAGAACCACTATTTGAGGATCTGCACCCACAACAGAGACGGAACCATACACGCCATGCCTGTTGCCTATAGGTACTTGAACGGTAAAATATTGATAATGTCCCTCATCAACAGCCGAAAAAACAGAAACATTGAACGAAACAATGACGTCACCGTGCTGGTTGATACAATGGACCCGTTGAGAGGTATTCTCATCTACGGTTTGGCGGAAATGGACTATGACAATGTCTACGAACAGGTTCTTACAATTAATGAAACCAGCCCCGCATTCAGCGGCATGCCTAGAGAAAAGTTGGAGCGTGTCACCAGAGCCTATGTAGACGCGTACAAACTCGCGATAGTAAAAATCATGCCACGACGCATCGTAACGTTCGACTTTACCAAAGATGAGGTTTGGGACAATTTCGTCAAAACTTATCTTCAGGATTAAGGGAAACACGTGCGTATTTGCATCAACTATTCAATCACTGATTAGAGTCAGGTGGAAGTGAGGATAAGGCTATGACCCACACACACAAACTAAGGATTCCAGAAAAAATTTAAAAAATGGATTTGAACTACTTCTTCTTCTCTTTATAGTACTGCTCTACGAACTTTCCTGCATCAAGCAGAGGCACGAACTTTAGCTTCCCTTCAGGCATGTAGTGGATCACGAGGGCGTTCAGCTGCTCCTCGCTAGGATCCTCGTATACTTGGACGCTTTTGAATTCTCCACCGAAGCTATGGGATGCAAATGCAACCTTCGGGAACTTCTTCGATCCCTTTTCTCTATCAGCCATGGCAGACCTGAATTTCTCTATTATCTTTTCGAAGTCCTCAGGGCAGTACTCCAAAAAACTCATGACTTTCACTTTATCACCTCACATCTCTTTTGGTACTTGTATAGCTCCCCAACCCGGAGCCGAGGTTCTACTATTTTTTCATTGGAGCAGAACCTTGTTTGATGAGGGATAGGGCTTGCCTATAGTTTTATTGGTAAATAATCCAGAATTATTAGAATAATTTTGTATCAGGTGGAGGAGAGGATAAGGCTATTGAGTGATTGATGTAGCTACCAGCAATTAGTAGGCAGGTTAAATCACATCAATCAAGTGTCAAATCTTCAGTTTCCCACTTGTGCCTAAAAAATTGGATAATTAATTTTCTTTTCCCCACTATTTATATATACTTTTCTATTCCACAACATTGCCAATTTCCTCAAGGAACTCTTTTAAATGTAGGATATTTACAATACAAATATCCAGTTTTCTATGTTTGTTGAGAATAGAATGATCATTAATTACATTTTCCGATAGACTCACGGGCAACCATAAAGATCGTGGAAGACTGAATCTATAAATTGCCCAAGGTACCTCAACCAAATTAATATCATTAACATTAGGAACCACTCCCTCTTCACTAATCTTTGAATTTGGAATATCCAAAACACAGATTTTAGCAGCTGTAGTTATTACTGGAAAATACAAACGACCCCTACCAGGCGATTCAATATTAGAAGACGCTCTTTTCATATATGAAAAATCATCATTTATCACACCCAATGTCGCAATGCTAGCCTGTTTCGCCCCTTTTCTAATTTCACTATCCCCTGATCTTTTATCCTCATCACCTTCCTTACATAATTCATGGCTATCAACGGATATTGCATTTGCATAAATGCCTCGATCTGTTTGAAGACGAATCAAACTTTGACAGTGAGCCCAAGCTCTGTCCGTCGCACGATTATATTGTAAATGAAATTGAAAATCACCTCTACGCTTCGAGTCATCATGATGCGTAAGCACAAAAAATCCTCGTGTAGACAATTTTCGGAATAATATCCATTTTTTATGTGAAGCCCGTCTAGCCTCGATCAAAGCGAATAAATTATCACGCCATGCCTTGAAGTCTATTGATGTTTCCTCAACTGGAAGGTTACTTGGATCAGGTAAGACAGAAACAGCGTAATCAATGTTAAAATTCCAGTGGACCTGTTCTAACTGTTCTGCAACTTTCATTTCAAAAAGGTAGCCCGTTTTTTCTAAGCCATCCCAATAATTAGAGCGTGACATTATAGTAATCTAAGATATTTTTGTTAATAATGTTTATAAAATGTAGCATACTCACATTTGGCTGACATTCACTCAACCGTCTCCTACTCTGATGTGCCTAGGATGCGCGAGCGCACTCACACTGAAAGTTTCTTTGGCGAATGGAAAAATCGTATAGTAAACGGGCCAAGCACATGAGCAACCTTTCCCCTAGTTGGATGCAAATTCAACAACTAGCAAAATAACTCCAACAAATGCCATTCCCATCCCAAGATAAATTGCCGTGTTCACGTCTATGAATCTGGTGTTAGTTTTAGATCTAATCTTCGTCACTAATGCGATTACTATTCCAGTGAGAAGTAAAATAATGCCTAGTCTACCAAGAATCGAACTATACCACATGGACATCTTTTTCGATAATTACTCAGTAATTGCTATTTAAATAGGTTAAAGACAAGCAACCCTGAGCCTCTTGATGGAGGGACGGTGATATTGGCGCATAGAGATGTGGGGCGGAGTGAGGGTGAGGCTGTGAGGCCCCACGACATCTACGCGTGCTATTCCTGCGAGTTGAATAAAGTCACGCCATGCAAATACAGAAGGCGAGCCCGCTTCATGAGTAACCTGGACCAGTGGGCTAAATGCTCACACATATCTTAGTATGGGATGCGCGCGCGGATGATAGATTATCTGCTTCATCCCTTTTGCGAGTTATGTCAACCATTAAAAGCGGGCGAGCTTAGCCTTGAGGAAAACTGGGCATATCCTTTGTAATTTATTGATGATGACCTTGGTCATTCAGGTTTTCCTCCTTTTCTGTTTTCGCCTCAAGGCCATAATCAGATAGGTTATTCATTATTTGATCAACCTCATCCCTAGATTCATAGCCGAAGCCATGGTTCCATGCTATCACTTCCAGACATCCTCCTCTGCTAACTCTACACCTAATCTCCTTGGGTTTTCTAGGATAATACTTGCCACTGAGAACCTCGGGGAGTCTTTCACCGGCTAAATCCTTGAGGGGCTGAAGCATCCCCTTTTCCTCAAGACTTTTAGTTGTTCCGTCCGCCACTTTATTCTGTAGAATCGTTATCTCCTGAGTTGTGAAGATTTGTTGGATGGTGTTTAGCTGGGCTTCGATCGAAGCCATGCGGGTTTGGTTGTTCCTCATCTCTGCGTCGTGGGCTTCAAGTTCCCTGATCTTAGCTTGAAGGTCCTCGACCTCCCCGGCGTCAACCTTCGAGGGGTCCTCTGAGAGAACGTTAAGCCACCTCTCTGCCTTGCGGTACTCCCTCCGGGTGTAGTCGATGTCCTCCATTGCCTTGTTGTAACCGAGGGGATCGACGACGTGTCCCATGAAGAACTCCGCCGCTAGGCTGTCGGCTCCGGACTTGTGCCACCTCGTCCTGAATGTGTCACGTAACTCATGGGGATTCTTGCCGTACCTCACACTTTTTCCTTGTCTAGTTTCGATGATTCCTAGTTTCTTCAGTGTCCAGGTCCAATACTGGGCGATGATCTTCTCGGTGATCGGTGTTCCCTTCTAATTTACGAAGATCGAACCCCCGACGTTAGGTCACGTCTTCATGTAGAACATTATGGCGTCTATAGCGTCGCGTCCGAGGAACGTATGGTATGAGCGCCTATTCTTCAGCTTCTTTCTGCCGGGAAGGTCAACCCTGATGGGTCGAACTCCAGCGTCTAGTTGCTTTTTAAGGTCAGCCAACCGGGCGTTGCTCCACTCCACCACCTCGCTGCATCCCATTCCTCCGGAGACCATGCATAGGAAGACCGCCCGGTAGAGTCTGTTGCTCTTAACAACCGCTTTTCTGATTTCATCATGGGTTAGGGAGCCGACGACCGGTGGCACTTCAACGCTGATCCTGAAACCCGGGTCGCGTGGAAGCTCAGCCCTATTATGCAGGAAGAAGGACTTCACTGCTGAGTAGTATCTCTCCTTGCTCTTCGCCCTACCCCTGATGGTTCTCATCCAGCCCTCAACGAGGTCGAGGACCCGATACCTGTCATCCCCCGCCGCCCTCTTCTGATAGGCTACAAGCTCATCGGGGGACAATCCCGATTGGTCTTCCCCATTCTCGGCCATCCACTCCATGAACTTCAGTAGCACATAGAAGTGTGCGAAAAAAGTGTTCATTTTAATACGGGACCGCCATGTAAATACCGTAGGACAGTGATACCAAGGGTGATTCAACAAACGTCGCGGAACGCTAGGCTCACACATACACTTCATCTCTATAGAATAATAGAACGTAGAGCTGTGAGTTTCAACAACGTTTTTATGAATCAACCCCGGCTAACTTGAGGCGATGCGATGTTCAACTTAGTTACTCTTAAGGACACAATAAGAATAAGTCCGTCCAAATTTGGCCAACCTCTCGATGCCGCCGCCTACGATGAGCTCCGTGGCAAGTACGAAGGGCTCGTTGACGAGGAACTTGGCTACGTTATCTCAGTAATAAAGGTCGAAGTCAACCCCATCGGTCGCATCGTCCCAGGCGATGGTGGAACACACCACCAGGTTACTTTCAGTATCATGACCTTCTTCCCACAGCTCCAAGAGATCGTAGAGGGCGAAGTTGTAGAGGTCGCTGATTTTGGAACCTTCCTCAGGATAGGTCCAGTTGATGCCCTTCTCCACGTTAGCCAACTCATGGATGACTTCATAAGTTACGACGAGAGGCAGGGCGTCCTCCTCGGGAAGGAGAGTGGACGAACCATCCAGAGAGGTGACCTCTTCAGGGTTAGGATGGTTGCTGTGAGCTTCCCCAAGGGAAGAAGCTCGGGTAAGATAGGTGTCACAGCTCGCCAACCTATGCTGGGAAAGATCGAATGGATAGAGACAGAGGTCAAGGCGATGGAAGCTCCCAAGGAGGAGAAGAAGTAATGGCTCCGAAAGCATGCAGGACCTGCAAGATAATCACCGATGAAAACATTTGTCCCGTTTGCAAGAGCTCCGAGCTAAGCGAGGACTTTCTCGGCTTCGTCATCATACTCGACCCCTCAAAGAGTCAACTGGCCGAGAAGATGAAAATCAAAGAGGCGGGGCGATACGCCCTCAAGATCCGTTAACAAACAGGACACGAGCCTCCCACAGATCAAGACTCTGTTTCTCCCGGAATCCATGCGATACGAACTGAAGACACCACTTGGTGAACTTTATAGGGGTGAGCCAAAAGAAACAACCGCTCGCCTCAAAGAAAAATTCATGACGAAACCTCCACTTTTCGCCATCGTTGGGGACTTCGTCGCAGCTAACCTAATCGCTTGTGGGTTTTCACCTGATATAGTTGTGATCGATAATAAGACCCTCAGGGTCGAGGTTGAACCTGTAAAACATGGTATGAAGGAGATACAGGTTCCTAACGAGGCTGCCACTATAAACGCCGAGGCATGGCTCGTTCTTCGAGCCGCGGTAATGCTTAAAAGGAGGTTAGCGGTAGTCGTGAAAGGTGAAGAGGACCTACTGGTCCTCCCGCTGTTGGCTGAGATGCCCATTGGCTCGGTGATAGCCTACGGCCAGCCCCATGAGGGGCTTGTTGTAGTGACCGTGTCCGAGGAGAGGCGGGATTGGGCGCGGGAATTCCTCAACCGAATGGAGATGAAAAAACAGTGAAGCTGGAGTTAACATCCACCAAAATCAACAAGGTGATTGGCAGAAAGGAGCTATCCTTCAGGGTAACTGAGGCCTCCACTCCGAGCAGAGCCGACGTCAGACGTGAGATTGCAGTCCTCATGAGAACAGAGCTCGAAAACGTCTACGTCCGTACTATAGAGGCAAAGTCTGGTACACGTGTGACGACGGGTCTTGCCCATGTCTACAATGACGTGGCAACTGCTGAATCAGTTGAGCCCAAGTACATAATCGCACGAAACAAAGGGAAGGAAGTTAAGACTGAGGAGGAATCCGCTGCTCCCTCTGCAGCGCTTAAGGAGGAGAAGCAGTAATGTCACAGAAACCTTCTGATAGAAAGCCTGTTGAGAAGAAGTCTGCAAAGGGTATAGACTCGATCTATAAGAAATATGAGATCAAGGACGGTAAGCTCGAGCGGAAGAGGCCTTTCTGTAATAGGTGTGGACGCGGTTATTTCATGGCCGACCACGGAGACCGCTATACATGCGGGAACTGTGGTTTTACCATGTTCAAGTCAAAGTCCAACTAAAATTTTACTCCTCTAAATTTTTAACATTCGCGAGCGTATTTGCGTCCGTCAACAGTGATTCTACAGGGAAACATTAAAAAAAGGAAATCATTTCGAAGAGGTTAAATCTCCAAATCCGAGCCTCCTTTATCGGCATAACTTGTTTGAGATTGAAAAAATTGAAATTGGTGGCAAATCCTTCCAAGCTTTAAAATCAACTATCCCAGAGGGAGCACCTCCACTTATCCTTATCAAAGGTACGAAAGGCTACATAATGTGTGGCTACCTCAACATCGAGGCCGCCGAAAAATTCGGTTCCGCTGCCGCGATAGTGAGTGGTGTGAAGACATTCGACGATGTACTCAATTCCCCCATTAAAGCTTCAACAACGAAAGCGAAGCAACTTGGTCTCGAGACGGGGAAGATTGTCAAGGACGTAATTGAAGCGATCGGCTAAGACTCTACCAGTTTTTCGACTTCTCTCTTTGCGTCTCTCAATATGTTTTTCCCATGAGCTAGGAGAAGCTTGTCAAAGTCATAATTGAGAAGCCTCGTTATCTCTCTTTTAGCCATCTCCGCGTCATCACTATATTTAGCAGGGGGTGGGTATAGGTTTCCCTGATCATCGCCAAAGATAGTGTCCCCTACAATCATCGCTTTTTCATCACGGAGATAGTAAGCGAGATTGCCATTGGAATGACCCGGGATCGCCACGATTTCGATGCCTCCACAGGCGTCGATCAAGTCGCCATGTTCTAAACCAATATCCGCTTCAACCCCAGTGAGATCCTTCAGTGCATCAATATCACCTGCACCAAGCATCACCTCAGGGTGGCCAGTGAGTTCGAGGACCTTGGGTAGGTTTTCTATATGATCGCCATGGGCATGAGTTATGAGTACGAGCTTAATGTTCCTCCAAGTTTCTCCCATATCACTAAGCTCTGCTTCAATATTCTCCAGGCAATGGGGTGTGAATCCAACATCTATCAGGATTAACCCCCCCTGACAACTGAGAATATAGACCATTGTACTAAGGTCATCCGCCTTCGAGACCTCGATGCCCCTTATCCTCTTGGTTATTTTCGTCATGCTTTCACGTTTCTCTATAAGTTTAAGGCTGTTACTCCTCGACCTCGATGATCTTAATGGTTGAGGTCGCTCCGGAAACGAGGAAAACGTGCTTGCCAAAATGCCTCTTCAATAGCTTGAGTATTGCTTGATTCGCTTTTCCTTTTTTACGAGGCTCCCTCACCCTCACTAAGTAATGTCCTTCACCGATTTTCTCCACGTCATCCTCATGTGATTCGGTTTTGACCTCGACTGTTATTCTCATATCTAAAAGGAAGATGCTAGTTTGTGCTTAAAATAAGCTAGGTTTTTAGACTAGTTGTCGTTTAGAGCTTCCTCGACGGCTTCCTTCGTTTGAACAGGGAAGTCTTTCATGAGGCTCTTAAAAACGACCTTAGCAACGTGTTTTTCGAAGCCGAGTTCATCTAGTCCAGTGAAATATTTTCTGCGGGTTCCACCTTTGCAAGTTTCCTCCTCATACTTTAGAACTTCCTCGTCGCACATGTCGTTGAGGAAGTTGATAATAGAGGCTCTTGAGATTGTCTTACTCCCAAGCGACTTATTCACAGCCTGGTAAACCTCACGGGAGGTCATGCCCTTGTTGTCGCTGTTCCAGATGATGTGTAGCGCTTCGATCTGGTAGTCCCTTAGGACCTTTTCGAGACCTTCCTTTGATGGGTCAATTACGATTGTCAATTTAACTCGCACCTGAACGCCGTCTACTTACAGACACCAGATATAAAAGAATTAGCTTGCTCTTTTTCATTTATATTTCTCATCGTAGAGCACGTGTCTGTTAAGTTTGTAACATGTGAATTCTCCGGTGAAGACCTTCGTATCCTCTACCTTCACCTCGACGAGTACTTCGCTCTTTATTCCCTCTGTTTTAATAACTGTGGCTTCCGCTCTCATGACCTCATTGGCTCGAACCGCTGCAGTGAATTTAACTTGGGCTTTACTGAGGACTACGTTTGGGTGGTTCACAGCGAGCATAGCTGCGTAATCAGCAAGACCGAAAGTGAATCCACCATGGATAAGTCCTGTCGAATCTACAACCATTTCATTAGTCGTAAGGAGCTCCACAACTGATCTATTCCCGTCAACGATTTCCAATGGCAAGCCGACTAATTTCCCAGAAATCTTATCGTGAGTCTTGACTTTCATATCCCTCTTTTATGATTCAACATATGATGTTAAAAACCCGAGTATGCAGAATTAAGAGATTGGCATGAAACTGGTAACCTTTAGATTTGGAAAGAGTGTGAGCATTGGTGTTGTACTCGACGAGAATGTCCTTGACCTCAACTCGTCATTCAAGGCACATCTAGGCGGATCCTTCAAGGGAGTTAAGGTTGCGCCTCTCGATATGCTTGGGTTCCTTGACCTCGGCTCCAAAGGATTAGCAGAAGCGAAGAAGGCTGTGAAAGTCGCAGAAGACTCTAAACACATGATTCCCTTAAAAAAGGTGAAGCTTTTAGCACCAATACCCAAGCCAAGGAAGAACATAGTCTGCTTGGGACTTAACTACGCTGAGCACGTGAAAGAAGGAAACAAAGGCGGTACCACTCCCAACCTTCCACCAGTACCAATCTATTTCACAAAACCCCCGACAGCCGTTACAGGACCCTACGATAATATCATCTACCCGAAGGTAACTGAGAAGCTCGACTATGAGGCTGAGCTCGCTTTCGTAATCGGAAAAAATGGGAAGAACATTCCAGAGGAGAGAGTCTACGACTACATTGTTGGCTATATGGCCTTCAACGACGTCTCTGCAAGGGACCTTCAGTCTCGGCACCAGCAATGGTATAGAGGCAAGAGTATCGACACGTTCGCCCCAATGGGCCCATGGATTGTGACGAAGGATGATGTCGGAGACCCTCAGGACCTAGATCTTTGGTGTAAGGTCAATTCTGAAGAAAGACAGCACACAAACACGAGCGACATGATCTTTAGCATTAAAAAGATTGTCGCTACCCTATCCTCGGGGATAACCCTTGAAGTAGGAGACATATTCGCAACTGGTACACCTTCCGGAGTTGGTATGGCCCACCCACTCGGTCTTCTCAAACCTGGAGATGTGGTCGAGGTGGGTATCGAAAAGATCGGTACCATAAAGAATAAAGTAGTCGCCGAGAAGTAGCACATATACGACCACTATTTATCAACAGATTTAATTCAATTAGAGTTCAAATTGACTCTGAAAGGTTAATAGGCATGTTTATATTGAGAGTATCCGGTTTGGTAGGTTAGTTTCGCGGTGGCTACTTTGTGTAAATATATCTGCAGTCAATTTGACCCCTACGACATTATCAACATGCCACTGGCGAAGTAATAGGAACATGAAGGAAAAGACGATGAGTGGGAACGTCCAGATTGGCCCACCGAAGCTTACACGCTTCGAAAGGGCGAGGATTGTAGGTGCACGCGCACTCCAAGTATCGTTGGGGGCTCCAATTTTAGTCGATCTACCTCAGCGGGTAAGCGACCCCATTGATATAGCGCTAGCGGAACTCAACGAAGGAGTTCTTCCTATGACAATCAGGAGGACGCTTCCCGATGGCTCTCACCAGGACATCGCCCTAGTAGATCTACGTTAAACCGGTGAAGCCTTTTTACCCCGGAACATATCTTTCATAGTCATTGGACGCAATTGACATAAAATCCTGGGAAAAGACGGCCATAATCCTTGGCCTAATATCGATATTTATGTTCGGAGTTCAGCGATCGAAATACATGTTTTTGGATCCTGTGTTCGAATTATTTATTTTCCATGTGCCGGCAATACTTGCGGTAAGTATCTATTTATATTATCGGAGGAAGGAGCCGACTCCAGCACCTGTAGATGTGAAGTCTTAGACGTTTCGAGTCTTCGTTATAGTCTCCGTTATCTCGACCCCCCTCTCCAAGAGACTATTGAGGAGCTTTTCGAATAACTCGCCTTTTATGACCCTCACGGGCCACTGTATACCCTTCTCCTTAATCGATCCACTCCCGAGGATGCGTGCGATAATTGCAGCTGTATAGCCTGTTGTCTTCGCCATTGAGGTGATCTGGGTCTTTTCATCATACTCGTCGAGCATATCGTATGTTACGTCGATATCGAGACCATCACTTTTACCCGAGGCCCTCACGAGGAGAACCGTTATGTCCCTATCCCCAGACGCTTCATCGAACTTAATGATGGGGTAAATGAGCTCGTGGAAGAAGTCAACGGGAATCATCTCCTTCCCCTGATAGTTTACAGGTTTGCTACCTATCACACCGAGGTCCAAAAGGAACATGAGTTTATCAACAAAGCCATTATATCTAATGGTCTTGCCCCTGAAATTTTTCACCTTCTTCTCTTGGCATATTTTAAGAAGACTCGAGGGGAAACCATCTATGAATGACTCCATCTCCTGATAACCATTTACAAAGATAGACTCGACTTCAGTGTACCTATCTAGCTCTTTAAGTTCTCCATCAACTATCATGGGGACCTTGCCAGGGCGGATTGGCATTCTCGTACCACCAAACACTATCTTATAATCAAGCGGAGGCTTAGGGTTCTTTGGTAGGCCACCACATGCGAAGTTCACCTCTGTGACCTCATCCATGTACTCCATTGCCTGCCCACAGAGGAGATCGATGAGACCTGGATCCACCCCACATCCAGGAATTACCGTGATCCCAGCATTCTTTACCTTTTTGTAGATGTCACCGTCAAGTGGATATCCACCACCAGCAAGGTCCACAACATTACACTTCGCCTCCATTGCAGCATTGAGGACACCCATACTGAATTTCGCTGCACTAGAATTAATGACAACATCGTAACCTTTCATAGCAGCAATGAGTGACTCGTAGCTTGTTATGTCCACCTTTTTTATATCAAACTTTTTACTATCTACATATTTCATCGCAATCTGAAGTTTCAAGTCGTCTATGTCGCAACCAGTGATTCTGTCGACGCGTGAATCACTAACACAGTCCTTAGCGATGGTTGGCCCCATAAGGCCCATCCCAAGAATCAGAATTTTCATCAGGAAACCACAGCCTTAATTGGGTTTTTAAGGTTTTAATCATTGCCACAATTGAATTGTCTGGCGTCGATTATTCCTTCGTTTTATGTCGAAGCTCTTAAATATTGTAGTTACTCAGATGGGACAAAACTAGAAGGTTGTTATAGATGATAGAGTTTTCTTTCACAGAGGAACAGCAGCTTTTTAGAGAGTCAGTCAAGGAGTGGCTCTCAAAGAACCTAACCCTTGAGCAGGTAAGGGAGAATGATACTAAACACCAGATTCCCAGAAGTTTCATGAAGGGACTCGGAGACTTGGGTCTCCTCTGCTTAACTTTGCCCGAGGAACATGGGGGCGCTGGCGCAGATTGGATCACAGCCGCAATCGGCGCAGAGGAACTTGGATACGCAGACATTTCAGTCGCCTCACCCGTTTTCTATCTAGTCCAAGCGAGCTGGGGTTATATTGTCGACAAGTACGCCCAGGATGCAGTTAGGGATGCTTGTCTAAGGAAAGCAGCGAGAGGCGAATCATTCATTGGCATTGGTGCAACAGAGCCCGGTGGCGGTAGTGATGTAGCTGGGTTCAAAACCACGATGAAGAGGAATGAAAAAGGTTGGCTTTTGAACGGTGAGAAATGTTACATCAGCGGCACAGCTGAAGCAACAGAGATCGATGGCGGCTACTTCGTTTCCGGATACACGGACCGTAGCAAGGGTCACAAGGGAATGACTGCACTATTCATGCCCATCAATGCACCCGGAGTCGAGATCACGAAACGCTTCGAAAACACAGGCAGGATGGCGATAAGCACCGGCGGCTTCAAGATGACTGACGTCCAAATTCCACTAGAATACCAGCTTGGTGAGGAAGGGAAGGGATTCTACTACACCATGGAGGGATTCGACGCCGCACGTGTCTTAGTGTCCGCGAGTTGCATCGGCGCTGCAGAGAGAGCCATGGAACTAGGTATAGAGTACATTAAACAACGCCAGGTCTTTGGCCAGCCAATTGCAAAGTTCCAGGGAGTCCAATTCGACCTAGCTGATATGGCTGCCCACCACGAGGCAATAAAGAGCCTTGTCTACAGGACCGCGTGGATGCTAGACCAAAAGTATAAAACTGGTAAGTTCGACGCCCTAGAAGTAAGCAAGTACCTCAGTATGTGTAAATACCTCGCACCTCATCACACACTCGACGTCTTCCGCAGGGTTCTCCTCTGGATGGGCGCTTATGGATACACAAAGGAATGCCCCCTCGAAATGGGTCTACGCGGCGTCATGAGCTATTGCATTGGCGCGGAGGGAGCAGCTAATATCCAGAAAGTGATCATCAGCCGCGAGGTCCTTGGGCGTCAGTGGCGAGCCTGAGACTCTTTTTTCTCCACTTTTTGTTTCCATCTATTTAATATTCTTCAAACTCGATTAGCAAACATATGGTGATAGATATGGATGCGTTAAGAGAGCACATTGTGAAGTCTCTGAAAGGAGGACAAGCATTTGTCTCCTATAAAACGGCTCTTGAGGATGTAAAACCAGAGCTAAGGGGGGTAAGACCAAATGAAGCCATTCATTCCGTCTACGAGGAGTTGGAACATATGCGCCGCGCGCAGAAGGATCTCCTTGACTTCGCCCTTGAGCCAGATTGGAAACCCGCTAAGTGGCCTGAAGGCTTCTGGCCTGAACCAAGACACGTGCCCACTGAAGTGGAGTGGAAGAATACTCTAAATGGTTTTTTTAAAGATCAGAACAGAACTGTGAAATTTGCGAAGGACCCGAACATTGACTTACTATCTCTGGTACCTCAAACCGAAAATACATACCTAAGAGAACTGATGTTAATCATCGAGCACAACTCATACCATTTTGGTAAGATACTAGACATTAGGAAGTCATTAGGAGATTGGAAGTAGCCGTTATCTCCAAACTAACTTTTTTATTTAAATTGTACCTCACCCATTTTACCAAGTTTTGTTCCTAGGTTAATAACAAAGCTGCATCTCAGACAAGTTGGTGAGCCATTTGAAGATTTATGCCCCATTTCAAAGTTGTTTCACTTCTGATGACCCTTTTTATAGTGTATTGAAATAATAATAGAATCGAGCGCACAAATATTCAATGTTTGAAGCTGATATCCATCCACAAGCAACCGCTAACGTTAAAGACATTCATAATGAATTATATCACGACTCGTCATGAGCATGAAGGACAGGTTCCGCGGAAAAGACTTCCTCACCCTAATGGACTATACACCCCTCGAGATCAACTATATGCTGGACATAGCCCAGCAACTGAAGTACAAAAGAATGATGAAAGAGCCTCACGACAATCTCTCGGGACGAACCATAGCCATGATCTTCGAAAAAAACAGTACCCGCACCCGCTTCAGCTTCCAGGCTGGCATCGCCCATCTAGGAGCTCAGAGCTTCTATGCAACTCCCGATACAATGCAGCTCGCCCGAGGTGAGCCAATAAAGGATACGGCACGTATCCTCGACAGGTACTGTGATGCCCTAGTCATACGCACATACGGCCAGGAGATAGTAGATGAGTATGCCCAGTACATGAAGAACCCTGTAATTAACGCTCTCACCGACCTCGTTCATCCCTGCCAGGGGTTGGCTGACATGCTGACTATACGAGAACATAAGGGCCGAATCAAGGGTTTAAAACTCGCTTATGTGGGTGATCCGTGGAACGTCTGTCACAGCCTAATGACATGTGGCAGTTTACTAGGCATAGACTGCTATATCGCGCTACCAAAGGGCTGGGCCCCAAACCCCAAGATAACGAAGTTCGCTGAGGAGCACGCCAGCATCGGCAAGACCCAGATGGTAGTAACAGACGACCTCGAGGAGGCACTGAGAGACGCTGATGTTGTCTATGCTAACACATTTCACAGTATGGGCCACAAAGACATCGAGCAGCGCAAGGTCGCATTCGCTAAATACCAGATCAACGATGAGACCATCAAATTTGCGAAGCCTGATTGCATCTTCATGCACTGCCTACCCGGTTACCGTGGAGAGGAGATGACTGACTCAATCATTGAGGGCCCACACAGTGTCGTATTTGACGAGGGCGAGAATAGGATGCACACTGAGAAGGCAGTCCTCGCCCTCACCGTCGCTTAAACTAGCAGTTCTTCTTCCATTTTTACCCACCATTACCGTTATTAGTATAATCAAAGATGCTTAGTCGATGGAACATGCCAAAGGCGAAGATTCCTAACATAATCACAGAGATTCCCGGCCCCAAGAGCAAAGCACTGCTTGCAGAAAGAAACGAGTTCGTACCACCCGGTGTCTATCTCACACAACCCATCGGCGTAGCCGAATCAAAGGGTGCATTAGTAACGGACGTCGACGGGAACATTCTCATCGACTTCACTAGCGGCATAGGCGTAGTCAGCTTGGGTCACTGCAAACAAGAGATTGTAGACACCATCTGCGATCAGGCAAACAAGCTAATCCACGGTTGCATCCATGTCGTCAACTACGAGCCTTATGTCAAGCTTGCTGAGGCAATGGTGAAGATCACACCGGGTAAAGGCCCAAAGAGAGCGATGTTTTTGAACAGCGGAAGTGAAGCTGTAGAAAACGCAGTAAAGCTCGTCCGCCAGGGTACAAATAGACCCAACATCCTAAGCTTTGAAAACAGCTTCCACGGACGCACCTGGATGGCAATGACCCTCACTGGGAAATGGGACCCCTACAAAGTTGGCTTTGGCCCATTTGTACCCGGTGTCTATTTTACCCCATATGCTTACTGCTACAGATGTTCCTTCCACGAGGAGTACCCCGACTGCGGATTCGCCTGTATCCATCACATAGAGAAGAGCATCTTCAAGACCCAGGTAGACCCTAGCACAGTTGGAGCCATAATCGCCGAGCCAGTCCAAGGCGAGGGGGGCTTCATCACACCTCCACCCGACTTCTTCAAGGAGCTGAAGAAGTTAGCGGACGAGCACGGTATTAAGATGATAGTCGACGAGGTTCAGACGGGTTTCGGCCGTACAGGGAAGATGTGGGCCATCGAGCACTATGGCATCGAACCTGATATTATGACAATGGCTAAAGCAATTGCCTCTGGACTACCCCTCAGCTGTGTCGTAGCTAAGGATGAACTAATGAAGGATACATACCCAGGCAGTATGGGCGGTACCTATGGAGGCAACCCTATTGCCTGTGCAACGGGCCTTAAAGTTCTCGAACTTATAAAACGTGAAAAGATCGTCGAGCACTCAGCTAAGATGGGAAAACACCTTCGCCCGATGCTTGAGGAGATGAAGGAGAAGTATGAGATCATCGGCGACGTCAGGGGACTTGGCCCGATGTTGGCTATGGAATTTGTAACTGACAAGAAGTCAAAAACTCCAAACCCCGATGCAAGCAGTAAGATCATAAAGAACTGCTTAAGCAGCGGACTTATGATCCTGAAGGCTGGTCTCTACAACAACTGTGTCCGTCTCCACCCACCACTCACTATCGAGGATGACCTCCTAGACACGGGTATGGCGATACTGGAAAAAGCCATCAAAAAGGCAGTATAAACTCCTTTTTTCAATGATTTTTAAAAATAAACCCTTTTTTTTCTCGTACGCTCGAGCTAAAAATAAAAGGTTCCTATACCTTCGAGGAGATATTAACACGATGAAACTAGGTTTCCATGTATCTATCGCAGGGTCATTAGACTATTCTGTTGATAGAGCAAAAGAGTTAGGGTGTACAACTTTCCAGATGTTCACGCGTAACCCCCGAACCTGGAAGGTGAAACCGATATCTCCTAGAGAGGTGGAGGCTTTTCGTAAGAAACTCGATGTTTCCAAGATAAGACCAGTATACTCTCACATGCCCTACCTACCCAACCTCTCAAGCAGCGACGAGGAGATATACAGAAGATCCGTCGAATCTCTACTTTTCGAGGTCGAGAGGTGCTATCTCTTAGGTATTCCATATGTAGTTACACACATGGGGAGCCACAAGGGGGCAGGGAGAATCATAGGAGAAAAGCGTCTCACCGATGCACTTAGACTCGCTGTTGACATCGATGGTCCAACTATTCTTCTGGAGAACGACTCCGGCTCTGGTGCTCACATAGGTTCTAAACTAACCGACATCAATAGAATAATACGGGATGTGGGAGGAACGAGACTCGGCCTCTGCTTCGACACATGTCACGCATATGCTGCGGGCTATGACGTCTCAACCTCTAAAGGATTGAAGGAAACCGAGAGAGAGATTAATCAGTCTGTCGGCTTCAGCAGACTAAAACTAGTCCACCTAAACGACTCTGTAGGACAACTCGGATCTAGAGTCGATCACCATGAACACATCGGTCTTGGCAGAATCGGCGAGTACGGCTTCAAACTTATGCTTGCGAGTAGACTAGCTAAAAGACCATTAATAATGGAGACTCCAATCGATGCTAGACGTAGTGACAAAGAGAATATGGCCAAGATGATGGAGCTTGCAGGTCTTAAAAGGTGATAAGTGTCATCTGATCAGGTTCCTCTACCTTATGACTCAAAATGACTCTCAAGGCAGATGAGGCACAGTCGTTAAGCTCTCGCTCGGATAAGTACGGATAAATCCTTCGCCCAACTCTAATTATAGGGTCAATCGTCTCTATACATCGCCTCCTGCTCGCTGCATCTTCACGAGTCATATTAACGAGGCGCTCGACCATCGCCCGTCTACTGCTAACCTGTGCCACTATTTATCAGCTCGAGAAATAATATTATTTCTTAATATATAAGTATAATGCCATTAATCAGAAATTACTTTGGTATAACTTTCACTTAATTTCACTCATAATTTTTAAACCATTTATTTGAGCGGTTATTTAAAACTATATTAAGAAAATAGTCAAAAATATCTGTTATTAATAAATCTAACAACGCAAGGACAATAATATAAAATTGGATCTATTTAATATTTTTCTAAGTCATTAGATTGCAATTTTATCTGGGATAAGATTAAAATTAATCCTCCCTGTGCTTATGATTGTTCGCCCCGGTGGCTTAGCCTGGCCAAAGCGTTTGCTTGGTAAGCAAAAGATCGCGGGTCCAAATCCCGCCCGGGGCTCCACCTAAACATTAATACAATTGAAGTCTTCTACATTCTTATATTGACTCCCTTAAAGATAAGAGGGATAGTATTCGACCTAGACGCCACTCTAGTTAATCTTGGTGAACATGTAAGGTGGAGAGATGCTCAGCAGGAGATAATTAAGGCATACAGGTCATATAACTGCAGCGAAGAGGACCTCTCCAGTTGCACGACAAAAGGACTTTTCAATCTGATTCATGAGATGGAAACAAGACTGACCGCGAAGAAGTCAAGTGAAGAGATTGAAACGATACGTAACAACATATGGAGAATCCTTGACAACTACGAAATTGAAGGAGTCGAGAAATGCAGCTTAATGCCAGGAACTCGTGAGACCTTAGATTGGCTCAACGATCAGAGAGTAATTATGGCAATCTGCACATCAAACTCTTACAAGGTCGCGATAAGTATTCTAATGAGGCTTCAGATCTCCTCATATTTTAAATCGGTAATTGGTAGGACGCCAAATCTACTTATGAAACCATACCCTGACCAACCTCTTAGTTGCTTCAAACAAATGGGTGTCGATCCACGCGATGGAGTAATGGTTGGTGACAGCCACAATGATGTTCTCGCTGGTAGGGCCGCTGGGGCAAAAACGGTTGCCATCCCAGTTTATTTTACTAATAAGGAGGCAATGGAGACCGCAAAACCCGATGCCGTTATCAAATCAATGTGGGAGCTACCGACTGTGCTCCTATCCTTTTAACAATTATTTAAAAAATATATGAGCATGTGTTTTGTATAGTTATTTAAAATGAACATATTTTTACACTACGAACAAGGCATACAATAACGGCGAGGGCAGAACTACGGTTGAGCGATGACATTAAGCATAATGTTAATCACAATATCATCGGGAAGGGTACGTGGTACGACAAAGCCGCATCAGAACTCATTGAGAGAGAGAAGAGGCTTGGTAGAAGCCTTAATCTTATCCGAACCGAGAGCGGTCTTGGCGCTTCTGGCTTCCCCCACATAGGTAGCCTAGGTGATGCCCTACGCAATTTCGCAGTTGCTCTGGGGTGTAGGGTACAAGGATACCCTGCGGAACTGATAGCTTTCAGCGACGACAAGGATGGTCTCAGGAAGGTACCTGCTGGACTCCCGAAGGAACTGGAGAAATGGTTAGGCTACTCTGTGAGCACCATACCCGATCCAGCTGGCGACTGCCACAATAGCTTCGGCGCCCATATGACCAGTCAGCTACTTGCAGCCCTAGACATGAGTGGAGCCGACTACCACTTTATGAGTGGTTTCGAGTGCTACAAACAGGGTATCTTCGACAGAGAGATCCTAGAAATCATGAACAACCACGAGCGAGTTGGTAGGATAATAGAGGAAGAGATAGGACAGGAAAAGTATACGGAAGAACTCCCCTATTTCGTCGTCTGCGAGAAATGCGGGCGAATCTACACAACCCACGCCACAAGATACCATTCAGAATCACAGACAATCGAATACGAGTGTAACGGAATGGAAGTCCGAGGTAACTGGTTGGAGGGTTGTGGTCACAAGGGTGAGGTAAACATACTTTCCGGCAAAGGAAAGCTCAGTTGGAAGGTTGAGTTTGCTGCCAGATGGCGAGCTCTCGACATACGCTTCGAGGCCTACGGCAAGGACATCGCAGATAGCGTCAGAGTGAATGACAGGATCTGCCGTGAGATACTCGGTTGGGAACCCCCAATGCACGTCCAGTATGAGATGTTCACCGACCGTAGCGGGAAGAAGATCAGCAAATCAGCGGGTAATGTCTTCACCCCTCAGGTATGGTACCGTTACGGTTCTCCTCAGTCACTGAACCTTCTCATATTCAAACGATTCGTAGGAACAAAAAGTGGGAGTGTCGAGGATATACCCACCCATATGGACGAGCTTGATGATACCGAGGACATTTACTTCGGGAAGTCGAAGGCTCTGAATGATATGGAAAAGGCGCAGGCATCTGGTCTCTACGAGTACTGTTGGATGCTGAAGCCTCCCAAAGAGCCCGAGGTTCACGTCCCATACAACCTAGTATTAAAGCTCGCTCGCCTCGCACCTAAAGGATCGGAGGCTGAATTCATCACTTCAAAACTTAGGGAGTATGGCTACTTCGATAAGACTGAGAATGGACTGTTAAAGCGGATCGGCTACGCCTTAAACTGGGTAGAGGATTTCGCTGAGGAACTTCCCGAGATAAACTTAACCGAACAGGAAGCGGTGATAGTTAAAACAGTGATAGCGGAGCTCCGGAATGCCAACACTCCGGAGGAGCTCCAAGGCGTAGCTTTCAACGCGGCTAAGAAATACGATCTAAAACCAAGAGACGTCTTTCCCATAGTCTACAAAGTCCTTCTTGGTAAGAGTCAGGGACCAAGACTAGGACCATACATTATTTTGGTTGGAAAAGAGAACATAATCTCTGAGCTAGAGAACACCCTTAAAAAAAGAGAATGAACTAGTCAGTTTCCATAAGGCTTACCAGCGCTTCCCCAGTTATACTTCTCGATATCGTAGAAGACGACGCTAACTGCCTCGGGTTTGCACCCAACTGCCTCACACATCGCCTTCGTTAGAAGCTCCATTGTCTTAGCCTTAGTGGCCTTATCTCTTCCAGCGTACCATTTGACCTCTATCCATGGCATAATTCTTCACCGTGGGTAGTTGTCCCCACTAGCCGTTATGAATCTTGTGAGTGGCGGGCTCCAAACTCAAGATCCTCATCACATATTCAGAAGGGCAAATTCATCATCGCCCGCCTGATTATTCGAAGAAGAGTTAGGCGATAAATGTTTTCAGGCCGGTCGAGAAGACTTTTTATCTAATCCTCCGATTCTTCAGCCATGGATCGGCCTGATAAAGACAAATATTTTTTAGATATCGCTCTCAGTGTTTCAGAGCGCTCAACATGCATTAGACGAAAATTCGGGGCAGTTATAGTAAAAGACAGCACAATCGTGGGGGCTGGATATAATGGCACCGCGAGAGGCGTCGTCAACTGCTACGAGGTGGGATGCATAAAAGATGAAATGGAGTCCCCACAAGGAGTCGCTTACGACTACTGCCCCGCTGTACACGCGGAAGAAAACGCAATAATCAACAGCAACCGCTCAGATCGGATCGGAGCCACATTATACATCGCTGGTAAGGATAAGGATGGCAAACTCACAATGGCGGTACCATGTCAACGTTGCCGACGCAAGATTATGAACAGTCAAATAAAGGAGGTAATAATCCTAAGCAGCGAAGGTAAGCCACTACGAGCTGAAGTATCCGACTACGCGGAAGAGGACACGATGTGGTACATGAACGCTCTAAAAACTGCAAAAAAAAGCACTTAGTCCTATCTAATGGCAACTTAGTTAAATTTATAAAGAGAGCCAATCAACGCAGAACCGGAGACACTATTACATGAGTCAGGAAAAAAAAGTCAACGACCTTGAGGTCGAGGTAGCTGGTCTCATTGACAAAATAGATGGCATTGAAGAGAAACTCGAAGAGATCATGGAGCGCCTCAGTGAGATCGAAGAAAAGCTCGAGGAACTCTAAAAACTCCATATTTCAATGAAGACATCTATTATTTTATGAATTAGAAGACAACCCATTTCCGTTCTCTTGCGTAACTTAGTCCCTTCAACACTGTCAGTGAAATGACGAACATGAAATCAAACTAAAGTAAGTATTTGTCGTGGGTTGTAACCCCTTTTTTTCAAGGACATATCTATAAATTCGATTTTCTCAGGTTCAACTTTTAAGAGTTCTACGGTTTCGGGGAATGTTGTAACACCAAGTTCTGTGGCAGTTTTTTCCCATTCATATGCTAACAAACCCTCTTCAAATTCTGCAGTTTTTTTCGAGATTATTTTTGCCTTACCTGTGACTTGTGCACCTTTAACGCTGTCCCAATTTGTATATTGAAGAAAAATACCAACACTCACCTTTGGATTCTCAATTATATTTTTCAGCTTTATACCGGGTTCACCTATGAAATACATTATTATTCCTTTTGAGTGATATTCAATTGGAGTCGCTCGCGGAACGTTCTTACTACATGTTGCAACGACACACATATTTTGCTCTTTAAAAAATTGAATAATTTGTTTCTCCAGATCACTTTTTGGCATACTCTTAGGGATTCTTTGTTCCCAGAGTTCAGAATTCATTTCAATGCCACCTCAGATCTTATTCACTCTATTTTTACTTAAAACATAGAGTTAAGTTTTCCTCTCCTGAAATAAAGCGCACACGATGATGGATGCTTTTTAAGAAGCGTTCACCCACACCACTATACAACCATTGCCAGAAGAAGTACGACCAAGGGAAGCCCTCAAAGGCCGAGCCATCATCGTTATGCTAAAAACAAACGTCCACGATCATAAGATATACCGTGTGAGGCTAGACGAGCTAAAGTCTCTCGTAGAAGCCTTGGGCATTGAGGTCGTAGGAGAAATTGTTCAAACCAGATACAGGCCATTCGAGCGGTACTGCATTGGTAAAGGAAAAGTCGGTGAGATAAAAAAACTAGCAGTGAAACGAGATGTACAGCTCGTAGTTTTTTACAACTTGTTAAAGAGTAGCCAGAAACTCGCTTTAATTCAAGGCACCGAGTGCGACGTCATAGACAGATACGAGCTCACCCTGGAGATATTTGATCAGATGGCGTCGGACAACCTCAGTAAACTTCAGATAGAATCAGCGAAACTTGAGAAGCTCGCCCCATTCTACAAACTCGCAGCTAACACCAGCTATACTCATGACCGTCCTTTCTTCCACAGCGGTGGAGAATACGCATTTCGCGGACAGTTAAGAGAGATAACGCGTCGCCAAGCAGACATACATGAAGAGATTCAGAGTCTCATGATTGAGAAAAAGCGACAGATTGACAATCGCCGTAAACTCAGTTATCCAACTATATGTATAGCTGGATTCTATAATGCTGGCAAGACCAGCCTCTTCAATGCCCTCACAGGTGAACACAAACCAGTTAGCGACCGACCCTTTACAACACTAAGTAGCAAGTACCAGAAACGATACATTGATTCGGAGACAACAGTATTATTCATAGATACTATAGGCTTCGTCCTCGACCTCGACCACCGTCTAATAAAAAGCTTCCAACTCAACTTCGAGGATATACGTAGCGCGAACGTCGTCATCCTCCTATTTGAGATAACCGATCAGCCTCTGACGCTTAAGCTAAAGCTAGGTGAAGGCCTAAGTCTCCTAAGAGAAATAGGCGTCCCCACAGAGCGTATAATATTGGTATTCAACAAAGTCGATAAGGCTCCCCCCGGCACGGAAGCTATAATAGAGGAGGAATTAGGCTTAAGCCATTACGACATCCCTTGGACTAGCGTCTCCGCCAGTCAACGTACAAACCTAAAAGGTCTTCTAGATTTAATCTCTTGGAAGATCAAGGATCTCAAGAATAGACCACTCGAACCCGTCGAGCCGCCGCTTATAGTCGAGCCAGTAGAGGACCCTGAAGAGGTGGTAGGAGACCCTGACACAGAAGACGATGAGCAGAACGAAGAGGGCTGAAGAAGCACTCAGAAGGGTTCAGGAAATCTATCCAAGAACTTGGACACAAAGCAATAGCGACCAATTCAAATCTCTTATTCGAACCATACTTAGCCAGAATACAAATTGGAGAAACGAGAACACCGCATATAGACGTCTCGAGGAAAGTATAGGCGTCACTCCAAAAAAACTATCAAATGCTAGCATATCCAAAATCGCTGACGCAATCAAACCTGCTGGGATGTACAATCAACGGAGTAGAACCATAAAAAAAGTATCGGAAGAGGTAATTGAACGATATAATGGCGACTTATCATCAATTATAGCAAAGACTTACTACGAAGCACGTAAGGAACTCATGACCCTCCCAGGAGTGGGTGAGAAAACAGCCGACGTCGTACTACTTTTCACCGCAGGTAAACAGGTCCTTCCCGTCGATCGTCACATAACCAGGATAACGAATAGATTGGAGCTTGTAAAGAACAACTCGAAATATGACACAATACGAATGACACTAGAGAGAGCCACTACTCCTGAAAAATATCTTGACATACACATAAAACTCATACAATTTGGGAGAGATATATGCCGCGCACTAAACCCCAAGTGCTCTGAATGCCCATTAAACGACATCTGTCCATATCCTCAAAGAGCTGAAAAAACAATCAAATAACCAAAATAAACAAATCTAAGAATCATCCCCCACCAAAAATGGACGATAAAGAGAATTGTACCATAATATACGAATCATTTAAATGTAAGACTCGCTGATTCACTACAGCTAATAAAAATTAGGAGAGGCTACGATGCCTAGGCCACGTTCACCTAGAAAAGGATCAAAGTCATTTTCACCTAGACGCAGGACCAGCCACTTCAATGGACGCATCCAGGAATGGCCGGAGATCACAGACGGTCCCCAGCTCCTAGGCTTCGCAGGGTACAAGGCGGGAATGACCCACCTCTATCAGGTAGAGGATAGGGCGAAGGTTCCCGAGTTCGGACAAGAAGTAAAGGTCGCCGCGACAGTTATCGAGGCTCCCCCAATACTAATATGTGCCGTTCGTTCCTACAAGGAAACCTATGACGGCTATAAAGTCCTAACAGAAGCATGGATGGCAGATCCGCCCAAGGACATCGTGAAAGCTGTGAAGATTAAGAAACAAATCGACGCTGCAGCTAACATGGAAAAAATAGTATCCAAAAAGGACAAGGCAAAGGAGATACGAATCATCGCTGCAACACAGCCAAAACTAGCCTCTCTCGAGAAGAACACACCAGACCTCATAGAGATAAAAGTTGGCGGAGGTAGCATCGACCAGCAACTCGATTATGCCCAGAGTATACTCGGCAAGATGGTCTCAGCCTCCCAGGTATTCAAACCAGGTGAGTCAATCGACCTCGCGGGCGTCACAAAAGGCAAGGGGTTCCAGGGTCCTGTCAAGCGGTACGGTATCCGTATCCAGCAGAACAAGTCCCGCAAAACGATTAGGGGCGTTGCCTCTATCGCGCCCGTTTCGCCTAGGACTATTCATCCACACGTAGCTCGTGCGGGTCAGATGGGCACTCACCATCGAGTAGATTTCAATAAGCGCATACTCTTGCTCGGAAACGACGGGGCTAGGGTCTCACCCGCGGGTGGATTCAACAGATACGGCCTCGTAAAGAGTGAGTACATCGTCATTAAGGGCAGTGTACAAGGCACCCCTAAGAGGCTTATTCGCATGAGAAAAGCCATCCGAGAAACAACCTACCCTGAAACCGCGCCACAAGTAACCTACATCAACACAGAGTGGGGTAAGGAGAAGATTAAGCAATGAAGGTCCCAGTCCTAAGCCTAGCTAACGAGAAGATTGATGAGATAGAACTCCCGAAGGTTTTCAACACTCCCCTGAACCCTCAGGTTATAAGGCGAGCCGTCATAGCTCAGCAGAGTCATGACTTCCAACCACAGGGAAGAGATCCTCTAGCAGGTAAAAGAAACACAGCACTCAGCAGGGGGACCGGACACGGACAAGCAAGGCTTCCACGTCTCAAGCAAAGCGGGAAGGCCGACTTTGCCGTACAAGCAGTCGGTGGACACCTATCTACCCCACCAATGTCTGAAAAGATAACAGTTAAAAGAATCAACAAAAAGGAGCGCCGTCTAGCAATTAGATCCGGTATAGCTGCTACAGCTAACAAGGATGTAGTTGCTGCGCGCGGACATAAGATCGAAGGGGTCACCCAACTTCCTCTCGTTCTAGATGATGCACTAGAAGGAGTACAAAAAACGAGAGAAATAGAGGATATTTTCACTAAGATAGGCGTATGGGTAGACGTTGAGCGAGCTGACCGGAAGGGAGTACGAGCCGGTAGGGGAAACATGAGGGGGAGAGGTAAAAAGATAGGTAAGGGTCCACTCATTGTCATTTCAGAGGATAAAGGAATAGGTAAGGCAGCGAGAAACCTACCAGGCGTCGATGTCACTCTCCTTCGAAACTTAAACGCTGAACTACTCGCTCCAGGAGCGAATGCAGGCAGACTCGTTGTTTGGGTGAAATCAGCCTTCACAACAATCGACGAAACATGGGAGGAATAAATATGCATCCACAAGACGTCATAATGTTCCCAACGATGACAGAGCGCAGCGTCTACATGATCGAGAACGAGAATAAGCTCATCTTCATAGTTAACCGTAATGCAACGAAGAAAGACATCGCAAAAGCAATAAAAGAGCTCTACCAAGTCGAGTCGAAAGAGATCAACACGCTCATCGACAGACAGGGAAGGAAGAAGGCATTCGTTAAGCTCATGGAGGGTTACAGCGCCTCAGAGGTTGCCATAAAGCTCGGTATACTGTAGGTGTGATGAATGGGAAAACGATTAAAAGTCCAACGAAGAGGACGCGGAACACCGGTCTTCCAAGGCGCACATACGGGTAAAATCGCACAGGCGAAGTATCCAGCCATTAAGAAAGAGTCGATGCGTGGAACCGTTAAAGATATCATACATGAGTCCGGGCGTGCAGCACCTCTACTTGTAATTGAACTGACTACAGGCGAAACATTCTACTCAGCTGCCCCAGAAGGCACTCATGTAGACCAGGAGATCGTTATAGGAACAGATGCACCTTTAGCAGTAGGAAACGTAATTCCTCTAGGAAAAGTACCCGAAGGGACTCTCGTCAACAATTTAGAAATTCAACCCGGTGACGGTGGAAGAATTGTGAGGTCATCTGGAACCTACGCAACCGTCATCGCTCATAACCTTGGCAAAACGGTTGTTAAGCTTCCATCAAAAAAGAGCATACTCTTACCAGCTGACTCACGAGCTACTATAGGTGTAATCTCAAGTGGTGGACGCCTTGAAAAGCCACGCCTAAAGGCTGGTGAGGTTTTCCACGCTGCAATGGCAAACAATAAAGTATATCCAACCGCGCATGGGGTAAAGATGACTGCCGCGAGCCACCCACATGGTGGTGGCCGACATAGACGCCCAGGGAAGTCCACAACCGTGAGCCGAAATTCACCTCCAGGAGCAAAGGTTGGACTAATAGCGGCAAGAACCTCTGGCAGGGGAGGCTCGAAGAGACAGAGAGAGTAACCGGCACGATTAAATAAAGCGATATGATGGAGTGAAGACAAATGCCAAAGAACTTCCAGTACCGGGGTAAAAGTGTTGACGACTTAAAAGGCATGTCCATGGACGAGTTCATCAACCTACTACCGAGTCGCATGAGGAGAAGCCTACGCAGAGGTCTCAGCAATGAGCAAAGGATCGTACTTGAGCGTATTAGACAGGACAATGGTAAACCCATAAAGACCCATGCAAGGGATATGGTCGTCTTACCCGAGATGATCGGTAAGACTATTTTAGTCCACAGCGGTCAAGAGTTCGTCGAAGTCAGAATCAATGAGAAAATGCTAGGCCACTACCTTGGCGAGTTTGTAATAACAAATAAGCTTGTCCGTCACGGTAAGCCTGGCATCGGCGCGTCGAGGAGCTCAATGTACATCCCTCTGAAGTAATTACTTCAACCTATTTTTAATTAAATATTTAATAATATTCTGTATTCATACAAATTATAAATAATTATTCAATTGAATCTATCAAATATCATTAAAAGAACCTCTTAAAGAAACATTATATCAATAACCAATAATAATTCTCTATAAAATCGCTTATCAAACAAATTTAGATAACGTTTTTATATAAAGTCCCGATTTCAAGTAAGGCGAACGGTGCGTATATGCCATCCTGGAGATACTCGGTTACAGGTCTGGATCCGGACAAGACAGCAATAGCTAGCGGCAGGGATCTTAGAATTAAGCCAAAGGCTGCCAGAGAGATCTGCAATTACATTAAAGGTATGAAGCTTGAGAAAGCAAAGAAGACACTTCAGGAAGTAGTAGAGCTAAAAAAACCTGTTCCCTATTATAGATATAAACTCAAAGTACCGCATAGAATGGAAGCTCAGGGATTCGACGCCGGCAGATATCCTCAAAAAGCAGCCGGTGAGATATTAAGAGTTCTCGATGCTGTCGAAGCGAACGCAGATTTTAAGGGGCTAGACACAGAAAATTTAAAAATCACACACATCGCGGCACATAGGGGCCGCAGAATTAGAAAGTTCATACCGCGTGCCTTTGGAAGGGCTTCACCATACTTCAGGCACTTAACTCATATAGAGGTCGCGGTTGAGGAAGTGTAAGCTTGTCTGTAGTCAAGAGAATCATCCGGGACAATAAAGAGCGTATGGCAGTCGACGAGCTCCTCTCTAAAGAGTTCGAGGAAGCCGGATACGGCGGCATCACACTAACAAAGACGCCACTAGGCGCCCAAATCAATCTCTACACAATGAGGCCTGGCCGGGTAATAGGCAAGAGAGGTAGGGCAATCAAGGATGCCTCCGAGAAACTTGAGCAAAAGTTAGGATTAGTCAACCCCCAGATAACAGTAGTAGAAATCGAGGTCCCGGAGCTCAACCCCCACATCATGGCAGCTAGAGTCGCAAACGCCCTCGAGCGCGGTGTCCACTTCCGCAGGAGCATATTCTGGAGCCTCCGCAGGATCATGGATAGTGGTGCACTCGGCTGCGAGATCATACTCAAAGGCCCGATAAGGAGCGCTAGGGCAAGATTTGAGAAGGTAAGCGAAGGATACATCCCTAAAGCGGGTGAACCTTCAAAGACTTATCTTCGCCACGCGACAATTCATGTCAAACAAAAGCGTGGTATACTGGGTGTAACGGTTAATATCATCCCACCAGATGCGAAGTTCCCAGACAAGATCTCACTAAAGGATTTACCCGAGATAGAGTACCCAGAAGAAGAAGTATACATGCCCGAGGGCGTAGAACCCGATGTAGAACCAGAACCAACAATTGAACAAGTAACTCAAACTCCTGAGCAGCCAGAAGTCACAATAGAGACACCCAAAGAAACAAAGACTGATGAAGTTTCCTCCGAGCCAGTAGAAATCGAATCTGAGACTGTCCCCTCTACTGAAGAAACAATGGAAAAGGAGCTAAAATCTGAGCCAGAATCTTCACTTCCTAAAGAAAAGGTAGAAGAAGAGCAAAAGGCTGAGCCAGAGGAAGACGAGGAGGAGAGCTAATTGCCAGTCATAAGACTTGACGAAATAAGGGATATGACCCCCGAGCAGAGAAAGCAAAAGCTCGAGGAGTTAAAGACCGAGCTATCAAAGTTAAGGACCTTAATAAACGCGGGTGGTTCTGTTGAGAATCCCAGTAGGATCAAGGCATTAAAGAAGGCAGTTGCTAAAATAGAAACAATCATTCATGAGGAAGCGAATAAACAATGACACTAGTCACCGCTGAGAATCTAGTTCGCCACGAGCTCATTGGACTAGACGCGAAGATCAGCGATGTTAATAATAATAGTCAGAAGAAAATTAAGGGAAAAATCGTTGACGAAACACGCAATACCCTGACGCTCAATCAGAAAGGAATCGATAAAAAAATTGCGAAGGGAGAAGCGTCATTCATTTTCAACCTAGGAGCTAACTTGGTTGAGGTAGAGGGAAAAACCCTCATCGGTCGACCAGAAGACCGCGTAAAAAAGAAGCCTAAGCGAGACTGGTAGGGCGAAAAAGTTTTGATGAGTCTTAAACGACCCGAGAACGAGTGTAGTGACCCAGACTGCCCATTCCATGGCTCCCTAGCGGTGAGGGGGCGGTTATTGGACGGTGTGGTGGT
Source organism: Bathyarchaeia archaeon (assembly GCA_050014495.1). Lineage (GTDB taxonomy): Archaea > Thermoproteota > Bathyarchaeia > TCS64 > TCS64 > UBA8941. The sequence continues at coordinate 34,155 of JBEKDF010000015.1, forward strand.
TAGCGACAGAATGGCGAAATCCGTCGTTATCCGCATCGACTACACCAGATTCAACAGGAAATACGAGCGCTACGCGCGAGCGAGCAGCCGCATCACCGCACATAACCCCCCATGCATCGACGCGAAGAGAGGTGAAATGGTCCGCATTGCTGAGTGTAGACCGCTCAGCAAGACCAAGTCCTTCTGCGTTGTGGAAAAACTAGCTGAGGAGAAGTAAATGAATGAGTAAAAGAACGGGGAAGAGAAAGCTTACACCACGGCGAAAAATAAGCGGAGGCTTAACGTCTGGCTCCGTCTTCATTTGCGCTGATAATAGTGGTGCTCGTGTGCTACGCCTCATTCAAGTCTTCGGCTATAAAGGTCGACGCCGTAGGCTACCAATAGCTAGTGTTGGCGATCTTGTAATGGTCAGTTGCCGAGAGGGAACTCCAGAAATGAGGCGACAAATGTTCAACGCAGTTATTGTTCGCCAGAGGAAGCCATACCTGCGCAAGGATGGTACATGGATCCAATTCGAGGACAATGCTGCCGTGATACTAACGCCTGAAGGAACCTTAAGGGGTTCAGACGTTAAAGGTCCCGTAGCTAAGGAAGCCGTTGAACGCTTCGCGCGCCTTGGAACGACAGCGAGGGTGGTAGTATAAATGAATAAAGTAGGTAATACTAAGCCATCGACTGTTAGAAAGCAGCAGAAGAATGCGCCTATACATATCAAAAGGCGGTACATCTCTGCACCATTATCACCTAATCTTAAGACACAATACGGCGCACGGACTATGCCAGTTATTGAAAACGATACCGTCGCCATCACGAAAGGTGACAGGAAGTTGACAGAGGGAAAGATACTAAGAGTCAACACCAAGGCCTCAAGAGTCTACATTGAGGGAGTTACAAGGACACGCCTAGACGGTTCGACTGTCCAGATACCAATACGCGCTGAAAACGTCATGATTACGAAGCTAAACCTAGACGATGACTGGAGAAAAAAGGTCCTCGAGAGGAAGGGCTTCAAGGCTAAGGAGGAGTAGAGATGGGTAGAAAAGGACCAACAAGACACTTGAAGAGGCAGCAAACACCGACTTTCTGGACAATCCATAGAAAAGCAAATGTCTGGTCTATAAATACGAGCCCAGGACCACACGACTTCGGTACATCAATACCCGTAACGGTTCTGCTCCGTGACATGCTCGGATATGCATCTACACGCAGGGAAGCCACTATGATAGCAAAACAGGGTAAGATTAAGATTGATGGTAAACCCCGCTTAGATGAAAAATTCCCAGTGGGTCTAATGGACGTAGTGACCATACCCGATGCAGGCGAGAGCTACCGTATTCTACCTGCTAAAGGAAGTCGACTCATTCTCCACCAAATAAAGGGAGAGGAGACCGGATTCAAGCTCTGTAGAATTATAGGAAAAACCACTCTGAGAAACAATATTACACAGCTAAGACTCCATGACGGACGGAGTATCAACGTGAAAGCCGAGACCACTTACAAGGTTAATGATGTTCTGAAGATTAGAGTACCGTCACAAGAAATAGTAGAACACATCCCATTCAAGGACCAACTACAGACAATCATCACAGGTGGTAGGTCCCAAGGTGAGACAGGAATTATAATCAGCTTCGGCGACGAGCCAGGCTGGAAAAAGACCGCGACTGTGAGGACCCCTAAAGGGGAGGATATACGCACGCTAATCAGATATGTTTTTCCCATAGGTGTAGCACAATCGCTGATAACTCTACCGGAGATTCAATAAAATGTCAACCGAAATCGTAGAGACCAACCCTATGAGGGCTCTAAGGATCGGTAAGGTCGTGGTCAATATGGGAGTTGGTGCATCAGGCGACCCACTAGACCACGCACAAACCATCATGGAGCAGTTAACAGGGCAAAAACCCTGTCAATGTTTAGCGAAGCAGACTATCAGGGGATTCAACATACGAAAGAAGGAACCCATAGCTTGCATGGTCACGCTTCGCGGAGAAAAGGCAGAGACTTTCCTAATAAAGGCACTCGCTGCTATGGGAAAAAAGATCAACTCACATAGTTTCGATAAGTGGGGAAACTTCGCATTCGGAATAAAAGAGCATATCGACATTCCCGGTACGAGATATGATCCAAATTTAGGGATCACTGGAATGGATGTAATGGTAACAGTAGAACGCGCAGGCTACCATATAAATGAGAAGAAGCACGCCAGAGGCAAGATCGGGAAGAGCCACAAGGTTACACCCGAGGAGTCAATGGATTTCGTAAAGTCAAAATTCGGTATCGAGGTGGGAGTAGCCAATGAGTGAGCAGAAGAAACGCACAACAGGACCAGGTAGCAGGGCATGCATCAGATGCGGAACGCATAATGGCCTCATCAGACGCTATGGACTAAACATCTGCAGAAAATGCTTCAGAGAAGTGGCTCCCGCAATGGGGTTCAGGAAATACAGGTGATTTGAATGGACCCACTAGTTAACGCTCTTAACACGATAATGAACCATGAGGGCAGACGTAAGAATGAGTGTATCATCACACCAGCCTCTGGTCTTGTTGGGAGGGTCCTTCGTCTCATACAACAGAAGGGCTACATCGGGGAGATAGAGTTCATTGACGACGGTAGACAGGGTAAATTCCGGGTACAACTCTTCGGCCGCATTAACGAGTGTAAAGCAGTTCACCCAAGGTATTCCACGAAGGTCAGAGAGATGGAGAAATGGGAGAAACGATTCCTTCCAAGCCGAGACCTCGGTGTAGTAATACTATCAACTCCAAAAGGCGTGATCGACCACCGCCAAGCAAAAGAATTCAACGTCGGCGGCGTTGTGATAGCTTACGTCTTTTAGGTGAGCAAATATGTCTATACAGATAGTTGAAAATACTGTTGAGATACCAGAGAACATTCAGCTCACTCTAGAAGGTAGAAAAATTACAGTACAAGGTCCTAAAGGGAAGATAACCAAGGATTTCACGCATACCAAGCTAACCATGGTCAAGGATGGAAACAATCTCAAACTCAGCATAGAGAATCCTAGGAGGACAGAGGCTGCTCTCGTGGGTACAATCAGCGCACACGTCAACAATATGATCAAAGGCGTAACAGTTGGCTTCGTCTATAAGATGAAAATAGTCTTCGTCCACTTCCCTACATCGGTAAAAGTCGTAGGTAAGGAAGTACATATAGAAAACTTCATCGGTGAGAGAAAGGCCAGAATCGCCTCAATCCTTGGCGACACGAAGGTAACAATCAAGCAAGATGATGTAATTCTTGAAGGCATCGATATCGACGCTGTCAGTCAGACCGCCGCAAACATACAGACACGTGCGAAAATACGCAACAAAGACCTGAGAAAATTCCTAGATGGCGTCTACGTCTACAGCAAGGAGTGATGAAAGATGATTGACACCGAAAAAAGAAGACTACTCAGAGTCAGGAAGAAACTCAATCAAAGTCGACCTAAATTCCACGCCTTTGAGTCATGGCGATTCATAAAGATAAAGCCTAGGTGGAGGAAACCACGCGGCATAGATAATAAGATGCGCACTAATGAGAAGGGATGGCCAAAAGTGGCAAACATCGGATGGGGAGGCCCATCTGCCGTACGCGGACTGCACTCAACAGGCAAAGAAGAAGTACTAATCCAGAACAAAAATGAACTAAAAACGGTTGATAAGGAGAACCAAGTTGCCCGCATAGGGGGAACCGTTGGCCGAAGAAAGAGGACTCAGATACTGGAAGAAGCTGAAAAACTGGGCGTCAAGATCCTCAATACCAGAGTTAAAGCGAAACCCTCAGACTTCGAAGAACTCGAGGAGGAAACGAAATGAACCTCACAAACCAAAGAAGATTAGCTGCTTCTCTCCTCGAAATAGGAGTCAACCGCGTTTGGATTGATCCTGAAAAGATGGGGGATGTTGAGGGTGCAATAACTAGAAGCGAGATAAGAAAGCTGATACGAGAGGGTGCCATAAAAGCGCTCCCCGAAAGGGGTACCAGCCGTGGTCGTGCTAGAGTCTTGGCGCAGAAGAAACGTACTGGTAGAAGAATCGGCATGGGTACAAAGAAGGGTAAACTATATGCCGAAGTCTCCGAAAAAACCCGCTGGATGCACCGCATAAGGGCACTCAGGAGGAAACTCACGGAGCTCCGTGACCAGCGCGTAATCACTGTGAACACATATCGCAGTCTATACATGAAGGCTAAGGGCGGAGAGTTCCGTAGCCTTGCAGAACTCGATCGACACATAAATGAACAGAAACTAAGGAGGCGCAGCTTTGGCTAAAAACGCACGCTACAGACTCGCATATAGACGAAGAAGAGAGCAAAAAACCGACTATCAATCTAGGAGAATACTAGCTACATCTGAACAACCAAGGTTCGTAGTACGAGCTTCCAACAAGAACATACTCGCTCAAGTTATCAAAGCCGAGATAATTGGTGACAAAGTGTTAACTCAGGTCTCATCCAACGAGCTGATCAGCAAATATGGTTGGCAAGCGAGCGGTAAGAGCATCCCAGCGGGATACCTACTAGGATTAATCGCTGGTCACAAGGCTATAGAAGCGGGAGTGGAAACCGCTTACCTTGACCTCGGACTTAAAAGGCCCACGAAGGGTTCGAAGGTCTTCGCGGTTGTCAAGGGTGCTATCGACGCAGGGTTAAACATCCCATGCGATAGCGACGTCATTCCCTCCCCGGAAAGGATAAACGGCGGAGACATCGCAAAGTACGCAAGTGTCATCGACCCTGAGGAATACGAGAAATACTTCTCGGTCTATCTTAGGAAGGGTCTTAGACCCGAGTCTCTCCCCGAGCACTTCGAGGAGACCAAGAAAAAGATCCAGAAGGACTGGGCAAAATGAGTAGACAATACGATAGGGAAGGCCCATCGTTAGAGGATTGGGTTCCCCGTACACAGCTTGGTAGAATGGTCAAAGAGGGCCAGATTACCTCCTTACAGGATATATTCCGTGAAGGGTACAAGATCAGGGAAGTCGAAGTCATAGACTTTCTAGTTCAAGACCTAAAAGATGAGGTAATAGACATCGCGCTTGTTCAGAAGCAGACAGATGCTGGCGAGAACTCTAGGTTCCGTGCAGTTGTTGCGGTTGGCAATGGCAACGGTCTGATCGGTTTGGGAACGGGAAAGGCGAAGCGCGTTCGAAATGCTATTGAGAAGGGAATAAGGACGGCGAAACTAAATCTCTACCCAATTAAGAGAGGCTGTGGAAGCTGGGAATGCGGCTGCGGCGAAAACCATTCATTACCCTTCCGCGTAAGTGGTAAAGCGGGGAGCGTAGTTCTAACATTATTACCTGGGCCTCAGGGACTCGGCCTAGTCGTCGGCGACACCGCGAAGGTCGTCCTCCAGCTAGCTGGCGTCAAAGACTGTTGGTCAAAGGCAACAGGAACTACAACAACGACTACATCATTTGCATTTGCGACATTCGAGGCATTGAAGCAAACAAGCAAAATTATGACCCCACAGGAGTGGACTATGTAATTATGGCGATTAAAACGCTCTTTGTCGTTCGAATAAGGGGCGGTGTCGACGCTCAAAAAACCGTCGAAGCTACCCTCACGATGCTACGGATGGAAAGAAACAACTACGCCACTATTATCAGGGAGAGTTCCTCCTATACGGGAATGCTAAGAAAGGCTAAAGACTACATCACTTGGGGTGAACCCGACATGGAGACCATTAAAATTCTCCTCGAAAAGAGGGGTAAGAGAGTAGGTGATGAAAAAGTAACCGAAGAATCTCTCAAAGAGCTGGGCTATGACAATCTCGACAAACTCGCAAACGCAATCGTCTCTGGTGAAGTTGAGTTCAGCCATCTGAAAGGTATTAAACCCTTCTTCAGAATGCACCCCCCAAAGAAGGGCTTCAAAAGGACTGTCAAGCGTCCATATAACGACCATGGTGAGCTAGGCTACAGGGGAGAGGCCATAAACGAGCTCATCAAGAGAATGTGCTAAAGGAGAATAGGTGAAACATATGCCTCACGATCTGAGAAGAACACGCAGATACCGCGGATCGAGATACTGCGGATGGGGCCAGGTCGGCCAGCACCGCAAGTCCGGTAGCCGAGGAGGAAAAGGCTTCGCCGGAGGCCATAAACATTTCTGGATCCAAACCGTGAAATTTAACCCAAACAGATATAGACGCATCGGCTTCGTTCCACCCTCATCACTTAAACCGCTACCTGCGACGATAAATATCGGGGAACTAGAGGACCTCGCGGTGAAGCTCCTAGGTACAGAAGCTATGAAAAGTGGAATGGAACTTGACCTAGCTGAGGTTGGAATAGGCAAGCTTCTCGGAAGGGGAAGCATATCAATAGCATTAAAGGTCCGAGTTGAATCCGCCTCCGCGAACGCTAAAAGTAAACTAGAGGAAGCCGGCGGCTCTATAGTAGAGTGATAGCTTTGCGCTTCCTCGAGCTCTTTAAACCCATCTCCCGGGTCATACCGGAGGTTAAGCCACCGGAGAGGAAGGTTAGCTTCCAAAATAGGCTCATCTGGACACTCCTGGCTCTACTTATCTATTTCATAATGTCAGAGATCCCTCTCTATGGTATTCCCTTAACAACGTCAGGTGACACCTTCACGGCATATAGGGTCATCTTCGCCTCCGCGAAGGGAACTCTCATGGAGCTCGGAATAGGCCCAATTGTCACCGCTGGACTAATAATTCAGCTACTCGCCGGTTCAGACATAATATCATTCGATAGAAGCAGTGCAGAGGACCGAGGACTATTCACGACCGCGAGCAAATTCTTCTCAATAGTCATGATCATAATTCAGGCTTCATTATACATCGTCAGTGGCCAGTATGGCTCAGTTACCTTAACCAAGGCACTTCTGATATTCGCACAACTTCTCTTTGCAGGTCTGATAATAATGATGCTCGACGAGCTGGTGCAAAAGGGTTGGGGTATCGGTAGCGGAATTAGTCTCTTTATCGTTGGGGGTATCACAGCGAACATTTGGTGGATGAGCTTCAGTTTCATAAACTACGATGGTAGGGCATATGGCGCTATAATTGCATTCTTCCAAGGGATCTGGACTAAATTACCTATTTATAGCTGGTTCTTCCGTTCAAATGGAGCTCCCGATATGATCGGGTTCTTCACAACAATAGCTGTTTTCCTCGTCGTTATATACATGGAGGGTATGCGTGTTGAGTTGCCCATCAGCCATAGTCAATACAGAGGCTATCGTGGCAGAATGCCCATTAAACTTCTATATGTATCAAACATTCCAGTAATACTCGCATATGCTCTCTTCGCAAACTTCCAAATGGTTGGTCAGTTCGTCTGGAGCAAATGGAACCCTGCAAGCGATAATAACTGGCTCAGTTGGCTCGGAACTTATACCTATTCATCAAGTGGCCAACCCGTTGTGAACAGCGGATTAGTCTACTATATTACTTCACCAGGCCACCTCCAAGGGGTTTTTAATGACCCGATCCGAGCCTTGGTCTATGCATTAATTGTCATATTTTTCTGCATAATATTCAGTATGACCTGGCTTGAAATAGGCGGGTTAGGAGCCGAGGACATGGCAGACCAGCTTCTAGAGTCAGGCATGCAGGTTCCTGGTTTCAGGAGGAATAAGCAGCCTATAGTGACTTTACTGAATAGGTATATCCCAACAATCACTATAATTGGTGGAGCTATTGTGGGGGCACTTGCGGCGATATCTGATTTCTTTGGAGTGTTTGGAAGTGGAATGGGTGCCTTATTAGCAGTCAGCATCCTGTACCAGTACTATCAGACAATGGTGCAGGAACAGATTGCAGATCTATACCCCTTCCTGCGTGGAACCTTCGAGTAAATCGGGATCCTAAATCTTTTTTTCTTAATAATAATTTTTTTTTATTGATTTTTAATTATTAATTTGTCATACTAGAATAAATATTAACTATTCAAGTTTGGTATTTAATATTGAAAAAAAGTGGGAGAAGACTTTTATTACTATTTTTTTTAACGGATAACAGCAAGAAAAACCGGAATACGTGCGATTGAGACCGTATAAAAAGCATACGGGAAAAGTATATTAACTATAGGTAAACACGGAACCTTTTTCAGGTTATTACCTCGATATAGGCTCGTTCAAAATGTACCAGCCACCACGAGGTACCCGTGATTTCCTTCCTGATGAGATGTACAAGAGGAACTGGGTGCTTGACCAGATACGCGAGGTCTATGAATCCTACGGCTTTGAACCTTTAGGAACTCCAGCTTTTGAGAGTTGGGAACTCCTCAAATTGAAGAGCGGAGAGGACGTAATTAACCAGATTTATTACTTTAAAGATAAAGCCGACAGAGAACTCGGGCTTAGGTTTGATCTTACAACGAGCTTAGCACGTGTGGTGGCTGTGCATCGCGAGCTTCAGATGCCATTCAAGAGATATGCGATGGGTACTGTCTGGAGATACGAGAATCCAAGTGAGAAACGTTTCAGAGAGTTCTGGCAGGCTGACGCAGACACAGTAGGAGTGAGTGACTCTATAGCTGATGCAGAAGTCCTTTCGGTTGCAGTGGATTGTCTAAAGAAGATGGGATTTTCTGGTTTTGTGATTAAGCTCAATGATAGGCGAATACTCGAAGCGTTCATCAAGCAAGCTGGGATACCACAAGATCGTGTGTTGGATGCAATCAGAGCTGTAGATAAACTTTTGAAAGTAGGAAAGGAGGGGGTTATCAAAGAACTCATAAAAATGTCTATACAGGAGGAGTCTGCAATGTGGCTCTTAGATTCGCTATCACTAACTGGCACACCCAACAATGTTCTCGTAGAGACCGAAAAGAAACTTATGGATTCTCAAGCGGGGCTGAAGGGATTGAAAGCTTTAAAAGATTTAGTTGAGTACGCCAAGTCATTTGACTACAATAAATATATCGATATTGAGCTCAGCCTCGCTAGAGGTCTAGACTACTATACAGGACCGGTTTTTGAGGTTCTTGCTAAGGGTTATGAGGACTATGGAAGTATAGCTGGAGGGGGCAGATATGATGGTATCATCAACCTTTTGGGAGGTGAAAATACACCTGCCACAGGGATATCCTTTGGCATCGATCGGCTCGTCCCGTTAATTGAAATGAAGGGGGGCTTCAACGACATTGAACTTGGAGTAGATGTGTTAGTCGCTCCAATTTCAGCTGTTGTGAAAGGTGAAGCAATTAAAGTTGCCCAAGAACTGAGGGCAGTTGGTATCTCCACTATAATCGACCTACTAGGTAGAAGTTTCTCTAAACAGTTAGAATATGCGAATAAGAAGGGTGTCAGAAAAGTTGTGATAGTCGGCAAGCAGGAACTTGAAGAGGGTTGTTTAACAATAAAGGACATGAAAACAGGGGATCAGCTTAAGGTTAAGCGTTCTCGTTTACTCGAGATCATCAAATCCTAGTCTATCAGTTCCAAGCTTATTCAGGCTATAATATACGAGTTCTCCCCTCCTATCTATCACAGCAAGTTTTAGCGTCCTTCCTGAGTTCTTCACACTGACGAGTATTTCTTCAATGTGACCTAGGTTCTCCGACACTCCCTCGACAAGAGTATATAATTCATAGCTTGGGGCTTTCTTAGGATAAGCGCCACGTTCATAGACCCTAAAAGAAACTCTATTCTTCGATGTTGATTTCGCTACGAAACCTCTACCTCGAATGTCCTTATAAATGATATACCTAGTCCATAACAGAATATCTGCTATTAGCTCTCGACTGAGGATCTCTTGAAATGAGAGAATTCGTTTTTCTTTTTCTTCTATAATTGTGAGACGTTCTTTCTCTACTAAATAAAGGGCTTCATATGGTTCTAAGATATAACGCCTCTTCTCGCTAATATGCCCATAACCGTCTTGTAAGAGACTATCTGCCTCTCCAATCGAAGGAACTAGTATTGTCGAGTTGTCATAGACGGCATTTGCCTGTTGCATGAAAGTAGATTGTATTTTATGTGAATAAATGCTTATCACATTATTTTTTAGGAAAAGTTCCTTCTATTTACTCTAGCTTATACAGTGTTAAAAGTGATCTAAAAAACAAAACTATGCTTTAATTAACAAGAATTACTGCTCAGTTTTTTTTCTAATTTCCCATCGACTATCTCTACCTTCTCTTATCCAAGAACCTCCCAATGAGCGCATGGTATCATTTATTGGTCCCCATAAATCACCAAGGAACTTTTTTGGGCTCACTAGAATTGCTTCCTCTCCATCCTCTATATTTAGAAGGCTTATATCAATGCCTGCAGTTTTCAACTTCTCTTCAAAACTGGAGGGAGGCCAACTCTCAGTTTCTTCCTCTTTTTCCGCTTCTACATGTTTAGCTACGTTTGTAGACTTTCCGACAGAGAGAATTATTCCTATCTTGGAACCGCAGTCTGGACATGTGAGCCAAATGACTTTGGATTCTTTATCACTCATTGGAGGGGCCACCAGGTGTGGTTTACAATCAATTGGATTATTAAAGCTCTCTACCAATTTGTATAGGAATACTGGAAGCTGAGAAAAATTATTATAAGATATATTACTATTCTTATTCGGAGGGTTCGTTTGAGCACTCAGGTCCAAGAGTTTAGTTGTCCTTATTGTCCTAGGAAGTCAGCAAGTCCGGGTGGTGTAAGATTTCATGTTAAGCTTACACACCCAGAAAAGCTGGAAGAATTTAATGCAGTCTATCTCCCTAAACTGGTCTCTCAGTTTAAAGAGATAAATCCTGAGACCTAATAGATTATCTCCTATCCGTTTTTTTATACACTCTTGGATAGATTTTATGGCTCTAATCTTGAAGGTATACATTTTATAAGGCCTAAGCAAGTGTCACCGATCTAGGCCCGATCATCGTATACTTTTTTCTACGACATGCAAGTTTGATGAAAGATGAACGTGGCCTAACTAGGTGGATCAGTTAATCGAAGCGAGACATTGGCCAAGAATCGTGTCCATGGCGTTTTTCACCCTTAGCCAACGATTTTTAACCTCCGTTGACGACCTTTATTCGATTTCAATGAAGCTGACCGATTCCGTTTATCTCGTTGGGGGCTCTGCCTATGGTTTGTCTGCAGCGGGAGACTGCAACGTCTACCTAATCGATTGCGGAGGAGAGTCTGTGCTCATCGATGCCGGTGGCGATCTCGGCGTAAAGAGGATCTTGGCGAATGTGAAAGGAGACAGTTTCGATCCAAAGGCTATTAAGATCTCTATCTTGACTCACTGCCACTTCGACCACATCGGTGGTGCAAACGAACTCCAGGAGCTTACAGGCTGTAAACTGGTCGCTCATCAAGATGATTCGAACTCCATAACAAACCTTGATGAGTGCGTCCTCGTGGAAATGTCAAAGGCCAGTGGAATTAAGTTCAAAGCGCCGAAGCTAGATGGAGTGCTTAAGAATAATGATCGCATAAACGTGGGGGAAGCTTGCCTCGACATCCTTCACACACCTGGGCATACTCCCGGTTGTATCTCGGTGAGCATGACGGAGAAAGATGAGCAAAAGGCGATCTTCACGGGTGACATCGCCTCTACAACAGGACGGCTCGGGTTCATCAACGGTCCGGGATTTGATCTCGCGGCATGGAAGGCAAGCCTAAAACGATTGATCGCTGAATTCCCAGATCGGGTATACCCCGGCCACGGCACCTTCATGCTAAGTAGAGCCACTGAAGATCTGAAACTCACTGACCTGAAGATGAACTCCCCCTGGACAACGATAGTGACAAGCGTGGATTAACCTTGGAAAAGGCAATGAAGCAAACCATCCTCGAGGCGCCCTCTCTCGAAGACGCACTATCCACCGTGAAGTCAGGGATATCTCACAAGAAACTGGTGATCCTAGCAGGAAATTGCAGTGTAAAGTACGAGGGGAGGGCCAGCTCAAGCCTCGGACAAGGAGAACGACTGATTATATTCAAATCGGATGGCTCAGCCTTAATTCACCGACCCAAAGACTGTTCCCCGGTAAACTGGCAACCCCCAGGCAGCCTTTTCCAGACGAAACTTCAGAACGAAAAGCTTGTCATACGCGTTTATCGGAAGAAGGATCACGAGGTCATGGAGATCACTTTCACCGACTTGAAGTTGCTTTCAATACTTGACCTGAAAGATTCTGGTGAGTTCAACCTATACGCAACTGAGAGCGACATGCAGAAGGCGATCTTGACTCAGCCATCCCTGATCGAGGAGTGCTTCAGGCCGATTACAAGCGAGAAACCAGTTGATCCCGGATTTATAGACGTGCTAGGCATGGACAAAGACAATGTACTGACGGTCGTGGAGATAAAGAGGGTCAAGGCAACTAAGAAGGCAGTGCTCCAACTGAAGAAGTACATGGATGTCATAAACCTCGATTCAAACAGGAAAGTTCGTGCCATCCTCGTCGCCCCCGCTTTAGCAGATGGGTCGCAGGAGGTCTTAGCTTCGTTGGGTTACGAGTTCAAGGCTCTATCCCCACAATATTGTGCCGAGGTCTTGAAGCTGAGGGGCAGCAAGCGGATAATCGAATATTTCAAATAAATATTAATTTACGTCTATAATATCTGAGATAAAAAATGAAGTTTACCCGATTATCTTAAGTTCTCGTCCTATCGTCTCGAGTTTTGATATCACATCATCCAGTTGTTCTTTGTTTAGCTTAGCACTCATCTGGACCCTTATTCTCGCTTTATCTCGCGAGACCATGGGGAAGACTATGGGGACTACGAAGATGCTCCTCTCATAGAGTTTATCCGCAAGGATCTTTGCCATATGGCTTTCCCCAACAATAATCGGAATAATCGGTGTCTGCGACATACCAGTGTTGAAACCTAGATCCTCTACGGCTTTCTTGAAGTATCGTGTGTTCTCCCATAAGTTCTTGACGTGCTCCGGTTCATTTTCGAGGACGTCGATTGCCGCTATAGTTGAAGCCACTACAGGGGGAGGGTGGGATGAGCTGAGTAACCAGGTTCGGCTCTTGTTCAAGGCGAACTTTACAAGATCTTCTGAGCCAGAGATGTGGCCTCCTACGGTCCCATAGGCTTTGCTAAAGGTCCCCATCTCGACGTTGACTTTCTTATGGTCAAGGTGGAAATAACTCAGGATTCCCCTGCCTCCTTCGCCTAAGACGCCCTCGCCGTGAGCATCATCGACGTACACCATAGCACCGTGTTCAGTGCCTAATTTAGCAATTTGATCAAGTTGTGTAATATCTCCATCCATGCTGAAGACACCGTCGGTTATGATCAGAATCCGTCTGTATTTGGGAACGTGCTTTTCGGCTTCGTTTAGGACGCTGGTTAGATCGTTCATATCATTGTGTTTGTAGACCGCTCTCTCACCTCTGGAAAGACGGATTCCATCGATGATGCTGCCGTGGTTGAGCTCGTCACTGATGATCAGATCCTGCTCACCAACGAGCTGGGGGATAAGTCCCGAGTTAGCTTGAAATCCTGTAGGGTAGGTGAGCGATGCCTCTGATCTCTTGAAATTAGCGAGTCTTCTCTCGAGTTCTATGTGCAGATCCATGGTGCCTGAGATCGCTCTCACTGCCCCTGATCCAACACCGTATTTGTGTGTCGCTTGGATAGCGGCCTCCTTGAGTTTTGGATGGGTCGTCAACCCGAGGTAGTTATTGCTGCAGAGTATCAACACCTCTCTGCCGTCGACAATGGCGACGGGTTCGTTAGGTCCTTGAATTGTCTTCATTCTCCAGTCCAAGGCTTTATCGACTAACTCTTGATACTCCACGGATAGGAATCTGGTTGGATCTCTCATAGAGCCTCTACTCTGACTCTATATCCTAATCTTTTACGTTTTCTGGTACATAGAAGATGTTATCTAGATTTAATTGGGGATGATTACTGAGGGTTTTCTGATGGGTGGCGATATTCGTAGGATTCTCGTAACTGGTGCTTCCGGTCAGATCGGCTCTGAGTTAACCCCGAGGCTTAAGAAGATCTACGGGAATGAGAACGTGATCGCATCCGATCTGAGAAAGCCGGTGAAAGATGATGGACCCTTCGAATTGCTCGACGTTACCGACATGAAGAAACTCGATGAGATCGTCGTGCAGCATGAGATAGATTCGATAATTCACCTAGCTGCCCTTCTGTCTGCTTCTGGTGAACAGAGGCCTAACGTTGCATGGCATGTGAATATAGATGGTTTGTATAATGTCCTCGAGGTAGCGAGGAATCGAAAACTACGGAGAGTGTTTAATCCGAGTTCTATAGCAGTTTTTGGTCCGGAGACCCCGCGGGAGAATACTCCGCAGGAGACAGTCACTAAGCCAAGAACTATTTATGGGATAACCAAGATTACGGGTGAGCTTCTGGGGAATTATTATTATCAGAAGTGGGGGGTTGATGTTCGTGGTGTTAGATTTCCAGGGATAATAAGTAATGTCTCCCCTCCTGGTGGTGGCACAACAGACTACGCCGTTGAGATATTCTACGAAGTGATTAAGAACAGGAAATATACGTGCTTTTTGAGGCCTGATTCGACTCTACCAATGATGTATATGCCTGATTGTCTTAGAGGTATTGTTGAGCTTCTCGAGGCAGATTTATCCCGCTTGATACATCACACCGATTTTAATCTAGGCGCCTTGAGCTTCTCACCTGCTCAGTTGGTAGTCGAGATCAAGCGGCACATACCTGATTTTGAGGTTGAGTATCGACCTGATTATCGACAGGCGATTGCGGATTCCTGGCCTATCAGCCTCGATGACTCTTCTGCTCGTGAGGAGTGGAGTTGGAGGCCCACCTATGATCTTCCCGCGATGGTCAATGATATGCTTGAGATGTTAGGTGAGCGCTATCAAAGGGGAGAATTGTAAAGAATACGATAAACTCTTTTTTATGTCTCATAATGATTGAACAATACCTCTGATTTCAATGTTTTTTCTTTATTTCTGGGTTGACTGCATTTGGTGGTTCTCTATCCTCGAGGACCGCGATTAAATTCGTGGCAGCCATAATTGCCATAGCCATTCGTGTGTCAGTACTCGCGCTTGCTATATGAGGCGTCATAACAATGTTATCGAGATCGATTAAGGGACTTTTGGGATCTATGGGTTCTTTCTCGAATACATCTATTCCTGCTCCAGCGATCTTCCTCGTATTTAATGCCTCGTAGAGAGTTTTTTCATCAATTACAGGTCCCCTAGAAGTATTGATAAGGTAGGCAGTATTTTTCATCAGGTTGAATTGTTCTTTTCCGATGAGATGTAGTGTCTTATTTGTTAAGGGTACATGGATTGATACAAAGTCCGCCTGTGTCAGTAGATCATTCAGTGATGCGTAGACTATACCGTATTCTTTTTCTAGGTCTACTCGACGGATGGGATCATAATATACCACATTCATATCGAAACCTTTCGCCCTTCTCGTCATGGCTACACCTATTCGGCCTAATCCAACTATACCCAACGTCTTTCCGTGGATATCAGACCCCATGAACATTCTTGGACCCCAAGCATGAACCCATTTTCGGGCTCTTATGTTCTTGTCGCCTTCAACAATTCTACGTGATACCGTCATCATAAGGGCAAATGCAAGGTCAGCAGTAGTCTCTGTGAGTATCCCTGGAGTGTTTGTAATATAGATACCTCGTTTCGATGCTTCATCTACATCAATATTATTGAAGCCAACAGCATAATTGCTGACAACTTTGAGCCTCTTAGCTGCGTCAAATACCTCCTTGTCTATTTTTTCGGTTATTAAGCAGAGAAGTCCATCAATGTCGCCAACTTTTCTCATTAAAACTTCTCTTGGTACTGGATCGTCATCTCCTTCAAATATTTCTACCGAACTACTTTTCTTTAACAAGTCTATTGCGGGTTTGAAGAACTGTCTGGTCACGTAGACTTTGGACTTTGTCAAAACTTTCCTCTAATAAATGACCTGTTTCTTTTTATCATTTTTCAGTGATTATAGCAAGTTTAATATTCTTTTTTTTTCTGAATATTGTTTTAGGGGCTTTGATACCATTTGGGTGAAATAAAAGGAGAGTCGAAGAATACCTTAGAGAACTTGTTTGAAGGAGTGTTAAAACCACTACATAGTCGAAACGCACGACGCATCTATCAAGTGTTTTACCAGAATAAGGAATACCCACATATAACGACTCATGATATCGAAAAAAAGCTAGAGGAACAAGGACTATTTATCAACAAGAAGGAAATTAACGGCTGGCTAGTATCCCTTCAGGAATCGGGATTGATATCGAAAATGGATGAGCGAGGAAAGCCCATAGCATCTGACTATGAAAATCGTTACACCTTCGATCTTTGGAGGTTAACTGAAACAGGGTTATTAGTTGGTGGAAGACTCCCTACCTTGATGGCTAAAAAGAACTCTTCTTTACCTGCACTTGCTGACATTAATCCATCCACAATCCTTGAGATCGAGGATCTATACCTGACTGCTAAGCTATTAGTAATCCTCTACGAGCGGGGAGGTCAAGCTGGTTACAAAGAGGTAAGAAAAGAATTGGCAATAGATCGGGAGAAGCTGGCCGTCTATTCTTGGCCCGACGCGGCACACTCAAATAAACCCCTTTTCGTAATAATCGTAAAGCCGTCTTCGTTTATGTCGAAGCTTTTCAAGCTGCTGGGATGGTTCCTCGAACAGGATCTATCTTTCAAACTTACAGAAGAGGGGATTAGGATGGCTGAAACAATAACTTCGAAGGAAAAAGGGATCGATAGCTAGGATTCTTGTCCCAATTGTTGAATGTATATTATTCATAAGGCATACACGACTACCCTCGCAAATTGATAGATTAGAGTTAAAAAACGATTAATTGAACCACCTTTTTAACATCCAAAACATGAAACGAACAGTAGATTAAATAATGCTGGAAAAGGATGGGACAAGAAAAAAGTCCATGAATAATTTTTTGGGTTAAGAATATATTAAGTGGGGTCTTAGAGACATCGCGATACACCTATGAGAGAAATTGTCGAGTCCCGTCTTTCAAATGGGTTAATGATAGTAACAGAGGAAATCAAGGAATCCAGTTCAGCATCAGTTGGGATTTGGGTCAATGTAGGCTCCCGGGACGAGATAGAAGAATATCACGGGTGCACACATTTTCTAGAACATCTACTCTTCAAGGGTACTTCGAAAAGGAGCGCTAAGGAGATATCGAGGGCGATAGAGGAACGAGGCGGCTACCTCAATGCATTCACCGACAGGGACATGACATGCTTCCATGCAAAGGTACTAGGAAAAGATCTCAAACTCGCTTTGGAGGTCCTATCCGATATAGTTCAAAATCCTCTACTTAAACAGGAAGACGTCGAGAAGGAAAGGACAGTAGTTCTTTCTGAGATCGATAATAGAGACGATGATCCGGGGGACCTCATACATGATCTCTACTTTGAGTCAGCATGGAATGGGAATGAGGCAGCCCACCCTATACTTGGGGAGAAAACGTCTCTAAGCAATCTGACCAGCGACTCGATTCGTACCTATTTCGAGAGGCACTACTTGCCCGGCAGAATGATAGTTACAGGTGCTGGCGCTTTGAAACATGAGGAACTCGTTTCGATTATCGAAAAAAATCTCATCATAAACAAAGGTTATAATGGCGTAGAGACCCGCGATAAGCCCTTATTCAAACCGGTTAAACAACACATCCAACGTCAAACAAGTCAGGTTCAAATCGCCCTGACATCTAAGGGTTTAGCCTATTCTGACCCTCAACGGGACACCCTAAACTTAATCTCGTCCTACCTAGGGGTAGGAGCAAGCTCAAAACTGTTCCAGGAAATACGAGAAAAGTATGGCTTAGTCTACTCTATCTTCAGCACAGGCTACTCTATGAGCGACGCTGGTGTATTTGCTATACTCGCTGGTACTCAGGATCAGTATGTGGAGAAGATTCTGAGGATTGAGCTCAGAGAGCTAGAAGCGCTGAAAAGGAACCTATCAGAGTTGACCTTAAAGAAGGTCAAACACAAGACTACAGGTCTCTTCGTGTTACATTCGGAGAGCTCCGAGAGCAGGATGATTCAACTGGGGGTCTCAACGTTAAGGCAGGGTAAGCCAAAGTCCTTGCAGGAAGCCATCGATGGCATTAACTCAGTGGGGTTGGATTCAATGAAAGATTTAACAGAGGATATTTTCTACATTGATAGTTTAGGGCTCACGACTCTAGGCTTGTCCGAATCGACTGTGAAGAAAGTAAATGCATTATTCTAGTCCCTCCGCATGGGACTAGATGTCTCCCACAGGTGCTTGAAGTAGCCTCTAGATATCATATTGAGACCAACGTGGTCTGACCAGATCGCTAGGCTCTCCTCGCGCTCTATCCCTTGATTTAGGAAGAGCAGCGTTTCGTGCCCGTCAGCTACGATTCCTCCCCCGAACATATCATCTCGTGTCCTTACCTCGGTCAGGTGAACGAGTATATCGGGGAGAGCTTTCTCAGCTTCCCTAGTGATCAGTAGTTGAATCTGTAGCTTTCGGTCCATTTGAGTTTGGAATGTCGGGATCACTTTCATGATTAATGGCAGAGGGAGTACTGGGAGTGCCACCATAAGTTCCTTTTTCGCGCCAATTATGGTCTCGCTAATCCGTGAGATGATGTTGTCTTCGCCCCGTATTATCCAGATCTCGGGCTTCTCCTTGATCTCCCTGTGCTCATAGACAGCTTGGAGCTCCGATACGACCATCTCCCTGTTCTTCTCGAATCTGTCTTCCTGCCTCGTCTTCTCAGATCTGAGTGCCTCGACTGGTGATTTCGGATAGTACATCCTAGGGCGACCTCCCTTCACCTCTACCCAGCCCTTTTTCTCGAGCGTATCCAATACGGTGTAGACCTTGGAGTAGGGGATTGTGGTCGAGGAGCTCACGTCGTTGGCGGTGAGTTCGCCGGCTTTCACGAGGGAGAGGTATGCCATGGTCTCATACTCGGTTAGGCCAACGTCCCTCAGCGCCCTCTCCGCCTTCACGCTAACTGGTGTCCTCGACATGCCGATCGAAGACAGAGAATCGGGGTTTTATTTACCTCTATCGGTGGGAATAACTACTACTTAGAAGGTGAATAATACGAATACGTTCTTAAGATAAGTTATGGTTTTCATCGCTAACAAAGTCAAGCGGGCATAATTTATGAATAAAATAAAAGACACTGAGAGTCTCTGCCCCGAGTGTATGAAGGTTCTACCCGCGGAGATCTACGAGGAGGGGGGAAAGGTCTATATTAGGAAGACATGTCCCGAGCACGGCGAGTGGTCTGACCTCTATTGGGGAGACTATAAGCAGTACATCAGGGCGGCAGAGTTCGCGGCTAACGGAAATAAGCTGGACAACCCCAGGACAAAGACTGAGAAGGGCTGCCCCTACGACTGCGGTATCTGTCCTGAGCACAAGTCACACACCGTGTTGGCGATAATCGACATCACAAACAGGTGTAACCTACGTTGCCCAATATGCTTCGCCCATGCGGGGGCGGCGGGTTACCTCTATGAGCCAACGAAGGATGAGATACGGGGCATCATGGAGAACCTTAGGTCGAACAGGCCGATCCCGCCACCGGGACTGCAGTTCAGCGGGGGTGAGCCGACTGTCCGTGAGGACCTCCCAGAGCTGATAAAGATGGCAAAGGACATGGGTTTTCACCACATCGAGATCAATTCGAACGGCATCAGGATGGCTGAAAGCGTCGAGTATTGTAAGACCCTAAAGAATGCGGGGGCTAGCACGGTCTATCTGCAGTTTGACGGTGTCACCCCAGAGCCCTACAAGGTGGCGAGAGGTTTCGACTTACTCACGATCAAGAAGAGGGCTCTTAGCAACCTCAGGGAGGCGGGCTTCCACAGCGTCGTCCTTGTCCCTGTGCTTGTCGGCGGAGTAAACACAGACCAGGTCGGTGACATCATAAGGTTCGCAATAGAAAACCGCGACGTTGTCAGATGCGTGAACTTCCAACCAGTCGCAATAACTGGGCGAATAAACAAGAAAGATAGAGAGCAGATGCGTATAACCATCCCCGACTTAATGAGACTCGCCAACGAACAAACTAACGGACTCGTGAAGGAGAGTGACTGGTTCCCTATCCCAACCGCAGTTGCGTTCACCCAGTTCATTGGTCACCTCAAAGGGAAGGAGTACATCGATTTCAGCACTCATCCCCATTGCGGAATGGCTACCTACTTAGTCATGGAGGGGGACAAAGTAGAGCCAATCACCCACTATCTCAATGTCGAGGGACTGATAGAATCCGTCAAGGATGCTAACGAGCAGTTCGAGTCAGGGAATAAGACTAGAGCAACTGCTTCTGCTGTTGCTGGCGTCATGAAGAACGTTAAACTTGGTACATTCCGCAAGTATCTGCTACCTGTCCTCACAGATGGGAGTTATCAGAGTCTCAGTAAGCTCCACCACAACATGTTGATGATTGGCTCCATGCACTTCATGGACCCCTACAACTTCGACATCGAGAGAGTTCAGAGATGTGTCGTCCACTACGCCACTCCTGATGGAAAAATCGTTCCATTCTGCACGATGAACGCCCTACACAGGGCTGCAACGGAGAAAAAGTTCGCACGACCTATCAACCCAAAGGTCAATACGCCGCTGTATGACGTAGCGACGTTGACGAAGAAGATTGAGAATGAAGGCGTTTAACTCTCTATACTTTTAATATTGCCCCGTTGTCGGCGGAGGTTACTAATGAGGCGTACCTCACTAAGTAGCCCTTTTTCACCTTTGGTTTTGGTGGACTCCACCTCGCCTTTCGCTTGGCTAGCTCCTTCTCGGAGACGCCTAGTTCGAGTTTCCTGTTGGGGATGTCTATTGTTATCTTGTCCCCATCCTCGATGAGAGCGATTGGACCGCCCGCAGCTGCCTCGGGTGAGACATGTCCTATGCAGGGTCCGCGTGAGGCACCTGAGAACCTCCCATCGGTTATGAGTGCGACCTCTTCACCTAACCCCATCCCAATGATTGCGCTCGTACCAACAAGCATCTCCCTCATCCCGGGTCCGCCTTTGGGGCCCTCGTAGCGAATGATTAGCACGTCGCCTGGTTTTATCTCGCCTCCATAGATAGCCTTGACAGCTGGCTCTTCCTGTTCGAAGACCCTTGCTGTGCCCTTAAATGTCCACATCTTAGGGCTTATAGCTGCCATCTTGGCGACAGCACCGTTTGGTGCGAGGTTGCCATAAAGGATGGCT
Source organism: Bathyarchaeia archaeon (assembly GCA_050014495.1). Lineage (GTDB taxonomy): Archaea > Thermoproteota > Bathyarchaeia > TCS64 > TCS64 > UBA8941. The sequence goes on from JBEKDF010000015.1 coordinate 55,323, forward strand.
ATTCCGCCTTCCTTGTGAATGGGATTCTCGATAGGGCGTATTACCTCCTCGTCGTAGACCTTGACGTCCTTGAGATTCTCCTTGAGCTTCTCGCCGGTCGCGGTCATCACGTTGAGGTTGAGGTTCTCCTTGAGTCTGGTCATGACGGCGGGTATGCCACCTGCCCTGTGGAGGTCCTTGATCTTGTATGGTCCGGCAGGAGACATGTTGCAGAGGTGGGGCGTCTTCTTGCTTATCTCGTCGAAGAGTGTGAGGGATAGATCGTAGCCTAGCTCATTGGCTATGGCCTTGAGGTGGAGGACGGTGTTTGTTGATCCTCCTAGGGCCATATCGACTGTGATAGCGTTTCTGAGGGCTGCCTCGGTCATGATCTTGCTGGGAATTATACCCTTATCTAGGAGTGTCATGACGCGGCTGCCAGCCTCTACTGCTAGTCTCGCACGCTCCATGCCTGTACTCTCTGCTGTTGCCATGTAAGGTAGGGTCATACCTATGGCCTCAGTGAGGCATTGCATGGTCATGGCTGTGAACATCCCTCCGCATGCGCCTGGGCTCTGGCAACAGGTATTCTCGAGGTAAACTGCCTCCTCCTGGCTCATCTTACCCGCCTTGACGAGGGCGGTTACCTCGAACATATCCTGAACAGTTATAGTCTTGCCCTTGTACTTACCCCATGTTGGGCACCCAGGCTCCATCGGGCCTCCAAGGACGAAGATGGTGGGAATGTCGATCCTCGCGGCAGCCATTAGCATGCCTGGGTCGATCTTGTCACAGCTCGTCATGCAGACCATGGCGTCGAAGCCGTGGGACTCAACCATAATCTCGAGGCTATCGGCCACTATCTCCCTGCTCGGGAGGCTCATCTTCATGCCATCATGACCCATAACTATGCCGTCGCAGACGGCTATGGTGTTGAACTCTATTGGGACACCTCCGGCCTGGCTTACACCGTGTTTGACATATTTTGCGAGATGGTTTAGGTGGATGTGACCGGGGTTGATCTCGTTCCAGGAGTTGGCGATGGCGATGAGTGGTTTGCCTATGTCTGCATCTGTTAAACCAGTGCCCTTTAGTAGTGCGCGTTGGCTTAGGCGTTCGTCTCCATCGTATACTTTTCTACTCCTGTGTCGTGTGTCCTGTGGCATGGGGTGTTAGGGTTTGTTTGGCGAATATATAGATTGGGTGTTGTCTCAGCGCGTATGTGCAAAGTAGGGAGGGGAAGCTAATAACAACAACACCTATATTTTGGTATATTTGAATCAGTTTTTAGGAACAGCGCGTTTTTCGAGGTTCTCCGTCGACGAATATTGAATATTCCGACTCCGATTCGTCGAGTAGAAGGGAGCTGGAGGCCGTAAATCGTGTCCATAATGTTGAGACTTCATTCTTTTAAGGCGTAAAACATTGTGGTGGGCCTCGATCCTCAACGAGGCCGTTTCCAGGCTCCTTTCCTAGTAAAAGGATATTTATTATGTCCATAATAATGTAGTTATGTAATTCAAGACTCATACTTGGATAGATTTTGTGTCCAATCAAATTGACTATAGTAGAAAGATGAATAACATCGTTGTCTTCCTTCTAATCAATGAAACTCCTCGACAAGCGGGAAGTGCGTGAGAACTACGACGATCTGGGGGGAAGGCTCTATGATCTCAGGTACGAAGAGGAGCAGTCGAGGAAATTCGATGTCGCGGTACTACTCACTCTCCCGAGGATGGATGATTTGCTCCTCGACAATGGGTGCGGCACTGGTATGTTCTTGAAGCGAATAGATTCTCCTTGTGTTGGTTTCGACCTAACAGCTAGTCTCCTCACGGTCGCAAAAGAGAAGTTGAAGACCAACCACCATCTGGTGCAGGGCGACTCCGAGCATCTACCGTTTCGGGAGAAGGTTTTCCATGGGGTCTACGCTGTCACGCTTATACAGAATCTACCAAACAAAGAGCTGGCAATCTCGGAGATGAAGAGGGTATCAAGGGCTCAAGCTACCCTGCTCATAACAGCGCTGAAAGCGGTGTTTGAAAAGAAATACTTGGTCGGGCTGTTGGAGGGGAAGGAATTCAGCAGGGTTGAAATCGTAGGAGATGCGGGTATAAACGACTGGATAGCGTACACTCGGGTTTAATTATAGGTGGGATTCACCTGAAAATCGCGTACGTTTTGGTTTGTTCAGAAGGTTTTTATAATCTCTCCCTGGGTCTATCTATGAATCTCCAAGGATGTAGAACGAATGGAGCCGAGTAAGAAGCCACTTAACGTACTCATAAAGAGCGTCGGGAGTAACGTTACAATAAATCTCAAGGGTCACGGGGAGTACTGGGGGAAGATGACCCGAGTCGACGGATATATGAACATCATGCTCAAGGGCGCCAAAGAGTATGATCAGAATGGCCTAGTTGCCAATTATGGTGATGTTTTCGTGCGAGGCAACAACATCGTCTACATCTCTATAGACCCCGCTACCCCACCGAACCCGAAGGGGAAGGCAGGAAAGGGCGAGGAAGACGATGACTCACCATAGAACATAAAAGATTTGATTTCTAGTCATTAACAGCATACTTTTAGTTCATTTACCCTAACCCATTTAGCCCTAAAACATGTGATTAAAATAGCGATTACTGCATGAATGGGCATCAGAATTCCTGTTTGAGCTCTTGCCCCAAACGGTTGATAAATTCGCACAAGTACTCCGTTCGGTCCCTCGCGATCCGTTTCGCTTCCGCCGTGAATACGAGTCCCTCGAGCTTGAGCAGTTTTTCGTAGAAGTGTGCGACGAATTCGTCAATGGGCCTCGCGTTCTCACCGCTGTAGACCGCTGTTCTATATACGCCAAGTGCTCCGAGTGCGTCGAGCTTATCGGCATCAGAGAGTATTTCTCCTTCGAGAGTTTCGGGGGACTTGTTTCCGGAGAAGCTATGCGTCGAGATGGCGTTGGTGATTTTCTCGATATCATCGGGTGAGTAACCATACCTCTGGAGAATGGGTTTGGCCTTCTCCGCCCCTACCTCAGCATGGTTTTGCTCTTCCCTCGCCAAGTCGTGGAGAAGCGCTGCAGGTAGGAGTATTCTCATATCTGCTCCCTCGATCTTGCCAATGTGCAAGCACATGCTGTAGACCCTATCAATGTGCTCGTAGCCATGCGTGCCGGAGGGCAGTGTGGAATTTCGGATCTCCTTCCTCATCTTCGCGAGGGTTTCCTCCACCATCTACGCACTCACCTTTACGACGTTGCTATCCCTGCCAATGTTGACCTGAAGTATCCCTTTGTAGCTTGTTATGAAGCAGTTATCGAGCTCGACCATATCCCCCGGAACGATATCCCTGAAAAACTCAATCTTCTCATTCCAAGCGGTAAATGAGATAGAGACTTCCCCGTCGCTTATCTCGCCATCGAGTATCATATGCTCGACACCAGTGAAGGTCTTCACCTTTCGTAGCTCATTCTTCTTGGAGACCTTGACCTTGAAGTTGAGATGTTCCATCCCGGGGCGGAGTTCAGCAATTTTGGGAGCCTTGGTCATGTTGCTCGTCAACTTCGGTGGGCGCCATAAAAGAGTTGGGTTCAACGCTTAAAGAGTGGATGCACTTAGATGGAGGTGATGAAGCCTCGGGTGAACCTCGTCTGTACCGAGTGCGGCTACGTATTCCTGAGTGACTCGGGCAAGAACAGATGCGAGAAGTGTGGTGGCATTCTCGAATATATCTGGGATGAGGAATACCTCAAGACGGTCAAATTTACGGGGGAGCTAAAGTTCTGGAGGTATAAGCCGATCCTCCCCTCCGTGAAGAAGCCGGTTAGTCTTGGTGAGGGTGGCACTCCTCTACAGGAGGCGCAACGACTGGCAGAGGCCCTCAGCCTGAAGCAACTTGCCCTGAAGGATGAGACACGGAACCCGACGAACAGCTTTAAGGACCGCTCCGCGGCGCTCATTGTATCAGATGCCTTGGGGAAAGGCTTCAGCTCGCTCGTCTGTGCCACGAACGGAAACCATGGGGCATCAGTCGCTGCTTACTCCGCTAAAGCGAACATCGCTTGCCACCTGATCGTCCCGAAGGCTTTAGACATAGGTAAGCTAGCCCAGATGATGGTCTACAATGCAGAGATTGTCGAATCGGGAGAGATGATCGAGGAATCCATCTCTAGGGCTATCACGCTAGAGGAGGAGATGGGTTGGTATCAGGCCACGACCGAGCTCAACCCCTTATCCATAGAGGGGCTTAAGACCATCGCCTACGAGATAGTTGAGCAGAAGGGCGAACCTGACTGGATGTTCGTCGCCATGGGTAGTGGCGTCACAATCAGCTCACTGTGGAAGGGTTTCAAGGAGTTAGAGACAATGGAGCGTATACGAAAACTCCCGAGGCTCGTGGGCATACAGGCTAAGGGGTGCTCACCCATTGTCTCAGCCTTTGACACCGGTGAAGATGCCCCGAAGCCCATTGAGCATGGTGAGACAGAGGCGACAGCAATCAGAGTATCTCGGCCTATATTCGGAGAGCTCGCACTGAAGGCGCTGAGGGAGTCAAAAGGTTTCGCGGTCACGGTCAGTGACGAAGACATGCTCGCAGCGGGTCGGGAGATCGCCCGACTCGAAGGCATCTTCGCCGAACCTGCGAGCGCGGCTACAGTGGCAAGTCTAAGCAACTTAGTTAATGCTGGAAAGATCGATCGTAGCGACAGGGTAATCTGCTTAATAACGAGTAGCGGACTGAAGACAGACGACATCCTCCAAAGTCTTACCAAACGGAAGAGATCCCAGGGCCTGGGTTCGATGTTGACTACAAAGGAGAAGATCCTACGTCACATCTCTAGCGGTGAGACCTACGGCTACGAGATCTGGAAGACCGTTGGGAAGGGTATGACCATCGGAGCCGTTTACCAACATATAGCGGATCTAGATGAGAGGGGCCTCATATCGTCTAGTCTACGCGGGAAGCGTAGATACTACGAGATAACGGACAGGGGTAGGAGAACGCTTTCCGCGTTAGATGACTTACAGGTTCTATTATGAACAAATCTAAAGAGATGGTAGATATCGCCTTATTGATTTAATTAAAAGGATTGAAACGACAATGCCTACAACCATTTGTCCCATATTAATTGGTACTTCAGCTATCGCAATGACTTCAATTTGGAAGAGTGGACCTAAGAAAAAATATTCGTAGATAAAATATCCGGTAACCATAACTAATCCACCTATTATTACCGAGAAAACATTCCAGCCAATCTCTGGATCATTTTTCCATCCTAACCACGTTAATGAAAGAATTATCACAATTGAAAGGATCGCCCAGAAGTACCATGGAATGTTTAGGGTAAAAATCACAGAACCGACTGTGATCCCTACATCACCGCTATAGTAGTTGATACCAAAAAACCCCAAAAGTCCTCCTATGCAGAAACCAAGAATGATTGTGAACATTTTCCAAGAAGACGTTGAAAAGTTAGGTTTTTTATTGGATAACCATCCCACAATGTACCCCTCAGAGCCCTTAATGACCAAAGTGGCAGGAGCATAGTAGGAGTATCCCAACATAAGATCAGCAATTGCTGATCCGACTCCTCCTGCAAAGGCGCCGGTTATTGGACCAAATAATAACGCTGTGAGAAATACCATCGAGTCACCTATATTAAAAAAACCTCTCGTTGCAGGAACATATACTGAGAATGACATTGTTACGACTGCTACAAGAGCTGTGAAAAGACCAGTTGTTGCCAACATTCGTGGCGACATTTTTTCTGTCTTCAAGATCAATCACATATAATAGTTTGAACTATATTATTATAATTTCGTTTATAATATAAAATATGGGTCACTAGTTAAAAGTCTGAAAACCGAATATAATTTATGTCTTCAGCCGAGAAAGCAGCATCTCTTCTAACTAAGCTCGATCAGCGTGAGTTTAGGATACTACAGGGTATAGAGCTTGGCATGGCCAAGTACGAGTTCGTCCCCGTGGAGACTATTGAGAAGTACTCAGGCTTAGGCTTGGAGGAGGTGAAGCATTGGCTTGGTGAGCTCGACCGGAAGGATCTCGTCTGGAGGCAGTCGGAAGGTTACGTGGGCTTCATTCTCAACTACAACAGCTACGATCTTCTCGCCCTGAATGCCCTTGTAAGGGGGGAGATCATCGATGCCCTAGGAATGCCTCTCGGCATGGGAAAGGAAGCCGACGTCCTCGAAGCACTTACCCCTTCCGGCGAGGGTGTGGCGGTGAAGTTCCACAGGCTCGGGCGGGTTAGCTTCAGGGATACACGGCGGAAGAGGGAGTACCTCACGGGGAGGCACCACGTCTCGTGGCTCTACCAGTCGAGGCTCGCTGCTGAGAAGGAGTACACAGCCCTGACTATCGCCTTCCACGCGGGGGTCTCCGTACCGAAGCCCATCTACCAGAATAGGCACACCATAGTTATGCAGCGCATCGAAGGGCACCAGTTGAGCGACGTCCCGACCCTGGATAACCCCGAAGTCTACCTAGACGAGATACTCGTTGACGTTCGCAAGACATATAAGGCCGGGATCATCCACGCCGACCTAAGCGAGTTCAACGTCATAGTCTCCAACGAGGGCGTCGTCTACATAATCGACTGGCCCCAGTACATCTCCTCGAACCACCCAAATGCTGGGGAGATACTAAATAGGGATGTGAAGAATATCCTCACCTTCTTCCATAGGAAGTTCAAAGTAGAAAGGAGTCTCGAGGATACGGTACGGGTCATTAAGACTTAGGGGCGATCTTCGCATCCAGAATCTAGCAACCCTCGCCCTCACCGTAGACGAGTATGGAGACGAGGTCCATCTCAGCTATCTCAGGATAGGATCAGACCAACTAGTTTACGTGCAGTATTATCTTCTCACACGTGTAAAAAAATAATAATCAACGCAAATTTCTGTGATTTATAAAAATTGTTATAAGATTAAAAATATTTTAATATACTTTGATGATTTTGAACTCAAGCAAAGGCGAAATCGATCAAAGAAAAGAAAATATAAAATTATATGAAAGCTTGAATGATATTATCTCTAAAGGAGATATCGATGCAATTGTTATTGCTAGCAGAACAGGTAAATTATCCTTAAAAATCGCTGAAAAAGTTAAGGGGGTCAAACTCGTAAGCGTTACAGAGTTTATTTATTCTGATGACATAAAAAAGGAAATGAAAAAGGCTAATGTTAACCCAATAGAAAAATCCGATCTACCAATACAGGATAAAACCACCGTTAGAGACACCTTACTAATGTTTGGATCCGGAGTAAAAACGGCTATCGAGGTAGCCACGATTGCAGCGGATAAAGGGCTAGTAAGTGGTAAAGTAATTTCAATATCTAGTGGGAAAAAAGGAGTAGATACTGCTCTACTTATTAAAACATCTAAATCAAACAATATGTTCGACCCGGATCCTGAAAAGAGATTGGCTGTGATAGATTTTCTAGTCTTTTAAAAAAAATAGCATTCAAATATTTTTGTACATAACATTTTTTATCTTTGAGCTATAAGATATGAACATATGATTCTAGGATTCTGTGGAAGTCCACGATCTGGTGCTACAGAATATGTGATAAAAGAGGCCCTGCGGATAATCGAAATGAAGGGCTATAAAACAGAATTTTATACAATTAAGGATAAAGACATAAGATACTGTACCCATTGTGATTATTGCCTCCAAAAAAGAGGTTGTATTTTAAACGATGATATGGGTTTATTATACGAACTTTTGAAAGAGGCAGAAGGAATAATCATAGGATCTCCTGTTTATAATGGTGGAATTACTGCTCAAACGAAGGCTGTATTAGATAGAACTAGATCACTTGTCGCCGCTAATCCCAAAGTATTTGAAGGAAAAAAGGGAATTGCTGTTGCTATAGGCGGAGATAGAATAGGTGGACAGGAGCTGGCAATTCAGCAGATCATAACTTTCTATCTTTTGAATGGCATCATCCCTTTAAGTGGAGGTTTTTTTGGAGCCAATATTGGCGCAACTTTCTGGTCGAAAGATACGCTTGAAGGCGTAATGGAGGACGAGGAAGGCTTCAGAACCTTAAGAAAGACAATTAAAAGATTCATAGAATATTTACAAATAAAAGAGGCTTAGAAAAGGAGGATTACCGATGAAAGAGGATAAACCCAAAGTCGCATGGGGGATCACCGGCAGTGGAGATAAACTAAAAGAAACCATTGAAATCATGACGAATCTGAAAGAAAAGTATGGAGAAAAGGTAGAGATCGAAGTTTTCCTCTCAAGGGCCGCGGAGCAGGTCGCAAAGTATTATAAGATTTATGAAAGACTCCACATGGATTTTTCTAGTGTTTGGGTGGAAGAGAACGCGAACAAACCTTTCCTGGTGGGGCGTATACAGCTCGGTGAATTTAGATTCTTCCTCGTGGCTCCTGCAACATCAAACACTGTCGCTAAAATAGCGTACGGAATCTCAGATACATTAGTCACGAATAGTGTTATACAGGCTTTGAAGATCTCCCTGCCGGTGTATATAATGCCTTGCGACTACTATGAAGGAGAAACAACAACTACTCTACCCAGCGGCAGGAGTCTGAAATTGAGGGTTAGAAAAGAAGACGCCGACAACGTGAGATTGCTCGAGAGCATGGAAGGCCTCAAGCTTTTTGAGAGTCCTGAGGAGATCGTTGATATCTTCAAAGGAGAGCTGGGTCCAGTAAATTAGGGTCTCCACCCTTCCAATAAGATCAGGTAGATCGATGCTGCTGTTATGTCGGCTGTTGTGCCAGGGTTGAGTTGTCCGCCGGCTTCTTGAAGCTCTTTGTCTAAGGTAACTATAAGCTCGTATCCTTTCTTGGAAGCGTATCCTCCTTCATTCATTATGGCCTTGGCCTTTTTACTAACGTCTAAGGCTGTTTGAAGATCGTTTTTCCTTTGTATCAAAGAGTCTGGTTCCTCGGATAGGATATGAAGGAATGTGTCGACTATTACTGAATTAATGTCATTCGTTTTTTTTAGCGACTTTGATAAGAACGAGTATCCCTTTGTGAACGTAATTTTGTAACCCGATACCCACTCTCGGCAGATCGTGTCATATGAGGAGCATTTTTGGAAAATTTCGTACAATGTGATCTTGTTTTTCTTTATCTGCTTAATGGAGGAACCGTTGTTGACGTCTAGTTCGTCGACCTGTCCGAGTACTCTATTTGTCATGCTTACACGTATTGCTTCGTATAAATTTACAGAATCTCTATGTGTTGTCGATTTTGTTATAATTTGTATAATCTTCCTTAACTCATTTAAGTCCCAGGAATCCCCGCCTAAAATATATCCTGCAGCCGCAGATATCGGCGCGAAGAGGAAGTTAATGCCTAGATTTACATTGCCACCGTTTTGCCATCTGAATGACTCTTTAACGGCATCCAGGATTCTACTGCCTATTCCAAGTTCAAGCCAGTTCTTCGAGCCATTCCTCACTTCGTAGCCTGATCTAGCGAGGCTACGCATTGACGGGAACAGAGAAACGCTACCTGCTAGGAAATGCTCGTATTTAGTCACAGGAAAATCATGTAATCTATGAACGTTGCCGGGCTTGGGGTAAGCTGAGACCTCTAGGAGAGCTGCTAACTGAGCACAGCAACCTACAAGGTCTGACGCC
>JBEKDF010000016.1:0-63324 GCA_050014495.1 Bathyarchaeia archaeon
GTACAAGGAATCTGGTCCATACAAGGAGATCGTTAAGAGCCTATCAGAGTACGCGGATTTGAAGAAGCCCATCGTGGACGAGGTCTTCGACTGCCTGGAAGTGTAGCATGGTCTTATTCACACTTTTTTCTATGCTCGTCGTTAGCTCTTATCATGTCGGCGATATCAAGGTAGCATGTATGGGAGCTAGCCTTATCCTGAGTCCCACCTTCTCCTTAAGAAAATCTTAACCCAAATTCACTTTGGCATAAGCCTTATCTTAACTTGCATTCGACAACCCAAACGCATTTGTACCTGAATTCCTTGAACTGTTAAAATAAATCTATCCATAATGGATATCCTAACGTGCAATAATCTTATCAACTGCGCGTTTGCGTTTCCGCGTCTCCAATTAACTTTGGGCATGTTAAATGATATATAGGAATTTAACCATAGCCAGATTTCGGGATAGGGTTGAATTCATGAACTATTCCCGCAGAGACAAAGCTATACTACGTGGGCTCGGGGCAAAGATCGCTGAGATAGCGTCACTTCCCATAAACGAGCAGCGTAGAGAGATGCATAATAAAACCAACAACCTGGAAAAAACGAAGCCCACCGTCCACATTTACGAGGTTCCTTGGCATGAAATGGACGTCAACGACGAGCTGAAACTGGCGACGCGGGATCCATTCTGCCAAAGAATAGAGACAGATCTGAAGCGCACATTGTACATGTGGAGGCATATGCAGGCGGATATGGTGGTTGAGCCTACGGTCGTGCAGCCACTCATAATTAATGATACGGGGTTCGGCATCACTGAGGATGTCACCGTCGCCAAGACTGATGAGAGAAGTGACATCGTATCACGCCACTTTCACATCCAGATAAAGAATGACGAGGACATAGAGAAGATCAAGATGCCGGTGGTCACCTTCGAGAGGGAAAAAACCGAGGAGGAGTACCAGACACGTTGCGAGATCTTCGACAAGGTCCTGAACGTGGAAAAGCGTGGAATGCCCCTCGAAAAGAAGATCTACCCCTGGAAAAGCACTGAGACCGAGACCTCCTTCTGGTTCACGCCATGGGACGACATTGTCCGATGGACGGGAGTACAAGAAATATTGGTGGATATGTTTCGTAGACCCAAATATGTGCATTGCATAATCGAGAGAACAGTCGACGCCTGGCTCAGTCGACTGGAGCAATATGAGAGGCTAGGTGTGTTGAAGGGGGATCCAATGGAGTTCTGGGGAATTGGGGCAGCCCAGATCTTCTCAGTTTGTTCACCGGTGATGCATGAGGAGTTTGCGTTGAAACATGAGGCTCGCTGGTTCAGCAAGTTTGGGCGCAACTTCTATGGTTGTTGTGAGCCACTTGACGAGAAAGTTGACATAGTTAAGAAAAACATCCCGAGACTCCGGAAGATATCAATGAGTGCATGGGTGAACTTCGATAAGGCGGTTGAAAAGGTCGGGGACGAGATGGTGTTTGCTTGGAAACCTAGCCCAGCGGTTCTTGCAGCGCCGATATGGGATCCAGAGGGGGTCCAGAGGGACATGGAGGAGAAGATGGAGAAGGCCCGGAACTGCATTGTCGAGATACACATGAAGGATATTAGCACTGTTAGGTTTCAACCTCAACGCCTCTGGGATTGGTCACAGATAGCCTCTAGAGTCACTCAGAAATATCCGGTGTAATCGTCTATTGAGATGCTCGTGCGCATAGACGAATAGTCTCATCCTCACTTCCACCTTATACTCATGGAAAAAATTATGTGAGGGATAAAATTAAGGAGAAGCCTTCATAACTTGAGCCAAGTTAGTGAAAAATAGATAAGGAGGCATGGGGGGTCAGTAATTAAAGATCTAAACGACAAAGACTCTGAAGCACGCGCATTTACACCCTTCACAGAGCTACCTAAGGTCGGGAAGATCGCTATGATCATGATCCTGCTCGGCTGGGGCCTCTCCGCACTCATCGCCGGCATTAGGTACTTACTCATAAACATCCCCGGCCGCATACCCCTGCTATACTCCCCACCGATAGCTAGAGCGTTTCTCAGTGAGATACTATACTTTCCCACCGGCGTAGCGATCTTGGTCCTCGTAATAGACTATTTGGCCACGGGGAGGGTGTTGAGGAGACATAAGATCGAGCTGATGATAGCCGTTTTACTGGGTTCGCTTCTACGCCTAGCCAACGCCTTGTTTGATCTAATAGTATGGCTCCAAGGAGGATTAACTCTGAGCCGCATATCCATGTGGGCGAGCTGGCCACCCAGTATCGTAGACTCCCTCGTCGAAGGGAGCATCGTCGTTATCCTAGGCACACTCTGCATCTACATTGCGTACCGTGTACTCACGGACAGGGAGCTGTTAGTAAAGTGGACGTTTCTGCTACTGTCCGCCTACTTTCTCTGGTTCGCGTTTGACATCCTTTACATACAATTAGAGGCCGGCGAGCCACTTTTAGTAGTGCCTTTAATCGAGCTGCTATCTTATGCTATGTTACTAATAGCGAACGCTGCCATCGGAATCTTCCTTCTCGGTGTATCGCTGAGGCTGAGACGCGGCGGCGGATTTGAGGTCTCTACTCCCATGTATCTCAGGATCGTGTTGCTGGTCTTCGGGATCGTGGGATTCCTGTATGACGCGGGTTACCTCCTTTCTTCGGGGACCATGAGCTGGGATCTCCCTTGGGTGCTGCTCGTAGGTATCTTTACCAGAATCGCAATAGCCTTGATGGCGTTTTATCCTCTGAAGTTTGCGGTCAGCGGAACCAGTAGTCCGAGGGAGGTACCACCGACAAGCAATGGTTTTGGGCTATAGTCTTACCCCTTCCACACACACTCGCGCTGTTCTAATTCTTAGTACAACTGTCCTAAAGTATAGCAATAACTACCAAGACAACAACCATTAACTGGTAACAATAATGGATAGAAAACAGCGAGCCATCTCAATACTAGCCATCCTTATGGCTATAATATTCGCTGGATCGATCATGATGCACCCAAGCATCATCTCACCGGTCCAAGGACAAACTATGCTGACCTCAAGCCCCAGCAATAACACCACTAGCAGCAACCCGAGGACCCTATCATTATCCGGCACAGCCACCGTATACGCCCAGCCAGATCAGGTTGTTTTTAGTATAGGCGCTTACACCGAGGAGAAGACCGCCTCAGCAGCCATCGACGAAAATGCGGGGATAATGACCGCGGTGCTCAACGCGATCGAGGCCCAGGGTGTGAAAGTGGAAAACATTTCGACCGCCTACTACACGGTCACCCCCAATTACAGCTACGACGCCAAGATGGTGATCAGCTACCAGGTAACAAACATGATGCAGGTCAAGATCTCAGACCTCAGCAAGGTCGGGGTCATCATCGACGCGGCCTCCGCCGCGGGAGCGAACAAGGTTGACAGCATTAGCTTCGGTCTCAGCGATGCCGCTGCGAACAATCTGAAGCTCAGCGCCTACAAGGCTGCCATTGCCGATGCCAAGGCTAAGGCCTCGGTGATCACGCAGAATCTCGGGATTAGTATTACTGGCGTGCAGTCCGTCAATGAGAACTATTACTACCCTCAGACTGACTACCTTAAGACAGCGGTTCCTTCTTCTGGGGCAGCGTCCTCTACGCCGATTCTTCAGGGTAACATCAGTGTCTCTGTGACGCTTAACATCGTCTACCTTATAGGGCCAGTGTAGTCTTACACCATTTACCCCATTTTTTACGTGTGCCCTCTAATGATAAGACCGCATGCTTTGCAGGAGCGCGTTCTCATCCCGAGCTGAAGACATTTACTCAATAGCCTTATCCTCACTTCATGCCTACCATTGGGCAGTGACTTATGAATGGTTGACATAACAGTATTCCAGGAAGTGTTCTACACCGCGGGCGCCCTCAGTGTAATAGTCGCCTCAGTATACTACACCATAACACTCAGGGGGAACCAGAGAAACTTCAAACACACACTCGAGACCAGGCAGGCACAGCTCCTCATGGGGCTCTTCCAGGCCTTCTGGGACAAGGATAACAGCAGGAGCCTAACAAACGTCTTCTCGCAGACCTGGGACACCCCGGACGAGTTCTGGGAACGTCTACGAGATGACACGAACCTCTACGCCGACTACTCGCACATGTTGAGGTACTTCGACTCGATCGGGTACCTCGTCAGGAGCGGTTTCCTGGACTCGAGGCAGGTGTACGATATTCTGGATGGTGGGCGGCCATTCATCTTGATGTGGGGGAAGTATGGGGACTTGATCAGGTCTCGTAGGGTCACGGAGGGGGCTAGCTACGCGGTTAATCTCGAGTATATCTACGGTGAGATGATTAGGCTGAGGGGTCTTAATGGGGAGCCCGTAGTGGCTCATCATAGTGGTGAGAAGATCGGCTAGTTCGTCGCTGATTTGCTTGAATCTTATGGCGTGCCCCTATTCCATCCAAATTATCTGATGACAGAGTCATGTACGCTTCGGTTCAATAGCCTTATCCTCACTTCAACCTGATACCTATCCTTAAAAGTAAGCGTAGGTTGGACTCTATAGAATGAACGGAATCGTGTACGACACCTCGAAGACCGGATTAGAAGCCGTGCTCAGGGTGTGGCAGCTGAAGGCCATGCAGGCGCTGTGGAGCAGCCAAGAGGGAGCGAAGAGCTTCACCGTGTGGGAGAAGGTGAATAAGATGCTTGAGGGGGAGACCATCTCCCGAGCCAGTGTCATCAACTTCCTGGAGGCGATGCGTGAGGCCGGTGTCTTATCTGGTGTAGAGGAGACGGGGAAGGGTGGTTATCACTGGGTCTACTCCGCCGCTATGGATGAGGCGGGTTTCAAACAGTTTATTGCCAAGACTCTGCTGGAGAGGCTGATGAGGGAGTTCCCTGATGTGATGAGGGGAGTCGTAGAGGCTCTGGACCTTTAAACGTTGGTCTTTCTAAGGGTCGTTGGTTTTCGCGTGGTTCGGTTTTCTTTTCGTGTTCGACTTGTGTGGAGGCTGCATAGCCTTATCCTCACTTCCACCTGACTCTAACCAGTGATTCTATGGTTGACCTAGGTGAGATTCAGACCGTGTGCGTGATAGGAGTAATTAATAGCGTTATTGTATGTTCAACGGGGAGTCCAACGCACCATTAATGGTTTCCCAAGGAAACCACTCCTAATCGTCGCGTTGCAGACATTCACACCGTTAACATACACCTCAACCAGATTTTCTCTCCTATTAAAGACAATCGAGAACCTATCCCACTCCTTCAACAACGCGGTGATTAAATAATAATCGGAAAATGGGTAACGTGGAGGCGTCACATTGTAATATGTTAAATCAAGAAGTAATTCGGGCTGAGTATATTGATAATAGCGCCCTATCTGTGTGTTTAGGGAAGCGCTTCCATTCATTATCCAGATATTAATTAACGGCCTAGCTTCATTGCTCTGCTTCTCGATCCATGAGACATTGAATTCATCGAAGTCTGTGACACCCGTCAAGGTGACTGTATACATCCCCCTGCGCTCGCTCGATCTGCTCCAATCCATGGCTAAGCAGTTACCTGATGGGCTGTTCTCGCCACTTACTATCTTCACCATGTCGGGGTCTTCTACATTGGTTTCGTTGAGTGGTTTGTCGAAACTCTCCTTGTAAATCATTACATTATCCTTTGTTATCTTTATGTCAGAGATGTAGACGTCGTGCGTGGGTTTTAATGTTAGAAGGAGGACCCCGATCAGTGATACAACTATTATCATGGTTAATATAATTTGAACTCGTGCGGGGATGTGAAAACGTATCGGGGGAGATAACTGTGGCATGGAATTTTCACTGAACCGGGGACACCAGCCAAGGTACTGCTTCATCGCATCTCGCAGGGTCATGTCCCCAGCCCCGGTATCAGTTTTGAAAAGATGACTTGCGCCAGCCTCGACGGTGGGAGCCTCTGCTGATCCTGACCTAGCTCAATACTCCTCTCCTCCGCCTCATCAAGCAGCCTCTCAGCGCAGCGTTTTACGTACCTGCACCTGTTGCAGTCGGGTTCCTCGAAGTGCCATGTCTGGACCCCGTGCCTCCTCGAGAAGGTAACTATGACCTTGCTGGAATCGAGGGGCATCCTACCGAGGAGGATGCCGTTTTTGGCATCAACTCTAATGATCTCAATCGAGCTCGCCTCGGCCGTGTGGCGTAGTGCGCTATCAACCTTTCCTAGCGACACTTTAAGGGCGTCGTAGACGGCCTGCCGGGTGAACCCGAAGTGCTGGCCGATACGCGCTCTCGACTCACCTCGTCTATTTAGATCCCATATCTCTAGCTGATGAGTTGTGAGATAAGCTGATGAGAGCATATGATTCAAAGAAATATCAACTGTAAAGTATAATAGCTTTACGCGTGTGTGTGACGACGACTAAATCCTTATGGCGAAATAAGCCTTAATGGGCCAATTTGTACTGATGCGCACGCATTGGTTCAGCTTCTTAAAACCTAGGCACATCAGAAGAGGAGGCGGTTGAGTGAATGTTGTTATGGATAGAAGTGGACTATCTTTTTCGGCACGACCCTTAACGTGACCTGAGTCTTATCATCGAACTCTGGGTTAAAAGATGACTCCAAATGATATTTACCCCACACCCACCGCACATATTTGTTATAGCCCTCCTCCGGCTTAAAGTTAAGATCCGCCAAGCCATAAACTAACGCGTATTTGGACGGTGTATCCCCTTCACCAGACTTTGATCCCTGCATGAGGAATGAGAGGGACACGTTGCTGTTTCGCTTGATGTTCTCTACTCTTCTGGATTTCTTTATGGATACGAAGTAGAAGACATTGTCCTTGTAGTTGTACCATATGGGGGCGGCGTGGATGGTGCCGTCCCTGTTGTGGCTACAGAAGATAGTGGTGTAGGATTCAGTGAATAGGTTCTGTGTGTCCTCCGGGGTCATCTTGTTGCTGCTCATGAAAATTACATCTCTGTATTGCTGACAGGCGACTCAATAATAAAGCGATACCTAAGCGCACGCCTTTCAGAATCACCATTTCTCGGCATGCACACGTTCTTCTTTATACCTATTAGCTGGTGGCTTCTCCTCATCAGGAACCCCAACTGCGACAACGCACATGGGGATAGTTTGCTTTGGCATCCCCAGCAACTCCCTAATCTTCCACACCCTATCGTCAAGCGGATAAACCCCACACCAGGTAGCACCCTAACCCATGGCATACGCAGCTAGCAGTAGATTCTCGGTGGCAGCGGAGCAGTCCTGAACCCAGTAACCTGGGCAGGTTTGAAGCTCAGGGTCGGCACACACGATTATTGCTACCGATGCCTTCGGAAGCATATTCGTGTAGGGATGTGCCTCAATTATCTTACTGAATGTGTCCTTATTCTTCACAACTATGTAGTGCCAGGGTTGCTGGTTGCAGGCTGATGGAGCCGCCATCGCTGCTTCGAGGAGCAACTTGATGTCCTTATCGGGAATTGCTTCACCAGTGAACTTCCTTATGCTTCTTCTACCGAGAATAACTTGCATCGCATCCAACTTGATCGACACTCGTGTTGTTGTAACGAATAAATAAATAATCTCGCGAACTAAACCTCGATAATCTTATCCTCACTACCACCTGACTGTAATCAGTGATTGTATGGTTGACCTAGTGGTTCTTCAATCAGCTTCCTATGCGGCAACTACCATAGGAGTATGCGTAGCAGCATTCTACTACGTCATGACCCTGCGATCCCAGCAGAACAACATGAAAGCGACGCTGCGCGCATCGAGCGCATCTCTAGCTATCACCAGCGTGGCAGAGTTATTATTGAGAAACATCAAAAGATTATAGGAAGAGCCATGAAGGATAAACCCCCTGCGGATCTGCAACCTATCGAACTCCTCAAACCGATATTCGACCAAGCAACAACGGTATTCGAAGCCTTGAAGATGAGAAAGACCATACGCTCCTTCAGCCAGAGGGAAATCCCACTGCAGCTCCTGTCAGACATCCTCTGGGCGGCACAGGGAGTCAACCGAGGTAAGGGGCCCTTCGATGGACCAGGGCGAACCGCCGGCTCAGCGAGCAACTCCCAGGAGATCCTCATCTACGTCACCCGGGAGGAGGGAACATACTTGTATGAGCCAGACTCCTACAAACTAACCCCTGTAGCAGATGGTGACTACCGCCCATTGGCGATTGGCCCCAGGCAGAGAAAGTCCGGTTCAGTAGCCGCAATCCGACTGATCTACGTTGTTGATCTAGACAAGTTCAAGACCGCCGGATTCCCCGAGCCGGGGCTCTACGACCCTGAGATCCAGAAATCCTACTACTTCGTGGACACTGGCCTCATCGCCCAAAACGTCTACCTGGCAGCCTCAGCGCTGGGTCTGGTTTCATGGTTCCACAACTGCAACAAATCGGAGCTGGTGAAGGTGCTTAAGCTGACGTCACAGCAGAGGCCGCTATTTGGACATACCGTCGGTTATTCAGAAGATTAAGGAGGTGCGTGCATAAATTAAGCTAGGCATCACTCAGTAATCTCGCCACTTACTGCACACATGTCTTATCCTCACTTCCACCTGATTGTGTGACCTGAAAACGAGTTACTCATGGTTATTCCTGTGGCTTATCAGAGTTACACTGGGATAAATGTAAAGTAATCATTAGCTCGTGCAGATATGATAGTTTTATCTATCACATTTCTACCCTAATGGGAGGAGTTGAGTAAACGCCTTGAGATCTAGTAGAAATACGCCACCAAACATGTCACTAGGTGTAACTATTATGTCTCGGGTGTTCGACTAACAAGAAGAAATCGGTGTTCGTCTCATGGGCAGAGTCAGTGTAGAAAGCCTGTCTTATAGCTACCCGAACACTAACGATTTCGCTCTAAGAGACGTCAATTTCAATATAGAGGAAGGAGAATTCATTCTACTCACCGGCCCGAGCGGATGCGGCAAGACAACCTTCTGCCGTTGCCTAAACGGCCTCATCCCCCAGTTCTACAATGGAGAGATGAAAGGAGACATAAGAATCGATGGCCTCTCGACAAGGGAGCATCCAACATATGAGCTCGCAAAACATGTTGGCCTAATATTTCAAAACCCTGACAACCAGATCTTCTCACTCACTGTCGAAAAGGACATTGCGTTTGGCCTTGAAAACATTGGCGAACCCAAACCCAAAATGGTCTCAGAGATAGACTGGGCAATGAATCAAGTTGGGATCACCCCTCTACGAGAGAGAGGTACTCACGAACTATCAGGCGGCGAGAAACAACGTCTTACGATAGCCAGCGTCTTGGCGATGCACCCCGGTGTCATCGTTATGGATGAACCAACTGCATTCCTCGACCCTGTTGGCGCTGAGAAAATATTTAACGTGTTAAAAGCCCTCAACGAGGAACACAACATAACGATTATCCTTATAGAACATAGAATGGACCTCGCCGTAAAATACTGCAGCAGGATAATTGTCTTCAATGAGGGCAGTGTGGTAAACGATGGCAAGCCTCGCGAGATCTTCACTTCGGATGAAACCCGCTTAATCGGTGTCGGCATCCCCCGCATGGTCGAGTTAGGTAGAAGGCTACGTCAAACAGGATACCCCATAGGAATCCCACTGGACTCAGCAGAGGCCTACGCGAACCTTACACCCTATCTGATTAAGCAGGAGGCACCCAAGCCCCGCGGAGAAATCGAGGATCAAAACACGTACGAAGAGGAGTATTCAAGCAGCCCCCTCCTCCAGTTAACAGATGTTAGCTATTCCTACTCGGACGCCGTCGAGGCTCTCAAGGGAGTCTCCCTCTCGATTAAACGGGGTGAATATATCGCTATTATGGGTGAAAACGGTGCAGGCAAGACAACACTCGTTAAACACTTCAACGGCCTCCTACGTCCCAAAAATGGCGCTGTTGTTTTAGACGGTGAGGATGTGTCCACTAAGAGCGTCGCCTCGATGGCGCGTAAGGTGGGCTTAGTATTCCAAAACCCTGATGACCAGCTCTTCGCCGAGGATGTCGAGGAAGAGATAAGCTTCGCTCTAAGAAACTTTGGATACAAGGAAGACGTTATAAAAGAACGAGTGAATTGGGCCCTAAATCTACTTGATCTTGAACGTTATAGGAAGTCTAGCCCATTCATTCTCAGTGGCGGAGAACGAAAACGAGTGGCATTAGCCTCAATACTAGCCTGGAACCCAGAACTTCTCGTCCTCGATGAGCCAACAGTCGGTCAAGACCATGGGCAGAAGGAAAGGCTCAAACACTTCCTCATGCAGCTGCGTACCCAGGGCAAGACCGTTGTGATAGTCACTCACGACGTAGAATTCGTGGCCGAGAGCCAACCTCATATCTTCCTGATGGCGCAGGGCAAAGTAATCGCTGATGGCCCTACAAAAAGGATAATGACTGACAAAAAGAGCCTCGAGGACAGCAGTGTATCACCCCCCGAGGTCACAAAACTTTTCTCCAAACTAACCCCATTTGGCTTTCCCCCGGATGTAGTCGACGTCGATGAAGCCATTGAACTTCTAACGAAGAAGATGCGGGGGAATAAGAAATGAGCCTGCTTGAGGGACTTAGGTTCATAAGGGGAGATTCGGTGCTCCACAGACTTGACCCCCGCGTCAAGTTCTTAATGACAATGGTCATATTCGCACTGTCAATAATTTTTTTCGATCTAATACCACTCTTACTCGTATTTATTCTTCAAATTCCTTTGATCCTAATTGGGCGAATATCGAAGGAGTGGCTTAAAACCTTGAAGGGAGCTGCGTTTCTGGCGCTGATTATTTTCGCGACCAATTTGCTCAGTTTCTATTTCTTCCAGGGTATGCACCTAACGGGTGCAATAGTGGAGTATAGTCTTACCCTCACACTGAGGTTCCTAGCCCTTATAACGAGCTTCAGCCTCTTTTTCCTCACAACTTCCCCCGACAAGCTAAGTCTCGCCTTAGAAAAGGCTAGGGTCCCCTATGAATTCAACTTCGCCTTCATAACAGCGATAAGGTTCGTACCGGTGCTAGCTGAGGAGGCCCAGACTATAATGGACGCGCAAAGATCTAGGGGCTTAGAACTTGACAAAGGTGGTTTCCTATCTCGTGTCAGAAAATACATTCCTATCCTTCTCCCCCTAATCGTTAATTCCATTAGAAGGAGTCTGGAACTCGCCGAAGCAATGGAGTCACGGGCCTTCGGAGCAACTAAGAACAGAACTAATCTATATGAACTCAAGATGGCGAAGAGCGACTATATTGTACTTTTCATTTCTATTGGCGTCCTAATTATCGCAGTATACGCTCACTTCTTTTTGCCTCCATTCCCAAAGGTAATGAATGGAATCTTATTCGTCTAAGACAATTCTTATAGTCATTTTCATAACCCTTAAATAATTACTATAGAGACTAGAGTCGATATCTAGGGTATCAGTAAATACTATAAGAGGTGCTATAAATGGAACCTAGACGAATTCAAAAAGTTGGCTACTCAACCCTCTCAGTTAGCATTCCTATGAACTGGGCAAAGAAGATGAATGTCAAGAAGGGTGATATTGTCTTTCTCAGTGAGGAGAACGACGGAGCGCTCCGCGTCGCACCTGAGCCCAGTAAGGCAGAGAACACTAGTATCTACGTCGTAAATGTCGACCAGTGTGATAACACAAAGATCCTCGCACGTGTTATCGTCGGAAACTATGTTCTCGGACGTAACATGATACGTGTAGAATCAAATCGTCGCCTAATGAGGGAGCAGATCGAAAGTATTAGAGAGGTCACACAAAGGCTTCTCGGAATAGGGATAATCGAGGAGAGCGACAAGCATCTTCTATTACAATGCAGCATAGATCCGAAGAACTTTCCCTTAGAGACCGTCGTCAAACGCCTCTACGTGATAACGAGTATAATGTTCAAGGAATCCATCGACAGTTTAATTGACGAGGACCCCGAGCTAGCAAAGGATGCAATTACACGCGAGTATGAGGCGGATACCATCTACTGGCTTTTATCCCGACTGCTAGCCTCTGCACAACAGAGCCGCGTTGTTTCTGAGAGTATAGGGATTGTCGACCCTATGGAGATCGCCGAGTTCAATCTAATCGCCTGGTACCTAGAAATGATTGGGGACCGTCTAAATTCCGTATGTTCCAATCTCCTAAAACTCGAGAATCATAAAAAGAGCAGTGACGGCGAACTAATTGAGCGTCTGGGCCAGCTCGCTCTCGTCAGCTTCACAATGTTCGATAAGGCGATGAAGAGCATCGTGGACAAGGACATCAAAGTGGCCAGCGACGCCGTTGACCTTTATGAAGCAGTCCAAATAGAGGAGGAGAAGCTCCTAAGCGAGTTCCACACTACGAACTCAGAGCTCACTATCCGATTCAACATGATCGCCTGGGAGTTCAAAATAATTGCGGAACACAGTTCGGCTATCGCTGAGATATCTATAGACAACATCCTTCGTGGCGAGAATAAGATCTGCAGGATAGAAGAAGAGCCAAAGGAAGATGAACAGATGGCCCACCGCAATTTTTAGGGCGATAGAATCGAGATTGTAATCACTCTAACCATTAATATAACGGTTCGTAGCCATCAGAAATCATAGTATATACTTTTACCTCTAACCGTTTGAATAATTAATTTCCCAATTACTCGTTGTATAATAGACTCCCCAAATATTTAATGACGAAATAGATAGGGAAAGGTGATTTGCTTGACTAGAACCTTACTTATAAAGAAAAAATCAGTGAAAACCTATACAGTTTTTCTACTATAAAATTGGTGTACTAGCTAATCATTACTGGAGTCAACAGATAAATAGGTTTATAGGAGCCTTTTTTCAGTCTATAGACAATTCGCGAAAAGGGATTTGAATATCCATGGTACGTTACAAGCAGACAAGCGAAATCCTGAAGCTTATGCTCGACAAGGAACATATCAGGAATATAGGCATAATCGCGCACATCGATCATGGTAAAACAACGATGAGTGACAGCCTACTTGCAGCAGCTGGGCTAATGTCGCCTGACCGCGCAGGTGAGGCTCGTGCCCTCGACTATCTCGAGGAGGAACAGGCAAGGGGCATCACCATTAAAACAGCTAACATAAGCCTGTTATACGAAGATGAAAAAGGTCAGCCATACGTCATTAACCTCATCGATACTCCTGGGCACGTTGACTTCAGCGGAAAAGTCACCCGTGCCATGAGAGCGCTTGATGGATGCATACTACTTGTAGACGCCGTGGAGGAGTTCCAGATTATGACTGAGGTACGCCTCAGGCTAGCTCTCGATGAGGCGGTCCGACCCGTATTATACATCAACAAATTCGATAGGCTAATCAAAGAACTCAAAATGGACGCCGACATGGCCCAGGAAAAGATACTGCGCATTATAAACCAGTTCAACACTATTGTCCAGACTTTCGCATCAGACGAATTGAAGAATGAATGGACAGTCAACGCGGGCGCGGGTCAGGTCTGCTTTGGCTCGGCTCTAGACCGTTGGGGCTTTACACTCCCTATACTCCAAAAGAAAGGCTTGACCTTCAATCAGCTTGTCCAGATGTACAAGGATGGTAGGCTCGAGGAAATTCAAGAAAAACTCCCGCTCGCTGAGGCTATGCTCAGCATGGTCACTCAACACCTACCAAACCCCATCGTTGCTCAACCCAGGAGACTCAAGACGATCTGGAAGGGCGATCCCGAGAGCCCTATGGGGAAAGCGATGTACGCCATCGATCCAAATGGCCCAACGGTCGTATGCATTACCAACATCGTCATAGATCCACAGGCAGGAGTCGTCAGTACGGGCCGTGTCTTCAGCGGTACCCTCCACAAAGGACAGGACTTTCATCTAGTAAGCGCCAAGAAGGACCTCAAGGCACAGCAAGTTAGCATCTATATGGGTCAATACAGAGAGATAGTTGACGAAATCCCAGCTGGGAATATCGTTGCTCTCCTGGGCATTGCTGAGGGTAGGGCCGGTGAGACTCTTGTGGACCCCTCCCTTAAGGCCGATGCCGTAGGGTTCGAGTCCATAAAATATGCTTCTGACCCAGTTCTCACAATCGCCGTCGAGCCCAAGAAACCAACCGATCTCCCTCGACTCATCGATGCCATGCAGAAAATGAGTATCCAAGATCCCAATCTAGTCACAACCATAAACCAGGAGACTGGTGAGTACCTCCTAGCAGGAATGGGTGAACTTCACCTCGAGATCGCTCTCAAAGACCTCAAGCGCGAGTACAATCTCGATGTGACTGAGAGCGAACCCACGGTCGTGTATCGCGAAGCTATACGTGATAGCGTGGGCCCATTTATGGGTAAGAGCCCCAACAAGCACAATAGGGTTTACTTCAACTTCGAGCCACTCGACCCGAATATAATTGAACTAATTCGCAACGGCGAGATAAGCGTCATAACAAGCCAGAGAAAGATGGAGGAAATCCTAGTAGAGAAGGCGGGCTGGACTACTAAGCAATCACGTCAGGTCTTCGCTATCAACGAAAATGCAAACATGATGGTCGACACCACAGTTGGCATCCAGGGTATTCGTGAGGTAAAGGAACACATCTCCGGAGGATTCGCCTGGGCTCTCCAGAATGGTCCGCTCGCAGGCGAGATTGTACGCGGCCTAATGGTTGACATGGTCGATGTCGCGCTTCACGAGGACCCTGTGCATAGGGGCCCGGCGCAGATGATGCCCGCAGTCAGAGGAGCCATATACGCTGGTATGCTCTCAGCGCGTCCAACTCTGCTCGAACCCATCTATAAGATACAAGTCCGCGTTCCAGCCCAGTGGCTAGGCAATGTGACTGGCCTCCTCGGTAAGAAAAGGGGCAGGGTTCAAAATATGGAGCAGCAGGGAGCTGTCACCGTTATTACAGGGTTCGTTCCCGTCAGTGAGACGATCGGTTTCAGTGCAGATATGAGGGCTGCTACAAGTGGCAGCGCTTTCTGGCAGAGCACCTTCGATCACTGGGCACCCGTCCCCGACAGTCTACTCCTCGAAGTCGTTAAGAAGATACGTACGAGGAAGGGTATGACGCCTGACCCGCCAACGGCGGCGGAGTACATAGTGAGGGATTAAACCCTCCAACCCTTTTTTAGACCAGAACCACACACCTCTACATTAGGTGGCCCTAGGTTGAAGTTCCTCAACGAAGACCATATTTTAGCAAATGGGACCGGGGTCTATACCAAATTGAGGAGAGACGCCCTCAAGATGCTTGAATCGGCTCTCGACTCCGTCGACCCGAAGGAATCCATCTATAACAAGGTGAAAGTCGAGGAGGACAAGCTTACCATAGAGGATAAAATGTATGATCTAGATCGATTCAAACGAGTCTACCTTGTAGGCGGTGGCAAGGCAGGTGGCTCCATGGCTGAGGCCATCGAGTCCCTGCTAGGTGATAGGCTCACGGGCGGGATCGTCAACATCTTACAGGGTACAGAGGGCAAGTATCATCTTAGAAGGGTCAAACTAGTTGGTGCGTCTCACCCCGTCCCAAATGAAGCGGGGGTGCGAGGCGTTGCCCAGATGCTCTCAATGGTCAGCGGGTTGACGAGCAGAGATCTAGTCATCGTGATAATCTCGGGTGGGGGATCCGCCTTGATGCCGAGCCCCGCCGAGGGGATAACACTAGACGACATGCAGGCTATAACTGAGAGACTCCTGAAGAAGGGTGTCACGATTAACGACCTCAACGCTGTGAGGAAGCACCTCGACTCCTTCAAGGGAGGGCAGCTCGCCCAGCGGTGCCAACCCGCCAATGTGCTGAGTCTCATCTTGTCGGATGTCGTTGGGGACCCCCTAGATACCATCGCCTCAGGGCCTACTGCGCCTGACTCCACAACGTGGGTCGACGCTGAGAACGTCCTCAGGAAATACGATTCATGGAAGGATGCACCCGAGCCCATACGGAGAAGGGTCGAGAAGGGGGTAATGGGGGAAATACCTGAAACCCCAAAGTCAAACGACCAAGCCTTCTCAAAGATCTACAATGTGTTAGTGGCCAACAATTCGTACGCAGCAGAAGCGGCGTCGAAGAAAGCGACCGAGCTCGGGTACAACTCTATGATTCTCTCCACAATGGTTGAAGGAGAAGCGCGACAAGTTGGCAGCGTCTATGCGGGGATCGCTCGTGAGGTGGCGAGTAGGAGTAGACCGATCAGTGCACCCGCGGCGATTATTATCGGTGGCGAGACAACAGTGGATGTTAAAGGATCTGGAAATGGTGGGCGCAACCAAGAGGTAGCGCTCGGCGCTACGAAAAGAATAGCAGGAACGCCATGCCTCGTCGCCTCCCTCGCCACAGACGGCATAGACGGCCCAACTGACTCAGCGGGGGCCATAGTAGATGGTGCCACCCTGAAACGAATAACCAAGCTGAACCTTTCAATCGATGCCACCCTGAGGGAGAACGACGCCTATCACCTCTTCGAGAAGGTCGAGGACCTCCTCATCACAGGCCCGACTGGGACGAACGTGAACGACCTCGCACTCATACTTGTGGCTGGGGAGTGGCGAGATGCCCACTCGTAGCGAGAGGCAGAGCGAAGCCCTCGCGGAACTCGAGGCTGTACTGAGAGGAGAGGATGAGCCGATAGAGTTCATACTCGTCGAGGGAACACGGGATGTCGAGGCCCTCCGCTTCTTGGGAGTGACCGCCCCAATCGATGTCAGATCTCATGTAAGAAGAGACGAACTCGCTATCGCTGACAGAATATCGACAAGGACCCATAATGTGCTCGTCCTCACCGACTTCGACGAGACGGGTAGGGCCCAGGCAAAACGTCTGACCGAGCTGTTGATCGCAGAAGGGGTTCATGTGCAGGTTGAACTGAGGAGGAAGATCAGCCGGCTGATGGGCGTCCTCAATCTTAAGACCATCGAATCCATCGACAACTTGATTATGAAGAAAGATTAGGATGCATCGACGGTTCTTAATCACACTCAGTCACAAATAATGGCACCATTCCTAAAAACTGAATTATGGTACCATTCCATAATTCAAGTGAAGCTAATTCGCTCGCACCCCATTAATTCGGTAGGTGATAAGTAATGGTACCATTTCTCAAAAACAATATTATGGTACCATTCCCCCTTACATACTCACCATAGAATCCATTAACTCAAAAAATGCGAGTGATATAGTTCTTCCCTAAACGCCCATAAGAGGGATGGTTTGCAGAACAAACCCGAGGTTATCGTAAGCCTCTCAGGAGCAGTGCCACCCAATCGCCCACCCAAACTGGATGAGGTAGTTAGAGAGAGGTGTTAACTATAGATGTATGCTACGGAGCAAGGGAGTGACCCAGCATGACTCTGGCACTAATGATGACCATGGTAATGGCTATGATGATGATCATGATGTTGATGACCGTGATGATGAGTCTGACAATGATAGTGACATTGCAGAGGGCGTACCCCCCACACACCCTCGTACTACAGTAGCAAACCACACCCAGTCACGGACAGTCATGGGCGGTCATGGCAAGTCACGGACAGTCACTCACGGTCACCCATCACGGACAGTCACGGAAGAGTCACAGAATGAGTCACGGACAGTCACGGAAGAGCCATCAGAGGAGTCACAGACAGTCACAGTCACCCATCACAGACAGTCACGGAAGAGTCACCAGATGAGTCACAGACAGTCATCGACGGTCAGTCACAAGCCCAAAGCTATACTGATGGCCAATTAATACGAGGGTGTAATACAGAGGCCCTCTCCTCACGATCTCGCGCATCGTGGCGGAGTAACTAATGGTACCAAAAGAATGGTGAAAGAAGCCATGTTGAAATGGCATTTCCTTTTCGCATGTATAATCTAAACCACCACTAATGGTACCAATCATAAAACCTGGCATGCTTAAACAAGCACACCAAAACTCCCCATACTCGTTGAAACGATGAGAGTCATATAGGCGACGAACCCAAAGAAGAATGGTACCATTGTCTGAGAGGAGGCACCGTTTATACCAGTCAGAGATCCCGGAGGTGATCCTGGGTCTCAGGTTGCGGCTCATTCAGCTGCTCGAGGAAAAGAATGACTCGGAGAGGGCTCAACTCACATATCGTTGCATGCATCGGCTTCTGGAGAGGAACCTTGGTCGGCCCAAGTACCCGGAGTTCAGCTGGGAATACCTATCATACTATGTATACGAGGGGGAGGAGCACATCCTAAACCGTCTAGATGAGATGAAGAAGGAGAGCGCACACACGAGATAACGTTCTCCATGATCACGGTGTTGGAAACACATAATAGTACTCTAGAGGAAGTGATGGAAGGCGGCAAATATGGCGAAGATTGTTGTGCTATACGACTCATGGTCGAAGGCCGACGCCAAGAAGATCTGGGAAGAGATGCTCAGAGACAACCTCGGCTCAGACTATTCCAAACATAATATTGTCTACGTTGAAAACCGCGCAGGAGCTTTCAAGTGGTCAACGGAGGTCAGGGAGAACGTGAAGGAAGCGTTCGGTGACCCCGAGTTCATCAAGGAGAGCATCAAGGATGCGGAGGTGGTGTTGAGCGGCTTTGCGCCAATGACGGCCTCCATCATGGATGCAAGCCCCGCTCTGAAGGTGATCGGAATCGCACGCGGGGGGCCCGTGAACGTCGACGTTGCCTCCGCTACGGCACGTGGGGTGATGCTCATTGGCACAGTGGGTCGGAACGCCATCTCAGTCGCGGATCAGACTATGGGACTCATACTCTCCGAGTCACGTCATATAGCCCGGCTCAGTATGGCACTGAAGACTGGTACGTACTTCACCGATGTCAATAAGCTTGGCAGAAAGTACCTGGAGGGATATGCCTTCCAAGAGCTAGAGAGCAAGACCCTCGGTTTAATAGGGTTCGGCGAGGTGGGTAGGCGCGTCGCTAAGAGAGCGCACTCATTCGACATGAAGGTGCAGGTCTTCGATCCCTACATCACCACAGAGGCGCTTATGAAGGATGAATGCACGAAGACTGAGCTGGAGCCACTACTGAGGACATCTGATTTCATCTCGATACACGCCAAACTAACTCCCGAAACGACACACATGCTCAACAAGGAGCGTCTCGATTTGATGAAACCCTCCGCCGTTATAGTCAACACTGCGAGGGGAGAGATCATCGACGAGAAGGCACTTTACGAGGCATTAATGGAGAAGAGGATAGCTGGCGCCGCACTCGACGTCTTCGAGGAGGACCCTGTCAAGCCAGATAACCTCCTGCTCAAACTGGACAATGTTACAGCGACACCCCACACCGCGGGGCGATCCCCAGAGGTGGAGAGACGCGGCTACCAACAGGTAGCCGAGGCGACAGCCAAGTATCTCTGGGGCGAGGAGATCCGGAGAGCACAGATAGCCAACCCCAAGGTGCTGGAGCGTTGAATCTGATTGCCCACGGAATACCTGATGGCAATAGACTGCGGCTCAGGCGGCGTGAAGTGCTTTCTAGTCGACACGAATGGTAAGATAAAATCATACTCGGGCGTCGAGTGGGATAGAGACGACTGGAACACAGATATCGGCTGGCTAAGCATAAAGAAAGCCATCAGAAAGGCCCTCACTGAGTCACATATAGAACCTGGTGAGGTCGCAGGGATCAGCACAACAAGCATGAGAGAGGAGTTTGTCCTCCTCGACAAACGGGGGAAGGAGATATTGCTCAAGTTCACCCCAGACATCTACGACCACGGGGATGAGCTGAACAAACGCCTCGGCGAAAAGATGTACCGCTACTCTGGGCACTGGCCCGTCTCCGGGTGGATAGCCGCCGCCAAACTGGCGTGGTTAAAGGATAAACATCCCGAAGTGCTTGCTCGGGCAAACCTGTTCCTAATGATCAACGACTGGGCCGGCTACATGTTGGGTGGTACGCCATACACCGAGGGTTCAAGTGCCTGCGAGACGAGTCTCTTCGACGTCAAGAAGGGGGACTGGGCGTGGGAACTGTTGGACGAGCTGAATCTCCCCTCGGATATCTTCCCAGAGGTAAAGAAAAACGCCACTCAGGTGGCTCAGATCACGAGGAAGGCCGCGAAGGGCACAACCCTAAACGAAGGTACACCCGTAGCCGTGGGTGGCGCTGACACACAGTGTGGGCTCATAGGATGCGGCGCGATAAACCCAGGCGACGTAGTAGTCGTCGGCGGAACAACAACGCCAGTCCAGATGGTAACCGAGAAGCCAGTGTTCGATAAGAAGGGCCGAACGTGGACCAACATGCATGTGGTCGATGATAAATGGATACTGGAGAGCAACGCGGGCCGCACAGGGTGGGTCTACAGATGGTTCAGAGACAATATACTCTGCGAGAAACCATCCCCGAGGATCTACGAGACCATGAACGCCCTAGCCGCCGAATCTCCACCCGGCTCCAACAGTGTCAAGGTCTACATGGGGCCACACGTCTTCAACGCCGGGCCACCCTACTGGAAGGGCGACACACTCGGCGACTCTCCTATCCCACCTGCAATACTCGGTTCCTCGAAGTTCACGCGAGGCGACCTCGCAAGAGCGATACTCGAAGCGAACTGCTTCGCTGTCAAGGCGAACTTAGAACAGCTCACGGAGATAACCGGCAGAAAGGCGAGCAAGCTCGGCTTCTGCGGGGGAAATTCAAAGGCCGAGATCTGGAACAGGATCCAATCCGCTGTCATCGGAATACCAGTCTCCGTACCAAAGGAGAGAGATGCCACGGCGGTCGGAGCCTCCATATGCGCCGCCGTAGGCGCAAGCATCTATAGTGACATCACGAAGGCAGTCAAAGAGATGGTGCACATGGAGAAGCCAATAGAAGCCGACGTGGCACTCACCAAGGAATACGATAAACTATACCACTCGTGGGTTGAGACCCGCCGACGCCTTTCGGGAGTCTTATAAGAGTGCAGCCTACGTGGCGTATTGACTTACTATGGACACCATCGAGAAGGATCTTAGGGAGCGCCTCGCCAAAGTCGGCAGGCAGATATTCGCCGAGAAGCTGACACACGGCGCATCGGGGAACATCAGCGCCCGAATCCCAGGCACGAATAAGTGCATAATCAAACCCACCGGATACAGCTTCGGGGACCTGTTACCTCACCACTTCATCGTAGTCGACATAGACACCCGGAAGGTCCTCGAGGGGAAGGAGAAGCCGAGCATAGAGACACCGTTTCATACAAAGCTCTACAAGCAGTGGCCCGAGGCTGGCGGTGTCGTACACGTCCACCCCCATTACTCGACAATTCTCTCCATCATAGGCGAGGAGATCATACCAATGGGGATCGAGATAACTGAAGCCCCAGCACTCGCCAAGGGCATACCCGTCTCGAAGTTCGCGCCACCGGGCACCGACGAGTTGGCAGACAACCTCGTTGAGGCGATGAAGGACCACATCGCCGCTCTTATGCCTCACCACGGATTAACGACCATAGGGAAGACCATCGAGGAAGCCGCGACAAACGCCCGCATAGTCGAGTTCTTAGCACAGCTCCACTACGAGGTCATGCTCGTGGGTAAGCCACACCCTCTCCGGGAGGATGTCCTCAATGGACTTGTGGAGCGAGCGAAGCAGAAGGGGCTACTGGTCTAGCGGTTTCCCGCTGTTCTCCCTCTTCTTCATATCCGCGAGCTTGTCCACAAGACTCATTCCCGGCTGATAATCGCTCAGTGGTTTTACTTCTACAAGCCCCGCCTTCTCCGCGGCGTTAAGGGCAGCTTTCCCCTTCTCCGACCTGACAAGGACGGTGGAGAATCCCTCTGGTGAACCTACGTTTCCTATTGAGAGGTCCGCAAGTTCAGATGTGTAATCTTGGCATACCCTGCAGCAGGGACGGGACAACTCCTTCAGCTTCCTTATCTTGACCTCGAATGGTGCCTCCGGCGGCTTATGTGCGATGAATTTACCGCTCTTTATCTCGAACTTCTTAACCTTCCCAGGGTCAACACCCTGCTCCTTGAGGTATGCCATTAGCTTCTCGTAATTGAATATCTCCATGCAGAATAGTCCAAGTGCGAGAGTGTTGGTCTTCGATGCATTCTTTTGACGCCTCCTGAGGGCGTGTATCTGGCAGGGAGTACCAATGAACGCCAACTTCTGAAGACCCTCCTTTTCAGCCTGCTTTACCGCCAAAAGCATAGGTGCAGATGTGTACTTTGTCCCAGCGCATTCAATCACTGTATTATTATCTCTAGCAAGTACTGGCACCGGTAACCAGACCTTCTCCTTATCGAGCCCTGCAACGACAGCGCTAGAGCCATCATTGAGACAGCTAAGAAGAATCGAGGTTGCCGCCCCTCCATCCTGCGAGTGTTCCTTTACCTCAGGGTTCAACGACCTGACGGCATATGCCCCAAGAATGATACCATTAGTTGCCTCATCAGGTGACCTATTTCTCCCAAGCGCACATAATTCAGATTCACCGAAGTCGTGCTCTACCCTGGGACATGCCATGTAACACTCTCCACAAGCTGTGCATTTCCCCGTAAGCTTGGGGATCCCATCAACAAAGCTTATTGCATCAACAGAGCAAACAGAAACACAAGAGCCACAGGCAACGCATCTTTCGGGTTTTATTACCTCGACGAGTAGATGCCCAAAAACTTTAGGTCGATTAGCCATGATATGAGAATATAGCTGAATCCGTTTAACTATTTCTTCATAAAAAATATTGAATCACCTGAAGAAAAGGGCAATTCAAAACGGCCTTTATTGTCAATATATTTATTTAACGAAGATATTGGTTGAAACTAGCAGCTCATTACTATATTGGAGACTAATAAAATGAGTTTCAAGAGATCTAAGCCAATAAGTCCGGAGACATGCCCCGGGATCAAGGACTTCATTAGACCGACACTTGCCTACACAAAGTGCGTATCTTGCGGTGGCGACGTTGAGATCTGGAGCGATGAGGACACCGGTGTATGTCTGAAATGTGGAAAAATATGGCCAAGGCCAGATGACAACGCATCCTGCTTAGATTACTGTGATTACGCCAATAAATGCAGAGAAATCATCAAGGCACACACAACTAAATAAATTCGGAGCTTATCCTTTTACGTCTTAAATCGAAAATATATCTGTCTCATATGGGTAAAGTATTATTCAGGTTATTGATTACTTCTTTAACGTGGTAGATAATGGTTTTAATCGGATTCCTTAAGGTAGGCAACATAGCGACCGCACCAATGATCGAGCTTCTTCTCGACGAGAGGGCTGAAAGAGAAGACATGGAAGTAAGAGTCGTCTCCTCAGGGGCTAACATGGGTTCTAAACAATCGGAGGAAGTTGCAAAAATCATAGTTGGTCTTAAACCAGACTTGGTGTTTGTGACGAGCCCTAACGCCAGTACAAAAGGACCGACAAAAGCGAGGGAGTTGATATCGGCCTCCGGTATTCCAGTAGTAGTAGTCTCCGATGGGCCAAAAGGCCTAATTGAGGAGCTTCAGGGCAAAGGAATGGGCTGTATAATAGTTGAAGCCGACTCGATGATCGGGGCACGCAGGGAGTTTCTTGACCCGATTGAGATGGCCATCTTCAACGCAGATACCATCAAGGTACTCTCAGTTACAGGAGTCTATAGCTTAATTTACCAGACGATCGACGCCCTAATCAAACAATTGAAGTCGAATGAGAAACTTGAATTACCCTTATTGAACATCACCCGTGAAAAAGCGCTAAAAGTCTCAGGGCTATCAAACCCATACTCATTGGCAAAGGCAGGGGCATCCTATGAGATGGCGAAGCGCGTCTCATATCTCACCAGCGAGGCTTGCTTTAAGGAAAAAGATTGGACAATTTATACAGCTCTTTGCGCAACAGCCCATGAACTCATGAGAACAGCGGCTTCGGTTGCAGATGAGGTCAGGGAAATTGAAAAGTACGGAGACAATGTAACGCGTAAACCACACTACGACGATGGGTCTCAGCTATTAAAGAAGAGACTAATCGAAAAACCAGAGAAACAATAATCGATTTTCTTACCTTTATTTAATAGAATAATATTACCAATAATAGCTCCAGTTTTTAATAACCAAAGAAAATTCATGAACCTTTTTATTTTTGATGTTTTCTAATACATAGGCACCAGATGTCTCAGATAACTACGAGCTCGAATCTTAACGCCATATTCCATCCTAAATCAGTCGCCATAATAGGTGCCTCAAGGACACCTGGTAAAGTCGGCTACATATTAACGGAGAATATTATCAACTCTGGGTTCAAAGGAGAAATCTACCCGGTGAATCCCGGGGTAGACGAAATTCTCGGATTGAAGTGTTACCCATCTATACTCGATGTTCCAAACGATGTGGATCTATCCGTGATCACCATCCCTTCAGCCTCAGTACTGCAGGTAGCTGAAGAATGTGGAAAGAAGGGCGTCAAGGCTCTAGTTGTGATATCCGCGGGTTTCAAGGAGACCGGACATGAAGGCGCAGTCCTAGAGCAACAACTCGTTGAGATAGGTAAGCGATATGGAATGCGGATCCAGGGGCCCAACTGTCTCGGTTTAATAAGCACAACGACGCCATTGAACCTAAGTTTTGCCGCTGATATGCCGCGACGAGGAAAGATAGGTTTCATTTCCCAAAGCGGTGCACTCGGGACAGCTGTACTTGACTGGGTCATTAAAGAGAATATGGGCTTTCATAGCTTCATCAGTCTAGGAAATAAGGCTGACCTCAACGAGATCGACTTTCTGGAAGCAATGAGTGAGGACGACGAAGTCTCAGTCATCCTCCTTTATCTCGAGTCGATTGAGGAGGGTAGAAAGTTCCTCGAAGCTTCCACACGAGCTGTTAAGAAGAAACCCATCGTTGTCCTTAAGGGCGGAACATCCTCAGCCGGCGCCAGGGCAGCGGGGAGTCACACGGGAGCACTCGTCGGAAGCTTCCTCTCATATCAAACCGCATTCAACAAGGCAGGTGTGATTCTAGCCAACAGTATTGAGGAACTCTTTGACTATGGCTTAGCATTCACGGAGCAACCCTTACCAAAAGGCGAGGGGATAGCCATAATTACAAACGCTGGAGGGCCTGGTATCCTCGCGACTGATCTCAGTGAGAAGCTTGGCGTCAAGATCTCCTCGATCTCGAGCGAGCTTCAAAGTAGACTCCGTAAGAGCCTTCCACCCGCATCAGCAACAGGTAATCCTATAGATGTCCTGGGTGACGCGAAGGCGGACCGATACGCACTCGCCTTCGACGAGGTCATAAAAGACGATGGCATCAATGCCGTAATCATCCTTCTAACACCTCAGGCTATGACGGAGAGCTTGGAAACTGCAAAGAACATTGTTAAGATTAAGCAGTCCATAAACCAGAAACCCATTCTAACCGTCTTCATGGGAGGCAAGATGGTTGATGAGGCTACACGCTACTTAATGAATAACGGAATTCCCTGCTTCGACTTTCCTGAGAAAGCAATTCAAACGATATCAGCAATGTATCGATATTCACGCTTTTTGAAGCTTCCCGTCTATCCCTTACAGAGATTCGATGACGTCGACGCGAACATAGTGAATAAGGTGATAAAGGCTGCTCGAATGGATAACAGAGTTGTGCTCCTCTCAACAGAAGCCGCAGACGTCGTGGAAGCCTATGGCATTCCAGTTCCTCCGAATAAGCTAGCTGAAAATGCAGACAAGGCAGTTGAATGCGCAGAGAAGCTCGGATACCCCGTTGTCCTAAGGGTCGTCTCCCCAGATATCCTCCATAAAACAGACGTCGGCGGTGTAGCCTTGAACCTAAACTCGCCCACCGATGTGAAAACAGCATTCGATCAAATGATGACCAGCGTCAATAAATTCATGCCACACGCAAGAATCTACGGTGTAATGGTCTACAAAATGATCCCGAGGGGTCGTGAGATGATCATCGGCATGAGCCAAGATGTACAATTTGGTCCCCTACTCATGTTTGGCCTTGGAGGAATATATGTTAATTTCCTGAAAGACGTCTCCTTCCGCCTAGCCCCCCTCACAGACCATGAGGCCACTGAGATGATGGAAGACACGAAGGCTTATACTTTATTGAAGGGGATCAGGGGAGAGGATCCTTCCGACCTATCTGCGCTTAAGGATATGATCCTTAGGGTGAGCCAACTGGTCACTGACTTCTCAGAAATTGTTGAGATGGACATCAATCCCGTAATTGTATATAAGGCTGGAGAGGGTGCCTACGCCCTCGATGTGAAGATCACCTTGTCAAAATAACTATAACTATGAAGTGACATAGTCAAACATATGGTATATACACTCTATATTGCAGGAACTAAGTTTAGCGGGAAGACTGCCCTTTGTCTTGGTCTCTATAATACATTTAATGAAATGGGCATGAGGGTCGGGTACTTCAAACCAATTGGGCAAGGATACAAGATGGTCGACGGCAGGTACGTAGACCCTGACGTTACAATGATGAAGGATGTAATAGGCTTAAGGGAACCGATCGAAGAGATTTGCCCTGTAGTCCTTGGGAGCCGATACCTAGACCTCATATCCAAGGACTATGTTTCCCTGAAGGCTCGTGTAATGGAATCGTTTGAGAAGGTGAAAAAAGGTAAGGACATACTCCTCATTGAGGCAGCCCAGACCCCAGAACTGCTTTTCTGCTCAAGCCTCGACGTGGCAACTCTCTCCAAGGAGTTCGACGCCAAGGTAATACTCTCAGTAAAAGGAGACGGTGATACATGTGCAGATAAAGCCCTGCTTTACAATTATTATATGGCCCAAAGGGGCGTCGATGTCATCGGAACAATCATTAACTTCGTCCCATTCCAGCAACTTGAAAGGATGCGAGGAGTAGTATCTGAAGTCCTATGTAAATGTAGTCTAAACGTTTACGGTGTCGTACCAGACCATAGAGAACTAACACTCCCCACCGTTCAGGATGTAGTGAACGCCCTAGAAGCTGAGGTCCTATCTGGCAAAGGTAGCCTCGACAGGATAGTCGATAACTACCTTGTCGGCGCCATGTCCCCTGAGGCAGCCATGAGCTGGTTGAGACGTGGCGTAGACAGAGCCTTCATCACTGGTGGCGATCGCGCAGATCTTATTCTTATGGCACTCGAGACCAAGCCAAGCACCATTATACTCACCGGTAACATCTATCCCTCAGCTCAGGTAATCTCAGCCGCAGAGTCAAAGGGTATCCCTCTTCTCCTCGTAGCCGATGACACGTTCACAACAGTGACTAAGCTCGAGCCACTTGAAGGCAGAATAATCTCGGTTCCTATGTCTGCTCGTAAGATTCAACTTGCTCGTAAAATAATGAGCGAGTACATCGATTGGAAGAACATCCTTGAAGGCTATATCGACTTTAAGACAAAAAACAAGTGAAAAAGGTGAAAATGATCTTTGAGTGACAAAGACACGAAGACTATCGGAGGCTCAATGGAAGAAACAAAAGAAAGGCACCAACGCTACCTTAGGGCTATGAATAATCCAATTAGGAGGACAATATTAAGAGAACTCAAGGGTGGCTCCGCTACACTCGAGGAACTAAAAAATAGAACAGAACTAGATGAAAAAACATTAAGCTGGCACCTAGACATTCTCGAGTGGGGATATTGCGTAGAGAAGCAAATGAAGGACGACCATGTATACTACCTTCTTACCAAGGAAGGCTCGGTCGTAGACTATGTTGATAAGTGACGAATCATCGACTCAACTTCATCTACACCTATCGCTAATTCTATAAACAGCTTAGAAATAAGTAGGGACTTGAATTGATTTGCTGAGCCTTAACAAGCTTACGAAGAAACTGGTAGACAGGCTTCTAGAGAACCCGCAGTACTACAACGTTTTAGTTACAAATCTGCCCTGTGGATCAACAATAATCGACACAGGTCTCGAAGCCAAAGGAGGATACGAAGCCGGTCTTATGACTACCCGAATAGCCATGGGTGGAGCCGGGGAAGTTAGCCTAGGCTACTCCGACTATGGTGGACTTCAACTACCCACCATCGTGGTTTCGACGGATCAACCGGCGTGGTCGCTCTTTGGTGCTCAGCTCGCAGGATGGAAAATATCTGTAGAGGATTACACAGCAGACGGCTCAGGTCCAGCTAGGGCACTGGCCCTCAAACCCAAAAAGGTTTTCCAGAAGATCGAATACAAGGACGAGTCAGACGTCGCGACTATCCTTCTTGAGAGCCAAAGGAAACCCACGGATGCCGCCGCTAGGTTCATAGCGGAATCCTGCAACGTCAAGCCCGAGAACCTCTTCATGCTTCTCACCTCCACAACTTCGATGTCCGGCATGGTTCAGATCTCGGGAAGGGTTGTGGAGACGGGGCTCTTCAGGCTCGATGTTCTTGGTATAGACCTAAAGAAGGTGAGGTATGGGGTCGGCTACGCCCCTATCATGCCACCGCACGTAGATGGAGGGAAGGCTATGGGACGTGCCGAGGACGCCCTGACCTACGGTGGCGTCACAAGTTTCGTTGTGGATGAAGAGGAGCAAATTCTAATGGATCTAGCAAGCAGAACCCCATCGAGTAACTGCAAGGATTATGGGAGGACCTCATACGAGATATACAGTGAAGTAAACTTCGACTTCACAAAAATCGATCCAGCACTCTTCGCTCCTGCAGCGGTCACTTTAGTATGCTCGAAGACAGGAAGAGTATTCTATAATGGGACAATAAACAACGATATTCTAAAACTGTCTCTCAAAGGTTAAGTTAAACTGTGGTTCTGCATGAATAGAACAGATATTCGTAGATTACCTAAACGGACTAATCCGCAAAAAGCTTTAGACCTGCTGCTTGCCAGCGTAAGCGGAAAAGTTGTGGGACGCGAATCTGTGCCGTTAGACAAGTGCCTTGGACGCGTTTTAGCTGAAGACGTATTTTCAGACATTAACATACCCGATTACGACAAAACTTTCATAGACGGATACGCTATAAATCCAGAAAATACCAAAACAGCTTCAACACTCAAACCAGCAACTTATAAAATCGTTGGGAAGCTTTTTCCCGTCGATTACCCCACCAACGCGCAGGTTCAGCGTGACGAAACAATTTACGTTGCATGTGGAGCCTCCATACCCAAAGGTGCTTCTGCAACAGTGAAGGTTGAAGAAACCCGGCTGCGTGAAAACACCGTTGAGGTGATTAGGGAAATCAAATCGGGTGAAGGGATAATTCCTCTCGGTGACGACGTGAAAAAAGGCGACTTGCTTCTAAGTAAAGGGCAAGTTCTGAGACCTCAGGATATCGGGTTGTTGGCATCCATAAAATTGAACAAGGTAGAAGTTTTCAAGAAACCCATAATCTCGATTATTTCTAGCGGAGATGAGCTCATAAACCAGTACCAAAAAGATCCTGAGACTATCGCGAACAACTACGCGCTTGTGGTGGCGGGTTTAGCTTCAGAGCTGGGTGCCGAGTCGAAACTGCAGGGTATAATGCCCGACGCCTTAGACAAAGTCAAAGAAAAAATCAGCCAAGCTTTGGAAAACTCGGACATAGTGGTTACCATCGGTGGTTCTTCTGTAGGAGTGAAAGATTTTGTCCCTGACGCTATAAACGCTCTTGGAAAACCAGGGGTCATCGTGCAAGGGATTCTGCTGCGTCCAGGTGCGATTTCAGGATTCGGTTTAGTCAACGGTATACCCGTAGTGATGTTGCCTGGGCACATCGGAAGCTGCATAGCTGGTTTCTACAGTTTCATTGCTCCATTGATTAATGTTTACTGTGGTTTAGGCGCAAACTCTGCAGTTCCGCGAGTAACGGCCGTGTTGGGCAACT
Source organism: Bathyarchaeia archaeon (assembly GCA_050014495.1). GTDB lineage: Archaea > Thermoproteota > Bathyarchaeia > TCS64 > TCS64 > UBA8941. The sequence continues at coordinate 29,694 of JBEKDF010000016.1, forward strand.
CGGTTGAAACGGATGCGCATTTCAGGTTCTTGTTTGTTCAAGTGAGACGGGTTGAGGAGAAATTTGTGGCGGAACCTGCAGAGGGCGGTTCAAGCGCGTTGACCACCATCGTAAAATCCAATGGTTACGCAGTGGTTCCCCCCCACTCGAGTCTGGCAAAGGGGAAAGAAATCATTGTTTTCCTGTTTAACAAAATGGAAATAATTCAGATCCCCTAACAAGCCTAGTATTTTGGGAGATATCTATCTCTGTGCCCCGTTTTGCCCATGACCCAAGATTCACACCACGCTTTGTCAGTCCACGCCCGCTCTGCAAGGAAACTGCAGCCCCTCTCCAAATGCGCTTCTGCTTCTAACCTATAATTTTTGATGGCTGCCAAAAACACGTCCTTAGCCTGAGAATCCAACTCCACCGCGGTTTCAGACTCATTTTGAAGCTGAGACCGAGCTAGCAGAGTTTTTCCTTCGTTTTCTCGGCTTATACCCGCCCAAAAAAATGACTTTTCCTTTTCCAAGTTTGCCGCACAAGAAGAAAAAAGCGTTGTAGCTTCAGCTAACTTAGTTTCATGGTAGAATGCAGCGGCTTCTTGGATACGTCCAAGCTCAAATACACTGAGGATACCTAAATTTGCTTTGAAGTTTTCAGTTAAGCTACCGTGAGCTGGGCGAGTTTGCAGTTTAAACAGGTCCTCATGGCGGTTGATGTTCACGAAGCTTTTCAATTCGGGGTCAAGGGCCTTCATTTCCCCCACTGGAGAAATGAAAAGGACTTTTGAGGCACCTCTCATAATGTCGTCGGAACGTGGTCGCCTCAGAATACAAAGGGTCTGAGTGATTTCTGCAACGATGTCCCTTTCAACAACCGTGACGAGAGTTTCAAGCCTGCCATTTGGCCACATTGGAACAGTCACCTGCGCATCTCCTGCAGCGTCAAAAAAGTACTCAATGATTTGAGGTTTTAACAGGGGCATGTCGCAAGGAAGTGTAAAGCATAGGTCTGCCCTGGTTGACTTTAGTCCCGTCATAATCGCCACGTTGGGACCGCTTACATCACTGATTTTTTCGTCAACAACAAACTTCACGTCGCCTAGATTGTACTTCTTCAAAGCCTTAACATATTTTGCTTTTCGTGTTTCATCATTTATGCAGATTATAACTTCATCCACAATACTGCACACATTCTCTACGACATGAACCAACAGAGGCTTCCCGAATAGCTCAGCGAGTGCTTTATCATACCACTGTTCATTCTTGATTTGAAATCGGCGAGATTCGCCTCCCGCTAATATGAGTGCAGCCCGTTTCGTCATGACTTTTACCTTATTGGGCAGTTTTTTCTTTGGCGTATTCCTTATTTTTTAATTTGCTTGTTTTTCACATATTTCTTCACAAGCTGCAGAAGCAATTCACCTTCCGTGTCTAAGTTGAGTATGGGAATCTTTAACCCGTTTATTGTTGGCTTATTCTCTGAGATCACTCCTGTGACTGCAAGAATTGGCTCAGCGGTTCCCTCCAATGTTCTAATAAAGTTATCTTCATTATCTGCGGTGATTATTTTTGGAACATCTGTTCTTTTCGCAATAAGCCTATGGAATCCCTCAATGAAAATAATGTCCAGAGCTTCTCGGTTCAAAAGCTCAATTACTTGATCCAAATCATTGAATACTGCGTCGGTTTTTTTTAGTATCGCAATTTCATCAGGCGAGATGGTCATTATGACTTGTGACCCTACTTTAGCGTATCGCCATGAGTCGGTACCTTCTTTATCCATGGTGAAGCCTTCGTGGTGAACATGCTTTATCGACCCGATTTTGTAACCTTCCGCGGAGAGATGCGAAATCAAGTATTCCAGCGTAGTAGTTTTACCTGAGCCACTTGTTCCAACCGCAGCAATAACTAAAACCATACACATACATTCCTTTTTAGAAATCAGTTGAGTTGGCTCTAATAAACACCGTGATTTCTCCAAATGCCTTCAAATGGAATTCTTAATGCTCTTAAGATTAGGTTTTTACACATACGAACCGACCTAATATTAAATTACGGCCAACTGAAACCATGCTGGAAATCGTGTACACGAACAAATTTTAACTATACTAACTACTGATGCTATTATGAAGGGGAAGCGAAGTTGGCAAAAAAGATCGATGTTACGCTTATAACTGGTCGTTCTCTCCAACAGGGCATAAGCTTAGAGATTGGTAAAACTTCCACCGAATATTTCAACAGCGTCAATTACGTTGAAATGAATCGAAGCGATTCAGACGCACTTGAAATGAATAAAGATGCACCAGTGGAAATTACTACAAGTCATGGTAAGGTCCTACTATTTTGGCGAGTTTCTGAGGGACTACCGCAAGGGTTAATCTTTGTGCCATATAGTCCTTGGATAAACCAAGTAATAGGAACTGACACTGCCTGCACTGGAACACCTAACTTTAAGGGAATCAAAGCAACAGTATCGCCAGCTACTGGCAAACAAGTACTGACATTTGTAGAACTTATGGATAAAATAAAGGTGGGAAATTAATGGAAATTCATACTGATGTAATTTGCCCATTCTGCGGGTGCCTTTGCGATGACATCGAAGTAACCGTTGATAATAATAAAATTATAAACGTTAAGAACTCATGTGGAATATCACGCTCCAAATTTATGAACAACGAAATAAACAGAATATATCATCCTTCAATTGATGGAAAAACAGTATCCTATGAAGAAGCAGTTAAAGAAGCTGCTAATATCTTAGCTAATTCGGTACGCCCTCTAATTTATGGACTTAGTAAAATAGATAATGAAGCAATTAGAAAGGCTGTTTATCTAACAGAGTTGATTGGAGGGGTAATAGACAACACTGCCTCAATTTGCCACGGATCAAGTATCATCGCTCGCCAAACAGTTGGCTCCTCAGCTTCAAGCTTAGGGGAAGTAAAAAACCGAGGTGATCTAATTATTTTTTGGGGCTCAAATCCAATGGATTCCCATCCAAGGCACCTCGCTAGATACTCAGTTATTCCTAAAGGAAAATACATACCTAATGGAAGAAAGGATCGTTATGTAATAGTTGTTGATGTGCGGGAGACCAGAACAAGTAAATTAGCTAATGAATTCATAATGGTGAAACCCGACAGCGATTTTGAGATTATTCAGTGTCTTAGAGCAGCCGTCAGAGGAGAAAAGATACAAAGCGAAAATATAGGCGGTGTTCCAATAAATGTAATAGAGCAGCTTGCAAATAGGATGAAAAGTGCAAAATATGGTTGCATGTTTTACGGGTTAGGCTTAAACCATGGTTCAACTAAACATTTGAACATTGAAGCACTGTATAGCTTAATATCCGATCTGAACCATTACACAAAATTCGTTGTTAATCCCATGCGAGGTATCTTTAATGTAACGGGAGCTGGTGTTGTACCAACTTGGCTGACGGGTTATCCATTCGGTGTAGATATGAGTCGAGGTTATCCGCGGTACAACCCTGGTGAGTATACAAGTATTGATCTATTAGCTCGAAAAGAGGCAGATGCTGCTTTAATAATGGGATCAGATCCTGGTGGAACTTTTCCCATCGGTGCTGCAAAAAGATTAGCAAAGATACCTACAATTACACTTGAGCGAAAACAAACGCCAACTACAATGTTAAGTAAAGTCGTTATTCCCGTCTCAACTTTGGGCATAGAATCAAGCGGAGGCGTTTATAGGATGGACGAAGTTCCATTGGAAATGAGAAAGGTAGTTGAGCCACCAAAAGGAGTAGGAACAGACGCCAAGGTTCTTGAAGACATTATCGCAATCGTTGAGTCGTTAAAGAGGTGTAATTAATGAATGATATTATAGTGAAGGGTGGATTCATCTTCGATCCCCTCAATGACATAAATGGAGAAAAAGGAGATATCTTAATTTCTAATGGAAAGATTGTCGCTGAAAATAAAAACCGTGATATAAAAGTCGTAGACGCCACAGGCATGGTCGTAATGCCAGGTGGCGTTGACATTCACAGCCACATAGCAGGCTCAAAAATCAACGCGGGCAGGATGCTGAGACCAGAGGATCACAGGAAGGACGTCGTTAAGAAGACCAAAATTACTCGGTCAGGCGTAGGGTATAGTTGCCCCTCGACCTTCATAACAGGTTACCGCTACGCCCAGATGGGCTACACATCCGTTTTAGAGCCGGCTATGCCTCCTATAAGTGCGCGTCATGTCCACGAGGAGATGGCCGATATACCTCTGCTGGATAAGGCCGCTTATACCCTATTCGGCAACAACTTGTTCACTCTAAAATATGTTAAGGCCGGCGACATCGAAATGCTCAAGGCGTTCATCCTCTGGTTACTGAGAGCCACTAAAGGCTATGCTGTTAAGATAGTCAACCCCGGAGGAGTCGAGAACTGGAAGTGGGGGAAGAATGTTAGTGGGTTGGATGACCTTGTTATAAACTATGAGGTCACGCCGAGGCAGATAGTTACCAGCCTAGCCAAAGCCAATGAGGAGCTGGGGCTGCCTCACACGATCCATCTCCACTGCAATAACCTGGGTGTCCCAGGTAATTATGAGACGACGATCGAAACGATGGAGGCCCTCAAGAGTATCAAGCCAAAGTCTGGGAGAAAGACGACGGTTCACGTGGTTCACTGCCAGTTCAACGCCCTTGACGGCGATACCTGGGCCAACGTGAGATCCGGCGCCTCGAAGATAGCCAAGTATGTGAACAGTCACGAGCACGTCTCTATTGACATTGGTCAGGTGATTTTCACTGATACAACGACTATGACGGGTGATGGTCCTTGGCAGTTTAGACTCTCTAATCTGAGCGGGAACAAGTGGGTGAATAAGGATGTGGAGATGGAGGCGGGCGCTGGCATAGTCCCCTACACCTACAAGAAAGGGAACCCTGCAAATTCGATCCAGTGGGCGATAGGCCTCGAACTCGCTCTCCAAGTATACGATCCTTGGCGCGTCTATCTGACCACGGATCACCCGAACGGAGGCCCTTTCACTTTCTACCCCAAGGTCATCACCTGGTTGATGAGCAGAGCATCAAGAAACGAGACGATGCTTGAGATCAATAAAGCATGCATGAGGCGAACTAACCTAGCGAACGATTACCGGGAGTATTCATTCAACGAGATCGCTATAGTGACAAGAGCCGCTACAGCGAAGGCTGTTGGCCTAACAAATAAGGGCCATCTCGCGCCGGGGGCTGATGGTGATATCTCAGTATACGACATAAACCCGTTGAATTGGGCACCCTCTAAATATAGAGACCTCGAGAAAGCCTTCACACTAGCCAAGTACACGATCAAAGGAGGAGAGTTAGTCGTGAAGGATGGAGAAATCCTTTCTACTCCCCCAGGATCCACCTATTGGATAGATTCAACTGCACCCAATGAGGGTGAACTGGTTAAAGACGTGGAGGTCGACTTCAGAGATTATTACTCGATAAATTTCAGGAACTATCCGGTCGAGGAAACCTATCTTCCCATGAGCCACCCCATCAAACTGGAGGCTGTATAGATGAGTTTCAACTTCAACGGTGTGGAGATCGATGACACATTTGCCGAGGGATTCACAATGTGGGGTAGCAGGATCATCGTCACAGCCCTCAACAGGAAGTGGGCGAACATTGCAGCACAGAACATGACGGGTTTCGCAACCAGTGTGATCGCCTGCGATTGCGAAGCTGGAATAGAGCGAGAAGTGCCATCAGAAAGCACGCCGGACCATAGACCTGGAACCGCGATCATGGTCTTCGGCTTCTCTAAGGGTAAACTCTCCGGGTCTATGCTTAATCGGATCGGCCAATGCGTTCTAACTTGCCCAACATCAGCGATCTTCAACGGCCTTCCCCAAAATGAGTCCGACGAGATGCTTGATATTGGTAAAAGTCTCAGGTTCTTTGGTGACGGCTATCAGGTTAAGATGAGAATGAACGACGGCCTGGGAGAACGCGTCCGATTCTGGCGGATCCCCGTCATGCAGGGAGAGTTCCTCACTGAGGAATTGTACGGCGCTAAGAAGGCAGTGGCGGGAGGTAACTTCCTTATAATGGGTGAGGAGGAGAAATCCACCCTTGAGGCAGCGGAAAGGGCGGTGGAAGCGATCCACACCGTTCCGATGATAATCACACCTTTCCCAGGGGGTCTTTGTAGGAGTGGGAGTAAGGTTGGCTCGAAATACGCTTTCCTAAAAGCCTCAACAAATACGCCGTTCTGCCCTACGATAAAGCACACTTTCAAGGGGTCAAATGCACCGGAGAAAGTAAATTCTATTATCGAGATAGTCCTGAACGGTCTCGATGAGTCATCAGTGAGGAGGGCGATGGGCTTCGGGATAAAAGCTGCAGTGGAGGCGGGAGGCGTAAAGAAGATAACTGCAGTGAACTTCGGTGGAAAGTTAGGTAAATTTAAGATCGGCCTTAGAGAGTCATTGGAGGCTACATGACTTGAAAATTCTTAAATTAAAATATTTTGGAGAGACATTGATACCTATTGAGGCTGAGAACATTACACCGGATCTAATAACTGGCAAGCAGCTGTCGGAGATCGAAAGGCTCACTCTATATACGGGAAATAGAGAGCATAAGCTATCAGAATTCTTTGATATCAGTGGTGATGTCTCCAATGAAGTAGGCAGCCAGATGATTTTGGTGGAAGGAGAGACGAGTCTCGTCAAATATATAGGGTCATCAATGTCTTCCGGCAAAATCATCATCGAAGGAAACACCGGAATGCATCTAGGATCAAAGATGACTGGAGGAGAGATCCAAGTTAAAGGATCCGTAGATGACTGGGCTGGAGCTGAGATGAGTGGAGGCTATATTAGAGTAAACGGAAACGCAGGTAATCGATTAGGCTCAGGGTATAGAGGTAGCTCCGAAGGTATGACAGGGGGAGTAATTGTCGTTGACGGCAATGTTGGTCAGGAGTGCGGAGCCTTACTGCGCCGAGGAATGATCGTTATCAGAGGAGCTGTAGCACCCTTTGCAGGGGTCCACATGAACGGGGGCCAGATCTTCGCCTTTGGTAAAGTATCGAAAAGACTGGGAGCAAGTGCAAAGGGGAACGGAGGATTCATTGCGTGTCTCGGTGGCGTCGAGCAGATGCTACCTACATACAAATACGATTCTACATACAAGCCCAACTTCATGCGTGTGTATCTACAACAGCTGTCAGAGAACTTTGGGGTGAAGGAGGCGGAAAAATTCATGGATACATCGTTCGAACGCTACTCAGGTGACCTAGCCTGCGGAGGAAACAACGAGATCTTCATTGCATCTGCTGAGTGATTGTACAATTGAAAATTGGTATAGTGGCATCTGATAAGGACGAGTGGCATGTGCAGAGGCTTATGAGTAGCCTCAAGAAGATGAGCATCGAGTCTTATGTCTTCCCACCTACACGTTTTCATTCGAGGATCGTTGGCAGACCCAGAATATCCGTGAGGGGTTATGCCATCGAGGACTTTGACGCCATAATTGTTAGGAAGGTACCAGGTGGTACACCGGAGCAGGTCTTTTACAGAATGGATGCCCTGCACAGGCTAGAGGAGATGGGTGTATTCGTGATGAATTCAGCGGATAGTATAGAGCGGTCCGTCGATAAATTCTACACATCCGGCCTCTTGGAGGACGCAGGCCTGAGGACCCCAAAAACGATTATTACGGAGAGATTTGAAGACGCGATCGATGCCTTCATGGAACTCGGAGGCGACGTAGTAGTCAAGCCCATGTTTGGCTCATTAGGTTTCGGCATGACCCGAGTCTCGGATGTAGACATTGCCTATCGGGTCTTTAGGGCTTTGGAGATGATTAACGGAGTCTACTATCTTCAAGAGTTCATCCCGCACAGAAACCAGGATATCAGATCATTTGTAATTGGTGAAAATGTTGTGGCTTCGATGTTACGAACCGCAAAAAGTTGGAAGACCAACATAGCCGGAGGCGGTGAGGCGACGCCATACAAGCTGGATGACTCCCTAGTTGAAGTTAGCATAAAGGCCTGTAAGAAGATCGGCATGGAATATACCGGCGTCGATATCATGCAGTCGGAGCGTGACGGGGGCTTCTATGTTGTTGAAGTAAACAGCACCCCTGGCTGGGAGGCTCTACAATCTGTTACCCGCAAAGAAATTTCGGATATTCTGATAGATCATCTGTTAGCGAGGCTCAGATAAATAGGTATTAAAGGCTTGATTAGATGGCTGTTAAACCTAAGGATAGGGACTTAATCGAGACAAATGAAGGCCTTCTATTCTGTGTAGTAGGTTATTTACATCCTCCAGATCGTTATACTGCATACCTCAAGTATGTTCCAGCATTAGAGGGAAAATGGACGAGGGGTAAAGAAGCATACTCGAGAGTAGTACCATATTACCATGTTACACAGGTTGAAAACACGTATAACATATTGAAGGATAAATACCCTAAGTATCTCTTCAACTGCCCTGTCCGTAACATAGTGATCTCCTCGGTACCACATGAAGATGTCCTCAGATATTATCATCCTAAAGAAAGGTTAAACTCAATTCTTAGGGAGGGAGCCAGCGATACACTTGAAGAGAAGCTCGTGAGTCTTGTGGGGTTCCTCAAGGATGAAACTGGTTTATCCGACTCAGATTTAGGAGTCACAGGCTCCATCCTAACAAAAACCCATAATCCTAGTTTTTCAGACATCGATCTAACGCTGCACGGTATCTCCGCGACGAATTCCATCAAACAAGCGATCCGAGATATAAGGAAAGTAAACTCGGATCTTGAGCCATTCGATGATAGACAGATATCCGAATGGTGCTCTGACAGGACCAAGAGGTTTCCTCTCTCACTCGAAGACTTGAGGCTCATAGCTAGTAGACGTTGGAACTACGGGTACTATAGGAAAACTTACGTTTCGTTCCATCCAATTCGTCTAGACAGCGAAATAGATGAGGCTTATGGCGACTTCACTTACTTTCCTAAGGGTACAGTTTTTGGAACGGCCAACATTTCTGATAGTAGCGAGTCCGTCTTTTTACCAGCCATCTATAAAGTAGAGGAGATAGATAGTGAGTTCGACTTTGATATCAGACAACTTGTCTCTTATGAGGGAATGTTCAGCGACACCTTTAGAGTAGGAGAAAGAGTAGAGTTCTCCGGAATACTCGAGAAAGTATCTGGAAGAGATAGCTTTTATAGGGTACTCATAGGGGGATCAGGTTCCAAAGACAGTTACATTAAACTGGTTTAGGTTGATTCAAGAAAGATTATTCATTTATATGTTCCCGGCAGGAAGATAATAGGGAATAATATGTGCGAATTCAAGGTTTATTTAAATGGAGAAAAAGTGCTTGAGGATGTCGTATTCGCTATAGCAGAGGGTAAGGACATCATAGTTAGGGACATCGTTGGCACTAGTAAAAGGCTGAATAATGCTCGTATAACCGAAGTTAATGTACTCACCACAAAGCTAATATTAAGGTCGGATTAGTTACAGCTTTCACTTATTTGCTATCTACGCGTGCGCGCGCATCTATCTAGATAAGAAAATTAGATATTATTTATGGCCATAGTTTTGATACTTAACTATTATAAGGTGTCAATAATTTAGAGACCAATGCCCGATAATCGGAGCTTATATTGAGCTTCTTTCGTCATTCTGAGATAATAATTATAGCCATAAATTTGATTTTAAACAAGTTGATCAATCTCTTGGGACATTTTTTGTATCCGTAATTGGAAACAATCATTTACGTGATTTTATCGTTTCATCCATCATGTAATCACTAAGGTCATTCTCGCGCGCGCCGATGCTGACTAACATGCATCTTGAGGTACACCCCCTAATGTCCTTCGAGGAGTTAGGGGCATTCTTTGCGAAACATGAGAATGATTAGAAGTTTTCATAGACGCACGCGTACGAGTTAAACTGGAGGACAAATAGGTCAACCATTATAATCACTGATTAGAGTCAGGTGGAAGTGAGGATAAGACTATTGAATGCTAGAGAGAATCACTCGAGGTCAACTTCGTGAGCCTTGAAAGCCTATCTCGGGTACATTTAAAAAGAATTATCTTTCCGAATTATAGAGATTTACCGCAAAATTATGAATGTCACTTGAAGAACTAGTGTTTTTTATCACATCAATTAATAGAATTTTTGCCTCTAGAGAACCATCCTTGGCTAATCGCTTAGCTCTTATTAGTGCTGATTTCGTTACATCTTCAGACGAGTAGAAATCATTCAGAACTCCTCTAAGATGTTCAACTTCTTGTCGCCACGAGGGGTTAATGTATACTGGCTTATTCCTATTGACATATACCCAGTTTTCTTTACCCATACTAAGCTCACAATTTTTTAATTGTATATTGGAAATAAATAATTTTGGAATTTTTATTTCTAACTAATGGTTAGTGAATAATACATTCATTCAACTGTCTCCCTTCCTGATGTGCCTAGATTTTATGAGGCTGAACATGGCCGTGATGCTTTAAGATAGGGTTGACTCTCACCCTGAGCCTCATCTGATGGGGCGGTGATATTGGTGCATAAAGACATTAAACGGAGCGAGGGTGAGGCTGTGAGGTCCTATGACATCGCGCTTCAGTTCTACGTCTCAAACACAGATGCAGATAGCATCAATGAGTACATCGTCCATGCGGTTCGGAAGTGGATCAACATGGAGGCCGAGGAACCAAAGGACTCCCGCGACTTCATATCCCAGGAGCTTAAACTAATACTACAATAGGTGAAGACCTTGAAATCGAAAGAGGAGAAGAAGGGTTACAGACTACCAACCGAATCGGAGAAGTGGGACGATAAACTTCGTGATGGGTTGAAGACAGTTCGCGGGACTAAGAAATATCACCCACCACGGGAATAGGTGAGCGCACGCATAACGAGTTGATCTCGATGTCTCAAGAAGGTTATAGGATAACAAAATTGTTGGAGCACTGGATCGAGCATAATGATGAACATGTCAAACGTTTCAGAGATGTGGCGGAAGAGGCTGCTAGTGCCGGTCTCCAGGACGTAGCTGAATATATGCGGCTGGCTGCGGAGAAGGGAGATGAGGTCACGATGCATCTGAAGAAGGCTTTGAACTCAGTAAAATGATAAAGTAGAGTTAAAAAGTGGGCATTATTCGACTGTAGGCTTCCATTCCTCCTCTAGGTACTTTGGAATCCCAGAGGAGTCGCGAGGCCCAACGGATACTGTCCAACCGGATACCTCCTGGATCTCACCGCTCAGCCGGGCAGATCTACCTGGTATCACGATGTGCCTGTGTTTAACGAGGTCACCAAGCTTATAGGTCTTAATGGCTTCTGCAATCGTGTCTGCCGTCATTTTTCTTCCAGCAACGGCGCTCTCTACAGATAAGCCCTCGCTGTCGACGACCAGCAAGTAGCAGTTGAGTTTCGCTTTTTCGATGTCTGATGCCACCGTGTAGTAGGTCAGGGCGAAGTTCGAGGTTAAGAAGACGGGTGACATGTCATTGACCTCACCGAAAGTCTTAATCCCCGCTTCCACTGACACCGGTTTTCTGGGGTCCGTATATAGGTTCTGCCTTAGTATTACAATGGGTAGATGTGACCAACCGGAGACGCTGTGAAGGATTAGCACGTCCGAGTACCTGGTTATGAGCGCTGATGCAAGCATGGCCTCGTTCCACTCTTTGACAATCTGATCTTCGGATGTATTTGCCCAGGTCACCATGGGGACACCGAGGAGCGGGAAGCCGAGGTACTCCTCTTCCTCGTTGATTGCGTCCCACCGCAGGATAGTGAAGTTGCTAAGGGTCGTCGATACGCCGTCGTCCCACAGGGTTCCGGGGTCCAGGACGATGTCCTCGACGCCGTATTCCCAAAGGGTTTTCGCCAACGACTTTAGTCCATCGATGTCCTGAGGGCTTGAAGCTACTATCGGGCACTTGTACATCAGGGCGAGGTCCGCCATCTCCTTCCAGTTGGTCCTCGTCGCTGCGTATATCAGAGGCCTCTTCTTCCCGACCACAGATAACGCCTGCTCCATAACCGCCGGATCCAAGGCGCAGAGAACGAGAGGCTTGGAAGTGAGGCTATCCACTTTCTTAATTACTGACTCAAATTTGCCGGCATCGTTTGATGTGCACCTCACCGCGATCATATCGAGTGTTAACTTCATCCCGATGTACTCGTAGAGGAAGTTGTTGAGCCATTTTACTCGAACCTCTAATTCCTCTTCGGACATCTCATCTGAGACGTCGATAGCGATGGCTGTAGGGTTAAAATACGTGAACTCGTGGCGATAGAGAACATATTCTCCACCAAGTCTTTTCACGTATTCCCCAACGCCGACATCGACTGCTCTCACGGGAGGTTTGAGTAGAGCCCATAGCTTGTTAAAAACTTCAGTTTGTTTTGGATCAAGGATTGGTTTGCACTCTGTGAGTGCTGCTTCCTTGTTCACGAGTTTGGCAGCGAAAGCCATGCAGTTGGTTTCTCCGCACTCCTTGCAGTTAGTTCTGGGAAGATACTTGTAGATTTCAATCGGACTTAGTTCTTTAGCGGGCATCTCTACCACCTACACCTTCAGGGAGACCCACTCCACGGTCTCCTTGGCGTTCTTTCCGCTCGTGAGGTTGTCAACCAGGGTCCTAATGGCGTTAGCTGCTGCGGGGTGCATCATCATGAAGTAATCCACTCCAGTGAGGAGGAGAGTCTGCGCAGTGATGGTCTCCCAGAGTGGACCCCTTAGCTCCCTTGGAGTCCACTGGTCATCCATTTTCATCCAGGCTTCCCTAGCCGCCCATGCATTTGTTGACCCAGACGACATTGGGTGGTTTAGCTCTGTGTCTCCCCGAAGCGCTGCAATGCGGCATCGCTCCATGACCGAAAATGCGTAGTCAAGTCCGTAACCGAGAGCTGCCGTCGTCGTGTCCATCACGATACTCTCTTTCGGCAGGTAATCGTAGAGCTTCCTATTGAGTTCCCTCGCCTTGTTCATGTCCATACTCGTGAAGGCGATGGCGGTGTGATCGTTATCCTTGACAAACTTAGCTGACTTCTCTATATCCATGTCGAGTGTTATGGAGTTGAAGAGGATCCTTTCACCTTTCGTTGCCTCAGCTACCGCCGTAAAAACTTCCAAGTCTTTCTTCGGGTCGCCACATCCTCCTATGGCGATAGGAACATCAACAGCTTGTAGAACATTCTCCGTAACCTTTACCGCTTGCTTTGGAGATGAGTCCTCGATGAGTGGATCAATAGTCAGAAAGTGGAGGTTAATCATTTCGGCATTGAACTTGTTTACGCAGAGTTTTGCCCATTCCGCGGGGTCATGGACGACGTCTCTATAGTGCTCTTTTACGGCCTTGGCGAGGGAAACATTTGGCCAGTCGAAGACATCAAAGGCTATAATCGGCTTGTGTGGAAGGGGATTTTGAAAGTTATAGTAGGCAGGGGCTGTCTCTCCTCCGATAATTATTGATGTGCTGCGTGAGCCACCTTCCTTCCTCGTGGCTCCAAGTTTGACTTCAACTATCTTTCCCGAATACTCCTGGGTTGGTATCGTGACCTTTGCATCCAGAAGGGAAGTTGGTTTCGTTTTTCCCGGAATAACAGGCGCTACGGGCCTCAGAGCCCCCCTCATCATGCTTGGTGTGAGGCTAACCTCGAGCTCGTCGAAGGAAAGCTCGACATCGTCGAGTTCAATTTCCTGGAATTTCGCGAGGGCCTCAAGGATATCAATGCTTATCGGTAGGATTTCCTTTTTCTCCTTTCTGTTGGCCAACACCGTCACCTTTTCTCTGCTTTTATGATCAGCTTCTCGGCCTTGATCTTGGCGTTCTTCAGGATGATCTTGAAGTTCATGCCAGCGGGTAGGCCCTGGATGGGGGCGAAGTCGCCGGGTAACTCAAGTGTAGGTACTGTAAGCTCTCCAGTATTTTCTGGTGTAGCTGCTATCGATGTCTCGACCCATGTCTTAACTATCGGATGTTCCTTAGTCTTCAGGAAGGCTTTTAGTTCATCTAGGCTCTTGACGTCGTTCTCTGTGGCTATCTTCGGGATGATTTCGGGTGGCATGTACTCTTTTAGGCGTTCCTTGATCTCGGTTGGCATCCAGACGATCCTATTCCAACCCCCATCTGCTTGGAGGAAGCGTGGGCTCCTCATGTACTCGAGGGATAAACCATGGAACCCGTCTACTTGCCGGCCACCAGCTGTTAGGTCAGATATGGTGACGAAATTTAGGCCATTCACCGTTTCGCCCTTGTAGTTTCTATGGACCACTCCGAATCCGTCCACCTCAGGAATGTAAAAGGCGACACCCTCGAAGCAGCCGCAGCTTGTGTGGGGATAACCGAAGGCAGTGTAGAGATAAACCCGCTCAATCTCGCCTAGGCTCTTATTTTTTATGACTTTATTGACGCCCTCATACTCTCCTTTGAGATCATCGATTTTCTTCCCTTTTTCAATCTCGAAGACGGGGCCTTTCGGATCTATTTTGGCGGTCGCTCTGCCGTCGAACCAGCTTATAGCACCGCAGTTGGCGTATCGTTGAGGCGTAATAACACAGAGGTGAGTCGGAGCGAAGGACTGGCAAAGGCTACAGCCGTAGAAGACATCCACGTCATCGTCGTTCATGCCTCTCGCTCTTGCGTCCCTCAAATTGTATATCTTCATCGCCTCCTCATAACCTTCTTTCACCTTCTCGGGATCGGTGATAAAACAGACTTGTATCTTCTCGATGAAGGGCATCTCACTCTTATAGAGACGCAATAAAACGGTTCCAAACACTTTAAAGCTGTTGAACCCTCTCTCATATGATTTCTTACTCAGGCGGAGCTGGATATCGTAGCGCTGGTTCAGGTGCATGAAGCCTTCGATGAAGTTGACGTACTCATGCATGCGCCTCTCGATTACGCCCTCGAGGTCCTTTTCTATTTCCTTACCGGCGACCTCGATCAGGATGCCGATAGGATGGTTCTGCCCGACGCCGAGCTCCGGTATGTCCTTCCCAATTATCTTGATGACTCCATCTTCTATCTCATCCATCTTCCTAGCCTGGACGAGTTCATACTTATACGCCTCACGGGGACCACCAAGCTCGACCTGCATGTCCTTTCCCCTGATGCGTTCACCCTCATAGATGATCCCTACCCCAACTGGGATATCATCAAACATCGACATCTCAGCCACTCTCCTCCAAGTTTTTCACGATTTTTTCTATTTCTTCCTTCCACTCTTTTTCTACCATATATCCTATGGACCAGGTCGCGTTCGGCTGGTACGTCCTATCTAAAGAGATCGTACTGAGCTCCATGGCGAAGCTCTTCAGTCCCGATAAAACCAACCATTCCAGGTAATATGGGAAACCGGTGAAGATAACGAGGTCATAAGACCCCTTTCCATCGAATCCACCCCAAATAGGATCCCTCAATCGGTCACCGAGGTTCATCAGCTGCATGCTGAATACCCTATTTTCCTTTCGCTTCTTGAACTCAGCGACTAAGTGTCCTGTGGCTACCAACGTCATTTTTGGGTTCCTTAGAAGCCTAATCGATGTGTCCACAAATTTGCCGTCAACGGTCGCCACATTAATCGATTCAGACCCGATTACAAACAGCGGGCGAGATGCCTTCTTAATCAGAGATATAACGACCTCAGCGCTCGGGAATATCTGGGCTTTACGAGGCCCAGCGATCTCAGCAAGCTGACCAGTTATTGGCCTACCAGGCATCAATCTCGCCTCCTCACCATTCTGTCGAGCAGGGTAGGGTCAGGTGACGCAATCTCATCCTCCACCCAATCCTTTTCCTGAAGCGCCTTAGTCACTTCATCCCTCATAGTAAAGGGTATGTCCTGAAGCCTACGCACGAAGAAATTGAGGTCGTCCGGCATCGTGTTATAGTACTTTTGATGGAGGTCGATATAGTGGCTCAGTTTGACTGCCCTGCCTTTGTTGGTGTCGTTAGGGCGCATGGTTAGTTTCGCAATCATGACAATGGCCTCTTCCATGGTCTCAGCAGTGTAGAACAGGTGCTCTGGGACGGGTCCAATGTAGACCTCCTTTCCATCGCGGGCGTTGAACACCTTCCAGTCCTCAACATTCTCCTTCCGACCTAGGAGCATGCGCCTATACTTGGCACCATGGGGACCGACAACAACGGGGATTCCGAGCCTCCAGCAGCCTGCAGCTATGGACGCAGCTTTCTGGGACATAGCACCCCAGGCTACGCCGACAGCGCCAACCCTGTTGTGAATGTAGTCTGCGATTTCCTCATAGTTGCCTCGCAGGGGGCGCTTCGCGAATATGTTCGCGATCTTTATCGCCGCTCCACTGATGTGGGAGTTAGCAACGCAACTCCCGACGTTTACAAGGCCACCAGCATCGAAGTCTCCCGGGAACTTCTGGTAGAGATTCAACCCCTCCTCGTCTCTGGTCATCGCGATGTTCATGGCTGAACATCCCGAGGCAACGACGATGAATCGACGATTTAGGAACTCCTCACTAATCTTAGCTACCTCGTTTCCGCCTGCGGGGAAGTTTGCACACCCTACCATGGCTATGAGGCCAGGGATCTCTCCAAAGACGATAGGACTGCCGACTTCTCTGATCTCGACATCGGTGATTGCGCCGCGTCCCACTCTAATGGGAAACTTCTCGTTTTGTATTACCTTTTCAGCACCCTTATTGAAGAAGGAGATTAGAGAAAATCCGACTGGACAAGCGCTCTCGCAGCGTCCACATCCTACACACAGTGGGTAGATTGCGCCCAGTGGCTCCATGTCTCCATTCGCTGCAGCCCTCACGGCGTCATTTATAGGGAGATTATTTGGGCAGGCCCGGACGCATTCCATGCAGTCCCTACATTTTCTAGCCTGCTCTGAGATTGCCTCAACAGTCAGAGGCATGAAGCTCTTCCTGTTACCATGGACTTTCATCACGGTCTTAACTGCGACTTCTCCAACCTTCCTTGGGTTTATTATGAGAACGCCAGGAACCTTACCTGTCACAAGGTCATCTACAACATTGGCGGGATCATCATTAGTTCTGTTTGGGAGGCCTAACATGCTCTTCTCGCTGGATGCAATGACGGGTGCGCCAATTTTTTTAGCCTCTTCGATAATATCAGTCCTTAGACACTGCTCATCGACGACGACCAGATCGGGTATCCCTGAACGAATGAATCTCAGTTGCCAGGATATGGGACCGATTATCTTCGCCCGCTTGTTATATCTACTGTTATCATGGGCTGTGCAGCAGATTCCTCCGACCTCGACCTCGTCAAAGAGGTCGTTTTCCATGAGGTAGTCGATGATGTCGATGCTAGGTAGCACGTTATGACCTATGCACAGGATGACCGCCTTTTTTGAGTCTAAAGATCCAATGCCCAGATCGGTCGTAGGTGTATCTGCGACGCCCTTTGGCATACCAAGGGTTGCTATCTGTTCAATATCGGCGACCTCCATTGCTACGTGGTCGAGCATACCCGCGTGGAATGCTTTTGACTCGAAGTCGATGTTGTCACCTTCTTGTCCCGTGTGTGTGGCGGCTAAAAGCTGAACAAGCTGAGTCTCAACGTAGTCTAAAGCATCTTCTAAATCCCTAAGCGTCTTGGGCCGGATGCCGCAGACGAGGCGAATATTGGGTGCCTCAACGTTGGTGTTGATGGCGACATCCAATGGCGTGTCTTTCCCGAATTCCTCGATTAGGTGATCTAGCATATGCCTAGCGTGAGCTGTGTGGGTGGATGCCCCCATACAGCAGGCTATAAGCACGATTCTGGACTGTTGACCGGCCATGTTGATGCCGCATGCGCCTCGCTTATCGCCTGTCAAGTCGCATTTACCGAAGGTACAGAGACAACAGAGGTCACAGTCCGGCATGTAGAACGGTTTATATCGATTTAACAGAGTCCGGTCCCAATTGCGGAATGTGCTTACGGATGGCCAGGGAGTTGGACCCATGGGTTCTTCCCAGTCATCGGAGATGATCCGTCCTACCTCAATCTCCAAACCCTTTAATTGTCCCACGGGTAAGGTTAATTCATCAATTTTTAATTTCAGTTCTCGCTTTGGCAATTAGTCACAACCTGTCAGGATAATAATCATAGTACTTTGTGATCATTGTATTTAGAGATTTCCGAAAAACTAGCTTCTAAACTCTCTCTCGGTTAAGCTTAAAGCTCCAAACCCAAATCTCTCCTATCGCGTGTATCATACAAAGAAAATGTGTGCGCGCGCACATCACAAGAGAGTGCGCTCCGCCTAGGTTCTCTCGAAGTTGGGGAAAGAGCGACGGACTAATATTAGCAGAGGTGTCCCTACCACCGTGGCGAGAAGCGTCAGGAACGTCCGCTCCATCACCGCGATGGGGAGGGTACCCATGAATAGGGCTGGGAGTGGGTGTAAGAGGGCTATGAATATCAAGTCGCCCAAGAGGTGCCCCACTAGTGTACTGGGGAAGGCCGTCAATACTACTCCGAGGGTAATCTTCTTCGCATCCTTACTGTGGATTAGGTCCGCGATCCTGCCGCGGAACACGAGGATGACCGCCAGCCCAAGTAAGTGAAGTGAAGGGTAAAGAGGCGCCCCCTGTCCCACATCCGTCGAGTACCACGTGACGATGAGGACGATCATTGTCGCGGCCGAGAGTGCCCAACCGGGGATCCGCCAGACGCGGCGACGACCCAAGCATGCTGCAGAGAAAGTCGAGATCGCTGCCAGAGGCGTGAAGAATAGGTTGCTGCCTCCCCCGTTGATGGTATTGCCGATGACAGAGCCGAGAAAGGCTGCTGCAGGCCCGTAGATCGGGCCTAGGAGAAGCCCATAAACGATCTCGATTGCACGTACGG
This sequence comes from Bathyarchaeia archaeon, assembly GCA_050014495.1. GTDB lineage: Archaea > Thermoproteota > Bathyarchaeia > TCS64 > TCS64 > UBA8941. The sequence continues at coordinate 48,505 of JBEKDF010000016.1, forward strand.
GTTCGATGCTGCTGCCAGCTAATCCGATAATAGGGAAGCCGGGTATGAAGCTCCCTGCTGCATAGAGAGCCGCAAATATGGTGACCGCTGCAAGGTCGCGTGATCGCATAAGTTTCGGGTAGTTACACGGTATATTAAAACTTGATTACACAGGTGTGACGAATAAATTGATGGCGTCGGAGAGTATCCTGAGGATCCTCAGCCAAAAGTGTTCGAAGGCAGTAGCATCATCATTCTCCTTGTTAATGTTTGACAATGTTAATTTCGTCTCGATGAGTTCTTGTTTTAATCTCTTCTTATTCTTTAGAAACAGGATTCGAATGCTTTTTTAAAAGATGGTCTATTCCTCGATACAGGGCTTAGAATAGGGATAATGATCGCGCCCGCACGCGCGGGTATGGATAAAGTCTTCGCCGTTTATGAAGACCCCCAGCACTTGATCTCTTTGGAATTTAGCAACATGTTGGCTCGCTCTTTTATATGTAAAAGTTAAGGATTAATTATGAATACCCAACGTCCGGCTTACAGTAAGCTTGTGAGGGAGCTTCGATCAGGAAAGTTCGTTCTTACAGGCGAACTAGAACCCGAAAAGGTGACCAGCATAGAAGAGGTTTTGACTAGTGCAAGAGCCATGGCACCATATGTTATTGCAGCAAATGTGACGGATAACCCGTTAGCGTATGCTTACATGAATTCCCTCGTTCCTTCATATTTCATCCAAAAAGAGGTCGGCCTGGAGGCAGTCTATCAAATGACGGTCAGAGATCGTAACCGACTTGCCCTGGCTTCTGATGTGTTGGCTGCTTCAAACTTAGGGATAAAAAATATTCTTGCGATCTCGGGAGATCATACCTCTTTGGGCGACAACCGGGATGCTCTCAGCGTTTACGACGTGGATTCTACACAGTTCGCCTATTTACTTCATAAAATGATAGATGAGAAAGTAGACATTGCGGGAAACGAGATCCACGGACAAGTGGACTTGAATGTTGGCGTAGCAGCGAACCCTAACGCCGATCCTTTGGAACCTGAAGTTTTGAAAATTGGCAGAAAAGCTAGAATTGGAATAGATTTTATACAGACTCAAACCATGTTCGATATTGATAAAACGAAAACATTCTTAAAAGAAGTGGAAAAGTATAATTGTCCAGTTCTAGTTGGTATATTCCCGCTAAAATCCTTTGGAATCGCTGACTTCTTCGATAAAAACATTCCTGGTGTCCATATTCCACCTGAACTACTAGAAAAAATGAGAAAGGCCAAGGATGAACCAAACAAAGAAAGAAAATACAAGTTATATGATGATGTTAACATGGAGTTCTTTGCTCCCTTCATCAAAGAGATAAAAAAAACAACGAAAGCTGCTGGCATGCACGTCATGGCCGTCCTATATGAACGTATTTTCGAGCCTCTTCTAAGAGAAACGATATAACATTGAAAAAATTATGGAAGGTGGTGTAAAAATATTGGCGATTTCGGGAATAAAAACGAGTCCACAAGAATGTGAATTGGCCGTTCGAATCGATCAAGATGCCTGTAGCCAATGTGCGGTTTGCATTTCCACATGTCCCTATGAGGCGATAGAAGGTAAGTTTACACAAAATAAACTCGAAGAGGTCAAGATTAACCCCGATAAATGTCAGGCTTGTGGCATTTGCCCAAGCTCATGTCCATCATCTGCAATTAAAACTGTTTATTATGAGAGCGGAATTCTGGTTGATCATGTTTCTCAGTTATCAATCGGGAAAGGCCCATTGAATCTAGTTATAGCATGTAAGGGAAATGGTCCTTCTGCAGATGAAATTAAAAAATTATCACAAGTACGCACATTAGATGATTATCTAACTTTACGAGTTCCTTGTCTCGGAAGAGTTTCCCCAGAAACTATACTCCAAATTGTAACTTCAAATGTGAAACATCTAGTTCTAGTACCTTGTGAAGAAGATCTATGTAAATATAAAGAGGGCAGCAAAAAACTGCATTACAGGTACTTGCTCCTAAAATCTTTAATGAATGATCTAGGATACGAATCAAATTTATTGACCCTCGAAGAAAACTCAGTTAAAGCAGAAATTGATCAGTCTAACTGCGTTTCTTGCATGAACTGTTGGTATGCTTGTAAATATAGTGCTATCAAATTAAATGGAAAAGACACTCCTTCAGTGGATCCTGATCTATGCGTTGGATGTGGCGTTTGTGTTGGCCTTTGCCCAGCAATTACCATCCGAATGAAAGGATATGATTCACGCCAAATTGAAGATACGATAGTTAGTATTTCTAAATCACTTCACTCAACTGTCGAAGTTGAAAAACATTCTAATATTTTGGTCATGTATTGCCAATGGTGCAATTTTCCAAAACTATCCATTAGCACGGAAAATATAGTAACCGAAAATAAAGACGACAATAATATTACATATCTTCCGCTTCCGTGCTTGGGAAGAATGGACTCGATACATATTGTTCAGGCTTTATACTCTGGATTCGACGCTGTCTTGGCAGTAGGTTGTAAAAAGGATAGTTGTAAAATGGATAAAATAAAAGGAAATGAAGTCGCCGAAGCTCGGATTAACAATCTAAAAACTATTTTAAAACAGCTTTCGATTGATAACAAATTAGCTGTGGACTTTGTGCGACCAGAATACATCGATGATTTTTCAGGATCCATTAATTCGTTAATTAAAAATTTAAAGTTAAGTAAAGGGAATGGTGATAGTTGAAATGATCATCACAGAAGTTAAACCGATAGATGAAATTCTAGGATTTTTGGAATCCAGTAAAAAAGTTCTCTTTGTAGGTTGCGACGGTTGCACACAACCACCAAGAGGTTTGAAAGAAGCTTCGCTATATGCCAAGCTAATTGAAATGGGTGGAAAACTAAAAAACAAAACACTTGAAATTAATGCAACAACTGTGGCTGTCTCTTGCGATAATAATTTAATATCCACTACTTTACGCCCCCAAGTTGCTGATGTGGACACTATAGTAAGTTTCGCTTGCGGTATCGGGGTTCAAGCTATTACAGAAGTTTTCCCAGAGAAGACATGCTTCCCTGCACAAAACTCGATGTTCTATGGACTACAGGAAAGAGAGCAAGGAAAAATGCTAGAGCGTTGCAGGGCCTGCGGAAATTGTATTCTCGCCGACACAGGCGGTATCTGTCCAATTACTAGGTGTGCTAAACAGATTCGCAATGGCCCTTGCGGAGGCAATGTCAAAGGAAAATGCGAGGTGGGTGGATATACAAAACCATGCGCGTGGATCGACATTTATGACCGGCTAAAATCAATCGATCGTTTGGATTTATTCGAGAAATTTCATCCACCACGTGACTATAAAACAGCTCAGTGGCCACGCGAAATCAATAATTTAGTTGAATAAATATTCTTACTAATATATTACCTTAGAAAATCAATTTTTAACAGTACAATATTAAATTTTATAACTTTTTAGAATTGTACCATCAACCCCAATAACATTTATTGAAAATGAGTCATCACCTGACCATGTATGTGTGGCGCATGCCATGCATGGATCATAAGCTCTTAAAGCCATCTCGATTTTATTTAACGAACTCTCTGAAACTTTACCATTTTTTATCACACTTTTAGCTGCCTTTTTAATGGAAATGTTCATTGGTGCATAATTATTAGTTGTTCCTACGATTAAATTGACCTTCTTTATTATTCCTTTTTCATCAGTTAAATAATGATGTATCAGAGTTCCTCTTGGAGCCTCAACATGACCCACACCCTCTGTAGGAGTAGTTGTAATAACAGGTCTAACATCTTTTTCTGTAATTTCAGGGTCATTAATTAATTCTAAAGTCCTTTCAGCAGCATACATCATTTCTATTAGCCTTGCCCAATGTGCAGCTAAAATATAATGTACAGGTTTTCCCCCAAGTGACTTATTCATTTTCTCATATTCTTCTTGAGCTAGTGGTGTTGCCATTCCCTCAGCTGCATTAAATCTAGACAAAGGATAAGCACTATAAACGCCGCTATTTTCACCTTCGACTAATCCTTTCCACCCTATTTTTTTCAGATATGGAAATTTCAAATATGTCCAAGGCTCAACCCCTTCCTCAATATATTTTTGATAATCAACATCCGAATATTTTGCTATCTCTTTTCCTTCAGGATTTACTATGCGAATATTTCCATCATAAAAATTAACTCGATTTTTCTCGTCCACAGTACCCATATAGTAAGTTCTTAGAGAGAAATTTTCGCTCAAAATCATGTCCATAATTTTCTGGTTTTTTAGAACGAAATCATCAAATAAATTGATTGTATATTTCGAAAAATTGACCATACTTTCAGCCATTTTCCTTATTTCGTTGCACTCTTCAGTACTAATTGGTTTACTAATTCCACCTGGAACAGCATAGTTTGAATGCACTTGACGTCCACCGATAAGTTGAATGATTTTATGACCCATTAACCGATGTTTTATTACTGAAATTCCGACTTCTTTCCCTACTTTGTTAATTACACCTAGAATATTCCGTTCTTCAGGGTTAGATTCTGGCCCTACGATGAAATCTGGACCAGAAAGAATATAGAAATTGGTCATTTTATCGGCGAATTGGAATGCACTATATAATAGTTCTCGAATCTTTTTTACTGGGCTCGAGGGTTCGACTTGGAAGACCGAATCAAGAGCTTTAAGTGAAGCCATACTGTGAGCTTCAGGGCAAACTCCACATATACGTGATGTAATATTGGGCATCTCCTCAACCCTTCGCCCCTCGCAAAACTTCTCAAAACCACGTAATTCAGGTATCTGAAGGTAGGTGTTTGCTACGTTTCCCTCATCATCAAGAAATATCTCAATTTTTCCATGCCCTTCGAGTCTCGTAACGGGATCTATAGTGACTTTCAAGGCTTAGACCTCTTTAAGACCGAATTAGCGACGCTGAAATAGTAAAACGTTCCAACTGGGTCGACTAAATCATTTAAAATATTTTTAGCTTCGATATCACTTTCGGCATCAAGTGTTGATGTTAAAGCTGAGATCATTTTCGCTCCTTGGTCGCTATTTTCAGGAATCGGCCCGTAACAACCAATACAAGGCATATTTGCTTTAATGCACTGGGCACCACATCCTTCTCTGGTAGCGGGACCGACGCACACAAGCCCTTGTTCCAATAGGCAATCGTCTGTATTAGGAACCAACTGATAATTTCGATATATTTTCTTAATTTTCTTTTTTTCTCTTTTCCTTGGGCACTCTTCACATAAGGCCCTAGTGCCACACCCAATGTAAGATTTCTTTGGAGGTAAAGATCCTCCAATCAGTTTCTGGATCCCATTCCATACCTGCTCACCTACAGGTGGACAACCTGGGATGAAGTAATCTACGTCAACCACTTGAGCTAATGTCTCTACTTTCTCTGAGAACGCTGGTAACTCGAGATCTCCCTCCGGCACATTTACGTTTATTCTAGGAAGTTGACCTTTAGGATTGATAGTAGTAGGCGTTTCTATAAAGACTCGAGATAGAATATCTTCACGTTTCTTGAGATTCGCTAAACCAGGGATACATCCTTCAACCGCACAAGAACCAAACGCGATCAGTACCTTTGATTTCGCTCGCAAAAGTTCCGCGATATGCTTATTTTCAGAGGTTCTAATAGCACCATTAAATAAACACACATCAATAAATTTTTCAGGTAATTTCTCAACATCTGCATATTTGAAATCCAACGCAGCAGGCCAGAAAACAATGTCAGCTACTGCAACTAAATCAAGAATATGTTCCCCAATTTCAAGTACCGAAATATCGCAGCCACCACACGCTGCACCCCAGTACATAGCAATTTTCAATTTTTCCAAATTCATTGCCTTCTTATAGAAATCATTCTCATTCTTTATATCATAAACTTTACTGAATAAACGGATATATCACATTATGTAGAAACAAGTTTTAAAATTAACCCCAAACATTAAGGAAATTTAGTAGACAACAATTTCATAATGGATTAATAATAATTTTTAAGCACGCGTACGATTAATAATTATCCCCTTGCCTTTAAAAATAATCTTCAACCCCATTGAGAAAGTGGTAGTGGCGGAAAAAGGGGATAATCTTCTCGACGTTATGAGGAGAGAGGAAATTAGGATTGAGGCTCTCTGCGGTGGAAAAGGGGAGTGCGGAAAATGCAGAGTAATCCTAGAGGAAGGAAAAATAGAGAAGAAGTCGCTTTTACCAGATAAATTCCTCCACCCTATGGAACTCAAAGAAGGATACCATCTGGCCTGTATGGTTACTTTGCAGAGTGACTGCATCTTCACTATCCCTACAGAGAGTAGGATAGAAAGCCCGAAAATCCTACTCACCGCGGATATACCCGAACAGGAACTCGATCCTTCGTCTCAGAAATTCCTCATAGAGGAACCCAATAATGGGAGCAGAAGACTCCTGATACCTTTCAAAGGAATAAGGTTGAAAAACTATAAGGGGATCCAACCGAGGACCAGCGAAGAAATTCTCAACAAATTCCAAGCCAGTTCTGCGGAAACCGTAAAAACCGCCATCGTTTCTCGAACAGGTAACTTTCCAGAAATAATCGACATTGAAACTGGTAACACATTAAATGAGAATTACGGGTTGGCAATCGACATAGGAACTACAACCATCGTGGGTCTCCTCGTAGATTTGAACACCGGAAACATCGTAGGCAGGGCCTCAGAGATAAACAGACAGATCACTTTTGGCGAGGAACTCGTCACGAGGATCGCGTTCGCCAGTAAAAACGAAGGCCTCCTAAAACTACATAAAATAGTAATCGATACAATAAACGACGTCATAGATCATCTTATCCGAGCCGCCCACGTGCAGAGCAAACTCATTACAGACGTCACCATCGGTGGAAACACGGTGATGAACCACTTATTCGCGGGCATAGATTCGAGTTATCTCGAGGAAGCAAATGTGGAGGTTTCCAGGGAACCCATCATCCTCAAATCAAGGAGTCTAGGTTTGAACACACATCCTGAAGCCTACGTCTACTGTCTACCGAACGTGAGCCGCTTCCTAGGTGGTGACGCTATTGGCGACGTGATCACGTCAAACATCCACAAATCTGATGACATAAACCTAATAGTAGACCTTGGCACTAACGGGGAGATAATTTTCGGGAACAGAAGCTGGCTTTTCTCAAGCTCATGTGCCTCTGGTCCAGCCTTCGAGGGTGAGGGTGTGAGACACGGTATGAGAGCAGCCAAGGGAGGAATCGATCATGTCAATATCGATCCAAAGACATACAAGGCACAAGTATCAGTCATCGGAGGAGGACGACCCAAGGGCATCTGTGGATCAGGACTAATCGACCTTGTGGCTGAACTCTACAGCGTCGGATTAATGGACTTCGTTGGGAAGTTTGTCCCTGGTAAATCTCCGCTCATCAGAGAGGGAAAATGGGGTCTAGAGTACCTAGTTGTACTATCCGAGGAGACGGACATCGAAAAAGACATCGTGCTGACACAAATCGACCTTAACTACGTTCTCGATTCAAAAGCAGCAGCTTGCGGCGCAATAACTGTACTAATGAAGAAGCTTAAGATCAGCCTCAATGACGTTAAACACGTCTACCTCGCAGGGGCCTTCGGAGCCTATTCCGACCTAAAAAATTCCATTAAACTCGGCATCTTTCCAGAGTTTCTGAACGCCCAGTTCCACCCCATCGGCAACGGCTCCTTATCAGGCGCTTACCTCACTTTGATCTCCATGGAAAAACGTAGGGAAGCAAAAAACGTCGCGGCGAAAACCGTGTACATTGACCTCTTGGTTGATATAGAGTTCATGGATGAATACTCAAAAGCCCTCTACATCCCTGGTGCTAGAGAGTACTTCCCAACCTACGTCAAAAACAACCACAACTAAGGTAGGGTAATCAAACTTTATCTCTTATCATTCTAGAGGTTAACTATCACCATGTCCAATCGCAGCGACAACACAATCGTCGTTACAGGGAGGGGCGGAACGGGAAAGAGCACTTTCACCGCGCTTATGGCCAGATATTTTGGGGAAATTGGTTTAACGCCGTTACTACTTGTCGACTCAGATCCAGATGAGAGCCTTGCGGAAATGATGGGAATCAACCTGAAGGCGGAGAATAAGAAATCGATCGCCGATGTCCTTGCTGAAATCCTGGAAGAGAGGAAAATGACCACGCGGGTGGGCATGAGTCCAACGGAGAAAATTGAGCCCTTCCTCTTCCAAGAGACCCTATATGAGGGGGATAGTTTTTTCGATTTCATTGGTGTTGGGACTAAGTGGATAGAGGGGTGTTACTGCCTCCCGGACCACTCCCTGGGGCAGATCATGGCGCGGTGGTCAAAGAACTATGAATATGTCCTCGTAGATTCCCCCGCGGGGGTTGAGCACCTAAACAGGAAGATAACCAAGAAGGTGAAGGACGTCTTTAACATCCTAGACGCCTCGAAGAAAAGTATAGACAACGCCACAAGAACGTATAAGGTGATGAAGGAAGTTGGGATAGTCTTCGAGAACTACTATCTCGTGGGGGGGAACACGTTCTCCCAGGAATTCCAAAACGATACCCGAAAACAACCTTTCAGATACCTCGGGAGGATCGAATTCGATGAAGATGTACGAAATTTCAATATTAAAGGCCAATCTCTGTTAGAGCTGCCTTTTGCATCTCCGTCATATATTTCTGTCAAGAAAATCCTCGAAGAAGCAGGTTATGCGCCTAGATAGTTTTAGTTAAGATTTTGGAGGGGGAGATATGAAGATCGCTGTTGCGGGAAAAGGGGGCGTCGGAAAGACACTCATCTCGAGTACACTTGCACGTCTGTTGGCTAGAGAGGGTTTCACAGTGCTCGCTGTTGATGCGGATCCGAACATCAACTTGGCTACTGCCCTCGGAATATCTAGAGATATGGCCGAGAAAATTGTGCCTATTTCTGAAAACAACCCTCTGGTAGAAGAAAAGACCGGATTAACGTCGGACGAGTCATTCGGAGGTATATTCAATATGACTCCGAACGTAAACGACATCGTAGAGAGGTTCGGTGTTGTTGGCCCTGATGGAGTGAACCTCCTCGTGATGGGGACCGTTAAAGCAGGTAACACAGGGTGCATGTGTGGAGCGAACGCCTTGCTCAGAGTCCTCATTCAACACCTACTCATCCAGAGAGGCGAGGTTGTAATCATGGACATGGAAGCAGGTCTCGAGCACCTCGGCCGCGGCACCGCCAGAAGAGTAGACGTGATGATCGTGGTAATTGAGCCACGAATGAAATCCATCGACACAGCGAGTCGAGTAATCAAACTAGCGAAAGAGATCGATATCCCTAACATAATAGCAGTTGGGAACAAGATCAGTAACTCCGAAGAGAAAGAATTTATCAAGGAAAAAATGGGGCTACTCAACCTGCCCGTCGCTGCTTACATACCCTTAGACACTGCTGTAGCAGAGGCTGACATGAAAGGTATACCTCTCCTAGATTATGATGAAAAATCACCAGTGGTCGAAGCCATAAATGGCTTAAAAGCTTACTTAGTAAAGCAATATTCATTCTAACTTTCCAACATTTTAAACGTTCATTTATCGAGTTAGGAAGAAGGTCACCACCTCGGCAAGGTTGTCCATTGAAGCTCAAGGTCAAGAGAATCGAAACAAAGTACTGGAGACCAGGGACAAACGTAATAAAAGAGATAACGACGACGCTTGAGGGGCGCCTTGCAGACGGGGATCTCATCGCGATCTCGGAAAAGGCCCTCGCTACGGCCATGAACAATGTAATTGATGAGGCATTGATAAAACCAGGTTCAATGGCGAGGTTTTTAGCCAACTTCTGGATGAGGAAAGTTTGGGGTGGTCCATTAGGTATTCTAACAAGGCTCAAACCTCAAACATTGGAGAACATCCGTACCTACCCCCAGGATTTTGGGGCAAGACATAAGCAACTATCCTTAAGAACTGTGGGTTTCCTCCAAGCCTTAAGGCACTACTCGGAAGGAGGAATAGACGCCAGTAACCTCCCTTACACGCTTGTGAGCTTACCACTGTCGAATCCTACTGAAATCGCTGAGAAAATAAAAAATGCTTTACAGGAAAAAGCTATGTGCAAAATAAATGTGATGATCGTCGACGGGGATGCGACCTACTCATGGAGGAACCTACATCTTTCTCCTCGTCGAGTCGATGTCCCTGGGCTCATCCACATAGGCGGGTTTTTCACATTTATTATCGGCCGAGTCTTTAATCTCAAATCTCGTCCCACACCTGTCGCATTAGTAGGTGAGTCAATTAATCCCGACAGGGCTCTATGGCTTGCTAAAACTTCTCATAAGGCCAGCGGCCCAGGTGCGGGGAGAACGGTTTGGGGTATGTCAAAGAGGTTCGATACGTCTCTCAATGGGGTCACCTTTGAGATGTTGGAAAGCGTGAAGCATGTCCCGATAGTTGTGCTTAAACTAGAGGACGATTCTCAGAAAAGGTTCTCGTCCTGAACGTAGGCCCTGCCGAGCTTTAATGCGAGCTCTGCCTTTTCCAGCTCCTTTCCAAGGTAAGCCGCGTGGTCGAGCTTCTCTATCATCCTTTCCCTGATAATCGTCTGGTAGATCTCAGTCACCTCTTTTCCCTTCACTATGGCAGAGGGTTTCTCCTCGTTGTTGTGGTAGAAGAGCGCTTCAATAATCTTGTTTTCCCTATCAATCTGTATCTTAAACCAACCTGTCTTGTCGGGTATGAAATCTACTTCTCCTATCGATTTAATGATGCGGGCCTTTCGTACCTCATAATCGACGTAGGGTTCTTCTACCCACCTCTTTTCTTTTAAGACGAGCAGATCAATGCCCAGATCTTTTGGTACAGTGGCCTTGTTTCTGGCTAGGAACATCATCTTCGAAGCGATGGCTAGTTCCCGGACACTGCCTTTTACTTTGACGCTAAATTCTGGTGTGAAAAGTATATTGGCTCCTACCTCGTATGCTAATGCAGTCAACAACCCGTTGACGCCGATGGAGTCAACGTCGATTAGCTCTGTTACGTTTCCTAGCCCGAACAACATCGGTGTCTCAGGATTCCTCTCCCGGTATAGTTGGTAAGCCCTAAGCGAGTTCATCAAACCGGGTTGGAAAGCTGGCTCAAGTACCGGGTCGGCGATAATCTTCTTCAAACCTAGATCTTTAGCACGCTCAATATTTTTTTCCAGATCGTCCACCCTCTTCACCGCATCCTTAGCCAATTCTCCCTTCTTCATGTTTGAGGGAAGGACAACCACTGGAGTGTCAGCTACCTCGTTGGATACTTCAGCAATGTTTCCAGCGTCAAGGCTCAGTACTAGATCAATCCCTGAATTGGCTGCTGCTTTAATCTCGTACTCGTTAAGAGTATCGATGCTCAAAGGAAGGTTGACCGAGTTCCTCAGGGTGTCTACTATTTCCTCTATCTTCGCTGGCATGGGTGTTCCCGCGAGCATTCCAATGTCGATTATCTCGGCTCCTTCGCTCGCGTAATACTTGGCTAGCTTACCTATTTCATTCAGCCCTCTATGAGGAGCGTTCACGATCTCAGCGACTACCGGCATAGGAAAGCTTGAGCCGATTGGAATTTGATTATCCTTTGAGCCGATAATCAAGCCACCGTGCTCATTATAGGTTTCATGCCATTTTTCCTTAATTTTCTTGATCTCAGCTTCAGCGTTTTCACGAATCAAGTTTTTTCCTAACTCTGACGCAGGAAGCACTTTGGAGAACTTTAATCCCTCCATGAAGCTTATAGCTAGATCTGCTGCGTGTATCGGTCCCTTAAAGGTGGGGACGCCCGTTGCTTTTTCTATCAAAGCGACGTCTCCTAACATGGCTCCCGGCATCAAAATCATGTCATAGCTATGGAGATCCTCCTTTTTGAGGCATTCAGCAGCATATTCAGGTGTTATGAAAGCGGCCACTGAGATAGGTAAAACTAGTACATCGATATCCAATTTTATCATGGATGCATAACGTTTTACAGTCCTTTCCGCCATCGTTCCTGTTACAACTATTACCCTCAAAGGCTACCACCGTACTATTTGTATTGCTATTTTCTGGTTATCCTAATTTTACTACCCTTGTTATCGGCTTTTGTGTAGAAGGCGCTTCCATGCCTACCCTCAATATTAAGAAATTTCCTTAATCCTTCAGTGACTCGCTTGGCTTCCTCTTCTCCATCAACGAGGCCGTAGAAAGCTGGCCCCCAAGAACTCTGTCCTACCCCGTATGCGCCTGATTTTATGATGAACTCAATCCCTGCTTCTATAAGTGGATGGCTGAAACGCCCTCCCTGAATGTTCAACCAGTACTCCCCGAATTTGTAATCTATCTCGGTCATAGCCTCGCCGAAGGCTTTTATGTCATTTTCGATGATGCTGGGTATCATCTTGATAAGGACCAATCTAGCTACCTCTCCAATGAGGTCTTTAGGAGGTGGCTCGAACATTTTGAAAGCCCGTTTCTCCATCTCCCCACTGAAAGGATTCTTTATTTCTGGAACACCTATGACGAAGGACCAATTCTCTGGAATGTCTGAGTGGAATACCAGAGGCGGGATCGAGTTTGGCTTATCTGTTCTGTGCCCACCGTCTACTACGAAGCCTCCATGCTTGAAAATCTGTGTGCCAACCCCCGATCTCTTGGATCTATCTAGTTTTAGAGCTATATCTTCGACGCTGAGGTTGAGATCATATAATTTTGAAATTGCAGATCCCACAGCTAGGGCCAGTTGAGTGCCTGACCCGAAACCTTCGTGCTCCGGAATATCTGAAACTAGCTCGAATTCTACACCTTGGTTGATCCCAGCGTTCTTGAGTATTATATCCGCATACTCAAGTATCCGCTCTGAGCGTTTTCCTTTCGCTTTAAGAGCAGGAGCGTGTGATGCCTTCAGCACTATTCTTGGTTCTTGAATGGCAACTCCTACGCTTCCATGGATACGTCCCAGGTCGCCACTCATGTCGATGATAGCGAAATGTAGCCTAGCAGGAGTCGTGATTGTTATCTCTATATCTTAGCCCTCCACTGTTCGATCATTTTTTCCAATGCTTTGACTACTCTAGCTTCTGGGGAGCCTACCGACGATACTCTCTCCATAACTTCCCTACATTTATTAAATTTATAAATTTGAGTTTTGGCTTCAAGCAATTTCTTGTTTTCTAGGAAATATTCAATTTTAGTTGCATGGATTATCGCTTCTATCGCTTGAGCCTTCCCCCTACTAACTACAGCTGGAAACTTTTTTAAAATCTTGATAGACGAAACCTCACCTACGAAGGATGACCGTTCATTCGAGATGTCTCTGCTCTCCATTTTCTCTAGGAATATCGCTGCATCAGCCTGCTCAATTGAAAGATCGGAGAGAAACTTGGGGTGAGAAAAGGCGCGCAGATCCTCTTTTTTAAACGCGGTAACTAAGAAAAGCTCAGGATTGTTAGTCGTGTTAACGCAGGCATGGGGTCTATTAATAAGATTCAGAAAGGTCTGGCTCGATTTGTATGGTTTTACCTTTAGATGATTCGAATCTACCCTAATGATCCCCATCGGCGCGGCGTTAATCGATCCATCAGGTTTCCATGTGGTTAGGATGGACTCTGATAGGCAATCATAACTGAAACCAATGTTAGTTAGAATTTCATCAATTTTTTTTGTTCTCATTTGCGATCAATTAGTAGGAATATAGTTTTTGTATAAACTATAAACTATCTATCAATCAGTTTAACTGGAACAAGATAATCCCCAGTGCCCCCCAAAACAATTCTAAAATATTTTTGATTTGCTTGTTCAACCTCTTCTAATGTTCCCCGAAACTCAATAAAATCTCCCTTCTTTGCCTGCTCAGTGAACTTACCTCTGTAGCTAATAAGCTCCGAAACCGCATAATCGATCTTTGGATCGATGACAGTTACTTTATCCACCCTATACCTGCAGGGCGTAAAAATCGAAAGCCGGTCATCGGAGATGACGGCCCGACCTCTTACTAACTGGATCGGCCTCGAGACCTCTCTTCTTTCGTTTCTAGTTTTCACCAACCTTATGAAATATTCTGTGTCGTTATAGATTCCATGAAGAAATTTTTTCATCTCAATGTCCATGAAGTTGCTCAGATCGATCCCTGTGTCGCCCCATCGAGACTTTGCAACTTTTTTAACGGACTCAGCATCGTAGGGCTTGATCTCCTTTTTCTCCCTGAGAATTTTTAATGCGTTGTACGTCCTTAGCCCATTTCTTTCACCGTAAACAATTAAGTCTATATCAGAGCCCTCAGCAACAAGACCTATCAACATAGAACCTGAGATGCCAAAACTGGTTAACGAAACGTTACTTCCTGCAATAATTGCTGAAATAAAACTCTTCATTACTTGCTCTAAACGGGTTTTAGGGGCCTTGAATATTGATTGCATGGCTGCTCTGGGCTCATATAATCTAGATATTTTTTTGACCGGGACAGTTTGTAGGAATTTGTCTAGAAAGTCGACTTCACTAAGGTAATGAGAATAATTTTCTCTAAGAAAATGGGTCGTTTCATCGATGTCATAGACGCGCTTGTACCGCTTTTCTCCACGCTCCCTTTCTCCAGATGGATCAGGAACGTATCTTAGGTATGCTATCACTCTGTCCGTTGGATGGTGGACGCCTTTAACAGCGAATAGAAGGCCTTCGACGGTCTCAATGTAATCTCCCTCAACGTATACAGAAGACAGAGGCACGATCCAACTATACGAAATGCGAACCTTATAAGTAGATGTGAGTAAGAATAACTCTATCGATTTGAAGAAAAACGAGGCGTCAGACCTTGTAGGTTGCTGT
>JBEKDF010000017.1:0-59705 GCA_050014495.1 Bathyarchaeia archaeon
TTCGTCGAAGATACAGTTGCCCCCACTATGGGTTTACCACTGCTATCAAGGACAGTGACCTTGATTCCACTGGTTGTGGCGGTGGACTGGGGCTGAAGAGTAATCGATAGCATTGCTGTGGACCCAGCACTAACGCTTATTGTTCCAGAGTTTGTCACGTAGCCGGCGATTGTGGCTCCGAATGTGTAGGAGCCAGGAGTTATGTTGTTAAATGTTATAGATCCATCTGACTCTGATACTCCGCTTAGAGCACTCTGTCCACTCGGTGTACTCGTTGATGACACACTCGCTCCAACTATTAGCATACCATTGCTGTCTGCGACCGTGATTTTGATTCCACCCGTGGTCAAAGGTTGGGTCACGGTGAATGATGCTGCTAGGCTGCTTGCACCGACGTGCTGGGAGTCACCCGCCCATGAGGCCTGTACCGTCCATGACCCAGCTGCCGTCGGGGAATAGGTATCACTGTATTTTCCGTCGCTTCCAGTCGTCGCTATCCTAGTGACGTCGGTTGAGCCCATTTTATACTCTATATTCACGGATGCCGCAGCTACCTGTGGGGTGATCCCTCCCGAGACTGATAGTGTATCCCCAACATTGATGCTGGTCTGCCCCGGGATGCATGTGATGCTGCTAGGCTGTTTGCTAGTCAGTGGGTTATCTTCACCCATCACCGTGCCCGATATTCTTCCAGACTGTGTTGCGGGGATCTTTGTTAGCTTAAAGTTGACACCTGAAGTAGTGCTCCCCGTTGTGACCGAGACACCTGTCTTATTCTGTGGTTGGTATCCGGTTGCTGAGACGTAGACCGTGTAGCTCCCCGTTGGGATCCCGCTTGAGATCTCATACACGCCATCGGAGCCTGAGGTGGCTTGGCCAGAACCGGCTGAGATGGTTGCTCCGGCTATGGGGTTGTTGTTTGTGTCTGTGATTGTTCCCGTGATGGCTCCAGTTGGCTGAACCGTCACATTCAATGTAAGATTCACGTTAGGTGTCTCATGGCCTGCCGTGGCCTCCACGTTTTGAACTTGGTTGAAGCTTGTCCCAGAAAAGGCAGTTACCATATAGGTACCTGAACCGAGGCCGCTCTCAATCTTATAGCTGCCATCTACCCCCGTTTTAGTGGAACCCAAATAGCCGCCACCGTCCGTGGAGATCGCGGTGACACTCACACCCGGTATCGGTATACCAGATGGACTCGTTACCTTGCCCGATATTGTTGCGGAGCTGCCAAGGGAGATGTTAACACCACTGGTCTCCACGCCGGCTGTGACGCTAACCCCGCTTATGGTCTTCGTGAAGTATCCTGTGGCTGAGGCCACTGTGACGTTATATACACCAGATTCTAGGTTGGTGATGATCTTATAGTTACCATTTGAGTCGGTTAAACCGAACCAGCCATACCTACCTTTGCTGAAGGCCGTGACTGCTACGTTAGCTATGCCTGATCCCGTTGCAGAATCCGTGACTTTGCCGGATATTCCGCCGGAGCGTTTAAGGTTGAAGTTTACGTTACCAGTCTCGGCCCCGACAGTTACGGAGATTCCTCCAACATTCTGGCTTATGTAGCCCTCAGCGATCGTGCTTACGTTGTAGATGCCCGTCTTCAGGCCCTGCGTTATTACGTAGTTTCCATTGGGCATTGTGAAGTTGGAGCCGTTCCCAGCTTGGCTGGTTGCAACCATTATTGCCCCGGAGACGGGGGAGTCGGGGTTTGCGATGGCACCGAGCATCATTGGGGAATACCCAATTTGAGCGGTTAAGCCGAGAATCACAAGTAGTGCGATTATGTGAGACCCTTTTCGTTTATTCGGATTGTCTATCATTACTCATCACTGGGTTCGGGGTGGGAATGGAGAATATTAAATGTATAACTGTTTTTCGTTATCGCGACGTACGCACACGCGAGACGACTCGGAAGCTGTTAAGAAGGTTAAGGAATTATTCACGTGCCCAACGGTAGGCGGATCTGCAGTTTTACGTCTTTGTTTACGTCGAAGCCGCTTACGTCGAGTTTTGCCTTGAGGAACCATTCCGTTCTATTATTATAGCCCGGCCCTAAGGCGTTGATTATGGGTCCGACCGTCTCTATTACATTAACAGCTTTCCCCAGAGTACTGTTAGCATCTATCTGTGGTCCCTGATATGCTGGTAAGGTGAATTTGAAGGGATAATCCAATGCCTTACCCGAGGGGTATTCCTTCTCCGAGTCTAATATGATGGTTTGACTGTTTATTGTGCGTGTTACGGGGACTGTCTGGTTTCCTCTGCGCTCGTGCGTCGTTTCCTGCTCCAGTAGAGTTATGGAGACCCCCTTGGCCTGTTGTGGCTTTTTAAGCTCTAAAGTCACCGTTCCCTCGATTATCTCCCCAAAGGCGTAGCCCGTTCGGGGTATCAGGATCTCCATCTTTCCCTTCATGAAACCAAACATAGAGGATCGATTTTTCTTCAAACCCACCGGATATTAATAATTATGGTCAGATATCATTAAAACAGTTAGTTGTTTAGGAAAAAAATTTGAAATGTGGTCGTGCTGGCCTCAATTTTCTTATCCTCAGCTTCACCTGACTCTCGCGCGCACATTATTTAGGAATTTACTAATACTTTTGGTTTGGAGGATTTACCTCGTCTAATGATAATTGATATGGCTACCATTATGATGATGATTGCGCATGCGCATTGTACGTGAAATTTTTGGGTTTTCACTTTTCTATTTATGATATAGTATTGGTTTATTTCGGAATTTTTCTTTTGCGTGCTATCTTCCATAAAAACTTAAGAATCAGTTCACAATAAGTTGAAACTGAGAAAGGAAGGAGAATGAAATATGAATAAAAGACAAATTGTTAGCTTCACTTTGCTAGCCTCTCTATTGCTTTTCTCTTACATCGCAGTCCCGATTACCACAAATGCGCAAAATTTAACCAAAGATAATAGTGGGGGATGGGAATATATTGTAAAACCGATAGCTGTCAACTTCGCCAGATATGGAGGAACAGGTTTTCTGTACAACACGGTGGTTGAGCTTCGTAATGCCTACGACTTGAACCCACTCTATACAGGAGGATACGATGGAAGCGGCCAGACAGTTGTCATAGTCGACGCCTATGGAAGCCCCACGATCTATCAAGACTTACTCTCGTTCATACAGTTGCAGAACACCGCCACTTACTACGGGGCAAACCTGCCCTGGACGACCCTGGCTGATGTGCAAAGCCACTTGCACATAATCTATCCCCTTGGAAAGCCAACCTTCAACATAGTAGCCAAAGAGCTATCCGACCCTGACAGCAGGTCTAACAAGTTGATCGGCTGGAGCGAGGAGACCACGCTTGACGTTTGCACGGTGCATGCAATAGCCCCCGGAGCAAACATTGATTTGGTCATTGCTCCAGACGCTGGCGGAAACAGCCTCAACCTCTGTGTTAACTACGCCATCACCAACCATTTAGGATGCGTGATTTCCCAAAGCTATGGCATACCGGAATACCTGCTGCATGGCAACAATGGCCAAATAATGCAGGCTGATAAAATCTACCAGTTAGCCGCTCAATCATCTTACAGCATTACCGTGTTTGCCTCTTCGGGAGATGGCGGAGCCACAAACGGCGGGCCATTCAACAACGCTCTATTCCCAGCTTCAGATCCCTACGTCACAGGAGCCGGAGGAACAAATCTATTCATGACGCGTAACGATGGCTACGAAGAAGGAACGGGAAAATGGGCCAATCGCGACCCAGGGCGAACACTCCCTGGAGTCACGTACAACTATGAGATCGACGGAAACGATTACGAAGCCATGGTTGCTGATGGGTACACACCTCCATATGACGCCGTTACAGCAGGCGGCGCCATGAGTTCGTTATTCGCACTGCCCTCTTGGCAATCCGGAATAACCCTAACCGACACAAACAAGATTACGACCACTCCCACTGGGCGATGCACATCGGATGTCTCCTATGACAGCGGTGTCTACGGTGGCCTAGGACCCATACCCTATACTGCATATCCCCCATTAGCAGGCGCCTACATCATCGGAGGCACTAGCGCATGCTCACCATTCTGGGCTGCACTGACATCTATCGTTTGCCAATATGCTGGGCACAACTTGGGATACATCAACCCGAGTCTCTATGCATACTATTTCAGCGGAAAAGCCTACACTTCAGGCGCTTTCCACGACATAACATTAGACGACAACACATATCCTACAGGTAACACGATACGGGGCTACAAGGCAACCACAGGCTGGGACGCAGCCACAGGCATAGGCAGCCCTGACGCTAACATCCTTGTTCCAATTATGGCAGCCTGGTGAAGGTGTTAGAACCACCCAACCACCTTCCACTTTTTTTGTTCGCGCGCGTGGGGAATAAAACTATGGAGGATCGAGCGCGCGATCACGCTCATCTACCTTTGAAGACTATGCTCTCTCCCCTTATGACCGCTGCTAGACCCAGCCTAGCGTCCTCGGTGGCATTGACGATCCTCGCCACCTCGGCTTCCTTCACCCGAGCCTCCGCGAGGTTGATGTAGATTGCGTTGCGGACGCATTCCTTATAGTAGCGTACAGCGATGGGCGCAGCCGTGGACATCTTTTTTGCTATGGTAAGACCGATCTCATCCACCTGGTCATCGGGTACAACCTTACTCACTAGGCCCAGTTCGTATGCCTGCCTGCCGTTGAAGCCCTCGTTGAGGAACATGTAGTCCATTACCTTGTTCCTGCCGATCCAGATTGGCAGGCGGAGGCTGCTCATACCCCAGGAGCCGACCATCCCGTAGTATATGTCGCCGTCGTGGATGTTGAAGTTCTCCCCGACGATCCGTATGTCGAAGGAGCTGAAGACTGCGGTCGAGCCGCCGAGACAGGTGCCGCGGGCTGCGACCAGTGTCGGTTTGAGGTAGCCATCGATCCTCTCAACGATCCTGCCACCCAGCTCCGAGAATGACGCCTTAACCTCGTTCTCACCGGCGAGGTCCTTCTTGATGTCGTCGACGCCTGCGCCAACGGAGAAATCTTTACCGGTGCTTTTGAGCATGACCGCCCGTATTTCGTCGTCCTTCTCGAATTGGTCTAGTACATCCAGGATTTCATAGATCATTCTCTTGCTAAACCCATTCCGCGGGGGATCGTCGAGGGTGATAACGCCCACTCGCTCAATCTTCGTCACCTTGATTTTTGTATAATCCATACAATCACCTACCTAAGTGATCAGTGACCTACTTTTATTTCCAATTTTTCGTCTAATCACGCGTGCGAGTTGGGGATAAGACTATGGTGCGCGCGCGAATAGCTGGGCCTCCTCGTTGATCAGCGTCTCGAGCGTCTGGTGTTCCCCGTTTCTGATCCTCTTGACTTCGACCGTTCTCGAAGAACTCGTTAAGCTCCTCGAGGAACGCGCGCATTAGCATGATTACCCCGATTGTGCGGAAATATAATGAAGCCGTCGTCGGTTGAGAGTAGCTTGCAATTTATTATTAAATACGTCGCGTGCTGTAACTAGTTATTGAAGGTACAGGGGTGCTGTTTTGAGGGAAATCTGTCGTGTATCTTTGTGGCGTGTCTTCCATTTGGGAAATGTTTTGGATGTGCCATCCTCGGGGACGCGTGCGTGGTGGCCTCCAGGGGTTACGCTGGACACGACTAAACATGGTTTGGAGGAGAATTACAGATGAAGGTTGGGGCAGTACTGCTAGTGACTCTGCTTTTGGTGGGATCTCTAAGCGGGATCGCGCGCGCTGGATACACTCAGCCTCCAGGCTTGGTTGGCTACTGGAATTTTGATCAAGGCTCAGGTACAATAGCCCAAGACGGCTCCGGCTACAACAATCAAGGAACTATATATGGTGCTTCTTGGACGAGCGGGAAAGTAAATGGCGCCTTGAACTTTAATGGACTTAATAATTATGTTGATTGTGGAAATAATGAGATACTCGACCCGGTTCAAGGAGCAACTATCGAGGCGTGGGTTTATTTTAATCAGTTACCATCTGTTGCAAATCATATCATGGCAATCGCAGGTAGATCTGGCAATGGTAGAGACTTGGACCTACAAACGGAGACTGACAACAGATTCAAATTTTATGTTGGTCCAGGAGTTCCAAATGTTGCTGTATCGAATACCGTAGTTGAGACTAATAAGTGGTATCACATTGTAGGAACGTACCTAGCTAATAACTATATTAAAATCTACGTTAATGGTGTATTAGAAAAAACAACTTTAATAAGTATAACCAGAAATACAAATGGAGATAGATTTTTTATAGGACAAAGTTGTGTTTTTCCCGGAAGATTTTTCAATGGCATAATAGACGAGGTTAAAATTTACAATAGAGCCTTGTCTGCTGAGGAGGTTGTGGCTGAATACACACAATCACACGCGCTATCTCCTCCGATACTTAGTAGCTCCAATGAGGTTACGGGGGAACCCGTTGAGGCGACCGGACCAGCAGGCGCAGTGCCTGCGAATACAACTGTCCAGCTCTACTGGGACACAACCACAGGCGCCTGGGATGGCGCTAAGGGCCTCATGAACTCAACCACCGCTGATGCGAGTGGTGCCTACGAGGTCTGGTTCACCGTCCCTGAGGCCACCTTCGGTACACACCAAGTCTGGGTGAAGGACGCTGACGGCAACACCGCTTCCGCGGCCTTCACTATGCATACTGATAACGAGAACAGCCCCGAAAGTGGAGCACCTGGTGACACAATTACAGGAACATTCTACGGGTTCCACGCCACGAAGAACCTCGCAGCCATACTATCAACCGCTAACCCACCTGTGTCGACTGCGGTATTCAATGAAGTGCTTGCAATGCCTGACGGTGTGGCGACTGAGTTCAAAGGAACACTCTCACACAGGTATTTAGACCATTATGGCATATTATTCAAAACTAATGGTGTGCAACAAGCATATGATGATGGTGGTGGTAACATAGTTGACTCCGGTGGACCATTAACGGCCTCCGGAACCATAGATTACGTGACCGGTGCATACGACATCATCTTTACTACTCCACCACCATCCCTGCCAATCGGACTCACTATAGACTACAGATACTATGGCACTAGCTCCGCTCCTGGTTCCACACTGTTCGATCTTGGATCAGGTGTAACCAACAGTGTTGGATCAGCCGTCATTACTTGGAAGGTCCCAACTAATGTCGCCATCTCAGGCAATAACAACGTCTTCACTGTAGAATCTGGAGGCTTAATGAACAACATAGACTTCAGGATAATGGGAATCCAATTGAGCTCCAGCTCGGGCCCAACCGGTGAGACCATCACTCTAACAGGAAATGGTTTTAGTCCAGATGAGGACTGGAACGCCTCAATCGGCTCAAAGACCCTTGGGACTGGCAAGGTCAGCGCCGCTGGCCTGCTTCAGGGTGGAAGCGGCCTACTTATCCCATACGGCCTCTCCCCAGGAGCATACACGATCACAGTTCTAGACATTGACTCAGATACTGAAACTTCTGCACAGTTTATAGTCACATATGGAACTTCGATTACTGTGAACCCAGACGCTGGGCCAAACAACTATAATGTCACTATTTCTGGAAAGGGTTTTAGCTATCTGGCAATTGGCCCATCTGATCTAACCTTCAAACTATACAACAAGACTACCACAGGTGCAACAGACTCCACTTGGGATATGGATGTCAAACAGAACTGGCTGGTTAATGGTCCGATCACTGCAACGGTGAACAGCCTAGGCATAGTCAGAGCCTACTGGATCGTGCCTGGTTCAGATAAGCTTGGAACCGGAACATACTACATCAACGCTACCGACGCCGACGACTACTCAGCTCAAGCCACATTCAAAGTGCTCCCCAAGCACGTTGTTGCGACACCTAGAAATGCGACTTTCGCTAGGGGTGACACGATCACATTCCAGTTAGAAGACACTTACAAAACTGCACCTGTAGATGGAAGTGTGATTAAGATCTATGATCCTAGTGGTAGTCCGGTCTTCAGCGGCGATAAACTGGATTCTGCGAAGTGGATCAAGACTGGACTCTGGTACACATTACCATACTCTGCTCAGACGGCAAGCGGCAACCCGATGGTGATCCCAGACGGTGCTCCTCTCGGTATATGGTCCTTCAAGTGGGTCGGTACCGATAGCAAGGACATCGCCGCTGGGACCTTCACGGTCGCGCGCGCGAGAGTTGAGACAGCCTATCGGAGTCTTCAACCCACTGTAAACAACGAGATTAATTCAGCCAACTATTCGAGCCCAGACGCTAAGGTACTTATAGATCAGGCTCAGAGCGCATATCAGCAAGCTGCAACCTTAGCCGATCAGGGAAAATTCCAGGACGCGGTAACCGATCTTAACTCTGCCTCTGATTTGCTGAGTAGAGCCCAAACATCGGAGAACACCTATCAAACAGCATATGATTCCTATCAATCGCTTCTCCAATCCGTTCAGACAAAGCTCAATCAAGCAACGGGTGCGGGTTATAAGAGCACGGATGCGCAATCACTTCTGAGTCAAGCACAAACCTACATTTCACAAGCAGCTAACTCGACTAAACGTGGTCAGTTGCAGGACGCAAATAATAAATTGACGTCGGCCTCGAACCTTCTCGATCAGGCTGCTGCTGCTGAGAAGTCGTACGTTCCTAACTCAGCGAGTGGGGGCATCCCCGGGTTCCCTATTGAGGTTGTGTTCCTTGGAACAATGCTTGCGATTCTCTTGCTTGCTCTATGGAGAAGAAACTCGCGTGCGCGAACCCGATTGAGCTTCCAACCCTATCCCGTTGATGGATCTCAGGGTTAATCGCGCGCGCCTCATGGTAGGTCTGCTGGTTTGAAGCTGCCTCGAAGCAATTCGCTCGCGAAGTCATTGGACTTCACTAGCCAATATTCATGACGGCTAGAAGTCATTTATCAAGCGCGCGCTGTTGAGGAAGGGATCTGTAAAAAGAGTTTGAGGAGAGCTTCACTAAAGTAGCCCAAGTAACAATATGCCCAGTCCAAGACCGATAACTAATCCACTTATAAAACCGCCTAAACTCTTACTCTTAAAAACACCAACAAAGGTGATTACGAGACCACCTATAATTACAATACTAACGTATTGACCGAGATCTGTGGGAGTTACGAAATCCATTAAAAGAAAACCGGGGATGGAGCCTATAAATAATCCACTCAAAAAATGTGGCATTTGTATTCTAAACTTCATTTTTATAAAGAGTCATATAGGGTTTTCGTGCGAGCGCATGACTGCTTGACTTTTAATAACTGATGGTGGATGGCATAGAATAGGGGTTACTTTGGCTAAAAGGAGACCAGTTGAGATTAAGGACCTCTTCGGCGTGGTGGCGGTGAGCGACCCCCAGATAAGCCCAGACGGGGGAAGGGTCGCCTTCGTCCGCACCACGATGGACTATGAGAAGGACGAGTACCTGAGCGACATATGGTTAGCCGATGATGGTGAAATAAGGCAGTTCACATCGGGGAGGGCTAAGGACAAAGAGCCACGCTGGTCGCCAGATGGAAGGAAACTACTATTTACTTCGATGCCTCCCGCTAAGGAAGAGGAGAAGAAGAAGCGGCAGCTCTACGTCATCGTGGCCGACGGTGGTGAGGCGCGGAAGCTGACGGACCTGAAGATGGGGGTAGAGTCACCGAGATGGTCCCCCGATGGGAAGCGTATACTCTTCATCTCACCGACTCAGCCAGAGGAGCCCAAGGAGGACGTGAAGCGCATCACGAGGCTCAGCTACAGGTTCAACGCCCGCGGCTACTATCCCGGCGTCTACAAGCACGTCTTCTCGGTTCCCTCGAGGGGAGGAAAGCCGAGGCAGGAGACAAAGGGTGAGTTCGATGTTGACTCAGCCGAGTGGCTCGGACAATCAATTATCTTTGTGAGCAACACTGAGCCGGACACCGACAGGGATGGATACAACCACATCTATAGACTCGACTCGGGGAGTGAGCCTCGCCGCCTCACCGATGGAACGTGGGAGATAACATCAATCACGGCCTCACCCGACGGGGGCAAGATCGCTTTTGCTGGCCACGACTATCGCAGGGAAGGGGCAACCAAGTCGGATGTGTGGGCCATGCCGGCGGATGGGGGTGTCCCCGATAAGCTCACTGGCTGCCTCGATGAGGGCCTCGGCGTAGGTCTAAGCTGCGACATCCGCGTCTCCTCACCGGATCCAACACCTCTCTGGCACAGGGATGGCCACATCTACTTCACAACCAACTTCGGTGGCTCGAGCTACCTGAACAGGGTCAGGGCCACAGGTAGTAAGATGGAGCGCCTCCTCGGTGGCGTAGATAAGAGCGTCGAGGCGTGGAGCGTCAGCGAGATGGGTAATATCGCCTATACTACTCTCGGTGTCACTAGTCCGCCAGAGTTATGGCTTAGGACCAAGGGTAAGGAAACCCAGCTAACTAACATCAATAAAAGGTGGAGAGGGAGCCTCGACCTCCACCCACACGAGCGTTTCGAGTTCGTGTCCAGCGGAGGCCATAACGTGGAGGGATGGATCATGAAGCCCACGGGTTACCGCAAGGATCAGAGGTACCCCATGGCAGTGGAGATACACGGCGGCCCCCGCGGCGTGTTTGGGAACGCCCTGATGCATGAGCACCAGCTCCTCGCCGGCAGGGGCTACGCCGTCATGTACGTTAACCCATGGGGGAGCGGTGGGTACACCGAGGACTATCAGGCTGGCCTCCCCGGCCATTATGGTGAGCAGGACTATGCCGATATCATGGAAGCCGTCGATTACTGCCTGAGGACCTATCAGTGGGTTGACCCTAATCGCCTCGCCTGCCTCGGGGGGAGCTACGGAGGCTACATGACTAACTGGATCATCACCCACACTGACCGCTTCAGGGCCGCTGTCACGATGAGGAGCATCAGTAACTGGGTCAGCTTCTTCGGCACATCCGACATTGGCTGGACCTTCGGGAGGAGGGAGATGCTCGGCCTGCCCTGGGAGGATGAGGAGGCCTTCATGTCGAAGAGCCCGATAAGGTATGTGAGGAATGTGAAGACGCCGACCCTCATCATCCACAGTGAGGAGGATTATCGCTGCCCGATTGAGCAGGGTGAGCAGTTATTCACGGCTTTGAAGTACCTGGGGGTGCCAACGGAGATGATTAGGTTCCCCGGTGAAAACCACGAGCTTAGTAGGAGCGGTAAACCGAAGCACAGAGAGATGCGCCTCGAACACATTCTGCGTTGGTTCGAGAAGTATCTCTAGAACTCCATATGAGAAAGCTGAAAATGCGCATGCATTCGCGAGGACATGAATCTTCCTTCTCGTGTGCTATAGGCGGAAAGTTAGGGCTGCGGCGGAGAGGGGTGGAAGCTCGAGTGTAAACTCACCTCCAGCAAGTTTTCTGGAGTCCGATTCACTGAGGGGGATCGATTTCACGAGATTGGGTTGTTCAAACGTGTTAGCAGCTTTGGCATTTGGACCGGTTAGGAGTTCTCCGCTTTCAAGAGCTACAATGTCTCTGTCTACTAACCGTAGCTGTACGGTTGTCGGCTTCTCGGTGTGGCGATTGGTCGAGAAGAAGTGTAACCTATCGGTGTCGAGGATGGCGCTTGTGTCGATGAGACATGCGGGACCATTTGTCTTTCCCTCGTAGGTTGGGCCCTCGATGATTGGTCTCAGCGAGGTGCCGTGTCGGCGCTTGGAGAACATCTCAAATGCGTAGAAGATGGATTGGAGGAGAATCTCGTCTCCACGTGTCAGGATTGGGGCTATGACGTTTACGATCTGGGCGATGTTAGCCAGCTTCACAACGTCGGCGTGTCGGATGAAGCTGTTTATGAAACCTGTCACGACGAGGGCGTCTTCGAGGTTGTATATCTCCTCGACGAGGTGTGGGGCGCGTTGCCATCCGCCGTCCATCTGCCTGTTCTTGTACCAGACGTTCCACTCGTCGAAGCAGAGGTAGGTGCGAATCACGCTGCGACTCTTCGCTTGAACAAATCGGCAGCACGCGTCTATAACCTCAATCTGGCGGTCGATAGAGTTTGTTATTGCTAGGTAGTCGGGTGTATCGTTGTTGAGGTTGCCAACGTATCGGTGCAGGCTTATGTAGTCAGCTGCCTCGCCCACGCCCTCCAGCACTTGCCTATCCCAGTCAGCATAGGTTGCCATCGCGGGGCTGCTGGAGCCGCAGGCCACGAGCTCGATTCCCGGGTCCACGGTCTTCATCAGCTTAGCGGCCTGCCTGGCCCGTAGAGCGTACTGCTCCGCGGGGAGGTTCCCGATCTGCCATGGACCATCCATCTCGTTACCTAGACACCACAGCTTGACGTCGTGAGGCTCGGTGGAGTTTCGTGCTCGAAGATCTGCATCTCTAGTACCGGGGAGGGAGTTGCAGTACTCTACCCAGCTCCGGGCTTCCTCAGGTGACCCGGATCCGAGGTTTACGGTGATCATGGGCTTCCAGCCCATCTTTCGGCAGAGCTTGATGTACTCGTCGGTTCCGAATTGGTTGGGCTCGATGCTCTTCCAAGCGAGTTCCTGGAGCTTGGGACGAAGATGAGTGGGTCCGATGCCGTCTCTCCAGTGGTAGCCTGAGGCGAAGTTGCCACCTGGGTATCGCATGACTGTCATATTCAGTCTACGAAGTGCTTCAAGCACGTCTTTGCGGAATTCATCCTTATCGGCGTGAATACTAGCTGGATCATAGACTCCTTGGTAGACGGCTCTCCCTATATGCTCTAGGAAGCCACCGAATATTCTTGGATCCACGTCACCCACTATGTTTTTTGAGTGTAGGGTTACCTTCACCGATTGCATGATTTAAAAAATGGTTATGATAGGTTAATTAAATGCTCAGCTCGAGTGCGATGGGCTAATGTATTGAATCGTCATTTTTTAAGGAAGGATTCAAGCCCCACTTGGCTTCTCGCCCCGCCGGAATTGAACTCAATGCTCCTCCCGAGAAGCGCTGACAGACCCAACACAAACAAGACCTCGCCGCCCTTTAAGAGGAGAACCTGACCCTTGACCCCGATTACTTCCCCCACGACGGTGAGGCCATCATCCACCTTGAGGAGAATTGGCTTCTGCTTAACGGTCGGCATGTTGTAGTGCGGAGCTAAAACCCAGGGATCCTCATCGAAGCGTTGACTAGAGGAGAAGATCTCATGCACTCTCTCCCGATTCTCCACGAGGAGCTTCAGAGCCTGCTTCATATTATCCTCTCCGCCGAAGGCAGAGGCTTTGACACTCACACGAACCGACCCAGGCACACCTAGCCTTGTACTTATTATGTGCTCGAAGCGCCTGACCTCGGAACCATTTCCCGTGAGGACTCGGAGGGCAGCGTCGGCTCCTTGCTCGACCCAACGCGTCACGAATCGATTCTCTCGGGTGACCCCCACCTTAAGTCTGCCCCCGAATGCGGCGAGGTATACAAACGCTCGCGAGCCGAGGCACGCCTCCTGGACTTGATTGTCCGCGGTACAGGCTTCGCCTCTGCAGCGTATACAAGGTGTGGCGGAGTCTCTGGCCTGGCATGAGGGACACTGGGGTCCACCGCGTGCCAGGGATGATGTGGGACACGGCGTGAGGAGACCCCACCCACCTGGGCCGACTCTACCCCCATGCTGGTGGTAACCGATGCAGCGGCGACCCGGTTGGATCCTGAAGTTGAGCGTTGAACCGGGCGTGAGGGGGAGGCTCGTGTAGCCGTGGTCGTGTAGCATGAGGTTACAAGTGTAGAGCCCTTTATCCTCCCTCCACTCGACGGCGGATACGAGGCGCGGACTCATGGTATTGATGTTGCTCACCGGGTTTTGACCATTATGTTCGCGCGCGATGGATTTGTTGTCGCCTTTAGTTTATGGGCTTTGGATTTGTAAATGGAGGGTTCATGTTGTCATCAATGAGGCTACGATGATGAATGTGAAGCATCTAATTAGTGATTTTCTAAACAAGCCAGCGTGTGATCATGGATTTACTATTTACGTAACCTTATTATCAAACGGTTTCTCCAGAACAAATGGGTAGTTGCCATGTCTAAGGAGAAAAAGGGAGCCCTAGCCGTTAAGAAGGAAAAGAAGACCTTGCCCGCCGTTAAAGCACCTCAACCTGATGAGATTCAAGATTTCAATAAGTTGTTAGACACATTTCGCAATGAGATCGTGTGGGATCCATTCCGGGGATTCGAGTGGCCTGTTGAGTACGATCTTCCAATCAGAATACCGTATGTTGACGTCATCGACTCCGGTAAAGAATATGTCGTGAAGGCTGAGCTTCCAGGCTTGAAGAAGGAAAACGTGGAGATTGAGATCGGGACGAATGAGCTATCACTGACCGCTAAATCCGATGGGGAGCATGAGGATAAAGGTAAAAACTATTTGCATAGGGAGAGAGCCTACTCAACGTTCCGTCGACACATTGGATTCGCTGAGGCCGTAGATGCAGTGAAGGCATCGGCGAGCATAGCTGATGGCATCCTCGAAGTTAAACTTCCAAAACTCGAACCCGAGCCTGAGAAGAAGAAAATAAAGTTAAAACCTCAATAAACCTCTTCTTTTTTTACCATTCATGCGCGAGCAGCTGATTATACTCTCTGCGCGTGAGTTAGCTGATATAGTGCATTAATGGATGTTATTAGCTGTTAAGAAATCGTATATTGATAGCAGGGTACAATGGAACACGCTTATACTCCAGCGGCTTTGATTGCTTTGCCCAGGTGGGAGCGGACGAAAGGTCCAAGCAGTGGAAGACCTGAAAGCCGCGGAACCGTGAGGAGTGGGCTGCGAAGGAGCTTGGCTGGCTTTGGCTAGTTGAGGGACCTGCACTCCCCAGCTGATGATGCGTAAGCGGGGTCAGCGCGGTGATCTTGCCTGGGCACCCTTATTCTTCGGGAAAGTTTGTTCTAAAAAAACCCAATGCTAGGTTCAATTCAGCAAGAAACTGCGCACGCAGCCGGGGACAAAGAGTAACCCACTCAAGGTCTATTCGCACGCTGGTCGCGTGCGTTTGTCTGCAATAACGATTTTAATCGATTCCCCTCGAGATAGAATGGTTCATATAATGAATCTTTTTCATTTGCTACTCTTCGGGAGGCCGCGGACTCTGCGCTCAGCCTCTTCATCGAGCAGTAGTCCATAGGTGCTTGGCCTTCTCCAATAGGGGTACCTTGTCTTGCACTCCTCTCGCCTCTCCTTGACCCTATCGAGGTCTATGGTCGCGACCACAAGTCCCTCGGTGAGGTCGGGTATCCTCGCGACGTAGTTGCGGAGCCAGAAGACGCCGCTGCCTCCGAGTCTGACGGGGTCTTGGCTCATCCTGTTGGATACTACTACGTAGGCGTCGCTGACGCTTGATCCCGCTACACCGTAGGCGAAGACGCAGTCGTGGACGGTTGCTCCCCAGCACATCGGTGAGAAGAGTATCTCGGCGCCTTTGAGGCCCATTATCCTTGGGACCTCGAGCGCGCAGAGGTCCATGTCGATTGTGACGCCGATGACTCCGATCTCAGTGTCGAAGACTGGGTACTCGCCTGGGCCGGGGGCTATTCCGAAGTGGACCTCGGCTTTGCCCGATGCGTTTTCCGGGTGGTCCTTACGGATCTTCGCGATTAGCTTTCCGCTGGGGGAGATTAGTCCTGAAGTGTTGTAGTATCTGCCATCCTCGCCTCTCTCGATGATGGTGCCAGGAACGATATAGATTCCAAGCTCCTTCGCCTTTTTAGCGAAGAGGTCGAATGTGGGACCGGGTACCTTCTCTGCGAGTTTGATTAGTTTCGAGTTGTCACCCATTGTGGGGTTGTCGGTCATCCAGAACTCTGCGAAGCAGATTGCCTGTGCGTCTTTTCGTGCTGCCTCTTCGCAGTACTTCAGTGCCTTCTTCCTGTTCTCTTCGGGGTCCATAGTAGTTTCGAACTGGGCGGTTGCTACCCTGACTTCTCTCATTTTATCAACACCTAATTACTTTGTACACCTGTACAATTAATTACTGTGTACAGAACACTGCGCGCTAACCATTTTAGAAATAAATAATACGTGCGGCGTGCAAAGTCATCAAAATGTTGATGTCCTGTTGAACCTTATCAGAGAAGCAAAAGAATCTCGCGTACTGTAAATATATAACTGCGTGTCTTTAGGTAAACTCTAAGTGAAAAAAGATGCGCCGAGGTTTCCTGATCCTTGTACTTCTCTTGATCCCTAGCCTCACGGTTACTGGGGCGTATGCCTTTCAAAGCCCCGTCTCGGTCATCGCGTCGGTTTGGGGCACACAGCAGCTCCCAATGGTTGTTGAGCCGGGGACTAAGAGCAACCCACTCACAGTTTATGTCCAGAACTACGGGACAGCGATCGTCTACAACATGACCGTGAAGCTTACTCTCAGCTACCCCTTCTCCTCCTCGTCTAATGCGTCGAGCCTCACCAACACCGTCAGTATAATCCCAGCTGGCGTTAACGCCGCGACCACGTTCTACCTCGACATTGTGAGGGGCGCCACGAAGGGGGTCTACGTGCTTAATGTCGAACTCACGTACAAGGCCCTAGGTTCCGACTTCGACAAGGTCTTTCCCCTCAGCCTCCCGGTGACTACCTCGGCGGGCCTCACTGTTCAGAGTTCCGTCTGGGGCTCCCCGACGACGCCTATCGCTGTGACACCGGGAACGAGGAACGCGCCGCTTATCCTCAGCTTCAAGAATGTTGGGGACAACACCGCTTACAACTCAAGTGTCACATTGCAGCTGGCTGCGCCGTTCCGCTACGAGGCGATGGGTTCCAATGGCAGCGAAACGGCTCAGCTCGGTGTCATCCCCGCGGGTGGGGTGGCATATGCCCAGTTCACGGTGAGTGTCGACTCCGGTGTGGCGACGGGCCTCTACCCTCTAACGGCGACCCTCGTCTACAACAGCATCTCAACGAATCAAAAAGTGTACGTCCCTGTGAGTGGTTCGGCGAGCCCCACGGTGCAGAGCGTCATCTGGGGATCCATCAATAGCCCGATGCTGATGTCACCTGGCACATCGTCGGCCACACTCTTCCTCAACGTCAAGAACGCGGGGGACAGCCCAGCAACCAACGTGACAGCCACAATCAAGCTCACCAAGCCCTTCAGCTACGTAGCCGGTGGATCGAACTCGGTGGAGTCGGCCAAACTGGGTGTCATCCCAGCGGGGAGCATCTCCCCAGCCCAGTTCACGGTGAACGTCGACTCCGGCATCTCCACGGGGCTCTACCCGCTCAACGTGGACATCACATACAACAACGGTGCATCCGTAAGCCAGGTCGTTTACGTCCCCGTACTCGGGTATCCCAAGGTTGTATTGCAGAGCTACGGTTTCCAGGCTGGGAACATCTTCCCGGGGGACAACTACGTCACTCTGAGCGTCGGGCTCATAAACTCGGGTAACGCCACAGCGAGGGACGTCAGCACGGAGCTCAAGTTACCACCACAGCTCATGGCCTCCTACCCAGGGTCGACATCCATGACCCTGGGCCAACTAGCGCCTAGCGTGCCCGCCGCGGTCAAGTTCACGTTAAACGTGCCAAAGTCCACGCCCACGCCGCTGGACCTCAACTTGACGCTCAGCGTTTCCTACAATGGCATCGCCAAGACCTACTCGATACCCGTGACAGTGAGCGGCTTCGCCTCCTTCACGGAGTCCCCGACCACAGGGCCCTCGATGCAGCAGGGCGCCACGGACGTCACAATGTCACTGGTCATAGCGAACGATGGGAACTCGACGGCGAAGTCGGCGCAGGCTCAGCTCCTGCTCCCCAACGAGATATCGGGCAACACATTCACGTACCTTGGCGACATGGCGTCTAATGCCTCAAACATAGCCACCTATAGCCTCGATGTCGACAGCTATGCGGCTCCCGGCACATATTATGGCACGGTGCAGGTGACCTGGCTTCAGGATAATGCCCCAGGGCGGCAGTTCACGCAGAACGTACCAATCTCCTTCACAGTCACCAGGAGCCTCACCAATCAGATCGAGAGCGACCTCATGGCACCCATCGCAATCGTCGTCATAATCGTGGTTGCGGCTCTCGTGGTAATTAGGATAGTACTTACAAGGCGCAAGAGATGAGCATAAGCATTCAGATCAACGGACTCACCAAGTCCTTCAGCGGATTCCTGGCTGTCAATAAGGTCTCCCTATCGGTGAAGCGGGGGACCATATTTGGTCTACTCGGCCCCAACGGCGCGGGTAAGAGCACCCTGCTGAGGATGCTGTGTACGCTCCTCCAGCCCACCGCGGGGAGCGCGTCAATCGAGGGCTATGACATAGTGAAGCAGACGAATGAGGTTAGGCAAGTGCTCGGCGTGGTCCAGGAGAAGCTCCTTCTCTGGCCGGCCCTGACTGCGAGGGAGAACCTCGAGCTCTTCGGCCGGCTCTATGGCATGGATGAGAAGATCTTGAAGGAGAGGGTTAGGTCTCTAATTGAGGAGGTGAAGTTGACTAGTGTTGCCGATAAGCTCGTTGCCACGTATTCGACGGGGATGAGGCAGCGCATCAACATCGTTAGGGCCCTCATCCATGAGCCGAAGGTCATCCTGCTTGATGAGCCCACGAATGGTCTGGACCCCCAGAGCGTGAGGTGGGTGAGGGACTACATAGTGGACCTGAGGAAGAGGGGCTACACGGTCGTGCTCACGACCCACGATATGAAGGAGGCGGATGAGTTGACTGAGGAGCTCGCCATCATGGACAGGGGGGAGATATTGGCGGTTGGGAGGAGCGCGGATCTGAAGGAGAAGTATGGTGTGACGGACATCGAGGAACTGTTTCTGAGCCTTACGGGGAGGGAGCTCAGGGACTCGCTCACGGGTAAGGTCAAGGGGAGGGGTTGGTGAATTGGCGATAAAGTTCCCATATCATATCTACCTTATAATGAAGAAGGACCTGACGGAGTTCTACAGGATCAAGGCCCGCCTCATCTCGATGACGATGCTCCCGATTATACTGATGCTCCTCTTCGGATACATGTTCCCAGCCGGTGGAGGTGTCAACCACATCTCCATAGCCGTGGTGCAGCAGGATCAGACCCCGGCTGGCCTCCTCCTCTCTGACAACTTCATCTACGCGGCCCAGTCCACGAAGACCTTCGATGTTCAGACGACTACCTCACTCGAGTGGGCTGAGAACCAGATTACCCTGGGTAACATCTATGGCGTCGTGGTCTTCCATCAGGGGGTATCCGATCAGCTCAGGTCGGGTAGCGCCCAAGTTGAGGTGGTACTCGACCAGGTCAACCCGACCCTCGACCAAGAGGTGAAGGGTGGAATCACTCAGATATTCTTGGAGTTGCAGAATAATCTGAGCCCAAGCTTCACGGATGGGTTGCCCGGCAACACGGGGCCGACCATTAACCTCCAGTTCGAGGGACTCGTCCCAGGGCAGCAGAGCAGCTTCGAGTTCCTAGCCCCCGGCATGATCGCCATGACGCTGATCATCGGGGGGCTCTCCGGCTTAGCAATGACGTTCTCGAGGGAGAAGGAGCTTGGGACGCTGGATGGGTTCCTCATGACCCCCATTTCGAGGGTGTCCATTATATTCGGTAAAGGTCTAGCGCAGATCGTCCGCGGCTTCCTCACCAGCGGACTCGTATTCGCGATATCGATACTCCTCTTCGGGGTCCACGTCTATGGGAACCCGTTCCTCATGATCCTTGTGCTGATGCTGGGTGTGACAGCATTCACGGGCCTCGGCATCCTCGCGACGACCTTCGTCAACGATCAGGAATCCGCTCAGCTCATCATAATGATGATTCAGTTCCCGATGATTTTCCTCAGCGGCGTCCTCTACCCGATCCTACAGTTGCCTTGGTTCCTCAAGGACATCGCCGCCCTCCTCCCACTGACCTACGTCGTCTCCGCGTTCAGGGCCGTGATGATCCTCAACGCCCCATTCCAAGCCATCTACACCCAGGTGATAGTCCTGATCATATCCACGATTGTTGTCTACTCCATCGCGATACCCCTCTTCAGGAGATCAGTCATGAGGTGACGCGTGCACGGGATAATTGATATATCCCCTCCCCCCGGATAGGATGTCATGTCGGCGATTCATAAGCAGAGAAAGAATGTCAGGGATCGACTCGTCAGGGCGGAGGGACACATTCGGGGCATCATTAAGATGATCGATGAGGAGAAGGAGTGCCCCGATATCCTCATACAAATCGCAGCTGTAAAAGCCGCGATTGAAAAGGCAGGTGAGATAATCCTCGAGGACCACATCGAGCACTGCCTCATTGAGGCAGTCAAATCCGGGGACATCGAGCCCCAGTTGGAGGAGCTGAAGACGGCGCTCCAGAAACTGATCTAGGTGATGATGTGGCAGCGACGTGGAAGAAGATAATACTGGCAATCAGCGTCACCCTTGCTGCAGTCAGTTGGTTGAGTCAGACGTTCAGCCTCCTGCCACTAGGGACCTCCACGTTCCTCGGCATGATCGCGGCGGGTCTCGGGGTCGTATTCATCGGTGACAGCGCCTTCCACGCGCTACGCGAGGGTAACTTCGGCATAGACATCCTCGCCACCTTCGCTATTATCGCCTCAATCTACGTCGGGGAATACGTCGCCGCAGCCGTTGTGGTCCTGATGCTTGGTGGGGGTGAGATTCTTGAGGACTACACGAGTGGTAGGGCCTCCGTGGCGATCCAGAAGCTCGTGGAGGAGTCGCCAAAGACTGCGATTGTGATACGCGAAGGCAAAGAGAGGGAGGTACCCATCTCCGAGGTCACGATTGGGGAGACAGTCGTAGTCAAACCCGGGGGCAAGATCCCGGTCGATGGCATAGTGAAGTCGGGAAAGGCCTCCGTCAACCAGGCATCGATCACAGGCGAGTCTATGCCGGTGGATCGTAGCGCTGGCGAGGGGGTTTTCGGTGGCACAATCATCGAGCTTGGAAGCCTCGACATCGAGGTGACCGCTATCGGTGAGGAGAGCACTTATGGTAAGATAATCAAGATGGTCGAGGAGGCGGAGGAGCATAAGGCACCTATAGAGCGCACAGCCGACAGGTATGCCAAGTACTTCACACCGGTCATCCTCGGCTTGGGAGTGATAGTCTATATTGTAACGGGTAGCCTGCTCAGGGTCGCGGCGCTTTGGGTAATCGCGTGTCCATGTAGTCTGACCCTTGCCACCCCCATGGCTGTTGTCGCGAGTATCGGCAACTCGGCCCGTAAGGGCATCCTGATTCGTAACGGTGAGAGCCTGGAGAGGCTGAGTGGTATCGACGTCCTTGCCCTCGATAAAACCGGCACAATAACCACCGGTCGCCCCGAGGTTGTGGCCGTCAAGGGCTTCAACACAGAGGTGAACGTTGTACTCGACGTTGCCGCTACGGCGGAGATGCGATCCGAGCACCCCTTGGCTCAAGCCATTTTGAAGAAAGCTAGTGAGGAAGGCGTTAACCCTGATGATCCTCAGGGTCTCGTTATGGAGCCGGGTCTAGGCGTCCGAGCTGAGACTAAGTCTGGGATCATCCTCGTCGGAAACGATAAGCTCCTCGCAAAAAACGGCGTTGAGCTCACTAAGGAGGCTTCGGAGTATTCGTCGTCGGTCGAGTCGAATAGGACGCTGATCTACGTGGCCCGTGGGGGAAGCCTGCTTGGGGCGATTGAGGTGGCGGATACCGTCCGCGGCGACCTCTCAGGAACCTTCAAGGAAGCCAAGAAGTACGTGAAGAAGACGATTATGCTCACCGGGGACAACGAGTCCGTGGCGAAGTCGATAGGTGAGCAGGTCGGCGTCGACGAGGTGTTCTTCAACTTGCTGCCGGAGCAGAAGGTTGAGAAGATCAAGGAACTCAAGGCTCAGGGATATAAGGTCGCCATGATCGGTGATGGCATAAACGATGCACCTGCTCTGGCCACGAGTGATGTCGGAATAGCGATGGGTCTGAGGGGCACAGACGTAGCCATCGAGACCGCCGGCGTCGTCCTAGCAACTGACGATCTGAAGAGGATACCCAAGCTTTTGAGGATCGGTGCCTCGACAATGAACGTCATTAAGCAGAACCTCGTATTCGCGATGACCGTGAACGTGATAGGGATAGGGCTGAGCGTCACCGGGATCATTCCGCCCCTAGTCGCCTCGATCATCCACGAAAGCAATGCAATGATAGTTATGTTGAACTCTTTACGCCTTCTAGGGGTTGATTGAGTCCACACAAAATAGTGTGGGTGACATTACATAGCAACGCGTGATCAGAGGTGTAATATCGTGAATCCCGGGATTATCTGATGAGAAACGTTGAGACCAATCAGGTTAGAAGGTTAGTTGCCACATGATGAAGATGAAAAACCCCAAACAGAGGATGTATACAAAGGAACTAGAGGAGACCGCCGTGAGACTCCATGGACACGGTGGCCCATTTATGGTCGTCGGCCTCAGAATGGGATTAGAGGCACTGAATATTCTCGATGCCCGTGGATGGTTCGACATCAAGTGTGAAGCTGAGCTGAGGTGGGCGCCTCCTGATGCATGCGTTCTAGACGGTATACAGGTCTCAACTGGTTGTACCCTGGGTAAGCATAATATTGAGGTTAAGCAGGGCCAGGGCTTGTCAGCTACATTCAAACATGGGGATATGGGAGTCACGTTAAAGGTGAGGCCAAGCGTGTTAGCAAAGATCAGTGGAAGCCTCGAAGAACACGATCATGATGAGGAGAATCCGGAGCATGAGGCGGAGACGCGGCAACTTATGGATGAGTTGATTGCTATGCCTGTCTCGGAGTTATTTGAGATTATAAGAAATTGACCTTCAATTCAACTCCTTTCGAGCGCGTGCGAAGGTAGCCAACCTTGGAGAACAGATTGTGATAAATTAATTCCTCATAAAACTTAATTCTCATCCCATAACCTAGATCCATGGATTCGAGATTCTATCTACTGTTGCTCATCGGTGTGATCGGAGGATTAATTGGCGGCTACTTCATTGCATCAACCCTTCTACAGAATCAGATTGGGGCCTATGAGGTCAGAATCCAGAGTCAGGACGCTGTGATAACCACGAAGGATGCGCTGCTGCAGGTCCAGGATACACAGATTAAGGCCCAGGACACGCAGATTAAGGCTCAAGACACACAGATTAAGGCCCAGGATCAACAGCTTCAGGCTCAGAGCACACTCATCCAGACTCAGGAGAACCTGCTTCAGCAGCTTAAGGCAAACATTACGAAACTGCAGGAACAAATCCAGTCTATTAGTGATCAATTACAGACACGGGTCGGGATAGACTCCGTTACCTGGGGTAGCGATTCGTTCACATTGGATGTCAGGAACACGGGGCTTGTTAACGCTGTAGTTGAATCAGTGTCGATCAGAGTCAATCAGGCAGGCAGTTCATCCTCTACGTTTGAGATACCAAGCATCAGATCGTCTATTCCCGTTGGATCGAATGCGACGATTACCTTAACTTACCAATGGGCGACGTCAACGTCCTATGTGATTCGAGTGACGACTAACACTGGCTTCTATTATGAAGCGGTGTTCACCAGCCCATCAGCTTAACTCAATTGCATGCGCGTGCATTCTGCCAGCACCATTTACTAGTTTAGCAAGCGAGTGGTTTTGAGTAGCGTGAGTACGACTGACACTAGCAAAGCGAGTATTATTAGAGCCGCAACCCAGGCACTCTGAGTGCCCGTTAGACTTGGAAAACTAGCCACAAGTGGGGTACTGCTTAATACACCGAGGGTCATGCTCCGGGTGTCCCCGCCGTCTCTAACGAGTAGGGTTAGTGTGTTTGTCATGTTATTCGTGTCCACGAGTGGGGGCTGCCCGGGTATGGGGTTCACAACCATGATTCTGCTGAAGGTTAGGTTGAAGCGCGACTCTCCTAGATAATCTGATGTGCCTCTCCAGATGGTTTCATTGTCTCTCCTCAGTTCGAGGGATGCTGATTGTAGCTGTGCTCCACCACGTAGTACTTTGACTTCGAATCCGCGGGTTACCTGATAGAAGAGGTTGTCGACGCCATACGAGTCAAAGCTCTGAAGATCGCCACCATAGACTAGGCCACCACTGATGTAGGTTGGCCTTATCTCGTTGAAATCTGGTTGAATCCAGGCATCATTCTTCACGGTCACGTTTCGTAGGCTGTAGACTGTGTGCGAGTTGATGGTCATGTTGACGAAGCTGGAGTCTTTTATCGTGACTTGTCGAGTGGAGCCGATCCAGCTGTACCAGCCTGAGTCCCACTTGTCTATCTGTGAGTCTTCTATCACTGCGTTCTCGCTTAGGGTGAATGTAGTGCTGCCGATTCTGCTCTTCCTTATAGTCAAGCTTTGGATGGTTGCGTCGGAGGCATCGAGCAGCTTAATTGAGCTGTTGCTGATGTCAAGCGTAGCGTTTCCCCTTATGTTTAGACTCTGAGTCACACTGTCTTCAACTGAGATTTCGGAGTGGCCTTGACAGACGATGAAGTCCGGGTTCGAGTCTCTCAACCGAAGTGTGCAGTTCACAGTGTAGAGGCAATAGGTCTGGGTGATCCCCACGTCGTCGAAGGTGATATTTCCCGGTATTCCTCCGCCTTCGAGCTTGGAGTCCCAGTTTTTGATGTTGTCGCTGAGTTTGAGCCTACAGGAGTAGTTGCCGTTGTTGAGCATGAATTCTAGGACGGCGATTGTGGTGTTTCTGAGGTGGAGGCTCGATGAGCACTGCATTAGCTCACCGATGAACGAGTCCGCTATGTTGCTGACTGTGTCCTTTGAGGTGTTTAATATTCCTATGCTTGAGTTGTTTGCATAAAGTCTCGACTCATCAAGCAGGTTGATTGCGTAGGTGTAGTGATATGTGAGGTGTATTGTGCACCAGAACTGTTTGAAGACCTCGGAGTTAAGCAGTTTTATCGATGAATTGTCGTGGGCGCCGATGTTGTAGGGCACGGTCATGTTAATGTCGGAGTGGTCTAGCTCTAGGTGCCCGCTGTCTAGAAGCTCGAACGTCCAGTTTCCCTGCGTGAAGTCGAGGTGAGAGTTGACGAGTTTTAGCGAGGCGTTGTCTCTGATGATTATGCTGCCGTTAACAATGTAATCTTGGTTAGTTATAACGAGTGATTGGTTACCGCTGAGGATGAGGCCCTCCGAGCTCTCGGAGACCATAGTTGTCTGCCCGGTAACAATACGTGAGTTTGTGAAGGTCAGGCTTAGTAGAACAATTATGAAGATCGCCGGAGCCTTCAGAGGCAAAATTATTCGAGGTAGTAATTGATTCGAGTCGGAGAAAAGGTTATGCAGATGCGCATGCGCGCGCGTACTCACTTATTAATATTGATCGTCTCCACGATTTTTGCCTACTTCAGTTCTAAACTACTAGTGAGGAGTTCAGTCATGAGGTAACTCGCAACCTCAGTAACTAGGCCATCTGAGGTTTTCCTGATTCGCAAGCCAGCCAAGCATGAGCAAATTTCTCAGTTGGCAGCCACGAAGCCGGATGCTCCTTCGCCTTCTCCCAATTATACGGCGAGTATGTTAGGTTCCTAGGCTCTCCGAGATAACCGTCTTCAAGCTTCAGGGTTTGAAGTGGTTCTCCAGACTCCTCCGGTAAGCGGAGGGGTATGACCTCATCGAAGAATACCTCAGACAGCTCTAGGCTTCTCCCGATCTCGTGCACAGCTCCCGGTTCCACAGCGAGGGCCCATTGGGCACCCGCCCTTCGGTTCATTGAGAAGATGCCGTTGATGATATCGTTACGAAATGGGGAGTCCTTTGCACCGATGAACAGGATCCCCGGGACCCTTCGAGCAGCTGATGATGCCATGGCTGTGTAGTAGATTCCACCCTTGTTGAGGACAAAAGCTATTACGCG
This sequence comes from Bathyarchaeia archaeon, assembly GCA_050014495.1. GTDB lineage: Archaea > Thermoproteota > Bathyarchaeia > TCS64 > TCS64 > UBA8941. Next base: position 25,789 of record JBEKDF010000017.1, read on the forward strand.
GTCGGGCCTCCAGCATGTGAACTCGTAGTTAAACTGGCCTCCAGCGGAGATTCCCCATAGTGCCAGTGGGGCATTCGCGACCTCGGCGTGTCCCGATAGCGTCGCGAGCTCGCTGAGGGCGTCGAGGAGGGCTTGTCCGCTGCCCATTCCGACGTTCGTGTACTCCTCTATGAACATGTCCTCGTGGGGCTTGTCTGTGAAGTAGCAGCCTAGGAGGCCAAATCCAAAGCGTTTTGTGATGTCATGCCAGAAGGATTCTGTTATCTTCAGCTTGTCGTATTGTAGGACCTCACGCCAACCTGAGGTTTCCACCCAGGATCGTGCATCCATGTTTGAACCGTGTAAGAGCACGAGGATGCCTCTCAGCGTTTTTCTTTTCTCTGGGATCCAGAGCCTGAACTCCGCTTTATCGTAGTTCTTGCCTGAGGGCATCTTTACATCGAATATAGTTCCGGGTTCTCTATCGATATTTGCCAAGACGATGCATCTTGTTATAGTAATAGTAACAATGAAATATTTTTATTTTTAACATTCACGCGCGCAATTTGAAGTAACGGATTGAAAAACTAGATCCCATATCAATTAAGATTTAATATTACCTTAATATTTCGAAAGATGATGAAGAAGAAAAGCGTAGCACTGGGAATGGTTACACTCGGCTTCCTAGTAGCATTCGCGTCGTTTATCCTCACCTCCTTCTTCACAGTAGCTACAAAACTTTTCCACTAAGAATCGCGTGGGCCTCTAAAACTAACTATTTAGTTTTTATTCAAGACAACACATCACAATGATGTTATGGTCGACAAACCACCCATCCTCCTCGTCGAGAACAATGAAAAAGAAGCTAACCTGCTGAAGATTATTCTTGAGGGTGAGGGATACATCGTCGACACCGCGTCCAGTGGATGGGCCGCATCTGAAAAACTCAAGATGAGGAAGTATGCGTCGGTCATCCTTGATTTCAGTTTATCCGACATGAAGGGGGACGAGTTGGCTGAGAGGATCGAGCTTGAAAATCCGGGGATGAGGATCATCTTATTGACGGGTTTTCTACCTGCTATTGAGGCGAAGAGGCTTGAGAAGTTTAGGTATATTTTCAATAAACCAGCTGAGCCTAGAAGGATTCTCGAAGCCCTGAGGGTGATAACGAGGGATTACAAGTTTGATTGATTGAGATAGTATGTATTTAAATAACTAGCCACTAGGCGGGTCTTCCCTTAGAAGACTCGGACGCTTCAAGTATTTTACAGGTCTCACCATATTTTTAGCTACTTCAATCCAAGAGGGTTGCGCGCGTTGTGGGGAGATTGGGTGGTCATGGTGCCACGGTTACGTAATAGAACTTGGTTATTCCCTGATCCGATGGAACAAAGACCCCTAAGTTGATGGTGCCCTGGGTGTTATAGACGAATACTGTGCCGCCGATCGCGCTGTCACCATATTTTGCTATGAAGCTCGTGATCTCATTTAGCGACTTATCAAATCCATCATGGCTGAGTGAGTTGGAGCCCATGTTGACGAAGACGGTGGGGTTAACCGAGGTCGCGTTCACGACCAGCAACCCACGATCCGCTATCGCCTTGTACATTCCATGGATTAGGGCGCCGGTCGCGTTACTCGGAGGCGGTGTGAGGCTGAATAGATCGTCGTATGCTGACACGGCGTCGGAGCCCGCTCCGACGCTGCCGGATGTCGGATCGATGGCGGTCATGAATGCCAACTGGGTCACGACTCCCTGGGTTCCAGGGTTAGTGTAAATCGCTACGAAGTATTCCAGGGTCCCGCCAACGGAGTAGAGGAGGTATGAACCGAATCGGTAGTTGGGGAGGAGGGTGAGCTCGGTCCTCACGTGGCTGTTTGTGGTGAGGGCGTTCTCGGCCGCTGAAGGCCCGATGAATGTGGCGTTTGTCGATGGCGTCTGGTATAATTCGATCTGGCCGAGCCTGTCACCGTTGTACGCGATGTAGACTCCAGCTAGGTTCTTGCTAGCTGCGCTCTGGAAGTGCGCGAGTTGCATCCCTACGAAGTAGGTGGAGTTGCCGACTGCCCACGGGATGTACTGCACGGTGTTGTTGTTTGGCCGCTCATAGAACTCGGATCCTGACCGCCAAATGAATGGCTGGTTGACGTGGTAGAGGAAGTCGTAGTCGAGTTGGCCGGGTGAGCTGGGTGATCCGAGCAGCTGCTCGGGGTACCTGAGCTGTGGGACGAGCCAGGCGGGTGCCTTTCCCCAGTCGCTGTAGTACTTGGCATAGTAGTCGGTCAAGAAGTCGTTGCTCCCCATTCCGATGAGGTCGTAGGTCGTGTATCCATGTAGGGAACCGTCGCTGATGTCTACGAGTACGACGCCGAAGAACCTCAGGTATGGGCTGGCCGAGAAGCCTGAGTGTATCGGGTAACTCGTGTATAGTTGGACTACGTAGTAGAGCCTGCTCCCATCAGTCACGAGGTAGGCTGCTGGGTCCATGGTGAGTCCGGATATGAGTACGTCGCCCACCCTCTGGTAGACGTCTCTGTGCCAGAGCATGTCGATGGGGTAGTTTGAGAAGGCGAATCCCGCCTGCCCTTCGCTGAAGGTGAACCACATGCTCTTCTGCCACCCGCTGAGGGTGTAGTCGGGCTGACCCACGTAGCTGGCGTTCTGAACCTCTTGGTAACCGGGCACGTGGACGTAGACGTTGGTGTCGAAGCCGCCGCTGGGCGTCGACTGGCCGTAGTAGATGGACGGTTCCCCGGTTACTCCGAACGCCTGCTGGGGTTGTAGCTCGGCGCCGGTGTGGGTGTTGATTACGAGGGTCCTCGATGCGTGGGTGTAGATCAGGTGTTCGCTTATCCAATCCGTGGCTGGGTAACTGGGGGTTGTGGGTGAGACCCAGTACTCCTTGTTGTTTAGGAAGACGATCTCTGAGCTGGCGAGCTGCATCCAGTTGTATGCGCCGATCTCCTTCGTCATCGTGACGGACGCTGACTGTCCATCCCATTGTCTTACTAGTCCAAGTATCGTGCCGGTGTTGCTTGTGGGGAGGTTTTGAAGTGAGCGGATGTTGATGCCGTTCAAACCAGCCGACCAATCGGTGACTGTTATGGTCTTCTGGGTCTGGGGATACCATTCATAGTTGAGGTAGTTGTTGTTCCAGTTTAGTTGAAGGTAGAAGATTACCCCGGTCACCGAGACGAGAACTAGGCCCAACACGAGGGGGACCACAACAAATCTGCTCATGGTACCCTGGGAGATCCCTCTTCCCCCACTACGGACAAACTGCTGTCCTGAGAGTGCTAGTAGGAGTAGGGCCCATGCGCCTACGTACCAGTACGGTGTCGAGGCGTTCATGGACCAGTAGGGTGCCCTCAGGATCATGAACGCGACTATGGAGGCACCGAGGAGGAATATGTGCTCCACCCATGAATCCTTCCAACTGAGCCCGCTGGTGATCCTCATCCCCAGACCCGATATTACCCTGAGGAACATCCTGATCGCGAAGACTGATAGGATGAGCCATGCGACGATGTAGATGATGCGGTATTGGGCTTCAAGAGTTGGCATGAGGTTTATTAGTTCATCACCCGAAGCGGGCATGAGGGGAAGCAGGATGACCCTTGGGATGTTAAGCCAGCTGCCGTAACCCATGGCGTTTAGCATCACTGGGTTCATTACGTCGCCCAGTGAGGGGAGGGCCCCGCTGGGGACTACCATCCCGAATACTATCAGCCACTTTGTGAACTGCCAGATCACCCAGGCCTTGAGTCCCCCGGGGACCTCGTTTTTGGGGTTAGGGGAAGCGGCTGTGGAGAAGAATCCCCGGGCGACCCTCCAGAAGTCGCTGTGCCCGATCTCTGGGTTAACCACTAAGAGGGCTATGAGTCCGGCGACCCAGAAGGTCAGGCCGTGGTAGAATTTTATATAGACCCAATCTAGGCCTGCCTTGACCCTGTAGACCCACTGGAAGATGTCGAATAGTAGAAACAGCCAAGCGAAGTAAAAGATCGCGACTATGATGAGTATGCTGAGCGATATGAGCAGAATGCTTCTGAAATATTTAGGGTCGTTAGAACTCGACATCTAGAACAAATTATAGTTCTGAAACCAATCGATTTAACAGTTCTTATTTGATGGTGTTTGTGTCGCGCGAGCGTGTGCTTTCTTTACGCGCGCGAGGCTGGTTTAAATGAAAGGTTTTGTTAGATAAATGCGATATACATTGGAGACGAAAAATATAGTGATTTTCGGCGTCTGGACTTTTGTCATCGTCATGATGATTATGCTTTTCTGGAGAGGACAAGCATCCGTGGCCGGTATTGGTGGGCCTTTTGTGGCTTCATTGTTAGTATTTATAGTTGCGATGGTTTTTAGTTACGGTTTTCTCATGACGAAACCGATCAAGAAGGATTAGAGCCTGGAGGTGTTTCCGTTCGGTTCCTTCGCGCGCAACTATGAAATTGAATTTTGGATTTATTATTCAATCCTTAACTGGATTAGTCTCCTTCCGCCGTTCTAGCTCGGCTTCCATTTCACTTCGGTATGTTGCGAGCTGGTCTTTCTGTGGAGCGGTACCTTTTACCCCCATGGCTTTTCCATAGTCGGTGGTGGATATGTCGCTATGACTCTTATATGCCTCTTCAACCTCGTTGAGTTGTTCTAGCTTGTTGTGAATCACGTCCTCGGGAACAGTCTTAAGCGCGGTCTCGCTGAGGGGCTCGAAAAAGGTTTTTTTCTTGGGAGGGGAGGGGATTGAATCTTTCCAGGCCTTTTTTCGGGGATCGGGTATGTTTCTACCCATTCGTATCATCTTATTATCATTGTTGAGTATTACTATATCTTAGTTGCTTCCCTTGCTTCTTCGTGAGCGCGCGGATAGGTGGAATTTCGCGCGCGTACCTGCATCGTTAAATCTTGAGGGCCGTGGTTACTTTAAGGCGGTTGCCCGGAGGCGTCCAATCTGTCCGATGACTATCATAGTCTTTTAAGGCAGACGGCTCATGGAAGCCTGGTTCTGCTCCTCGGGCAGGTGGCCTCGACTGCGATTCTCGCGGTCGCCCAGATAATCATCGCTAATCTCCTTGGGCCGGATAGGCTCGGGGATTACACGGTCGTCTTTGTCCCCATCGGTGTGGCGCTTCTATTCCAGGACCTTGGCGTCAGCGTGGGGTTGACTTCACATATCGCGAGGTATCATCATGTCGAGCTTGAGGAGGAGAGGAAGACCATCCTCCTAGCGGGGCTGACCTTCAACATCATTGTTTCGCTGCTTGTGGCGTCCTCGGTTTTCCTCTTGTCGCCTCTGATTGCCTCAGATTTTCTGCATAGGCCTGATCTTGAGTTACTCCTGAGGATTGCCTCCTTGTCTATCTTCGGGCAGGCGCTTTTCACAACTGCGAACGCCATTTTTGTGGGCCATGGGCGGATGGAGCTGCAGAGCCTCAGCACTGTCATCTTTGCGGTGATCAAGGGGGTCTTATCCCCACTCCTCGTCATAATAGGTTTCAGTACCCTAGGGGCGGTTCTGGGACACTCCGTATCTTATTTCCTCACCGGCTTGATCGGTCTCTTCATCATTGCTGCGTTGCTGAGGAACTGGAAGGGGGAGGTAAAGGTCCACCTCATGCTTAGTGAGGTTGGGCACCTTATCAGATATGGGTTACCAGTCTACCTATCATCGCTGGTGAGTGGGGGTCTTAATCAGGTTTACAATAGCTTGATGGTTCTCTATGTGGTGAATACGCAGATTGGGAACTACAGCGCGGCTCTATATTTCGCAGTTGTCGTGGGATTCGTGACCACATCGATCTCCATAGCTGTTTTACCGCTATTCTCCAGACTGAGGAGGGATGACCCAAATCTTGGACTCTATTACAGGGATGCAGTCAAGTACTCCAGCTTCTTTGCCCTCCCAATAGTGGGGGCGCTGATTGCGTTGAGTGATCCCATAACCAGCGTCGTTTACGGTGGCAGGTTTCCCATATCTGCATTCTATCTCCAGGTTTACATGTTGACGTTTGTCTACATAGGCTTCGGTAATGTGGTGACTGGGAATATCCTCAACGGGCAGGGTGAAACTCGGATCAATCTAAGGTGCGCCTTGATTAGTCTGTTGACTGGAGTCCCATTAGCGCTTTTCCTAGTACCGAATTATGGGATGATTGGGCTGATACTCACGTTAATCGTTTCGCCTCTACCCAGTGTGCTTTACGGTTTGTTCTGGGTTAAGAAGAATTTATTCATGGGCCCCGACTGGAGTTCGGGTGCAAAGATTTTTTCGAGTGTCTTTCTTTCCACGTTGTTGACTCTATTCTTCGTTGGGGTCCAGTCTAATCTCTGGGTCATGCTGTTTGGTGGCGCGACGATTTTCCTGGTGTTATATCTGGTTATGATTAGGGTCCTGAGGGTGCTCGATCGTTCCGATTATGAGTTTTTTAGAGCCATTGTTGGGGAGACGGGTGTACTGGCTCGACTTGTTAATCGAATAATTGATCTAATTGATTAAGGGAAGGAAAACATCGCTCGCATGCGGGATCGAAACCCCTTAATGCGCACACACATATACCCACACAGGGACAAACATGGGCACAAAGAACATCTCCATATCAGAGGAAGCCTACGAGAGACTAGCCGCATTAAAGAGGCCAAACGAGAGCTTCACAGAGGTCGTGAATCGACTTACGAGAAAGAGGTCTATACTCGAGTTGGCGGGTGCCCTAACCGAGAAGGAGGGAAAAGAGATCAGTGGTGAAATCGCTGAACTCCGAAGAGCAAGCTCGAGGAGAATCATTTCACAAGCAAACAGGGTTGAGTAGAGATGCTTGCGGACACATCATTTCTCATCGACCTCATGGTTGGGGATAAGGCTGCGGTGGAGAAGGCTAGGGAGATCGAGGCTAAGGGTACACCACTTTTCGTGTCTGCGCCTACCTTGTTCGAGCTCTATGTGGGTATTTCCCTGAGTCGTAAGGCCGAGGAGGAGATAACTCGAATCCAGGTTGTCCTCGAATCTCTCCCCTTTATACCACTGGACATTGAGTCATCAAAGGCTGCTGGACGAATTTTCGGGGAGAAGAAGCAGATGGGCTCCACGATTGACCCTGAGGACGCTATGGTGGCGGGGATCGCTAAGGTTCACGGTGAGAAGGTTTTGACCAGGAATCTGAAGCATTTTAAGGGTATCGAGGGAGTAAACGTAGAGTCGTACTAAAGCAGCTAGCGCGCGCAGCCCATTGAACCAATGATTAGTAGCCTACAATTTCTCCATTGTTTTAAGCAGTAGGCTTTCTTGGAGAAAAGATTGTGAAAAATACTATTGTCTCTTGTGTAGTTCTGTGTGGCACTTCTCACATACTTCGACTGTGTTTTGGTCTGGGTGGGATGGGTCGAGTTTATAGTGGTGTACGTGGGTTGGCGTGGAGACTCCGCATTTCCCGCATTTATTATTTTTATTAAGTGTTACGAGTGATATGATTTTCCCGAAGTCGGCTACGATGTAGACGTTGTATACGGGGTACTCGTAGACGATCATTGAGGTGGAGTCGCTGACTTCAACGAATCGGTATTGGTTCAATCTCTAACCCTCCATAGAGGACTGCGTACTCACCATCTAACTTTTTTGAGGTAAATTACGTCTAAGTTGAGGTTAGCTTGGTTGTCGATTAGGTAGGAGTCGCTTGTCAATAGTGGTACCTTGTGGAGAATCGATTCTCAGTTTCCAATGCGCGCGCGCACGCGGGCACAATTCTAATTTCGAATTCCCGAGCCAGTGCGCCCTATAAGTAGGGCATTAAGCGAGGGCGCGAGTGCTACGAGCTAGTGGTGCATCCCGTCGTGGAACCAATCCACGAGTGAGACCTCGTTCGTGTTTCCACTCTTTTCAACGTGGACAATGCCCCGCTCAGAGAGAGCGGCGACGACCCTGTGCGTCTTCAGCCTCGATAGACCAGATTCCTTCGTGATGAACTTCTGCAGGTAAGTGCCTCCGTGGGCGTCGAGCACACCAACTACCTTCCTCTCCTCGGGCTTGAGAGTTCGCAGGACTATCGAGACTGCTTCTTTCCCATTTCCCGATACGTAGTTCTTCATCTCGGGGACCACAAGGAAGTAGATGACCCCCACCATGCTGGCGAGAACGGTACTTAGGAAGAGCAGGGAAGAAAGCGGTATTATGAAGGGCAGGTCAGATGGGAAGCCGCTTGCCAGAATCCCCGCGAGCACGCTCAGCGGCGACTCCATGGGAGCTAGGATCATGGCAAGGATGATCATTGAAACTGCAAGCCCGGAGGTCGCTGTCAGGAGCATTATCAGCAGAACCTTGAGCTTATCCAACTCGTCCGCTTCCTCCTACTCCAGAGTTAATCCCTATCCTTCATTTTAGCTCACCGGATCGAATTGGTTCTTTCTCAACCGACTCTACCTTGGTCGGAGGTCTCCATCTTAGGGCCATTATGCCACCCACTATTCCCAGAATCGCCCCCACAAAGAAGCCCCCCGGGCCTAGGAAGCTCAGGACGGAGAAGACCATTATGAGTATGCCCCATGTCTCCCGCTGACTCGGTTTCACTCGGAGCATCAACGCCGATGCCAGCACTATGACTCCCGAGATCAGTCCAAACAACCCCATCACTCCAACTATGCCGGATACTAATCGTGGCATAGCGTCGGCGGTGAGGTTTGGTGGTGGGCTGAGGTTGGTGTAGTTGATGTACGGGAGGACGAAGGCGGAAACGGCGACAAGAAGCATGCCGCCCAACATTATCAGGATACCGCCAATGAGGGCGAGTATCGAAGCGATGTTCGGATAACCGGATGATGTATTTTGTGTCATGTTAGCCACGGATGGGGTATGGATTTGACCGGAGTAAATAGGTTCGGTGAAACGATCTTGATACTGTATTCCACTTGGTTGAAACGATAATGAAACAGTAGTCGTTTCGCGTGCGCTTGGAGATCTTCGATATATTCAGGGGGGTAGATGCGTAGTCTCGTTAAGGAATAATCATTATTCATGCGTTCGAGATGTCGTATATACTATAGGACAATTGGATTTATGTGGAAAACCCTTAAAAGTTCAGCGAACAGTGATTGTGGCGCGGTGAAGGAAATGACCAAGGTGAATGAGGATGTTGATGAACCGCCTTGGCGCACCAGCAGCGGTTCATGAGGCTGTTACTAGTTCCCAATTGAGTATGGAGGTGAACCCATAGGGGTGATTCCTGATGAAGGACACCGGGCAGATGGAGTTCAGCCTATCCAGCCAGAACTTCAAACGGAGCTGTAGAGAACCTCCTGTTAGCTTGACTGATGATTGTAGGAAGTGTAACGAGTATAGACGCTGTCTGCATTATTGGAGGCTGGCGGAGCATCTAGAGGATTTCTAATTCGTGGATACAATTGTAAACATTCCCGATCTTTTTAGCTAAGCGTATGACCACTCTTAGGCATCGGGGTTTTTGGGTTTCGTTCTCACTGTTTTTTCAGGATCTTCTTCTGTGCTTCGATGAGGTAATCGACGTCTGCCTTCGAGTTAAAGAAGTGGCAGCACACCCTAAGCCCGATCACTCCGCCGATGCCCCTGTGGCAGAGTTTTATGGGCTTCTCCCCGCTCCACTCCGCGTTAAAGCTCGCCTGAGTCATTTTATCGGTTTCGTAGCTGCCCGTGGTGTAGATGATGAGCCCGTGTCTCATCTTGGGGTCCTCAGGGGTCAGCACCCTACACCCGATCTCGTTGAGTCTGTCGATGCAGTAGCTCCCTAGGCTGCGGACGCTGCGTTCAACGTTCTCTATGCCGATTTTCTCGTAGAACTTGAGGGTCTCGTTCCACCCGAAGAGGATGGGCGTCACGCAGGCCCCCATGTCGAATCTCGTGGCGTTTGGCAGCAGGGGGTAGTCCCAGCTCTCTAGGTTATCCTGGTCTGGGTGGCTGAAGGGTATGCCGTTTGGTAGGCTCGACCAGAGGTAGTTTCGGAAGGTCGGGTCGAACTTCTCTATGAGTTCCTTCTTGATGTAGAAGATGCCGGCTCCCTCGGGGCCGCATTGCCACTTGTAGCTGCCGGTAACGAGGAAGTCGACGTCGTCTTTCTTCACGTCGACGTCTATGGCTCCGACGGATTGTATTGCGTCGTTCAGCACGTAGGCTCCGTGTTGGTGGGCGATGTCGCTGATTGCTCGTGTGTCGTACTTGAAGCCGCTCCAGGCCATTGTGTCGTTTAGGACGACGAGTCTGGTCTTGTCATCGACCGCCTTCTCCATGTCGTTTGTCTGGATGATGTTGTTTACGTTCTTGACTCGGTGGAGTTCAACGCCTTTTCTCTTCGCGAGGTCCATGAGTATGTAGGGGATGGAGGGGTAGTCGAGGTCGGTGAAGACGACGTTGTCCCCCTTCTCCCATTTCAGTAGGTCGTTGATTATGAGGTTGGAGGCTGTCATTACTCTGTAGATGTTCGTGACCTCCTCCTTCTCCGCGTGTATGAGCTTCGCTGCGCGCTTGATGCATTCTTGGAAGCTTGTTGTGAGGAAGGGGTGGTCTGCGTGGTAGTATGGGTTGGATTCGTAGATGGAGATGCACTCCTTCATGGCGTTGAGCCAGTACCTGCCGGGGATCATCTGGTTCGCTGCGTCGAAGAAGACCCAATGCTTGAGCATCGGGTAGACCTCTTCCCAGTCCTGCTTCATCATGGTGGAACAGGTTGGTTTCAGTGTTATTTATAGGAATCTAGTTGACTCTGATTATGCATATGCTGGGGCTTTAGAGATCTTCGTGCGCTTGAGCATATTCTGAGAAGCATTTTAGGCACGAATCGCCTCTCCCGGGGATGTAGGCCATGAATGTGGTGAGTGGTTGATTGCAGTTGACACATCTTATGGTTTGTTGTTTGGCTTTGGGGGAGTTTTCCATGCGCAGTTATAGTGATGGTCGCTCTTAAGGTCGTTTAATTTTGAGGCGGAGCTTGCGAATATCATGAATTTGGTTATGCTTGGGGCTTCTATGGTGTGGAACTTGTCATGTTGTATGCCAGGGTGAATTGACTATTGGCGTCGGTTTCATAGCTGTTCAGGTATGGTGAGTATGTCTTCACGATGATCCTGTTCTCGGCTGGCTGGAAGTCGAGTATCCTGAGCCATCCGTCCCCGCCGTTTACCCTAGTCTGGTAATCGGCTAGTATCTGGTAGATGGTGTGCCCCCTCACCACGTCTGATCTCATGGCCTCCGCGTGGTTGTGGCCGCAGAGCACGAGGAAGATCTGTTCGGCGTGTGGCGCGACGAAGCGGTTCCAGATCCTGTCGCCGACGGTTGACCGGGTGCCATCGGTGTTCATGTAGTCGTGAGTCGTCACGATCACCCTCCTCGTCGGGTATTTTGCTATCGTGGTGTTGGCCCAGGCCAAGACAGTGTCGTTTGCATTGTATTGGAGGTTGAAGACTAGGTAGTTATCGCCTCCACCCGTGAAGAGCTCGAAGCCGTTGACTTTCCCGAAGTAGTGTGTGAAACTACTGAGGTTCTCGTTGGAGTTTCCCACGGATGATCCGTCGTGGTTACCGGGGAGGACCGCCCAAGGAACAGCTCCGTCGAGTATGCTGAGGCTGTGGTTCGCGTTCTGCCACTGCGTCGTTATGTCGTAGTTGTTGACGACGTCCCCCTCGTGGGCGACGAAGAGTATGTTTAGGTTAGCCACGTTTTTGGTGATCCATCTCGTCTGGTTATCGAAGATTGCGGGGTATGACTCAGAGTAGTACTGTGTATCGGGGAGGACGACGACGGTGAAGTCTTTTTGGGTGACCCCATATATTAGGTTAAACGAACCCACGGCGAAGGATCCTTCTCCAGACGTTACCTTGATGACGTTGGTTATTCCGGATCGGCTGGGATCGAGGTCGGAGACGTTTATGACCTCGACACATGTCTCCCCTGGGGGGACCTGAGAAGATCCTTTGACTTGGTAGGTGATGGGTACATCGTTGATTTGCACCTGCGCGTCTCCGCTTGGATCCAGGTTGACGGATTTTGAGCCGATGTTCTTCACGATGATCTGGAGTTCTTGGCCGATTAGTGATACGTTTTGTATCTGAATTGCTTCAACTACTCCCGTGGTCTCATTCAGTTGGCTTCGAAGGACGGTTATTTGCTGGTTTAGGGCGTTGATCTCGGCGGCTGATGCGGCTGCTTCGGCGTTCAGCTTGTCTATCTCCTTGGTCTTGTTGGCAAGGGTCGCGGTGGTGTTTAGGATTCTCGTATTGGCTATTGTTAGGTCGGTTGTGAGTTGGTTTATCTTCGGTTGGGTGACATAGTATTCGGCAGAGTAGCCGGCAGTGGTCCCGATTATTAGGCTGGCTATGATTAGTGCTAGGAGTTTATTGTTTGGGTTCATCTCTGAACTTGTATTGGTGTTGCTTGTTGAAAACTCGTTTGATTTCTATTCTGTGGTCTAAAATCCCTTTTTTATTCCATCTAGCTGCTGCGAGAGCAAATAACTGGTTACACTTTAGCCGCTTAGAACCCGTCACTCTCATCGGAGGACATGACGTGAGGTGGCTGAGAGTATGTTTGAGAATTAGGGCCTCTTCGGCCCCCTCTGATGCTCGGTCTGCTCCGCAGATCCTCGCGGTGTACGATTATATTTACACCGCTATGATTCATCTATTTTTCCCACAATATAAATGCAAGGGAGCAAATCTAGGCTCATCCACTTGCTCGCGTGAGTACAGATGCTTTCATGGCCTGCGCGCGTTATTACCTGGCGGAGTATAGAATATTTTTCGATGCTCCCTCTTTCTTAGATTTTTTGACGATGTATCCTTCGGATGCGAGTTTATCGAGGGACCTTTTAGCCATTTGGACGCCGAAGGAATAATCGTTGGGTTTTCCCCGTGATGGAGGGGGACCACGAGTGTCATAGTTTGCTATCTGATATGCTGTATATGATTTGCCGCGATTCTCCCTTAGTTGAGTGAGGATTCTCCACTCGTAGGCATTCATCGCTTCGACCATGTGGTCATTGTTCGTGTAAATTAATACGCATGATGGAGTGTTGATATTAATTATTACTCGCATGCGTTGGTCTCGTCATTAGTAGATTTTCTTCCGCCTGTGCGTATTCGGCGAAGCATTTGAGGCATACTTCCCCCTTGTCTGGTATGTAGGCCATGAAGGTTGTGAGTGGTTCGTTGCAGCAGGCGCATTTTACGGTTTTTTCTTTAGATAATTTGGGTTTAGCCATGCAATGTACTTCTATTATGTTCATTTTAAGATCTTCGAAGTATTGATTCTAACATAATGTAATGGTTATTGGAATTGAATTCTTTTATAGTTCAATTGTTTAATTTGAATTTCATTTCTTTTCGATTTGTTAGGTTAGATCTGATTTGCTTTTAAATTTAAATATAGTTGAAACCACTTTATGTTAACTATAGTTTCTGATGATTGATTAGTACAATATTCTCGAAGAGGATATAAAGCCCTTAAAGCTATTGTATCTTTCACATAGGAATAATTGGAGTAGGTGGTTTCTTCTCAACTTGTTCACAGGGGAGTTCCTCTCAGGGGTCCGGCGCCAGGCACTGCGTAGGCGGGTCTGGTATAGCGCGCTGGATGGGTTGGAGAGGGGCATCCTATCGATCTCGGCTAGGATAATAGACGACGTCAAGAGCAGTCTACTAAACGTTCAGTTAGTGAGGATCATTGCGAAGCTCAGGGACGCCTGCAAGTCGGGGTTTGTTAGGCATCTAGAACGTTATGGTGTTGAGAGGGTTCGTGTGGTTCAGGGTGAGGCGTTTAGGCTGGGTTACCTCGGTGCTGGTGTGCTCTCGAAGGACCTGGGGTTCATCAGGTACCTGATGTTCCTCGACTACAATCAGCCAATTGGTTGGAGGATATACCCTACACATTGAATGCCCCTAACTATAGTATACGCGCGATTAGCGAGACAAATTTCGTTACTAACTCTGAAAAAGATATTGAGGAAAAGATTAGACCTTACATTGTTGCTTGTATCCCTGCTTATAATGAAGCGCAAACAATAGGCAATGTGGTTCTCTCGGTCAAGGAGTACGTTGATGAAGTAATTGTATGTGATGATGGATCCAATGATTTAACGTATGAAATCGCTGAAGATTTAGGGGCGACTCTTATTAGACATGAGAAAAATCAGGGATATGGAGCATCGATTAACAGCCTTTTTAATCAAGCCATTAAGACGGATGCGGATTATATTATAACCATCGATGGCGACGGCCAACATCAAGCGTTGGATATATTGACTTTACTAGATAGGATAAAGCAGGGAGATGTCGACATAGTTATTGGATCGAGATTTGTTAAAGGCGGTAAAACTGAAGCTCCATCCTGGAGGAATATCGGTATTAAAGTAATTTCAACTTTTGCTTCAAAAGGAGGTGCAAAGATTACCGATGCACAATCCGGCCTCAGAGTCTATACTCGGGAAGCGATCATGAGCCTTAACCTTGCCGAACAAGGAATGGGGATAAGTACAGAGATTATCATGAAGTCGAGGGATAAAAATCTAAGAATTGAAGAAGTCCCAATTTCTGTGCTTTATAGAAAAAAAACTACTACACGTTCTCCATTTTCTCAAGGTTTTAGCGTATTATTTAGTACATTTAAATTTTTATCAATAAGAAAGCCGCTTCTATCATACAGTTTACCAGGCTTCGTATCCTTTTGTATATCACTGATTTTTTGGATCTGGGCCCTTGATATATTTGCAAAGACTAGCAGTTTGGTCACTAACATTACCTTAATAGCGATAGGTACATCTGTGATTGGTTTAATGTTAATGACTGCAGGCCTCATTTTATGGGTTACAATTAGTGTGGTTAGAGAAAAAAATCCAACTTGAATCATACGATTACGCACGCAAGAAAGTAATTGCAATGTCTATTAAAGATAAAGTAAATCAACCATCAAACTGAACCGGGTTTTGAAAAGAGAGTAGATAATATCAATGAATGGTTTTAAAGTTAACTTCTCTAACATTAAAAAAATCTGTTGATTATTATTGAATGTATTAATTCTCGCACAATATTACCCACCGGATATGGGTGGGGGGGCAACGAGAGCATCTAACATGTCAAACGCCTTAGTTTCTAATGATTGTAGTGTAACTGTAATAACCTCATTTCCACATTATCCAAAAGGAAATATACCTAAGAAATATCGATGGAAACCTTTGGTGATAGAAAATGAAAATGAAATTAAAGTGATTAGAACATTTGTTCCACCCTTAGCCTCGACTGGGTTAATGAGGAGAGTCGTTCTGTTTCTTTCATTTATTATTGGCTGTATTTATGCCATGCCTTTAGTTGGAGAAATTGACGTAATTTGGGCAGGGAACCCGAATGTTATTTCGGTTTATCCAAGTATTATTTATAAAATAATAAAGAAAAAGCCCATTATTCAAAATGTAGATGATCTATGGCCCGAATCTTTAATTGATTTAAATTGGGCTAATAAAAAAATACTAATTTTTCCGTTGAAAATAATTGCTTTTATTACATACTCTATTTCTTCAGCAATTACTTTAATTAGTCCTGCCTATTCTAAAATTTTAATTGATGAATATCACGTTAATCCAGCTAAATTGAGTGTTATTTTTGCTGGTGTTGATCTTAATGTATTCAATAATAAGATTGAGGAAAAAAAGTCACCATTTTTTAGGATATTATATATTGGATCGTTTTCTCCAGCCTACGATTTTGATCAAATTCTGAATGCAGCTGAGTTGCTTTTACCTATTCATAACGTTCAATTTATTTTACAAGGAGGTGGAGAACTTCTTCCAAGCATACAGAAAAAAGTCCAAGAAAGAAAATTATCAAATGTTAATGTTGTTGATAAAATAGTTGATAGGAAAAAAGTTGCTAAAATTCTGGCTGAAGTGGATGTTTTAATTTTACCACTTGGTGATTTTAAATACGTTGAAACAGGGATTTCCACAAAATTATTTGAATATCAGGCAGCTCAGAAAGCTATTATTTGTTGTTCTCGAGGAATGCATAAAGAGTACATTTTATCTACTAAATCGGGTATAGCAGTTGATCCTGGGGACTATAAATCTCTAGCAAATGCTATTTTATTTTTAAAAGAACATGAGAATCTATCTGAGGAGTATGGATTAAATGGTAGAAGATTTGTCGAAAATAATTTGACTTTAAAACATATTGGATTAGAGATGGTTAATATTATAAATAATTTAAAATAAGGTATTTAATTGAAGAGTACAAAATTAATGCCTAATTTATTCATTTGTCTAAGTATATGATGACTAGTCGATACTTGCCTTTGCTGATGCTACTTCTGCTCGTTGTGCCTCAGGTTGAAGCTGTTTCGAGATCCGAAACCCGTGCGACGTTTGAGTTGGCTTTCGCTGAGGTTAAGCTCGTTGAGCAGTACGGAGGCGACGTCTCCGCACTCTTGCCCAAGCTTAACTTGGCTTTGCAGCTGATCAATTCGGGTAGTGATAATGATCTAGTGAAGGCTCAGCTAATCATTGAAGACGTGAGTCTTGAGGCTCATTCTGCTCAGGCCTCGGGAGTTAGTTCAACGAACACTCAGTATATTATCGTCGGAGTCTCACTCGTCATACTCGGCGCCTCGGCGGTACTCGTCTACATATATGGTGGGAGGCTATTCTGGGGCGTCTGGGTGCGGATGAAGAGGGGTTGGGTCGTTAAGGGCCAATGATTGACGACGAGGTTAAGTTCGTTGCCATCGGCATCATACTCGTAATGATGGGTGTGGTCGTGTACCCGGTGCTATCTTCGCATAGGGTTATTGAGCCCTTCTCTGAGCTTGGCGTCCTCGGTCAAGACGGTAAGCTGGGGGACTACCCGCACCAGGTTACGGCTGGAGGTGTTGTCAAGTTGTTCCTCTATGTGGGCAATGATGAGGGAAGCGTTCAGTATTATCGTGTTGATGTCAAGGTTGGGGATCAGGAACAGAACATCAGCGATGTGGTGCCTTTAGATGCCCCTGTGATATCGTCCTACGAGCTTGTCATTTCCAATGGAGCTAATACGACGACTCCAATAAGCTTCAGTGTAGACGATGTTGGCTTGAATCGCAGGGTCGTCTTCGAACTCTACAGGTACGACGCAGATTTGGGTGGGTTCAATTATCAGCTTTGGGCTCAATTATGGATGAACGTGACGACGACCTAGAGGTCGACGAGGCCTCCGAGCGGGTGCTGGAGGCAGTGAGGCCCCATCTTGGGGAGACTCTGGGAACAATAGTGAATGAGGCTCCGAAGCTGGGATTCAAGCCCTATGAGGTGGCGAGAGGCATCTACGCGATGGAGACGCAGGGTAGGCTCAGCGTAGCGGATCCGAATCCTCCATCTGGGTTTGTTGGCTACCTGTTGAGCCTGTACAGCTTGTCGTATTGGTTGCTGCTCGTCTTCATGGCTTTTCAAGCCTATGTGATTTGGTGGATGCCCCAGGTCTACCCGCTCACCTACCTCCGCATAATTGTGGCGGTGGTCTTCTTACTCTATATACCGGGTTACACGCTAATTGAGGCGCTCTACCCAAAGGCGAAGGAGCTGGGGAGGCTGGAGAGGCTTGGACTGAGCGTTGGGCTTAGTCTTGCGCTCGTGCCCCTTGTTGGGCTTATGCTCAACTATACTCCATGGGGTATCAGACTGGAGTCATCATTGATTGGCTTGTCTCTCCTGACCGCGATGCTCGGGTTGGTGGCTGTGTATCGTAAGTATGGCTACTGGTGTTTGGCTCGAGGTGCGTGGTTTGGCTAGGAGAATCGACGCTTACGTGTCTGTTGGGCTTGGATTCGTTGGATTTGGGGCACCCTTAGCAGCTTACTGCTACTGGATCGTTCATATTGTACCCCTTACGGCGTTGGGTTTGGCTCTTGTTGTACTCGGCGTCTCGGTTGTGTTGATCCCTCAGAACCCAGTTCCCACCAGCGTTGTGAGGGGGATGGTGGAAGATGCATGTGCAAATGTGGAGGCTGAGCTTGAGCAGTTCGACGCTCGCGAGAAGGCGTGGTATTTGCCCCCTAGGGATGGGTGCGTCTTATGCTTCGTACCGCTCGTAGCCGACGTGAAGCCGGCTGTTGTGCAGGCTGCGTCGCGGGCCCCAGTGAAGATGTTGACAGAGTCAATGGGCGTCCCTGGGTTGATGGTGTTTCCACCTGGGTCTAAGATCCTGAGGTCCTCACAGCTTGATGGAGATGCGGGGCTCGAGGATGCGATGATAAATGTGCTCGTTGATTACCTTGAAGGAGCAGAGTCTGTAAAGGTTATCAAAGAGGGAAGCAGAGTCAACGTTTTTATAAAAAAGACTAGGCTGCAAACTGACTTCTCTAGGTTCAACTATGTGCTCGGCTCGATTACAGTGAGTGTGCTTGGTTGCGTAGCTGCGCAGGTACTTAATGTCCCGGTGAGAGTTTTAGATGAGAGGACCGAGGGAAGGAATTTGAGTGCTATCTTCGAGGTGCTTGGGGTTGGATAGGCACAAGCAGTTCGCGTTAGCCTTGGGTGGGCTGGAGATGGCGACGGTTGTAAGCCTTTCAGCACAGGGAAATGTGCAGCTTGAGGTCTATGTTGTCAGTTTTGCTATATGTTACTTCACTTCGTCAGCGGTATTTCGGCCAAGACGCCGATGGTTTGACATCGTGGGTGCAGTGCTATTCCTCGCCTTCTGTTATATCATCGCGTTGAAGGTACTGGAATTCCTATTATAGATTGGTATTATGCATAAGCGATGTTTCACTACTCTTTATTGGCTCAGTTGCGCCAGTGTTAGCTATTACCGATCTGTAATGTGTGCCGAGACAAATCTAAATAACCTCAAAGTTGTTCTTTCGCGCCTAATCCTCTGCACTATATCGAAGCTGGAGAGCAGCATAAGGGTTTGAATTGAAAGTCGCTGTAATCTTGGGCACTAGACCTGAGATCATCAAAATGTCTCCCATAATCAGAGAACTTGAAAAGAGGGAGATCGACTTCTTCATACTTCATACTGGGCAGCATTATGACTATGAGATGGATGGGGCCTTCTTTGATGAGTTGAAGCTTCCTAAACCGAAGTATAATCTTGGCGTCGGTTCTGGAAGTCAAGCCGAGCAGACTGGTCGAATCCTGATCAGTGTCGAGGGTCTTCTTGTCAAGGAAAGGCCGGATGTGATCCTTGTTCAGGGTGATACTAATACGGTCCTCGCGGGAGCGCTGGCTGGTTCTAAACTTGGTGTAAAAGTTGGTCATGTTGAGGCTGGTCTTCGAAGTTATGATAAGAGTATGTCCGAGGAAATCAACAGGGTAATTACTGACCACATATCGGATTACCTCTTCGCCCCAACTACTACCGCTAAGCAGAATCTCGAGCGTGAGGGTATCGCGGAGAACAAGATCCTAGTTACTGGCAACACAATCGTTGATGCGGTAAACCAAAATCTGGAGCTATCTCGGAAGAAGAGTAAGGTTCTGAAGTCATTCAATTTAGAAAATGGAAATTTTTTCCTAGTGACAGCCCATCGAGCTGAGAACGTTGACTCTAAGACTAATTTCACCGGGATCATAAATGGCCTAAAGGCTATTCGAAAAGAGTACAATATTCCAGTTATATTACCCCTGCATCCCAGATCTCTTAAGATGGTAAAAGAGTTTAATCTGGATATTTCGGGTCTGATGGTCATTACACCCATGAATTATCTAGATTTCCTAAGTCTAGAATCAAATGCGAAGGTCATCCTCACAGACTCTGGTGGGGTTCAAGAGGAGTCCTGTATCTTAGGAGTCCCCTGCGTTACCCTCAGGGAGAAAACCGAGCGACCCGAGACTGTTGAGGTTGGTGCTAATCGAATTGTTGGTACAAGTGTGGAGAGAATAATTGATGGAGTTAGAGATGCGGTGAGTAATCAGAAAAAGTGGCTTAATCCCTTTGGCGACGGACACGCTGGCGAACTTATTATAACTTATCTGCGTGAGCTAATGTCAAGACAAAAGCATAATTAATAATGGAGAGAATAATATGAAAAATATTTGTGTGATTGGGCTTGGTTATATTGGCATACCTACTGCATTAGTTTTTGCAGCTAACAATTTTACAATTTGGGGAGTTGATGTAGATAAAACTAAAGTAGATTCGATTAATAATAAAATAATACCATTCCACGAAACAGAAGTGGATACTTTTTCTAAACCAATATTTCAAAATAATATTTTTACTGCAGGAATATCTGTTCGAAAAGCAGATGTTTTTATAATCTGTGTTCCTACACCATTAAAAGAAAATAAAAATGAATGTGATTTAAGATATGTTCAAGCAGCTACTGAATCAATTGTTCCTTGTTTACAAAAAGATAACTTAGTCATTTTAGAATCAACTGTTCCTCCAAGAACCTGTGAAGATCTAGTTATACCTATATTAGAAAAATCTGGTTTAAAAGTTACTAAAGATTTCTATTTTGCTCATTGTCCAGAGCGATTATTACCAGGAAATATAATATATGAAATTATATATAACGACAGAATAATTGGTGGCATTGATAAAAAAAGTACCGATTTAGCATTTGAACTATATTCCTCTTTTGTTAAAGGCTCAATTTTTAAAACTAATACAAGAACTGCAGAGATGTGTAAATTAATGGAAAACACATATCGTGATGTAAATATTGCATTGGCTAATGAATTATTGTTGATATGTGAAAAACTAGATATAAATATTTATGAAGCGATCAATATAGCTAATAAACATCCTAGAGTTAAAATTTTACAACCGGGGCCAGGAGTCGGGGGACATTGTCTTCCTAAAGATCCTTGGCTTATTTATGAAATGGCGCCAGAAATATCTAAATTATTGAAAACCGCTAGATTAATTAATAAAAACATGCCAAATGAAGTCGTCAAAAATATTATTAAAATTGATGAAAAATCTACATTGAGGAAAATCTCTCTTTGGGGAGTTTCGTATAAGGGAAACGTAGATGATCCTAGGGATTCTCCCTCCTATGATATTTTCTCGAAATTAGTGGAACATGGGTTTACCGTATCTGTATTTGATCCAATAGTGAATAATGGAAATTTAAAATTGGATAATCTAGAAAATTCAGTAACTAATGCAGATCTGATTTTAATAATTACTGACCATGATGTATTCAATAATCAGGATTTATTTAAAATTAGGAAAAAAATGAATAAATTAATTGTATTTGACACAAGAAATTTTATTTTTGAAGATAAATGGAAGGTTGCTGGGTTCAAGATTTATAAATTTGGAACAATATCAAGATAGGTGTGATCGTATGAAAATTCTTGTAACTGGAGGACTTGGTGCTGTTGGAAGTCCTTTAGTAAAAATTTTACGGCAAAGAAATAATGATGTATGGGTAATTGATAAACCTCATAATCATGATTCCAAGTATTTTAGATGCGATATTGGGGAATATAGACAACTTGAATCTGTGTTTGAGAAGGAACATTTCGATTTAATATATAATCTAGCCGCAGAGTTTGGCCGTTATAATGGCGAGGATTTCTATGAGACTCTTTGGAAGTCAAATGTTATAGGTACAAAAAATATGATAAAAATGCAGGAAAAATATCGTTTTAAATTAGTTCATTTTAGTAGTTCGGAAGTGTATGGAGATTATAAAGGTGAAATGATTGAAGATGTTTTAGAAAAGTATCCAATTCGTCAGTTAAATGATTATGCTATTTCAAAATGGGTGAATGAAATGCAAATCTTAAATTCTATAGATCGCTTTAATACAGAAACTGTTATAACTAGATTGTTTAATACTTATGGACCAGGAGAATATTATGCTCCATATAGATCAATGGTATGTATTTTTACTTATTGTGCTTTACATAATCTAACTTATCAAGTTTATTTAAACCATCATAGAACCTCAACTTATATTGATGATTGTGTTAATGCTTTAGCAAATATATCAGATAATTTTAAACCAGGTGAAGTATATAATATATGTGGTGATGAATATCATGATATTAAAACTATTTCAGATATAATCTTAAATTATCTAGGAAAAGATGATTCATTAGTAAAATATTCTTCAATTGAAAAATATAATACGTTGGACAAAAAAGGTAATAATGAAAAAGCAAAAAGAGATTTAAACTATAAAACAACGGTACCGTTAAAATTAGGTATAACCAAGACAATCGAATGGCAAAAGAAAATTTATTTCTCATCAAATTAACTTAAAATATATCCGATTTACAACTGAGTGAGAGTTGAATTTTTGAGAATATTATTAGTTCAAGAATCAGATTGGCTTACACGAGACCCTAATCAACAGCATCATTTGATTGAGAGAACGCGCGCGCATACATAAACAGTGTTTCGGCGTAATCTTACTCCTCTTGATTAGCTCAGTTGCGCTGGTACTAGCTGCTACGGCATCTGCAGCGCGCGTAAAGTTATAAATTAATAAATTCTATATGATATTAATGAAGCAGGTTCCTATTACAGTTATTATTTTAACATTAAATGAGGAGTTAAATATTGATACATGTCTTAAGAGCATTTACAAATGGTCCGATGATATTTTTATTCTAGATTCATATAGTAAAGATAAAACTATTGAAATTTCAAAAAAATATGTAAATAATATTATCTCAGTTGATCAAAATCATTGGTCTAGTATTCGTAACTGGGCCTTAAGAAATTTACCAATAAAATATGATTGGGTGTTATTTTTAGATGCCGATGAAAGGTTAACTTATGAATTGAAGACTGAAATTGAAGAAGTTACACAAGATAATTCAGATATAAATGGTTATTATATTAATAGGAGATTTATTTTTTTAGGCAGATGGTTAAAACACGGAGGATTATATACTAAAATATTAAGACTTTTTAGATATAAATTTACTTATTATATTGCAGATGGAGATGTAGAATATGCAATTGTTAAAGGTAAATCTAGTTATTTAAAAAATGATATAATTCATGAAGATAAAAAAGGTATATTTAATTGGATAGAAAAACATAATAAAATTTCTGAAAGAGCTGCAATTCAATTTAATAAAAAACATGATATATTATTAACTACTAAAAATAAAGAAATTGAAGTTGAAGGAGGTAAATTAACTTATTTTAAATATAAATTATGGGACAAAATACCACTTATTTTGAGACCAATTATTACCTTTTTTTATCAATATGTAATAATGTTAGGTTTTCTAGATGGCATCGAAGGTTTAACCTATCATTTTTTACAGGCATTTTGGTATAGAGTTTTAATATACGTAAAAGTAAAAGAATTACAATATTATAAATCATTTAAATAAGACTAAAAAACAAAACTTTTAAATGTATTTAAATTTTCTACCAAATTTAAACGCACACGAAAACTTGTTTACATATTATAAATTTATATTTTATATAATATTGTCTATACATCAAAGAAATAAAAATGAATAGTTAGCATGAAAATTCTTCAAGTAATACCAGTTTTCTCAGATATATTTGGGGGGCCAGTATCCGTAGTACGCTCTTTATCAAAAGAACTAGCGAAGAGACATGAAGTTACTATATATACAACAACCGCCTTAGATCTAAAACACGATATCGAACCTAAAGAAGAAGTAAGAAATAATTATCGAGTTATTTATTTTCCTAGAACATTCCAATCTCTGAACTATAGCTACCTGTTTGGCCAGCTCAATTTTTCATTAAGCATGATGAATGCTGTAAAAAAGAACCTAACTAACTTTGACATTATTCATCTTCATTCATATCGACAGTTTCCAGACCTTTTAGTTCATTATTATGCCACAAAATATAATGTTCCTTACATTTTGCAGGCTCATGGTTCGCTTCCCAGGATGATGACGAAACAAAGCCTGAAATGGATTTATGATGAATTGTTTGGATATAAATTATTAAAAGATGCGGCTAAGATTATTGCCCTAAATACCGTAGAGTTTGAACAGTATAGAGATTTTTCTGTACCTACTGATAAAATAGTTATTGTACCCAATGGAATTGATTTATCGGATTTTACTAATATGCCAGAAAAAGGCGAATTTAAGAAAAAATATGGTTTAAATGAAGATGAAAAAATAATTCTATATCTTGGGAGAATACATAAAATAAAAGGAATCGATATTCTTATTAAAGCATTCAAAGAGGTTATCGATACTTTAGATTGTGTCAAACTAGTTTTAGTTGGTCCTGATGATGGTTATCTCAATGAAATTAAGGATTTAATAAAAAAACTTGGTTTAGAAAAAAATATTATAATTACAGGCGCATTGTTTGGAAAAGAAAAATTTATGGCGTATGTAGATGCAGATATATTTGTATTACCTTCAAGATATGAAATTTTTCCTGTGAGTGTTCTTGAGGCATTTTCATGTGGTATACCTGTGATTGCCTCAAATGTTGGTGGTTTAAGAGGTTTAATATTAGATGGTGAAACGGGTTTATTATTTGAATCAGAAAATATAGAACAATTAGCTAATAATATTTTATCACTAATTAATGATAAAGAAAAAAATAGGATAATCAGCATTAATGGAAAACAATTTATTAATGATAACCTTTCAATAGAAAGAGTTACAGAAGTTCTTGAAAATTGTTACAAAGAAATTATAAAAAGTAATTAAAATTGGATGTTTATTAATCTCTTGAAAATAATGCATGTGTGTATTATTGCTCAAAGATCGGTTCGCGTGCATAAATATCCAAATTATATATACAACGGAAAATTTATACTAATTTGGCTGTGCTTACGCGCGCGACTCAATGTTTAAAAGAAAATTAGAAAATAAAATAATTTAAATGGGATCTTACGAGCGAGTGAGGTTGTAACATTATTGTCAAGCTATAGACTACCATTTTTTAGATTAAATTTTAGTAATATAAAATTATCAATATGTTTAATATCTAATGTTATCCTTATTATGAGTTTATATTATAATTTATCTTCTTTAATCTTTCCTTTAAGTCTTACTTTATCAATATTATTCGGAGTTATGTTTATTTTTAATAAAGATAAGATAAAACCTGTTGAAATTTTTATGATTTTTTTGCCTTTAGCTGTTACACGGTATATTTTTACTATTAGATTTGGATTACCTAGTGGTTATGATGATATTCATGCGCATATAATTTGGACTGAAAATGCTATTATTAATGGAAATATTAATTTTGCATATCTTGCACAATCTTCAGATAATTTTGTCGGCTTATATGTTTACTACAATATAGTAAAATTATTTACTAATATTGATATTCCCTATTTAGCCATCTATTTACAGCCTATTGTAGATATAGCTTCTTTTATTGTTTTTTATAAATTTGTCAGATTATTTTCAAGAGAAAAAATAGCTTTAATAGCCCTGGTTTTATTTGGGTGGGAACCGGTTATCTTTGATTTCGGTGAATATCGAACCCAATCCTTTTGCCTAATATTTTTATTAACATTTTTATATTTTATAGTAAAAAATAAAAATAATTATAATAAATCCGAAATAATTTTATCTATTTTATTAATGATGGATATTACCATTACATCTTTTGTGACTTTCTTTATTTGTTACATACTTATATTTGTTGCAATTTTTACTAATATATTTTCAAAAATAATAATAAAGACAAAAGAAAAAGAATTATTTCCTCTAAACAAATTTCATTTATTAACTTTTACTATATTATTTATCGGATATATTTCTTATATAGGTAATAGTATTAACAATTTACTACCTGCTATAATTAAAGAAATTAACAATACTTTCTTTTTTAAATATTCAACACCAAATATTATGTCTTCTATCTTTATTGATTATGGAATTGGGACATTTTATATACAATGGATAGTTAAAGCAGTAATATTCATTTTCACCATGGTTCTATTTTTACATCAATTATATTATAAAAAAAATATAACGTTATCTATTTTAACATTTACTTTAGGTTTTTTAACTTTACTAGGTTTATTAGGTTCTTTTGAATTAAATTCAAATCGAATATATTATTTTTTTATAATTTTTGCTTCAATCACTATGGCGAAAGGTTACGAAGTAATTAATAATTATTTATCGATTAATTATGCCAAATTTTTAAGGGTCTTTCTTTTCTTTTTAATATTATTTTTTGCAATATTTTCAATAATACGTTTACCCAATTATATAATCGGAAATACATATCCATTTAGAACAAATTCAACTATAGACAAACTTACATATTATGATGTCACAAATAAGGATATTAATATAGGAAAATTTCTTAATCAGTATGGTATAAATAAATATATATATTTTAATACCCTGGAAAATATATTTTCCTATTACTACCCATTCACACGAACTATACCTCTTTATGAATATAATATAAATAACTTTAACAATAGTTTAATAATTTTTTTGCATGATAATTATAATGGAAATAGAGATTATTATGGCCGAGATCAATTCCCGACTGTTAAAGATCTATCTGATCTAAATTTAGTTTTCCAAAACAGAGACATGTTTTTATTTTATAAATAAGAATAAGATAAAATGAAAAAATTTATAGTCACAACAAGCTGGGATGATGGAAATAAGTTTGACCTTCAGATTGCTAGATTATTGGATAAATATCAGTTAAAAGGGACATTTTATGTTAGTCCAAAATTAAGTAACGGATTAAGTAATATAGAGTTAAAAAAAATTGAATTAAATCATGAGATTGGTGCTCACACAATCACACATCCAGTTTTAACAGATATCCCAATAGATCGTGCTGAAGCGGAAATAAAAGACTCTAAAAAATATTTAGAAAATTTATTAAAACGTGATATCTCCATGTTTTGTTATCCCAAAGGATATTATAATCAACAAATAAAAGAAATAGTTAAAAACAGTGGTTTTTTAGGTGCTCGAACATGCGTTCATGGTAATTTTGAAAAACCAAAAGATCCATATCAATGGCAGATTACTCTGCATGCATCCAATGGTTCGCCATTAATGACAACGAGGATTTGGATTAGATCAAAAATATCAGTGTTATCTTTATTTGATTGGGAATATCGTGCGAAAAACCTTTTTGATCTATTTCTTGAGAAGGGTGGTATATATCATATATGGGGGCATTCTTGGGAAATTGAAAATAATAACGAATGGGATAAGCTTGAAAGAGTTTTTAAATATATTTCTCAAAAAAAAGATATTAACTATTTGACAAACAAAGAGATATTTGAAAAAGATTTTTAACTTTTATTAAATAGATAATTTATCTTAAAAAATATGATTAGATTCCACTGATGAACGTGTGCTGAATATATCATGAGGATTGTAATTACTGTTGAAGAATTTGATCCTGAAAAAGGATACCTAGAATATAACTTAGCAAGAGAACTATCAAAGTTGGGGCATAAGGTATATGTATTTACGTATGGTTGGAGCAAAGAGACTATAATGAAAATCAATTGTGAAGGGTTCGTGATCATTTATTTACCATATATTATTTCGATCAATTCTTATCATTTTCCGAGTCCTTCAGGACTTTTCTATATTAATAATTTCCTTAGAAAGGAAAGACCTCATATAGTTCACTGTATTCCAGTTTTCTCTCCTTTATCTTTAATTTTTATTTCATGGTCAAAATTATATGGTTATAAAATTGTAGGAGATATAATGACTCAGCTGAATTTAATATTCTCACCTTGGAACATCAAACAAAAATTACTATTTTACATTTCAAAAATTGTCGTTACTAAATATATAGCACGGAAATCTGCAGCTTTTACTGCTAAAACCAATGAACTTGTGAAAATACTTTCACGAAGTTATAATGTACCTGAAAATAAGTTTAGAATCGTTCCCTTAGGCACAGATCCTCAACTGTTCAAGTTTAACCCGGTTGCAAGAGTGAATATAAGAAAAGAGTTGAGCATTTCTGAAAAAGATATTATAATAGTTTATAGTGGTAAGATAGATTATACAAAAGGAATCGACTTACTAATAAAAGCATTATCACCACTAATGAATGAAAATGGTAAAATAAAACTATTAATTATAGGTAGCGCTGAATTAATTTATGTTGAGTATCTTAAAATACTGATTTCTGAACTTGGAATTTCAAAAAATGTTATTTTTCACCAATGGGTCAAAAAATATGAGCTTCCTGACCTTTATAGTGCTAGCGACATTGCTGTTTGGCCCGGCCTTTCCTCAATTTCTGCAGTTGATGCAGCTTCTGTAGGTTTACCTTTAATACTTGCAGACGTCCCAATTGAAAATTTTGTTGTTAATAACAACAATGGATTCGTATTCAGTTTAGGTAACGTGAACGAACTCCGAAAGTACCTAAGAATATTGGTGGATAATGAGGATATGCGCAGAGAGATGGGCTATAGATCAAGAGAATTTGTTGAAAGAAAATTGAACTGGGAGGCAATCACTCTACAGTATCTTAATGTTTATAGAGAAGTTTTAAACGTTAAATGACGTTCCATATAAGGTAATAGAGATGTGGATCTATTATTATGATTAAAGTTGTGATTACAGCTGCTGGTATTGGGACGCGTTTGCTTACTGTGACAAAAGAGCAACCCAAGGAAATGTTACCTCTATTCACAGATAATAAGGATGGCTGTCTCTCTGTTAAGCCATTGCTACAAATAATATTCGAGCAACTTTACCAGAGTCAATTCCGAGAGTTTTGTTTCATTACCGGACGGGGTAAAAGAGTTATAGAAGATCACTTCACAATCGACCTCAATTTCATCAAGCAACTCAAAAACAAGGGAAAATATGACCTAGTTTTTCCATTGGAAGAATTCTACAACAAACTTGAGGACTCCCTAATTATGTGGATAAACCAACCTGAACCAAAAGGCTTTGGCCACGCAGTCTTAATGGCAAAACCTTATGTTAAAAATGAAACTTTTCTAGTTCACGCTGGTGACACCTATATAATGTCTTCTCATGAGGACATACCTCTAAAAAGGATGCTAGAAACTCACAACAAAAACAAATCCGATGCAACTCTACTTCTAAAAAAAATAAAAAATCCAAAGCAATACGGCATAGCCGATGTCCAGGAAAATAAAGATACTCTTATAGTAAGACGAGTTATAGAGAAACCAGAAAAACCTTCAACAGATCTCGCTATCATGCCCATCTACATATTCAACAATACGATATTAACTGCTTTAGAAAAAACCTCACCAGGCTTAGGAGGAGAAATCCAATTAACTGACGCTATACAACATTTAATAAATGACGGATTAAAAGTTCAAGCCATAAAACTGAGAGACGATGAAATTCGATTAGACGTAGGTAATCCCGAAACTTACTGGGAGGCAATAAATGAATCCTATAAAAATATTCAAAAACATATGACACTGCATAAGAAATAACTACAATTTTATACTCAAAAGAATATATAGAAAAAGAGAAATACTATATGAACCAGCGCCGCATCTCCGTTATCGGCACAGGCTATGTTGGCTTATCAACAGCACTCGGCTTCACAAGCAAAGACTTCACTGTCATCGCGTCAGACCCTGACAAAACTAAGATAAAAATGATAAACGAAGGTAATCTTCCATTTCACGAAC
Source organism: Bathyarchaeia archaeon (assembly GCA_050014495.1). Classification (GTDB taxonomy): domain Archaea; phylum Thermoproteota; class Bathyarchaeia; order TCS64; family TCS64; genus UBA8941. Next base: position 55,311 of record JBEKDF010000017.1, read on the forward strand.
CAAACTTACAAGAACCACTCACAAAAGCTATTCAAAATGGTAACCTCAGTATTACAAAATGCGAAGAAGCCATAGCAAGCACTGACATCACTTTTATAGCTGTCGGTACTCCTAGTCGACCTGATGGAAGCATTAATTTAAAATTCATCGAAAAAGCTACAGGCGAAATTGGAAATGCCCTAAAGAAAAAGAGAGCCTACCACCTAATAGTGATTAAAAGCACAGTTACACCTACAACAACAGAAAAAAGACTTAAACCAATTATTGAAGCCCAATCGGACAAAAATTGCGGTATAGACTTTGGTTTATGTATGAACCCAGAATTCCTACGCGAAGGTTCAGCGTTTCACGATGTCTTACATCCTGACCGCCTAATCATAGGTGAATACGACATTAAATCTGGCGATTACTTAGAGGCTCTTTACCAAGAATTCTATATGGACAACATTCCGCCTATCTTAAGGACAAATATTCCTACAGCTGAACTCATCAAATACGCCAGTAATGCCTTTTTGGCAACAAAAATAAGTTACATTAACACGATAGCAAATATTTGTGAAAAAATTCCAAACGTAGATGTTACTCTGGTAGCTAAGGGTATGGGTTTAGACAAAAGAATAGGCTCTCAATTTTTAAATGCTGGATTAGGATATGGTGGTTCATGCTTTCCAAAAGATACTAAGGCGCTTATTTTCTATTCAAAGTCTGTAGGTTATAATCCTGATCTTCTAAAATCCGTCGAAGTTGTAAATAAACTCCAGCCTCATATTACTATTAAAAAAATAAAAAATCTTATCGTCGATCTAAAGGGCAAAAATATTGCCATCCTAGGATTATCGTTTAAACCAAACACAGACGATATGAGAGAAGCCGTATCAATACCAATAATAAAACTACTTTTAGAAGAAAACGCAAATGTAACTGCTTATGATCCTATAGCCATTAACAATGCAAAAACTATTTTTAATGAGAATATTAGCTATGCTTCATCAGCTATTCAATGCATAAAAAATGCTGACTGCTGTATAATAGTAACTGAATGCGAAGAATTTAAAAATTTAAAACCAGAAGATTTTATAAAAAATATGAAACAACCTTTTCTTATAGATGGAAGAAGAATCTATAATCAAAAAGAATTCTGTCAGAAAATGAAGTTTGTAGCTATTGGACTTGGCCAAATTTATGATAGTCCATTAAAATAAACAAATTTTAGATATAAGCGCTATTACATTAAAATCATGATTATGAAATCTGCGTTTTTAACCATTGTGCGCGCGATTGATGTAAAAAAGGGGTGAGACACTAATCCAACGCGCCCAGTTAATCTTATGGAGTTAAAGATTATTGTAAATCATTATAAACTGGATGGTATATTCCAATCTTACTCTCTTTTTTGATTTCGGAGATATCCCATTTTTTGTTAAGTTGAACCATAGGGAAATCCAAACATGAACAGGAGAATCCAAGACCCGTTATTACTGAGGGTAATCGGAGTTCACAATATCCAAATGGTAGTTCTATTTTACTTATTTTTTCAAGGACTTTTTTAGATATTATGAATCCCGGAAAAAAACCTTTAAATAAAGTTGGGTTTAATTTTTTTCTCTTTAACCAGTTTTTTACTGAATTTTTCCCTGTAAAAGGAAGCCTTACCCAACTCCATTGTGATTCATTATGTATTTTTTCATAGCGATTAAATGCCGCATCAAATTTCGTATATTTTCCATATACATCATTAATTAATCCTTTAATGTATAAATCATACTTATTAAAGATAAGAAAATCAAAATTTAAACATTTACCTCGATTTACGTACCAATTTAATATTGAAATATCTTGGTTAAGATATCCTAAAGGCGTACAATCTACATATAAATTCATATCATTCTCTTTTAGTAATTTATTTAATTCACCTATTTCTACTCTTCTTAATCTACTTTCCATAATTGAGTTAATTTTGGAATTTATATTATAAATTGTTTTATCTCTATAAAACATAAAATCTATAAGACGTTCAGTACCATATTTTGAAAACGTTGGTGGAAAAAAAGATCTACCACCAATTCCATATACAGGAGCTATTATTATATTTGGATTCATTTCCATTAATTTATGAATTCTTTTCAAATAAACTAAATTAGGGCGATCGCGCGCGCTCCTATGATAAACGCCTCAGGAGCCCCGGCGTCCGGGCAGCACCCCACTAGTTCCGCAGACCATCAAACGCTTTCTTACTCATACTCTTAAGTTTTCTCTCAACCAACCCCCTGTTCTCACCCCTATACGGCTCACCCCTCACCAACATGAAGTACATGATCCGGGCCATCTCGTGAGCCACAGCCACAATAGCGCACCCGGAGCCCCTACGCCTCGACACCCGCTCATACATGCCCCCGAGCCTAGAATCATGCCTGACAGCCGTCTGAGCAGACTCCACCAACGCCCACCGGAGCCTCTTATTACCGGGACCCGAGATACCACCCATCCGGGTCCTCTCACCCGACTGGTGCACTGAAGGCACCAGACCCATCCACGAGGCGAACTCCTTGTCGCCTCGGAACCGGCCGACGTCACCGACCTCCGATACGACGAGCATCGCGGTGAAGTAGCCGACGCCCGTCATTGTCATCAACAGCCGCACACTCCGGTCCTCCGCCGCGAGGACCGCGATCTTCTCCTCGATGAGCGTGACCTGGCTGTCGACTGCCTCCAGGACCACGAGGTCGCTTCGCAGTATGGCGTCATCCATGAACCCGAAGTTCTGCTCCCGGAGCCAGGCGATGTTCTCCTTACTGAAGGGCGTCGTTCCCGGCATGCGGAGGCCGTGCTTGTCGAGGAGTCCGTGGATACGGTTCTTAACCTCGGTCCTGTTCTTCACCAGGTTCAGGCGGTGGCGGAGGAGCTCTCGGCGGCTTCTCAACTCCTCTCCTGGCACGTAGCAGGTCGGTATCATGTCGGCTCGGAGCAGTCCTGCGAGGGTTCTGGCGTCGACCTTATCCGTCTTCACCTTCGCCTCCGCGATGAGGCGGGTCTTTGATGGATTTGAGAGAGCCACGTCGACTCCACGTTCCTCGAGCCTGTCATGGATCGGGATCCAGAGGTTCCCCGTCGACTCGACGACGGCTCTGACCTCGTCGTGGAGGGTGGTGAGCTTACCGGAGAACTCTTCTATCTCTTCAGGGTCATTCGCGAATCGGATCTCATCCAATAGTGTTCCATCCTCGTCTAGGACGGCGGCTTGACACATCTTTTTATGGACGTCTATTCCCACGTACTTCACGGGTGTCACCTCGGGTGGCCTGCGGGCGGCACGCTCCTATCGGGTCTCCCCTACGGACCAGTCGGGTAGCCGCTCGGGTCTGGCCCAATCTGCCTTAAGGGTCTCGCTTGGACCAAGCGCGCGGCGGGCCTAGGCCACCCGCGACACCCTCATGGTCTCTCCTGAAAACGTTTCTCATACCGTCTGGCTTGTCCCTAAATTCCAGATCAGTTAGAATAACCTTATCTTGACAGTTGGGGTCTCGTCCCCCAACGGTCTGTCCCACCACAGGAGGTGAGTTCACTTAGGACAGGACGAACACGAGACCCTTGAAACACTCTTCAAAAACGTCGACTTAAGCATTGCCCAACAGCAAATCATCGGCTGCTACCACACAACCGGACCAGGAAGACATCCGAGAAACCCACTCGGCATCCTCAGAGCCCTCCTCATCATGAGGTTGAAAGGCATCCGCAGCCTACGGGAGCTCACAAGGATCCTCGACATAGACCTCCGCCTCAGAAGGCTCTGCCTGATAAAGAGGAATGAGAGAGGCTACACCAGATCAGTCATCAGCCGCTTCACCAAGAGAGTCGGAGCAGAGACGCTTCAACTCATCATCGAGGAGAAGGTCATCTGGCTCCTACGGAGGAGCAAAGTGGAGGATGTGGATGTGCTTTTGGACGCCAGCTTCATCAAGGCCCGAAGCATCAGACACCCCGACAACGGCAGACGAGGCTTCTCCGACGCGGACGCCATGGTTGGGAGGAACGGGCGCTTCTACGGCCTCGGATACAAGCTCCACGTTGCCGTGGACCACCGCAGCGTTCTGCCTCTCGCCACCCTGCTGGCTCCAGCTAATGACAACGAGAAGAAGCATGGGCCAGCGCTGATTGAGAGGACTCGGGTGGTTTTGGGGAGGGCTGGTGCTAGGCTGAGGAGCCTTGTGGCGGACAGCCAGTATAGCAGTAGGAGGGTGAGGGGTCTCGTCGAGGACTCGGTGATCCCTTACACGTCTAATCAGTCGGCTGGTGGGGACGCGCTGCGGGTTGACAGGAGGTTCAGGACACATGGCCCCGCTGGGCTGGTGGTTGAGTATCATAAGCGGCCGTTGGTGGAGTCGGTTTTCAGCTTCC
>JBEKDF010000018.1:0-54736 GCA_050014495.1 Bathyarchaeia archaeon
CTAACATTCATGAGCGCGTGCATAGATTTAGGGATAGTTGTCTCTTCCTATAATGTACTACGCAAAAAATTCCTTTCTTTGTCCCAGCAAATTAAACATCATGCCAACGAGCACACAACACGCTCGCGTGCGATTAATTATTGATGTATTTTTTTAAGAAATCTATATATGGGCTACAGGGAGCTTTAGGTAAAGTCATTCCGTAAATTTGAGTCTCGAGGAGGAGAGGACCATCGATAAAACTGATTTAGCTCTAAGGAAGAATACGTTGCCTCAACCCGTTAAAAAGGACGGGACCATGAAGATCGCACTGGAAACATTCTATGCCAGTGTCGGCGAGGAACACGAGCAATTAGGTAGGACATATCTGCGGATACGGGAGATTGGTACTTTCACATCAAACACCCCATACCCGTTTATTCGTGAAAAAATAAATGAAGCTGTCAAAGAAGAACAACTCAGAGATAAGAAGATGCTGGACCTTATAGAAAATTATGGAGAACATCGGAGACAACTTCTTCAAAGGTAACAAGGATAGACTGGGTAGCGCGCTGATTCCTTAGTAGACATCTACCTAGTCGACCTTATTCAATATTTAATAACCTAACAAGCATGAAAGATCACGAAGCGAGCGTGAATGATTCACGAAGAAGAGGAAACCCAAATCAAGGACATATCAGAAGAATACTTTGATAGCTTCTACAACTGCCTCGACTCGGTGGCCAGAGAAAGGCTGTACCTAGCACTCGTTAGAGCACCACCGTTGGAGGAGACAAGGAAATTTCTAAGTTCAGGACTTGATGAAGGTGTAATAAGAAAGATCTCGGTGAAGCAAGGGAATGTAATAGGCTGGTGCGATATCTCCCCAGGGAATAACGAGGGCTTCACTCACTCCGGTAGACTAGCTATGGGTGTAATTAAAAAATATCGAGGAAGGGGAATAGGGAAAAGACTCTTAATAAATGCAATAGCGGAGGTGAAGAAGAAGGGAATTGAAAGGATCGAGTTGGAGGTTTACTCATCAAATATCCCAGCGTTAACTCTCTACGAAAAACATGGGTTTGTACGCGAAGGAGTCAAGGTGAAGGCACGAAAACTCGATGGAGTATATGAGGATATCATAGAAATGGCCCTCATTCTATAGTGAGGGCGCGCGCATCCTTCTACATAATTTGTTATATCCAGCTTGGCCTTTTGATACATGTCCAAAATGACGGATCCAGTGATAGTTATACACGGTGGTGCATGGGCTATACCAGATAGACTGGTCGAGGTAAACATCCATGGAGTGGAGGAAGCTACAGGAAAGGGGTGGAGCGTCCTAGGGAGAGGCGGATTAGCGCTGGACGCCGTCATGGTGGCCGTGAATTGCCTCGAGGACAACCCGGTGTTTGACGCAGGTGTAGGCTCAGTACTCACGGAGGAGGGCACGGTCGAGATGGACGCCATGATAATGGACGGCGCTACACTCGGGGCGGGGGCAGTAGCTGGACTATACGACATCAGACACCCAATAGAGCTGGCACGCGTAGTCATGGAGAAGACGCCTCACGTTCTAATGATAGGAGAAGGCGCTCGACGACTCGCAGAAAAATATGGGGTCGAGAAACTGGCACAGAGCAAGCTGGTGACCGATGAGGCCCGCCAAGAGCTCATCGAATGGCTCGAGAAGAAGCGACTCGGTGCCTCCTTTGGACACGAAACTGTGGGAGCCGTGGCACTCGATGAGAAGGGAAACATCGCAGCGGCCACATCGACTGGTGGCGTAACGGGGAAGCTCGTGGGAAGGGTTGGCGACGTACCCATAGTGGGCAGCGGAGGGTATGCCGATAACAAGATCGGGGGAGTCTCATCAACGGGCCACGGGGAGTCCATAATGAAGGTAAACCTCTCGAGACTTGTCCTCACATACATGGAGGCTGGGAATCCCATACAGGAAGCTGCAGACAAGGCCCTAGCTTATATGAGTCAGCGCGTAGGCGGAAGCGGTGGAGTCGTAGCCTTAGACACTAATGGAAATGTTGGGCATAGCTACACAACGAAGCGAATGGTCTGGGCTAGCGCGAGAAACGGGAAAATAGAATCAGGCATATAATCTCACTAGAACTAGTCGTCAGTTAAATAATTGACTAAGTGTTCTGATTATCTATTTCAAATCCACAATAATTTGCACGCGCGCAATCGAGGATAATGTGTTTACACTGCGAATTCGAGCGCTTATTCAATAGGATCAGCTATGATATCACTTACAACTTCATAATCTAGGAGAAATAATTATAATGAGATGTCGGATAAGGGAGACCCAAAATTAACACTCTTCGACGTCACCAACCTAGTCGTAGGAGCCATAATCGGAGCCGACATATACGTCGCCTCAAGCTTTGGAGCCGCCTACCTCGGACCCTCATCGCTACTCGTATGGGCGGCCGCCGGAGTTGTAGCTATAATAATCGCTCTTTGCTTCGCCCAATGTGCGGCCTACTTACCCCGAGTCGGTGGACCATACGCTTACGCAAAGGAGGCCTGGGGAATATTTCCGGGATTCATAGTTGGCTGGTCACTCTGGCTAGCAGAATGGATCAGCCTCGCAGTCTTCCCAGTAGCCTTCCTCAGATACCTATCATTCTTCCAACCAAATATAGACCCCGTTTTCCAGGTCCTCATCAAGACCCTCTTCGTAACCTTCCTAATATTGACTAACATCCTAGGCGTGAAAGCCGCCGGTAGAACAAATGACGCCCTCACCATAATCAAACTCGCTCCACTGATTCTCTTCGTAGTGGCTGGCGTGGGATACATACTCCTCAACCCCACTACCGCAGTGGAGAACCTCACCCCCTTCGCACCCTTCGGCTACACAAGCTTCGGCTTCACGCTCGTACTAGTCTTCTGGGCTTACGCTGGTTTCGAGATATCAACAATACCCGCAGATGTCGTGGAGAACCCTGGTCGCGTAATACCCAGAGCAATAGTCCTTGGGATGACCATCGTAACAGTCTTCTACTTAGCCACAAACTTCGTTCTCTTCGCAGTCAGAACCTCGCCCCAATTAGCAACAGACCTAGCACCACTTGCCTCCGCAACATCCAGCATCCTCGGCACAAACTCCCTCCTAGCCATCCTGGGAGGACTAGTCGTTAGCGTTGGCGCACTGATATCAGTCGCTGGATCCGATGAATCGGGAATGATCGGGACATCAAGACTTGGCTACGCACTCGCAGTAGACGGCTTATTCCCTAAAATCTTCGCCAAGATACACCCAAAGTACAAGACACCATACCTCGCCATAATCATACAGGCTGCAACCGCCCTCATTGCATCACTCATAGGCAACCTCGGAACCCTTGTGGCCGTCTCCGTCTTTTTCCTAGCCATAGCATATGCTGCTACATGTGCATCAATCCTATACTTCCGCAGACGAGATCCGGAACCCGCTTTCCGCCTCAAAGGCGGAATCCTCATACCTATTCTCGGAGTAATCTTCTCAATCTACCTCATTACACAGTGCACAACGTCCCAGATCGCCATCGGGCTAATACTACTCGGCCTCGGGGTGCCGATGTATATAGTCTTCACTCCGAAGAAGGAACTAACAATCCTAAAGGAGGAACTTATAGCCCCTGGTGCTTTAAAGGAAGAAACGATGAAACTGAAGGAGAGATTCCTAGCCCACGCGATCTCGCATTTAAAGGAACTCTTTGGACACAAAGAATGATCGAAACGCGGCTCATCAACATCCTTGAAAGAAACCCTGCACACGTCAAATTTTATAAAACCACTCACATAAGAGAATCTGGGACATGGCGAATGATTCTCACACACACGTGTATCATAACAGACGACGTGAAGGGATTGAGCCTATTCTACCAAACCGTCCTAGGGATTAATCCAGTGTTATACAGAGAAGATTACTCTGAATTCAACACAGAACGAGGTAACCTCTCAATATGCGCGCGCATATGAAACTAGATTATCTCTTTCTCAGATATCTAGACCCATTCTACTCAGAGACTCGTTGAACCTCTGATACTCTGCTAGAAAATCTTCCCCCTTTTCCGTCACAGAGAAGCAGGAGCCGAGGCGCTCGCAGAAGCCTATACGAGTTAGAAAACTTAGGACCCCCATAAGCCGATCATAGGGCATATTGACATGAGCGGCTATACGTGTCAGGCTTGGCCTCCTGTGCTCGGTGAGCTCCTGATTGAGTGCGGTGAGTATGTCGTAGTAGATCTCAAACCTATTACGCTTCCTCTGCTTGGTTATAGGCTCAGGACCGTTATCAGTTGACAGTAGATCTAGCTTAGCCACTCTTGAGTCACGCGTTGAAAATAATCGGATATATTTATTTATAGAAAACGGATTGGCAATTCGTATCAAATACACGGTTTAGGGCGTCTTTTGCGCGTAAGTTTAATCGTAAATGTAGTCACGCGTTCGAAAATGCAGGTATAATTTTGTTTAATCGCACACAAGCCATAAAGGAATATTACTCTGCATTCCAAAACGCTACACATGACAGCAAAGAAGATACTCTATGTGCAAACAAGTGGGACGGACACCCCGGAGAGATTATATGCCCCCTTCATTCTCGGAGCAACCGCAGCAGCTATGGGCATAGAAGCCACCATCTACTTCGTAATAAAGGGGATAACCGTCGTCAAGTCGGGAGAAGCTGAGAAGATAAAGATCGGTGCATTCCCGAGCCTGAAGGAAGTAATGGATCAGGCGATCAAGGCGGGGGTGAAGCTGATGGTCTGTGAACAGAGCTGTATGCTATTCAACCTACCAAGGGGTAGTTTCGTGGGAGAGGCTGGCATCGTCGGTGCGGCGACCCTGAATGATCTGCTCTTAGATGCTGATGCCGTGATAAGCTTCTAACTCTCTTTACCTTCTTTTAATAAAAATTAAATTTGATATTTCAGTGCACACACGACTCTTTATCTTCTAATATTAGTTTCACCAAAAACAATGTGGGGTAAACATGTCCGCTGCATTCAATGGAGCGAAGTACTGCTGGATGGATGGGAGGGTTGTAGAAACCGAGAAGGCGCTCGTATCAGCCATGGAGCCTATATACCTCGGGATATTTGAGGGAATAAAGGCTTACACTAAGGATGACATAGGAGGAGAGGGACGGCTCTTCGTATTCTCCTGGGATCAGCACATGGACAGGCTGTGGAGAAGCGCTGCGATTGACGGGTTGAAGATGCCATACAGCAGGGAAGAGCTGTTGGAGGGACTCAAAGTCGTTGTTGAAGCGAACAAATTCAAGTCCAACATCTACATACAACCCAGGATCTGGCCGAAGGCAGGTGAACCAGAAGAGGTCCACGTCGTGATCCCGGTTTGGAAGTTCAACACTCTCCTACCAGCGAGCAATCCAGAGTTCTCGAAGAGCAGAAGATTCATGGTGAGCAGCTGGAGGAGGATTTCGAGCGATGCCCTGCCACCCCAAGCTAAGAGCTGGGCGAACTATGCTAACAGCAACCTAGCCGTTAGGGAGGCGAAGAGGTGCGGCTACGACTCCGCAATATTTCTAGACAGCAGGGGCTTCGTATCGGAGGGCACGGGAGCATGCGTGATGAGTGTCCGCGACGATAAACTGATCACCCCACCTGTGACCGCCAGCATACTCGAGTCCGTCACACGGAACCTCTTCCTGGAGTTCGTCCCCTACGATCTCGGGATTACAACTGAGGTAAGAGATCTAACCCGCGCCGAGTTATACGCGTCCGATGAGGCCTTCCTATGCGGAACTGGTGGGGAGGTCACTCCCATAACCAGTGTCGACGATATCCAACTGGGTGGTGAGTACCCTGGACCAGTTACGAAGAGAATAGCTGACTACTACTCGGAGATCATTGCAGGTAAGGTGGAAAAGTATAGTAGCAGATTAACCCCACTTTAGCTTCACGTAAGCTCTTAGACGTGCGCTAGGTGTGTGTGGAGTTTTTGAGCGTACGGATAGCCACCTATTTGAGTAATAGCAATGAATGGAAATGCATGAACACTTAACGTTGATCTAAATGCCTTCCGTGGATGCTAACAATCACGACAGCGGCAGAGACCTGCTGAAATGGTTGGCACTGGCCACCATGACAATAGATCATATAGGACTCGTACTCTACCCCCAATTCTTGATCTTAAGGATCATAGGGAGGTTGGCTTTCCCAATATTCTCCTATTTACTCGTACTCGGGATGGAAAGCACACATGATCCTAGGAGATACTTTTATAGAATGCTCGGCTTCGCATTCCTCTCCCAGATCCCATTCGCTATAGCAAATGAAATCCCCATCTGGCAACACCTAAATATCTTCTTCACCCTCTCCCTTGGCATCATCCTCATATACTCTCTTGAGAAAAACAATATACTCTTTATCATACCATTCGTTGCATCAATTATCATTCCCGTCGACTATGGCATCTATGGCTTAGCAACAATTCTATTTCTCCACGAAATGAGGAGCTTTAAGTGGACTGGAGTGGCTTTTCTCGTCTCGATGAATTTATTATTGATACCATTCGCATCATATCAACCCTTAGCGTTACTCGCCTTACCCATAATTTTACTCCATATAAACGGGAAGCTAAATTTCACTCTATTGAAAAAAGAAACAAAATATCCCAAAATAACAAGATACTTTTTTTATGCATACTATCCCATCCATCTACTTGTCTTATCATTAATCAGAATCATTGGATGACAATTAGATTATACAAGTGCGCGACGACGAATCGATTATCTACCACTAAGACTATGAATATTTGATGACTCGATTAAAACTCGGCGACACCGCCCCCGACTTCACCATCGATTCAATTAACAAAGGAATGGTAACACTAAACGAATTTAGAGGCCACAAAACACTACTTATTTTCAGCAGATACTTCGGACGCCCCGTATGCCAACAAGAATTCGATGAGTTGAGGGAATTCCTGAAAAACCACCCCTCCTTGAAAGTGATTTATGTAAATCAGTCTCTACCAGATTACGCCAAGAAATTCATCGAGGACAAAGACGTCGATTTCCCCGTGATAACTTCCCCAAAAGTCAGCGGAAAATATGAATTATATGAGTTATACGGAGTTGGGGGCTTGGGCCCAGTTAAAATTCTTAACCTATTAGTAAAGAGTCGCGAAGCCCAGAGGCTCGGGAAAAAACACGGGCCCTATGAAGGAGTCGAGATACAGAGCCCCGCCCAGTTCCTGATCGATGAGGAGTGCAAGATCATTTCCGCGGAGTATGGAGTATTTAATCCTGAGAAGCTGAAGAGATCATTAAAAATCTAAAAGTCATATTCGCAAATCATTTTAGTAGTATTCCCATGCCCATTTAAGGTAACATTCGTGTATTACTTTTACTTAGATTCGCGCGTTCGTCCCTTCCTAAGTGTATAGAGTAACAGTCTGTCGAACTCATCAAGGTCTAGCTCCATGTTCGAAAAACCCCTGAGGTCGAATACTTCCCCACACTTCTTGCATCTATAGCTATCAGAGCCCTCAATGCGTCTCAAGGGACTACCGCATGATAGGCATTGAAGTGTTTCTACTTGGGCAGTCTTCATGTTTTCTCAAACTGAAAATATATTTAATGATAATAAACAATTACGGAGTTTAAAACGATATAATAAATCCATTACGCGCACCAGCACGCGAAACTCAGAATAGCTTCGCCTTCCCCTCACAGCCTAAGATCCTTATCTTACCCAATACAACTTCCCTAACCAGAGCTCTACCGGGGCCGATGAACTTTCGCGGGTCAAACTCCCCAGCATTCTCGAACAGGGCCTTTCTAACTCCTGCGGTCATTGCGATCCTGAGGTCGGTGTCTATATTCACCTTCTGCACCCCGATGCCGACAGCTTCCATAATTTGCTCTTCAGGTACACCGCTGGAACCCTTGATGCTGGCACCATACCTATTACATAAATCAACATACTTTGGCAGAACAGATGAGGCTCCATGAAGGACAAGAGGTACCCCGACGAGTCTTCGTATCTGTCGGAGCCTCTCAAAGTCGAGCTTGGGTTCACCCTTGAACTTGTAAGCGCCATGTGAGGTGCCTATCGCAATCGCCAGAGAGTCACAGGAGGTTCTCTCCACGAACTCCTTCGCCTCCTCAGGGTCAGTGTAAGCGGCTTCCCTCGATATCAAACTCCCCTCGCCAGCATCGTGCTGCTCTCCGACGAGCCTACCGAGTTCGGCTTCAACCGAGACGTCTCTATCATGAGCGTAGTCAACAACCCTCTTTGTGATCTCAACATTTCTCTCGAATGGCTCATGGCTACCATCGATCATCACAGAGGTGAAGCCATCATCGATCACTGATTTACAAAGTTCGAAGCTGTCCCCGTGGTCGAGGTGAACTGCAATGGGGAGACCCGATTCACTCTCCGCAGCCTCAGCAAGCTTCATGATGTAACCCCTCCCAGCATACTCACGAGCACCTCGGCTAACCTGAAGAATGAGTGGAGACTCAAGTTCCTTAGCGGCAGAGACTATACCCTGCACAAGCTCCATATTGTTGATGTTGAAAGCACCAACAGCGAATCTCCCCCTAATCGCCTCGTCCAGTAGACGTTTAGTCGTCACAAACATCGATCCATCTCTCCCTATTCATTCATCCCAAGGTATCTGTCAGCATCATCTATCATATTTTTGGGGACAGTTTTGAGGCTGGCTAACGCTTCATCTAAACCGACGGTGACGATTTCTGTGCCATTTACGGCGACCATCCTGCCGAATTCTCCCCTCTCAACTGCCTCAACCACAGAAAAACCAAATCTGGTCCCCAAAACCCTGTCGAAAGCGGATGGAGGTCCTGACCTCTGGAGGTAACCAAGCACAACGCTTTTGCATTCTATTCCTGTCTTCTCCTCGATCAGCGGGGCGAGTTGTTCAGTTATTCCCCCCAGCTGCACGTGGTTAAATTCATCCACCTTTTCACTCCTCAGAACAAATTCACCACCTATGGAGGTTGCCCCCTCACTGCATGCTATTATTGTGTGCTCGAGCCCCAGAGCCCTTCTCTTGCTGACGACACTGCAAACCTCCTCGAGATTAAATGGCCGCTCAGGAACAAGAATTACATGAGCCCCACCTGCGATGCCTGCCTGGAGAGCTAACCAGCCAGCGTGCCTCCCCATAACCTCCACGATCAGAGTTCTCCCGTGACTGCTAGCAGTTGTGTGGAGTCTAGTAATTGCTTCAGAAGCTGTGTTGAGCGCAGAGTCGAACCCAACTGTATAATCTGTGCAATTTACATCGTTATCTATAGTCTTAGGTACACCAACAACATTTACATCATCTAAACGCAGGTTCTTGGCAACACCAAGCGTGTCCTCTCCACCAATCGCGACTAGGTAATCAATCTTATTTTTTATCAGATTGTGCTTCAATTCACTTATCCCATTAGGATGTTTGTAGGGGTTAGTTCTAGAAGTCCCGAGGATTGTCCCACCCAACATGTGAATCCCCTCGACATCACGCGGAATAATTGAACGAACATCCCCCACACCTAGGAGACCAGCCCAACCATTCCGGATCCCGACTACCTCGTAATTGAGTGAATGTGCTCCGAGAGTTACTCCTCGAATTACTGCGTTTAGACCCGGGGCATCTCCCCCGCCAGTTAAGACACCTATGACTTCCCCATGTACATCAGTTTTAGACATCTTTGCACCTCGTTCACAGCGCTGTGAACACGTATACTACGAAATAGTCGCGCCGAAACGCTTGAAGAAAATAAATATGGCGCTAATAGATAAACTTAGAGATACTCCGCGAGATACACGTATGAACACCAATAAAATTATGAAGATAAATATTTGATTGTTTAAGTTACAGCGCGTACTAATGTAACAAGTTTATATGTAACAATGTTACATACTGCTCTGCCATGTGTGACTCTGGAAACGACTGCCAACCACAGCAATGCAGACACCACATGATACGCCACAACCCCGAGAGAGGCTGGACAACGTTCCTTTTCCTACGCCTCATCCATGAGAGGCCCATGCATGGGTACCAGATAATGGAGGAACTAAGCACCAGAGGCTTCCTAAACAAGGAAAGGCTCGAAGCAGGAACCGTCTACACGATCCTCCGCAGAATGGAACACCACGGACTCATAACCAGCCAATGGGAGGAGAACACCGAGGGGCCCGACCGCCGAGTCTACACAGCCACAACAGAAGGAACAATGATACTCAAAGAAGGTCTAGAGACGATGCTCCAACGCAAAGCCCTCCTAGACGACCTCGCAGCCTACTACAAGCAGCGATTCCAGAGCACCAAGGAGTGAAAGAAAATGAGTGAAGAAAAGAAGCCAGAAGTCGAAGAAACATCAGAAGAGCAGACCCAAGAATGCTGTCAAGGCCACGAAGAGCAACATAACGAAGGATGCGGACACCACGGTCCATGGGGCTACAACGGTGGCCACTGGATGCGCAGGCGCATGATGATGCATTTCGCCTCCATGACTGTCGAGGAAGAAGTAGAGTTCCTCGAATCAGTGAAGGAACGCCTCGAAGACAGGCTCAGCGTCGTGAACCAGAAACTCGCGAAGCTCAAAGCCTAAAACCACACAGTAGCTCAGACAGCTATTTTTTTAATTTTATCTTCAAAGCGAAGATGAAGAGCGTGAGTATGCTAGACATGAACTCACACTTTATAACCAAGATAGACTAAAACCAAAACGACATAGGAACGTCCACCCAGTGACATTTAAAAACGAGACTCAACCAACAAACTGCCCACTATGTGGCAAAAACATGATGATGGTCCATGACCTCAAAGATTTCAGCATCCAAATCTGCAACACCCATGGAGTCTTCGTCGTGGATAAACCAACGAACGATACATGGGCCTTGGAGGGATTCGACGACAAGATGGGGCCAATTAAACGCAAATGGTACGCGATAGATAACTACCGGCCCTTAACACTTAATCAATATAGGGATATGGTGAAGAAGGCTAACCTTAAAAGACTGGAAGAAAAATCGCGCGCAGCTCAACTGAAAAACAATATGGAAAAAGGAGAGTAGATCATGCGCGTGCTTAAGATCTACGAAAATAGTTTTTATCGAACATCTCCTAAAAAAGCTTGAGGACCATGGCATGGGTGCGATCTATAAACCGGAGGATGTGAAGAGGCGTAGAATTAGAGACAAGGCTCTAGAGGATCTTGATCCAAACGTAAGGGAGGCGGCAAAGAGACTAATGGAAGGTTATAAGGGTGAGGAACTCGAGAGAAAGCTCAGTGAGCTCATTGGTTATAAGAAGTTGAAGGATATAACAGAAAAAAAAGATGTAAAGTAGCCTTTGCTATGCGTTTGATATTTATATGAACTCTCGTGTGCTTATCTCTTTTAATGACCTGCAAAGAAGGAAAAGGGATAGCCAATCACACGCGTTTAACAAATCATTTGATTGGGACTAGATTAAACATTAATAATAGGGTAAGTGAATGATGTATGTGGTAAAAAAATGTCAGACATTTTTGGTAAGATAAAAAGTGGCGCGGGAAAAGTCGCTAAGGACGCAGACAGAGCGGCACATGTAAAGCGCATAGAGTTAGACATTGGTTCCGTCAGGAAACAGATAGAAGATCAATACAAGAAACTAGGTGAGACGACGTACAAGAGCAATGTCAATAATGAGCCTGGTAATCCTGACGCGACAGCCATAATCGCCAAGATCACGGAACTGAATAACCAGATTAAGGCTAAGGAGGATGAAATTAAGAAGCTAAATCAAGTTGAAAGTGTACCGCAAACGCCACCGGCAACCCCAGCACCGGGTAAAAAAATCTGTACTAGCTGTGGCAAGGAGAACGATGCCTCCGTAAAGTTCTGCTCCGAATGCGGCGCAAAGATGGAGTAAAACAAGAAAATCGTGTACTCTGAATTACGTGTGTCGCGCACGAAATGTTATTTCTAGCTGGATGTAAGATTAATCCATGTCAGAACAGGTCATCGGGGTAATCCCACACCTTATTGAGGCGACGGGAAAAGCAGCAACCAAGGGTTGGATACTAGTCTCGACTAATCAAAAGATCGTGCTAGCCCAGTTCTCAGGTCCGCAGATGCAGGAGGCGTTAGCCCTGTCAAAGGCCAGGGCTAAGGGGTTCATGGCTAAAATGTTGGCTGGAAAGGTCCTGACGCCTACGGATGTCGTCGAGTACTGTCGTAAGTACTTCAAGATGACCCCCGAGCAGATCATAGCCGAGACGCCGGGCAACTTCGCCTTAGATCTACCAGGGATAACGAGGGCCTACATCGATTACGAGCAAGAATCACGTAGACAAGCACTTGATGAGGGCTCTCACATCCAGTCGGATAGGTACTTGCTAACAATGGAGTCTAACCAGGGGGATTACAAGTACGTCTTCGACGCGGACCCGCAGGATATGAGTGTCCTTAAGGCGGCTCTAGGGGACAGGGTTCACGGCGATGGCCGCGCAAAGGCCCTGAAACCCAATTTTTAGGCGATTCCATCGCCAAAAAGATCCAACTCAAATCTTAACTTTAGGTTAGGGCAACATGTAAACAGGGTTCTTATGAACACAAAAAAGTTCACAATTCTTCACTCAAACGACATGCATGGAGACTTCCTCGCCGAGAGTGCGGCAGGGGAGACCAAGCTCATCGGGGGCCTCGCACTTCTCAGCGGGTATATAAACAAAGTGAGGAGGGAGGAGGAGAACGTCCTCTATGTCATTGCGGGAGATATGCTTCAGGGCTCACTCATCGACTCCGAATACAAGGGAGTCTCAACAATGGGGCTCATGAACTACCTCGCGCCCGATGTCGTCGCCCTTGGGAACCACGAGTTCGACTACGGCCTCTCCCATCTACTGTTCCTCGAGAAGGTCGCCAACTTCCCCATCGTAAACGCAAACCTCTACATCAAGCCATACAGCAAGAGGCTGATGAGACCCTATCTCATCCTAACAAAAGCAGGCTTCGACATCCTGTTTACCGGAATAATAACCGAGAAGGTCATGGACACGATAAAGATGGACCCCCTGATCAGCAGCTTTATCACACTCCAAGATGCGAGCAACGAGATCGGAAAGATATGCAACGCCTACAAGAACGACGACATCGACCTCACTATTCTCCTCACACATATCGGCTTCGACTCAGACGTGGAGTTGGCTAAGCTTCTCCACCCAGACTGGGGGGTCGACATCATCGTTGGTGGACACAGCCACACAATCCTTGAGAAACCAGCGTTCGAGAACGGCGTCATAATCGTGCAAGCGGGAGTAGGCACGACCCATATCGGTAGGCTGGACGTGGTTGTAGATGATGACACAAACAGCGTGGTTGAGTACAAGTGGCAGCTAATACCTATAGATGAGGACATTGCGGAACCCGACAAGGAGCTGTCAAAGTACATTGACACATATCAGCAGGAGGTAGACCAGAAGTATAATGCAATCATCTGCAAACTGGCAGTTGAGCACACTCATCCGCAGCGTGAAGTAGAGACCTCACTCGGGAACCTCTTCGCAGATGCCTTCGCGGATAACGCTGAGTGCCACGTCATGTTCGTCGCAAGTGGCTCAATAAGGAGCCAGAAACTGGGGCCACTAGTGACCATGCGGGATCTCCTCACCTGCTTCCCCTACAACGATGTCATAACGAGGTACACTTTGACCGGGGAGCAGCTCACCCGCGTGTTTAAACACATCATGCGTAAGGAAAACCGGAACAGTGAAGGAGAGTGCTACCAAGTGAACGGCCGAGTCAGGGCAACCTACAGCGACGGCGAGAAGAGACTAGTCTCGCTAAAGATAGATGATGAGGACATCGACCCCACTAAGCAATACACGATCTGCCTGCAGGATTACCACGCTAAAAACTCGCAGGCGTACCTCGACGTATCCCAGGAGGAACTCAACGCCATCAAGACCAAGGTGGTTTCCACATCATCCTTCGAGGTCCTCGAGGAGTATCTCAAGAATAACCAGAACACGAGTAGACGTGTCGAAGGCAGACTCGTCTTCCAACCATAATAGAAAGATAAGTTAAAAATTCACATCACACGTGCGCATAATCTTAATGGTTTTGTAACTGGTGTGTGTGAATAGAAATGCTATTAAGTATATTAGTAGCTACTATTATACTAGGGAGTGGGGGATCTGCCAAGGTTTACACTTCTTCTAAACCCCCAATCCCACTCTTTAAAAACTAGACAGCTTAAACATGCTCTATTTAAGTTATTAAACTGACTAATTGGTAGAATGAAGTCTGGGACATAGATCTGAGCTTAACATCCCTCATAATTTAGTCTCCGACCCGGTTCCCACCCATTTTTAGATATTGAATTTTAATTAGCAAGAGTATTCTTCAGCGCACAAATTAAGTTTAAACCACAAATTCTATCAGGTCTTAGACTCGCATAATAAGAATCTAAAGACTCAACGTCTCACAACACTTTTTAGAAAGGCTTACTGATAGACCTGAATCATGAAAACACTAACCGCCTACTACTCGAGATCCGGAAACACGAAGAAGGTAGCTGAGGCGATCTCGAAGGCCATCGGCAGCGACCTAGAGGAGATAACTGAACCCAGAGGCAGAGGAGGCCTCCTAGGTTTCTTACGATCAGGCAGTGAGGCACGAGGGGAGAAGACGTCGAATATTAATCCGCCTAAAAACGATCCAGCTAACTACGACTTGCTCATCGTAGGAACACCAATCTGGGCCGGAAATCTCTCCAGTCCAGTACGAGCCTATCTAGCAAGGGTAGCCGGTAAAACGAAGAGAGTAGCATACTTCGTGACACTCGCAGGAGATGACTACACTAAAACAATAGTCGACATGGAAAAGATCGCGGGTCACCCCGAGGCAACCTTAACCATTCGCCAAACTGAGCTGAAGAACCCCTCTTACATAGAGAAAGTTAACAAGTTTGTTGACAGCATAAAAAGAATAAAAAACTGTGCACATTCTGTTTCCGTTAATTATCAGTTAGTATGCGCGACCCAATAGCTACGCTTACACACTAAATATCGCCGGACCATTATTTCAGACATGGAGTTCACTACTCGACCAGTGGTTATGGGCACAAATGGGATGGTGACATCTAGTCACTATCTCGCCACAGAAGTTGGGCATCATGCCCTCAAACGGGGAGGAAACGTCGTAGACGCTGCCGTGAGCATGTGGTTCACCCTAACCCTCACGAAACCAGACCTCGTCGGCATCGCTGGAGAGGTCCCGGTGTTGCTGTACCTCTCCGAAGAAGAAAAGGTTCTTACAATCAACGGTTCAGGCCCAGCCCCCAAGAAGGCAACCATTAAATGGTTCAAAGACAACGACTACGACCTCATACCAGAGGACGGCTTCACACCCGCCATAGTCCCAGGCGCCTTCGACGCCTGGCTCATGACACTGGACATGTATGGTACATTCAGTCTCGCAGACTGCCTCGCACCGAGTCTAAGAATAGCATCGGAAGGCTACCCAGTGCAGTCATCCATGGTACATAGCCTAGAGCTCTCAGAGGAGCGCTTCAAGAGAGAGTGGCCAGCATCCACCAAGATCTACCTACCAGAAGGAAAACCACCGCACATTGGACAAGTAGTCACCAATCACGACTGGGCTCGGACCTTCGGGAAGATTACTGAGCTTGAGAAAAGTGAGAGTAGGGTCAGCAGAACCTCAGCAATAACCGCATGCCGAGATTACTTCTACAGAGGCCCCATAGCTGAGAAGGTAATAAACTTCATGGACACCTTCAGATGCCACGACGTCTACGGTCAGGAGCACACAGGCCTACTAACCCTCGAGGACCTAGAGAGTTATCACGCAAAGATTGAGGAACCTATCTCGAGTAATTATCGTGGCCTCGACATCTACAAGTGTGGCCCATGGACCCAAGGCCCCGTCCAACTGGAGCTATACAACCTCCTCGAGGGATTCGATCTCAAAAATATGGGTCACAACAGCGTGGACTACATACACACTTGGACCGAATGCGCCAAGCTAGTCTACGCAGACCGAGAATACTACTATGGGGACCCGGACTTCACAGATGTTCCGCTTAAGATGCTACTATCGAAGGACTATGCTGATGAGAGACGTGAGTTAGTGAATTCAGAGGAGGCATCGATGCGTCTTAGGCCAGGACGCGCGGACCCAATAACACTCGAGGCAACGACCCGACAAGGCTTCCTAGAGGGAGACACCGTTCACTGCGAGGCAATAGACTCTTCAGGAAATATGATTTCAGCCACACCCAGTGGAGGCTGGATCAGGACGAGCCCACTCGTACCTGGTCTAGGATTTCCCATGGGAACCCGTGCTCAGCAATTTGATTTAAAGCCGGGAAGCCCTAACTGCCTCGCACCGGGGAAGAAGCCTCGGATCACACTCACGCCGAGTCTGGTCATGAGGGATGGTGAGCCCTATATGGTCTATGGGACGCCTGGTGGAGACGGGCAGGACCAGTGGACGAGTCAATTCTTCCTCAACTATGTCGAATTTGGCATGGATGTCCAGTTGGCCCTCGACATGCCAACTGTACACACCAACCACTTCACCGGAAGCTTCTGGCCCAAAATGGTTCGTCCAGGTGAGCTCCGCATTGAATCCCCGATACCCGAGGCAGTGATTGAGGGTTTGACTAAAAAGGGTCACAAGGTCGTTATTGACAAGCCCTGGAGTCATGGAAGGTGTCTAGCCATAAGGTTTGACCCCAAAACCGGTGTAAAGTACGGTGGGGCCAGCCCCCGCACAGGCGACAGTTACGCCCTCGGTTGGTAAAGAGCCTACTAGGTATCACGATATTGGGAAGAAACGCATCTATTATCTGATCTGCTTGCGCGCTTTTCTCTCAGATCTTGCTGAGGTAAAAGAGGATTAACGCGACTAGGAAGAGGGCTCCCGAGAGGATGAAGAGTGTCTCGAAGCCATAGAGAGTTGGGATGAGGCCACCTGTGTAGTTGCCCACAGCTCCGCCCAAACTCGCAAACGCGTCATAGAGGCCAAGGGTTCCAGGCTGGGCATAGAGGAGGGTAACTAGACCATACCCAACCGAGTAAATCGACCAAGAGACCGCGATGAGTGAGAGCACTATCGCCGCGAGAACGATTGAGTAGGGCATCGGCAACAGCAAAATAAAGGGAATCATAAGTACGAGAGCGACCCTCATCAAAGTGCCAAGTTTGACGCTGGCCCCACCATTGGAGCCGAAGACTTGATTGACGAAGAGGTAACTGAGGGCCCCGAAAACGCTTCTGACGAGGAAGACGACGAATATTAGAGAGCTAGTGAAGTTAGCTCTAGTCAAAAGGAAAATGGACAAAGTCGTGAAGGCATTAGAGGCAGCAAATGCGAAAACGGCTCTCCCAAGCCCGAATAACCTCATGTTCGCTGATTGACTAAACCTCCAGTCGCCCCCGAAATCAGGGATAACTGATCCATCCGCTGCTAAGTGGTAAGAGAAGTCCTCCATTTTATCAACCACACCTTCGAACCTGTCGAGACTACGTTCGATATAGAGGGGGGAGTCACGCAGACTCAACAACGCTACAACGAAGGATATCAGAATGAGCGGGCACGCTATGAAGAGCAGGACCTTGTACCCTACAACACCAACTAACAGTGCACATAATACTAGGCCCATCACGGTTCCAAGACCCTCAAAGAAGCCCTCCCTACCGATCACTTTGCTTCTATTCTTTCTATCAAAGGTCTCCGCAATCAGGACATTGGTTGAGGGACCCCTCAGATAGTTCGCTAACTCGAGGGCAACATAGAGTAGCTGGAAGATGATAATGCTCGTGGTGTTTGTCATCAAGTAGACCAAAACAGAAGCCGCGAGGAAAGAGAGTATTATGAATGGCTTCGAGACTCTGCTCCGATCAGGCAAAGACCCGATGAAGATGGAGGCTGGTATCAGCAGAGCAGAGGCAGCGAATGTCATTAAACCAAGGTCGATTAGGCTTCCACCTAGACTCTGTATGAGGTAGAGTGGAATAAGTGTCCCGAGGATACCCTCGGCTATCCCGTTTGGGAAGAAGGTAAGATACAGTGGAAGTTGGTTGTCCCTCTCCAAGAAACATAGCTCCCTAGCATAGTCCTAGTAAAGATCCCTATCTTCATGCAATTGTATGATTCAGTCATTTAATTCTTGCCTGAGGATAGCGATAATTTCCCGCGATTTAGGTTCGTGCGCGCAATCAGAGTTATCGTGAGTCGAAATAACACAAAACCTGGATCCGTGTGCAGTTGGTATAGGGACCTATCTGATTACCATTTAGGGAAACCAAAGAAATACCTTGTTTTCAGACCCAAGAATGACGACAATCATATAAGATAACTTTTCTCTCCCACGCACTGAGCTTAATTTTAACTTCTAGCCTATTTTTCTGGGTGTTTGATCACTACATATTTTTCTATCTCATTGCATTTAACTGCCAAATTCCCACCCTTTTTTGGATTAGGATGAAACGTGTATACGCAGCTCCCCGCCTCATCCAACTGTAGTTCAGAGGAGGCCGTGACCCTAATTGGAACTTCTGAGGCCCATTCCATAGCTGTTCCATGAAGTTTGACGCTGTAGGTCCCCTTCGGCACATCTCTTAGAGTATATTGCGCCACACCATTCACGACATTAACTTTCTTTGAGATCCAAAGTAGAAATTTGGCTGCCACATTCAGGGTTGCCACGTTTTTCGCCTCGATGAGTAGTCTGTTTTTTGGCCAAGGCACCTTAACCTTATTGATCTGCGCCGAGAACTTCTTGTCTATTATGGGTAAGGATTCCTCATAATTGATCTCGATGGGAACCCTCTCATCACATGATCCCTTTATCATGATATTGATCATGTCCCCTGGTTTTGGGTTCGGGGGTGTGATTTCTATGTCTTTAACCAAAGGCGTATTATTAAATAGCGTCGCGACTTTTAACTGAGTCCCCCTTTTTAAAAGGAATAATGCATTTATCCTACTCTTCTAAAAGGCTTATACAGAGTTAAGGAAATAGATTCAATCCATTAATCAATCTACTAGCCACAAGGAAAAGATCCATCTGAATGCCTAGCCTACGAGAGCACTTGATTTAAACACTGGGACTACAATCTGACAATTACTGGCTCCTCCGATAAAAAGGCTAAAAGAAATCGCCTCAATACTTACAAGATACGGCTTCGAGATCACGGTACGCGACCTGATCCCAACGAAAATAGAGGAGAGACTTCATAAACAAAATCCGAAGATAGCGAACCTCAACGTCTACAGACGTTTCCGCCTCGCCATCCAAGATCTGGGCCCAGTATTCGTCAAATTTGGTCAGATAATGAGCACACGCCCGGAACTCATGCCACCCGAATTGATAAACGAGTTAAAGATGCTCAACGACAAAGTCGAACCCGTACCCTTTGGAGAAATCAGGTCACTAATAGAGGAACACACCGGCCCGATTGAGAACCGCTTCATATATCTAAATGAGCGCCCCTTCGCAGCAGCCAGTCTCAGCCAGGCACATCAAGGGAAGCTGAAAGACGGATCAGTCGTCGTCCTGAAGGTTCAACGCCCAGGAATAAGGGAGAAAGTTGCTATCGATCTAGGCATACTCAAGTTCTTAGCTGATAAGGTCGACTCGACGTTTATTGATCTAAAGATATACAATTTCCCCGGAATAGTTGAGGACTTCTCGAGGCAGATTAATGCGGAGCTCGACTTCATTCGAGACGGAAAAAACGCAGATCTTCTGGCTAAAAACATGAGTACCCTAAAAGGTATTCGGGTGCCCAAAATCTACTGGGAATACAGCGGGCAAAGCATACTGGTTATGGAGTACATACGCGGGGTTCGCATAGACTACATATTTGGGCTAAAAAAGATGGGTGTGGACACCCATGTGATCGCCATTAACGGTTTACACGCTTATTTGAAACAGATATTCCAAGACGGATTCTTCCACGGTGATCCACACCCCGGTAACCTTCTGGTCACTCCTAAGGGGGACATCGCCTTCCTAGATTTTGGTCTAGTAGGCATACTCCGACCCGAGAAAAGGGATCTACTGCTAAGATTGCTACTCGGAGTCATAAACTCGGATGTTAACGAAATTGTTCGAGTCTTTAATCAACTAGGCGTGAGGATCAATGATCGATGGGTAGAATCCTTCAAGGACGACCTTTACCTAGGCTTGCTTGAGAGTCAGAGTTCTAGCTCAGGAAAACCCAACACGGAAGCCTTCGTGGGTGTGACAGCCACTATGCGGAAGTACCATCTTCAGGTCCCAACGGTGGCCGTGCTCATGATCAAGGTGATCATGATGTTGGGCGATGACATCTCGAAGCTCTACCCAGAGTTCAACTTTTTAGAAGAGGTTCGCCCATATCTAGGTGAGATCGTTAAGGAAAGGATAATTGACCAAGCGAAAAAGACGATCAGAAACATATCAGATTTGCAACAGGGAATTTTCGAGATTCCACAAAACTTCAATGAAGCAACCAGAAGGATCTCAAGTGGTAATTTCGGGCTTAGATTAGCACATGATGACATTGAGAGACTAAGCAGAAGAATCGACAGAGCTACCTACAGGGTTCTGCTTGGCATGGTTCTCGCCTCTATTGTAATAGGACTTAGCAGTATTGTTCTTGTTTTAAAGAACAGTTTATCACAAGAGTATTTTGGTGTAATTATTGGGGTTTATATTGTATCGATCATCATCGGTATTATTTCAGGATACTATATAATGAAGAATAGATAAGTCATATTTTCTATTTGTGGTTTTTAGTTGAGATAAACTTCATCTCGAAAACTCACTTACAGCCAAGACCTTCTCAGCGAGCCTAGAAGCCTCTCTAATGTAGTCCTCCTCCTTGAGGTCGGTCCAATCACGACCGGGTAGCACCCCCCTGAGGTATATGGTCTCAATGAAATTACATCCTCGCTCCATAGCTTTACGTCGCAGCTTTTCGAGGGCATTGGGATTTGTTTTGTTCGCCCCAACTAACCCCAATACGACTCGTTTACCCTTGAGATCGATCTTATCTAGAAACTCAATCATAGAAGAAGTGGGTTTTCCCTTCCAAACGGGCGTCAGCAATATAATAGGATCAAATCCATCAATGAACGAGTAAGGATTTACAACAGCATCGACTTTTCGAGAAAAGCTTCTGAGATTGAGTCTACCCCTCCAACCTTTTGGTTCACCAAGTCTTCTACTTTCAGCCTTGATTTTCGGTAGGACGATCTCCACGATTTTAGCCGTTGTTCCTGTCTTACTGTAATAGACGATTAGGGGTCTTGAGATCATATTCAAGATCAGCAGACGCACAATGGTAAAAATATGTTTACCCTAAATTCGCTTGAACTACATCGAGTGCGAACAAACTAAAGCAGAAACTAAGACAGAGTTTAATAAACAATGATTAGAACGTTATGCACACTATACTTAAATATTAATTAATATCAGAAAAATTTGAAGGGAAGGACCTTCACAATTAAGGAGACTGAAATTAATGGGAGTAAAGACAGGGGCTAGACCCCCTATCTATCTGAAACCCGATTACCCACAGGAACTACTTCAGCGCAGATACGCCGTCACAAGAGATGAGATGCTGTGGAGACAATATGACACAAGCAAGACTCTCAGTGATCCTAATGCATTGAGGTATGCTCTCAACATACTTCGAGTGATCAGGGAAGCACCAGACTAGCCACTGCCTCCTTTACTTAGCGCGAGCATGCGCACTCAGTATCCCCCGATTTTGTTAAAGAGTTCTGCCGAGGGAATGATCCGACTTAATTGAGTTACGCGCATACGAAACACACTATAAAACAAAATCAAATCTAGATTTTAGTAGAGTATGTATGTGTTTACATTATAAGCCGTCTCGACCCCTGGCTAAACGAAGAATAAGAATTCAAATTCTCATACTAACCATTAACATCTATGACGAAATTCGATTTCACCGGCAAGGTTGCACTCGTCACAGGTTCAGGGAGAGGAATCGGGCTCGCGACGTCCAGAAAGCTTCTAGAATCTGGAGCACGGGTTATGCTAAACGAAATCAACCCTAAGAGACTCGACATGGCTATGGCTAGTCTAGGCCAATTGAGCAAAGGCGCGGTGGCTCACCGAGGGGACGTGACTAAGGGCAATGAGGTTGAGGAGATATTTGAGGATCTGATAAGTAAGTGGGGCCACATCGATATCCTCGTCAACAACGCAGCTGACCGTCCAATCGCTAAGGTTGTAGACATGACGGAGGAGGTCTGGGACCGAAACCTCAACAGCATCCTCAAGGGTGCTTTCCTCTGTAGCAAAGCTGCATCACGCAGGATGATCAGCCGTGGAGTCGGGGGAAAGATCGTTAACGTCTCATCGGGCAGCTACAAGGTCGCCCGAGTTGGGGCCTCGGCTTACTGTGCGGCAAAGGCGGGCCTCGTGATGTTCACAGCTTGCCTCGCCCAGGAGCTCGGACCTAACAAGATCAATGTGAACTCTGTGGCACCTGGTCTAATTGAAGTAGGGGACGAGTCGACTCCAGAGAAGCTTTCCTACGATAAAGCAACAGTGCAGGCGACACCATGGGCAGGAATAGGTGCGCCAGAGGATATCGCGAACGCAATACTCATGCTCTGTAGCCCCGAAGCAGAGTTCATAACCGGAACGGTTCTGAGCGTGGATGGAGGATTGAGTGTGGGACGATATGGAATCCCTGTGAGTCCCTAGTCAAAGTTAATGCTGGAAAAGTTACATCCAACATTTCTAGCACACATCTCGACAGCCATCTGCATACTCAACTGCTAAAAATTAGCAATGCGCGCGCTAAGCGGTACTTATTGATCTTAAATGTGATAAGTTTATGATTCCCATCTATATTTTATGGGTTAAACTTTTAACTCTCTGAAATCTGGATAACCTGCATGAGCGAGATCTTTTAATGATTCAAATTCGACCCGAAAATCCTGATGATATAGAAGCCATACGTCAGGTGCATCTGTCAGCATTCCCGAGGCCCAACGAAGCAAAATTAGTTGACCTCCTACGACAAGCTGGCAAAGCATCTGTCTCTTTAGTAGCACTAGAAGAAGGAAGGGTCATCGGCCATGTACTATTCTCACCAATTGATCTTGTCCCAAACTCGATGAACTTGCATGGTCTCGGAATGGGGCCAGTCGGAGTCCTCCCTAAATTTCAGAGGCAGGGTATTGGCTCGAGACTAATAATCGAAGGCCTAGAGATTTGTCGGCGGAAAGGCTTTGACTTCATAGTAGAACTAGGCGAACCTAAATATTACTCTCGATTCGGGTTCCTACGGGCAAGCGACTACAATTTAAAGAATGAATATGATGCTGATGATGCATTCAGGGTGATTGAAATGCATATAGGAATCTTGCAAAAAATCAGTGGTTTAGTTAAATATCAACCCGAATTCTCAGAGACGGACTGTTGAAAGAAAATTTCAGTCTCACAGACTACTAGACCGCACTACACAAGTACTTCTCAACTAATGCTGCAATTAGAGAAAACAAGCAGCACGATGCGCAGAATGAGGATTCTTACTTCATAAAAGCGCCGTCAAGCATGACGGCTTCTAGGCTTTGTCTTATTGATGAAATATCTTCTAAGGGGTTTTTCCCAAGCACAAGTAAATCGGCATGTTTTCAGGGCTCCAGGGTACCTATCATTTTGTCGGCTCCAACATTCTTAGCGGCGTTTATGGTACCCGCAGCTAATGCTTGCGCGCGCGACTCAAATTAATTCACCCTCCCAGCTTTTCAGTGATGGCGGGGAGATCTCGTCGGCACTTTTCTTGAAGGGGTGGTTATCGGGTAACCTTCTATAGATGTATTCGCTTACTCTTTGTACATCTTTAGCGAGTCTCCGCTCATCATCCTTAACCAACTTCCCATTCTCCACGAGCACCTCGCCGTCGACCATCACGATTCTGACATCGCTGCGTTGTGTAGAGTTGACTATGTTTCTTATCGGATCTCGACATGGTACATTGTTTATTGTTGTCATATCTACAACGGTAATGTCAGCAAGGGCACCCTTAGCGAGTCTGCCAATATCTATTTTTCCGAGAGCCTTAGCCCCCCTGATGGTTGCGCTATCGAATATCTCGCGACTCGTTCCAGACGAGTAGTCCCAGTCAGCCAATTTACTTACATAGCTCGCAATCCTCATCTCGTTTAGCATATCCTGCGGAGCCGTGTCTGTGCCGATACTGACGTTAACTCCCTCTCGGAGGAAGGCACTGTGGCTGTGGAGCCGATTCCCTCTCTTTACAAAGACGACGGGGTCATGACTTACGGTAGCTCCACTGGCAGCTAGTTTAGGAAGGTCGCCACCATCCCTGGCTGGGTAGCCAAGTAGTGGATGCCCAGCGATCGCCCATCCATGACCGATTATCAGGCGTTTAGAGAGGAGCCCAGATTCCTCAATCACCTCGACGGGGGTCTTACCATACATTCTAATCATATTTTGGAACTCTAGAACCCACTCACCCGCATGCATCGAAACGGGACAATTCAACTTACCCGCAGCTTCCTTAATCTTCGCCATAAGCCCGAGACTAGTGTTAAGGGGGCTCCCCGCATAGATCGCGCCCTTAATTCGTCCTCCATACGCGCCATCAAATCTTTCGACGAATGAAATGGCTTTAGCAAGTCTCTCAACCCCCACCTCTGGCTTCAGCCACCTTGTTTTGAAGTCGAAACGATCGACCCGCTCAATTTCACCATCCCCTATTACGTGGCCTTCATATCCCCTGATCCCGACGTCACCCATTATCTTAAGAGTCAATTCTTCACCGAGGTTAGGTATCATACCGATCTCTACGACCGTTGTGTTCCCGCTGAGAAGACACTCATTGAGACTATAATGCGCGTAGACCTCAAGGTCCTCCTTTGTGGCGCTCGCGTTGAGCACTGTGAGGTTTTCGCCAAGATTGCTGCCGTAGAGTTGACGTATTCCAATGTCTTCTAGGAAACTTTTGTCCCTAGGAGCAGTCGATGCGTGGAGATGTGTGTTGATAAGTCCGGGCATGATTAGGCAGCCGTCAGCATCAATCCACCGGTAAACTGGACCATCGTAGCTCTTACCCACATGCTTTATTCTCTTTCCTTCTATGATGACGACACCATCTCGGATTAATCGGTGCTCGGATCCATCGAACCCTACAACATAGCTGCCTCGTAAGCCAACAGACAAACAGACCACCGACGTCACTTACCCATGCAGGCTTTTACAATTTACTCCATTGATCTTCGAAGGTTACAATTACCGCGTGCAGCGCGCGTCTTGGACTTCAGCTAAAAAGATTCAAGTCTAAAAGCTCTACATAAAAAAGGGAAACAAAAATAGCCAAATTAAGTGCTATATTAAACCGAGATTCATTGAGCTGATAATCAAGACAATCTGAGCAATTAGAAGATAGATTGTTACTAATTTTCTGGTTCTCAGGACAGTTAATGTGGTGTAGTTCGTATTCATAGTTGGAAATATCACCCACCTGAGCAGAACCAAACTGCTAACAACTAAAAAAATAGGCAACAGCACACTCAAACCAAGACGGGAGTAAGTGAGTGGCAGCACAGTCATCATTAACAGGACACCTATGCCCATGAGCTGGACTTTGCGCCTCCAGCTCAGTACTCTCGCAAGGGTCTTAACCTTGAATAATTCGTCCTCCTTCTGATCCAGTGTGTCAGCGAACGCTGGAAGGCCCAAGAATGTAAAAAGCCAGAAAATCAACCCCGCGAAAACTACAGTTATGTTTAGAGTGTTTGTGATAGCGTAACTACCAATCAACGCATTGAATATTTGACCAGAAGAGGTCGTAATTTCCTTGACTAGAAATTTTTTTTTGAGTCTTATAGGGGGGTAACTATATAGGAAGAATAGAATCCACCAACTCAAACTGATCAGAAATGTGTTTAGGTTGATCAGGTATGCAAGTCCGAGGCCCAGTAATCCCGTTAGACAAATGAAGATGTACGCTAGTGAAGTGGAAACGCTTCCATTTACTAATGGTCGGCTTATCTTTGTTACGTTCAATTTATCCATATCAGCGTCGACAACGTCATTATATATGTAAACAGAAGCTGTGACCAATATAGTTGAAGTAAGGGTCATTAACATGATATTGAGTGGGGGAAATCCCCTACCAGCAACCATACATGCAATCGCTGCACTCCAAGTCCACAGGAAGATAGGTTCAATTCTTGAACGGAACAACAAAGGAAAACTTTTGATAAAGGAAAGGACATTACGTCCATAATCCTTATATCCGCTCATGGAGCTCCAAATTAACAAACCGCGCTAAATAAGTATTTAAAGTATGTTATTAATATTAGCAATAATTCGTTAATATTTAAAGGAAAATTCAATCATTTTCTTAATTTCGTTGACGAGGAAAAGGCTACTTCACTGCGCGGGACTTTATTTAAGAAGACACTGAAAGTAGTGCCTACACCTACCTCAGATTTCACAGATATAGTACCCCCATGCGCATCTACAGTCTTCTTACAGAAGCTCAGGCCCAAACCTGTCCCATTTTCCTTAGTAGTCATGAATGGTTTGAAGAGATTACGCATCACGTTGTCAGGTATACCTGTGCCCTCGTCGGTGAAATCTATTGTGACATCCTCTCTTTTCTCCTTAATTGATATAGATATTTCTCCCCCATTAGGCATGGCTTCATAAGCATTCCTAAGAAGGTTCTCAAAAACCCTCTTCATTTTTCCTCGATCAACATTTACTACTGCTGTGCTATCTAGGTTTGTATTAAGTCTAATTTTTGGTGGTACAAGGTTCTCACATTGAACCTCATGGATTAATTCGGCTATTTCAACATCCTCTTTTTCTAGTACGAATTCTTTAGTTCTATCTCTAAGCTCGTCGAGAAGTTTAATAGAAGTATTCACCGAATTGTCAATTATCTTCAACATATTATCTGTCTGCTCGGGTCGGATCTGCATAAGGTATACTGCATTCCTGATTGTATTGAATGGCCCCCTAAGATCGTGCCCAAGGGAGGATGCTATCGTGCCAGTCACAATTAGCTGTTCTGACGCTAGTAACTTCTGACTCTTCTCGTCAGCGAGCTGCTCCAGTTGCTTTGAGTACACACGTAGGTCTTCCTCAAGCGTCTTCCTTTCTGTAATATCCCTGACAATACATAGGATCTCTTTTCCGCTTGCCCCAAGGTTCACCATCTTCGCGTGTCCTTCAGCCCAACCCTTACTCCCATTTTTCCGTTGCCATCTGAACTCGAGGGGAGTCTCCAGTGAGCCATCACCCATTAGAAACTCAGCAAACATCTTTGTATATTTCGGGATATCAACGATCCGAAGCGTCTTTAACTTTAAGAAGGAGATGCCAGTTACCTCTTCCTCCTCAAACCCACTGAGTTTCAGAAAGGAAGGGTTAACATATTTTACCTTGCCCCTCATATCCATCGTTACGATGCCATCGGGGGCCAAGTTCATTAGCGAACGGAACCTCTCTTCGGATTTCTCGAGGCTATTCTCAATCTGCTTTCTCTCTGTTACGTCTCTTGTAAATGTGAGTAGAGCCTTTTGACCATTATGATTGATGAGTGAAGAAGAGGTCTCTATAGTAATAATAGACCCATTCTTTTTCCTGACATTAAATTCGAATATTGGGGGAAGATCACTCTTAAATCTATTAATTACTCTTTCATTCATACTCTTTCTATTATCAATCGGGACAAGTTCAAGTATATTCTTCCCAATCAATTCTTTTGAACTATCATAACCTATTATTTTTGACAAAGCATTATTTGCATATATAATTTTGGAATCAACTACTATTGATACTCCATCTTTTGCTTCTTCAATAACTTTTAAATAAAGCTGTTCAGCATTCCTCCTTTCAACAATATTTCTAATACGCTTCGCTAGAAGCTGATAGTGACCGATATTAATTTCCTTCCGTATGTAATCGTCAATACCTACTAAGAATGCATTTTCAGCAACTTCCTCTCCTCCTTGTCCCGTATAGAGAATGATCGGTATTTTACTACTTTTACGTATCTCTTTCGCGAAATCGAGTCCATTCATTCCCTCCATCTTGAAATCGGTTACGACGCAATCGAAATCAGATTTTTTTAATAGCTCAAAAGCTTCCCTTGGAGATAAAACTAGAGTGAAGTTGATTGCGGGATCGATCTCCTTCAATAATGTTGTTACTGTTTTAAACTGGTATTCTTCGTCATCGACATGAAGAACCCTAATAGTCAAAAGGGGATCGTCCATTTGCTTTACCTTTAATCCATTTACGTTAGTTTTTTTGTTTTAAGGGGTTTGTCGAGGTATAATATGTATTAAGAATCTATACCCTCAATTTTTCAGAAAAATTTTCAACCCTGAAAAACATAACTATTATTCAGTGAGCAAACGGAATCGAAGTAAGAGCGACTTCCTCATTACGTGAAGCAATAAGTGGTAAATAGACAGAGATTGTTGTTCCTTTACCAAAGCTTGACCTAACCTCTAATTTCCCCCTATGAGATTCTACTATACGTTTGGAATAGCTTAAACCAAGCCCCGTATGACCCGGTTTTGTGGTATAGAATGGCTTAAAAAGGTTCGCTATAACTTCATCATTCATTCCTGAACCATTATCTGTTATGGAGATCTTTAACATCCCATCTGTAATTTTGGTAGAAATCAAGATCTCACCTTTCTCATTCATTGCATCCAAGGAGTTCTCGATAATATTCTGAATAACTCTGCTCATTTGATGAATGTCAAATTCTGCCTTCACATTTTCAATTTCAAAAATTAAATTAACCTTTGGTGGAATAGGTGTCTTGTCTATAACCTCGTTGATTAGATGTTGAATCTCTTTTTCCTCTATCTGCAGAGGAACATACCTAGTTTTGGTCCTCAATTCGTCAAGTATCTGGATCGATGCATTGATGGCCTCGTTTATCCTTTGCATCAAATTTTCTTTATTCTCAGAATTGTTTTGTATATCCTTGACTGCGTTTTTAATAGTTGCTAAGGGATCCCGAAGGTTTTGAGCTATTAAATTAGTCAATTTGCCTGCAGCTATCATTTTTTCAGAGTCAATGAGATTAGAAGTCTTTTGTTGGACAAGGTGTTCGAGTTCCTTAGAATAGATCTCCAATTCTTCTTTGATTTTGTTTCTCCTCGTCACATCTCGAGTGAAAACTAGAACTTCCTGACTCTCATTTCCTAACTTTACTAGGCTGAGGTGAGCCTCCCCAAAACCTATTTTGCCATCTCTTCTCTTCCATTGGAATTCGAATGGTGGCACAGATTGCCCATTAGCAAGATCCTGGAAGATTCTAACGGTTACATAGTTTTGTGATGCCTTCATAGAACCGAACGATAGAAACGATTTACCAATTATCTCATCTTCAGGAAATCCAAGGATCTTTGTAAAAGAGGGATTAATCCAGGTAACCTCTCCAGTTAGATTCGTTATGGCTATACCATCTGGAGCTAGGTTAACCATATTACGGAACCTCTCCTCAGATTTTTTAATTTCATCTTCTAGTTTCTTACGCCCTGAGACATCGCGGACGAAGTTTAGAATTGCCTTATGTCCTCGGAAATTTATCATAGAAACAGAGATTTCCGAAGAAATCTTATTCCCATCGCGTTTTTTTATAATCGTTTGATAGTACTGAGATATTTCTCCAGAGGTTTGAATATTCATAATGCTATCTTTAATATGTTCTCTTTCTTGAGGGAGAATATATTCAAAGAAATTTTTACCAATTACATCACCTAATTTTTTTTCTCCAAGCAGCTCAACTAAGGCATTATTCGAATAAACTATCTTATCTAGGATAATAATGCCTATTGCTTCTCTGGCATCCTCAACCACGTTTATATATAAGTTATCTATCCGACTTTTCTCAACCAAATCTCTGATCCTTTTTGCTAGGATGTGGTAGTGATGAGGATCAATCTCCTTCTTAATATAATCATTTACACCCGCCAAGAAGGCGGCTTCCGCCACCTCCTCACTTCCCTGCCCGGTGTAAAGTATGATTGGTAGATTTTTCTTAGCCCTGACCTTCTTCGAGAATTCTATTCCATTAATATACGGCATCTTAAAGTCTGTGACCAAGCAGTCAAAGTACTCGTTTTCCAGTAGTTTTAAAGCTTCAATAGGAGAATTCATCGACCTCACGTCAATCAAAGGATCATATTCCTTAATCATTTCCCTAACGGCTTCCAGCTGTGACTCCTCATCATCTACATGAAGTAACTTTATCCTGCTAGGAGTACCCGCTGGCTCGCTCATTTGAGTCTGAGGATGAGTGCTAAACTGGTAATAAGGACTTTATTGAGAATTAATATAGATTAGTAAACCTTCAACTCACATAGTAAAGTAGATGTGGATCGTCTCACGTGCTTGTCGATTATAGCTGCGTGCCTTTAAGCGCGCGACTCAAGGAGCTTACGCCATTTTTCTTCTGATTCCTTCGTGCGCTTGAGAAGCTCAATGCGGGTCATCGCTGATGAAATATGCTCAGAGAGGATCTCAACGATCCTCTTATCTTCGTTTGTGAAACCGTTCTCTTTCTCAACATGTAGATTTATTACAGCAACCACTATCCCATCGATTTTCACAGGCACATCTAGCTCAGAGAGAAGTTCCTGCCCCTGAATTTCAACAAAGTCTGGGTCAAGGCGAGTGTTACTGATGAGCTGTGTTTCACCGGTCCTCACAGCTCTAACTGTTATCCCCCTCCCACTCAATGATAGACTGGGTATGATCTCAAGAGGGACATCCCGGGAGAATACGAACCTGATAACGTCACCATCAACGACCCCTATCGTACCCTTAATCAATCCAAGTAGTTCCTCTATTATGTCGAATGAATATTCAGCAACATTTTCAATTGAGTATAATCGAGAGAGGTTCACGGCGTGCCTATGCAATGCTTCGAGCTTATCCCGTGCAGTATCCTCCTTCTCCTTCTGCTCGGTGAGATCTCTGCTAAAAGTTAGCACGGCTTCTTCACCCTTGAATTTAAGAAGCTTCGCTCTGACTTCAACAGGAATAAGCTCTCCAGAATCAGTAATGCTAACCGACTCAAATGACAGCTTACCGTCTCTCTTAATCAGCTCAATATACTCGGGCATGGAACCAACGAGTGCGAGAGCCACTAATTCCTCCCGCTCCTTATTAACAAGTTCACCTCGAGTGTAGCCAAGCCTTCGACACGCCGTCTCATTAACTTCAATTAGCTTACCATCAAGCGTGTGAACGAAGATTGCATCAAAGGCATTATCTAAAATCTCTCGTTCAAACTGATACGAAGAGTAGTCGGAATTGTCAGGAAGGAGAGGCTTTGTCTCACTAAAATTATTGACTATCTTCTTCTTTGAGTCAGCTTCACCCAATCCCAATCAAACACAAAAACATGGCTTGAGCATATATTGTAAATGGATCATAAAGACATATCACTGATACAAAGCGAATACAAGCAATCACTAATTATCAAGTATACCTTTAATAACTAAAGAAACCTCTGATACCCAGTAATAATAGAGATTAGCAAATCTATCATGATTCTATTTAAAGCCAAGCAATCCAAAGTTCAAAACAAGGTAGAAAAAACCAGAAGCCACGATTACGATTGCAAGTATTAAAACCTCGATCTCTTCTCTATTCAGACCCTTACGCATGTCTTGTATCATTATTAACGCAGATCCTTTGCACTGAAACAACAGACAGGAACCTCAAGAATAAGCAAATGTGTGTCAATCAAAGATACACACTTTTATATGAGGATTAAATTACACGCACCAAAACCATAGCTTTTTTTTGTAACGATAAAATTTAATGGATTTAAAATATAGATCTATTCTCCGCAACGGTCTTTTATGTACAAGTACCCCTCGAAACAGGGATACCTGATGCAGACAGCGCCACAGAGGCTTCAAAAACACGAGGAACAACCACAAAGCAATGAAGCAATAGAGCTCGATCCCGAAATCATAAAACTCGCAAGCACAACAATGATCCTTCCACAATCAGAACAGGAAAATCAATACAATGCACTGAAGGAGATTAACACCGCTTTACTAAGGCTAAGACTCTCTAAAAACGAGGTCAAGATCTATCTTTTCCTTGCTAGACAAGGTGCTCAAAAAGCCCAAAGGATAGCTGAATCGCTGGGATTACCGAGAACAGAGGCCTATAAGGTTCTTCGTGAGCTCGAAAATAAGGGAATCATCTTCAGGATCCTGGAACGTCCCATGAAATTCATGGTTGTGCCCTTCGAGAAGATTCTTGAAGAGGATATAGAGGAGAGGCGGCAGAAGATCCTTAAGCTCGAGAAAAAGAAGGATGAGCTGCTTCACCTCTGGCAAACCCTACCGAAAGCATGTAACACAGAAGATGTGAAAGAGTCACTACAGATTATTGAGGGAAAGCGTCAAATCAGTGCAAGGATCGCACAAATCCTAGGGGAAACAAATAGAAAGATTAGGGTCGTTGTAAGTGACAGACATCTTGTTTGGCTGTTCAACTCAACCTTCTTCGAGGAACTAAACGAGAAGGGAGAGGTCGAGGCGAAAATCCTAACTGATTACTCCCAAACAAGCACATTTGTTATTGAGCAGGTGGTAATACCCTCATGCGATTTCGCCTTCCTTCGCACGAAGGGGCAGCCAAGCTTCGTCGTATCAGACATCGGAACCCTGATTCTTATCATGGAGGACAGCGATGAGAAATTCAGCGCGATGGAGACTAACTATGCTTCAATGCTGAGTTCTTACTCCTCACTCTTTGATCTGCTCTGGAAAAACCAAAGTCACGTTGAACACTGAGTTCCCTAGATTAATAGGGAAACATTCCAGAATGTGACTGCTAACCTCACCAATCCAATTAAAAAGGGAAAAATAAGGATTAATTTGGCTGAAGGATTTTTCACAATCCTGATCGACGTGAAAGTGACTGCGATGCTTATTAGGATTAGAAAAGCGTCGGTTTGAAGCCAGAGGCCTTTCTGCATTAGGCTTAACGCAAGTTGATTTGTCTCCATGAGATTCTGTCTACTTAACGCGATGCCTGTCGAGAGATGATCGCCAAAGACGCCTAGAACCATTGTAATGTAGGCTAAGACCTCGACCTTGGATGGAGGAACTCTCGAGAGCATCATACAATATAATATAGATCATTAATACCTATTTTAAATTCATGCACGTTATGTGAGTTTAATTTTAGTTACCAAAAGTCGGATACCCTAAAATCGTGTTTTTGTAGCATCTTTCTGTGGTCTTAAATTAGAAGCCAACAAAAAGTTCCTCTATCTGTTTCAACTTCCCGATTACCTACTCAAATATACATCTGAAGTAAAAAAAGAACAATATGTGTGTATCTGTGAAGACTCACAACTGCTTAAGTGAGGATAGATGTGTCGATTCTGTCAGGTGAAAGTACGTGGAATCTGTATTAGGAATAGAAAAGTATGACAAGAGGAGAGAGAACTAGATGACCAACAGACGATCGAAACTCGAGATATATGTTGACATAATGGAGGAGATCAGAAGCGGTACTATTCTACCAACAAGGATCATGTACGCTGCAAATCTGTCCTGGAAACCTCTTCAGCAGATACTCAAATCACTTGTTACACAAGAACTCATCGAGGAATGCACCGCCGAAGAAGGCGATAAGAGAACCAAGAAGGCATATCGTCTCACAGAAAAAGGCAACAATGTCTTACACTACTTCAGAAAGGCTAAGGAACTCGTAGAAAAGGAGTCACCCGCCGAGATTAGGAACTGGCGTTAGGACTCTTTCTACAACTTTTTAATCTATTATGTCGTTTACAATTGACGTTTTTTCGGTTTTAAGTTCCTTGGACAACCACGGCGCGCGCTCATGTAGAAATCCTGTTGCCTTTAAGTGATTTTTAAAAATCATTGATGAAGATTGGTAGTGCTCATAAATGAGTGGGATATTACATTTATGAACTTCAAGCAGAGGTAAAAATAAGCCATGGTCCAAATCGAATTAACAATTCTGAGGGTATTGATGACCGTGGCTATGCTTGCTTATGCAGGTTATGAGGACTTCAAATACCGTGAAGTGAGTGATTGGATTTGGATTATCTTCGCCGCCTTGTGGCTACCGCTTGATGCCTATGAGATATGGATAGGAAACCTCTCCATCACGTCATTTGCACTTGCTATCGCCTTCTCAGCCGTTCTAGCTATTGGTGGCTAT
Source organism: Bathyarchaeia archaeon (assembly GCA_050014495.1). Classification (GTDB taxonomy): domain Archaea; phylum Thermoproteota; class Bathyarchaeia; order TCS64; family TCS64; genus UBA8941. The sequence goes on from JBEKDF010000018.1 coordinate 34,231, forward strand.
ATATTCAGCTTGTTTGGGGAGGCTGATCTCCTCGCATTTTTGGTTATATCCGTACTCAACCCGATAACCCCTAACCTAGGTTTAACACCGGTCTTGTTTTCCCCAATCTTTTTTCCACTGAGTATAATCTCAAACACGGTCCTTATCGCGGCTTCAAGTGTCTTCTTAATCCTTGGGTTGAATATTATAGGTGAAAAGGGGCGGTTTGAGGGTTATGAGGGTCTTAGTTTAGTCGGAAAATTGGGCCTTCTCATGACAGCAAGAAGGAAGGAAATCGAATCGGTCAGAGGCCCTCCATTTGAGTACCCATTGGAGTCTATAAAAGAAGATGGGAGTATTCAGTTGAGTCTATGGCCCGACATTTCTGATGATTCAAAAGCTACCGAAACACTGAACCAGTTTAAAAATATGAATAAAAAACGCGTATGGGTAACCTATACTCAGCCATTCCTCTTCATTCTTCTACTAGGCTATATATCTACAATCCTATTAGGAGACATTATTCTCTGGCTTGTAACCAGATTTATTTAATATTAAAAATTCATTCGGATTAGTAGTATTTGAAAAATGGATTCAAAAACCATAAAATCTTTTTTTAAACATATCGGATGTAAGTCAGAATAGCATGGATAGACCACAGAAAGAAATACCCATTAGCTGTCAGTGTTCTGTCGAAAGCGATTCAGAAGATTCTCATGATATCCTTTGGGTCAAAACAAAATACAAGTTTGACCAGATCAACATCAGAAAATCAAAGTCTATCCTTGTTGTCGATGAGAATTATCTAACGGATACTTTAAGTTCAATTTTGGAAAACTCAGATTTTCATGTCGACTCGGTTCAGAACGGTATACAGGCATTGAGAATGATGGTAAACAAACACTATGACATCGTGGTGATGGAGGCCAATCTACCTGGCTTAAAGGGTGGTGAGTTGGCTCAGATCACCAAAAACATGTACCCGGACACCAAGGTCGTTCTTATGATACGTGATGAGTACTCTGATGATCTAAGTGACATATCAACAGACGTCGACGATGTGCTTCTCAAGCCTTTCGCTCCAGAGGAACTCGTCAGAATTGCGAAAAGATTGCTTGAGCCAGGGGAGGAGACGAAGACTGAGCATAAACTTGGGCTCCCGTTCGCCTGAGCTTAATCTGCGGTAAGATAAATTGGATTAGACCAAGCCGTCCTTCCTTTTTCATCAGTGGCCTCGATGCGTATGTATGTCTCCCCTTTCCGCGGTTTGTAGGCTGCCTCCATAATTGAACCATTGATGGCCCAGTACTTCGTGCCACGGCTAGGAGTTGAGATGAAACCAATTGAGGCAGAGGGACTGGTTTTGGCTACTATTGTATCTCCCTCATAGGTTATGCCCCTAATCTCGGGACCATTACTAGCATAGAATTGGCCGGCCTTTATCGATGATAGGATGGATTCAGCGCTGTTGTCCTTCACCTTAACGCTTATCCAGGAAACGGCTGCATCGGAGAGCTTCATGGGATCGGGTGTTCCGTGATGGTCGTCGGTGGCGAACAGTAGAAACTTTCTGCCTTTTGCCAGGGCGGAGTCTACGTGTGGTCTTGAGTCCCCGGCTCCGTTGTATATCTCGCAGTTCGAGTTGTAGATCTCGACTCCATCGTATCCTATGGGCCGAAGCATATCATTGCTGGTTAAACCGCTCCAGTAGGGGTGTGCGAGGATTGCGAGTCCACCATTCTTCTTTATTGTATCGATAGCGGCCTGCGGGTTACTCTTTGTATCGAAGTCACGGAATGGTAGACTCTCACATATGCCGATAGCTACAATGTGAAAGGTTGTCCCCGCCTCGGATAAGCCGAGGCTTATTTCCTCACCCGATATGAGGGTTATTCCTCTCGTGGAAAGTGTGGATGGGTCGGTCAACCGTCCATGGTCGGTTATGCTCAGGAAGTCGTATCCCTTGGATCTGTAGTTGTTCACGACTTCTTGTGGGGTATGAACACCATCAGAGTTGGTGGAGTGTGTATGCAGGTTGCCTTTAAGCCATCTGCCCTCCGAGTTGAACGGGTCGCTGTACTCCGTGAGCATGTAGGTATGTTGTTTGAATTGGGTTTAAGCAGTTCTCCTAAGTGAGTGTTGCGATTATAAAGACGCCTATGAATATTGTGGCGGAGCCCAGGATGCGTGGTGCGCCATAGTTTTCTCCTAGAAGTACGACTCCGAGGAGGGCGCCGATGACTACGCTAATCTGTCTGAAGGCGAGGAGATAACCTACTGGGACTAAGGTCATTGCGACTAGTACCAGGAGGTATCCCCCCCTCATAAGAGCCCCTGACAGTGTTATCCTCCTCCACGTGCCCCTCCACTCGGATACGAGGTTGCTCCAACCCCTCCTCTGGAGTACAATCGGAGCGAGCGCGAGGGTTATGACTAACTCCAACCAAAAGTCGTAGAGTATAGGATCGACGTGTGTCACAGCTACCTTGTCGCAGAGGGAGTAGATCGTTGTGCCTATGGCGGCGATGACTGCGAAACCAAAGGCAGGACCCCAGAAGCTGTGAAGTGGTTCAAGCAGGCTAGTGAGTCGAAGCGACTTAAGGTGCAGTATGTAGACGCCTATGAGAATAAGGAGTATTCCAATCACACCGGCTGTTGTGAGTGTCTCTCCCAAGAACACAGCCCCAGCCACAGCTACAAAGAGTGGTGCACTTCTAGCGACGGGGTAGACTATGCTGAGGTCCCCCGCATCGTAGGCGTGGCTGAGGGCTAGGAAGTAGATGACCTCCGCCAATGCGCTCGCCACTAGAAATGGGAGTATCCCAGTGTAGAGGGACCAGTCTTTGAGAATAAAGATGAAGACGGGTAGGAGTGTGATCTGGCTCGTTAGGTTCATTAAAAGCATGAAGGAGTCCTTGTCACGTGAACCCTTGGCGAGGTAGTTCCACGCCGCGTGGGATGCTGCACTGACTAGGATGAGGGCAACGGCGAGGGGCTCCATGCAAGTTATGGCGTCACATGAGTTAAAATCATTAGCAGCCTGAATAACATCTATAATTATGACCGACAGGTGTTTCGTGGCAGTCGACATCAACGACCCACCACTCAAAGCAGCCCTCGTGCGAGCACAAGGCGTCATGTTAGCGACTGGAGCGGACGTCAAGGCGGTCGAGGAGGAGAACATCCACATCACCCTAAAGTTTCTGGGTGAGATACCCGAGGTGAGGACCATCCAAGTCTCGGACTTGGTAATGGGCATAGCCTTTAGACCCTTCACACTCGATTTCCACGGCGTCGGCGTCTTCCCCTCACAAAGCAGGCCCAGCGTCATCTGGGCGGGGGTCTCTGGGGAGGCATCGGAGATGTTGGCGGTCTTCACCGATCTGGAGAAGGGACTGAAGTCCCTGGGCTTCGAGCCGGAGAGGAGGCCATTCCAACCACACGTTACGTTGTGCCGCATCAGGAGTGGGAGAAACAGGGCTCAACTAGTTGAGATGGTAAGGGTGATGGAGGACGAAGAGTTTGGCCCACTTAGGGTTGAGCATATCAGCCTAAAGAAGAGTGTGTTGACGAGGAGTGGTCCCATCTATTCAACTATTGCGGAGTCTAAAGCACTCGTGTAGATTTCATCGGTAGAGTCCCACAATAGACACGTAACTAAGATGAAGTAACACCTAGCTGTTATGCGGTAGATATTTCAACATTACGAGTGTCTATTCTTCCATAGTGATGAGCTCTTTGCCATTACCCGAGCCATGGATCCAAATAAGAAGTGAAATACTCACAGTAGTCAAGCCAACAAAGCGTGAACATGACGAGATCAACGCTTTCATTGTTAAGTTAAAGAAAAGTTTAACGGAGGCGCTAAGCGAAAGCGGCATCGACGCCAACGTCGAGGTACATGGCTCTGTCGCCCGAGATACTTGGTTAGCTGATCAAAGGGACATAGACACATTCATCATATTGAATCACGGCTCTGGGAGAAGGGATCTACTCAGGGTGAACGAGGTTGTAAAGGGCTACCTGGGTGAAGGGTGGGTAGAGGCTTACGCTGAGCACCCCTACGTTAAGAAGGAGATTGAGGGTTTCGAGGTAGAATTTATACCCTGCTTTAGGACCGAGGCAGGTAAAGGATTCGCCTCTTCTACTGATCGAACCCCACTTCACACAGGCTACCTTCTCCCACGCCTCACCAGCCCACAGAGGGATGACATCAGGGTCCTGAAGGCGTTCATGAAAGGCATCGGTGTCTACGGTGCAGAGATTAAGGTAGGCGGCTTCTCTGGCTATCTGTGTGAGCTCCTCGTAGTTGCCTTCGGTTCATTCGAAGGAGTGATCGAGGAGGCTGGGAGCTGGGGAGACCCACCAGTGATTCACATTAATAATGAGGGTATTCCTCCGAATTTCAAGGAGCCTCTTATCGTAATCGATCCCGTAGACCCAAATAGGAACGTTGCCTCCGCAGTCACTGAGACGACTTTATGGACCTTCGTTGCCGCGGCCCGAGCATTCTCACTTAATCCAAGCAAGAAATATTTCCAACCCGAATCAAGGAAGGCCTCAAGTCGACAACTTGAGAGCCTCCTAAGGAGGGGTGTCGACTTTCTGTTCGTCGTCATCCCCGACAACGATCCCCCTGTGCCGGATACTCTCTGGGGGCAGTTATACAGGACCGAGAAGGCACTAGGGAGAATATTGAGGGAGGATGACTTCAGGGTCTTCAGGTCAGGTACCTGGAGCGACGAGAAGGAGAGGCATATTTTCGTCTACGAACTCGAGTCCATCACCCTCCCACCCACAGTCAAGAAGATGGGACCACCGGTGCGCCTAATCAAGGAGAGCGAGGACTTCTTGAACAGCTACATTGACTACCCTAACCTCATCAGTGGCCCCGGTATCGAAGGTGGAAAATGGTGGGTCGAGGTGAAAAGAAAGCACGAATTCACGAAGTCTTACCTCAGGAGGAACATATCCAGCGGTTGTGAGGAACTCGGGGTCCCGAAGAGGATGGCGGACCTTCTCAGAGAAGATGGGAGGGTGCTGATAAACGAAGAGATCATGCCCGAATACAATGGCGAGTTCTCCACTTTCCTGGATGGTTTCCTAAGGGGTAGGCCTGAGTGGCTTGGCTGACCGGATACCTCTACGCGATCTGCTCACGCACCCCAAGGGTGTTCTGATCTGCTGGCCTATCTGGGACGCTGAAACAGCGGAGAGGCGCATCGAGGAGCTGGGGAGGCTCGGAGTAAGAGCGATCATATTCGAGGGTCCTCATGTGGTAGAGACTATCCCAGTAATCGGGAAGGGAAACACCTCAATCGTCTTGAAAGCGGTGACCAACGAGGGTTTATGCGCAGCGAAGATCAGGAGGACTGATGCCGACAGGGTCGACTTCGAAGAGGAGGGAAGGCTCCTCGGCGTAGCTAACAGTATCGGCATTGGGCCTAAAGTATACCGTTGGGGGCGCTGGAGCCTACTGATGGAGCTTATCGAAGGACCATATCTAAGTGAGTGGGTGAGAGGACTCGGGTTAGGCGACGCTAAGATTCTCACATGTGTGATCAGGGAGCTCGTTAAGCAGGCTAGGAAGATGGATGAGGCTGGGCTTGATCACGGGGAGCTTGTTAGGCTCCGTAGGCACACCATGATACGTGGCTTCGAACCGGTAATAATCGACTTCGAGTCAGCGAGCACAAGCAGGCGAGTCGCTAACGTGACAACCGTCATACAGTCACTTTTCCTCAACAACACGGCGAGCACCATTATCGGGAGCGTAATGGGACTCCCGAATAGGGATGAACTGCTCGAAGCTCTACGTGCCTATAAAAGGGATATGAGTGAGGGCAACTTCTGCTCCCTCCTCCGGGTTGCTGGGCTGGGAAAGGATTTCAGGATACTCACGGAACCTTAGTACGATTAATGATCAAAGCGGCAAATGGTGTCGCCTTAGTGTGCGCTCGATCTACTGAAAATAGAGAGAATGGAGCACGCTCCTACTTACTAACCTCGAAAATCAGTCTTAATATTGTAAACTTGGGTGCTATGTCGGTGCTAGTAAGCTTTTTACTGTGGGTGTTGTGTCTAGTGTTGGATTTGGGATCGTGGTCTAGCTTGGTAAGATTCGTGCCTGGGGCGTACGAGTTCGTGAGTTCAAATCTCACCGATCCCACCATTTCATGAACCCACTGCTGTTATCTGGGGTCTCGGAGCAGAGTTATAATCAGCAGGTTGTCCTGATCCTTGAGCACAGTTTTTGGCTGAAGAAGCAAGGATACAGGGAGTCAACGGTTTCAACCGCAACACACTCCCTGAAGGCTTTGGCTAAGGGCTGCGACCTGATGAACCCAGAGGATGTTAAGGAGAACATTGCTTTTAGGCAGGTCTCGGAAGCCCAGAAGGAGAAGCTATGCAGCGTTTATGACAGATACTGTAAACAGCACAGTTTGATCTGGTCCATCCCCAAATACCGAAGGGTTACGAGGCTTCCATATGTCCCGAAACAGGACGATATCATTCTTCTGATAAACGCCCTATCCAGAAGGCAGGGCACATTCGTTCAACTCATAATGGAAACGGGAGCTAGGGCGGGAGAGGTATGGCAACTAAAATGGATCGACATCGATTCAGAGAACAATGCGATAACAATCAACAATCCTGAGAAGAACAGCAATCCCCGAAAACTAAGGGTGTCGAAAGCCCTGATCGCCAAGCTGAACGCCCTGACCAGAAAATGCCCATGTGTCTTCAAGGTTCAGGAGAAAAGCAACTTCCTGAGTTTCGCAAGGTGCTTCTATAAGGCTAGGCTTCGGATTGCGGAAGAACTGAAAAACCCCAATATTGACAGGATCAACCTCAAGAGCCTAAGACACTTCAGGGCTAGTCAGATATACGCCCAAACCAAAGACCTCCTATATACCCAAAGGCAGCTCGGGCATCGATCAATCTCATCAACGATGGTCTACGTGCACCTTACCGAGTTCGAGGAGGATGGATTTTTTATTGTCAAGGTTGCAGGGGATTTGAACGAGTTCGTAGGACTGATTGAGAGCGGGTTTGAGTTCATTTCGGATTATGATGGTAAGAAAGTATGTAGGAAACGGAAGTGACTGGGCTTGAATGATGATTCAATCGTTCAAGGGTTTGTTGAAGGGGTAGGTTTCGCCCTAAAGGTGCTGAGTGTCCTATTCCTTGTTGGGTTGGCTGTTGTGATCTTCTTTATCATTTTTCATTAACTTGAAACGTCCAAATCTTTATAGGAACCTCCAGATAAAATATTCAGTATGGACCCAACAGCAATTATCGCTATAGCAATATCATTTCTAAGCATTGTATTCATATTGATAACTCAAGGACCAGATCAAATAACTAAGTTTAGAGAATCGGCAGATACTGTGAACAGACGTGAAAAAATAAATAGTTGCTTACAAAAAGAACTGATTGAAGAGTTACAAGAAAATAAAGAAAATGGTATCTTCGATTTAGAACCGGATGGAATAGAAAACAGAGAAAAAATAGATGATTTAGAATATTTCGGATTTACCATTTTTGTTGTGAATAATATCAGCGAAGATATACTAAATAAAATAATGCAAAACGCAAAAAACGCTCTCAAGAGATTTATTTATTTTAGTTTTGTTGTGACATTAACTTTGGTGATTTATATAAGCACAGATGTAACAAGTATTTTCAATAATTTTATGTTAGCAGTTTACGCTGGGTTTGCTTTAGTTCTTGGATACATGATGTATGATAGTACCCGTAAATATTCGAATCTAAAAGAAGACTTCATTAAACTATACGAAGACCCAACTATCGAAAATGCTAGAGAAATATATTATAAGATATAAGTATAAAAAGTGAGTATCCACATTCACGCAATGGTTCTATTTTGAGATTCTCTGTGTCGGGATAATTCCCTTTCTATATCTTTTAATTCTTCAGCAATATCTTTGAGAGACCCTTCAGTTGTGTAGAGTATGTCTTTATATAATTCTAAATTTAATATCATTGAATCCTCATATTTTATACCTTCATTATCTTCATAGTTAATTTTCGCATTAAATATTAATGGATATTTCTCGGGAGTTTTCTTATTTCCCTCATAATAATTTATTGAACCATCAAAAATCTGCTTAATTTCCTTTCCAGCAATCATTGTTTTTATGCCTTGTTCAAATAAATAACCTTTAGATAGATTTCTATCGTTAGTATCTATTAATTCAGGTGTAACCTGAAATGTAATATTTTTAGCCAAACTTTTTCCTTCATTTCTTATTACTAGATTGATTATCGAATGTCCAAAGGGAATATCAAAATCAATAATAATTTCAGGTCGGGACTGAGCTATTCGAGATAATTTCATCTCATCAACAGTCTTGAATGTCAATAATGCTACCACAAGGGTAGCTAATATCCCAATATTTTGGATTTGATTGGGTATAAGTAACCAAATAAATGCAAATACTATCATATTTAATCCAAATAATAAGTTAAATAGATTTTCCGATTTTCTATTCTTAAAGTGTATTAATTCCATAACTAAAATGCCTAGCACTATTCCTAGTAGTGTATATATTGCGGACCAAGCAGCTACGGGTAAAAGTGCAATTATTTGCTCTATATCAGTCAACTCATTAACCTCTAGCTTAACTTTTTGTCTGAACAATAAGTATAAAAATCAATCGTTCAACATCCCGCCTTATCAAGCCACTTGCGATATCGTTAGTCAATATTGTATGTTCATGTTAATTCTGGGGTGATGCCGGAGGGTAAAATTGAGCCTTATATATTTTGAATGAATTGGCATAATAATGAGTATTCAAGAAACCATGGTCATAGGGATTAATCATATATGATGGATAGGTTGATATGTGCAGATAGGTTAATCAAGGAATTGTGCAGTTGATTTAAATTTAATTTATTTCTGATAGGGTGGGAGGTGAGCTAAGGTTTGTGTCCATAGTTTTGATACTTCATTCTTTAAGGTGTCGATCTTAGTTCGTAGGGATTGACCAAATAAGCCCTTAAACGGCTCAGATAGGCATTTTTAAGCCCTATTAGACGAACCATTAAATCCCATGAATTGATCGTATAAGCTGTATTATCGTATTAATTGGAGAATTAAGCAATATTAACGTCCTAAATCACCAATCCGTAAGAGCTGAGAAAATCAATTAGATAGACACTGATAACGCCCAAGTCTAAAGGGTCAAAAATAGCGATGATTTATTTCTGTAACACACTCTTTTATTATATTGAAATCGTCTATCAAAAAATTTATATTTATTTAGTGTGCCATTATGTATGTGGTAAGTAGAGTGTGCAGGTTACTCTTGACAAATGAGAAAATCACTACTAAACAGCTTAGTAGAAAATAGATTGATAACCAAAAACTGTACCTATACCCTTCCTCCAAATCATACATATGAGCCAAACCGGAAATGGTTTTCGGAAAGAAGTTGGCGACATACCGCCAAACACATACGAATTCCTAGGAAAATGATCATAAGAGGAACTTAGGAATTATCTGGAAAATCTCATACCATCAAATCATTATCTGGAATTAACTAAGCCTAAGTTCTATCCACCTTTCTGGTCTCAGAATAATATGCATTTCATTGGAAGGGGTAGGGGGGATATAATATACATATATATAATCTACATATATTAACTTCCCTACGCAGCCTTAGTGTCTGAGCGTTAAGGCTATAGGAATTAGCATCTTATCTTATTATTTTATAATTTTATATCCATTGTTTTTCACTATTCTCACCTTTCTAACTAACTCACGCTAAGACAACAAAGTTTGTCCACATCTAGAGGGAGAAGGGATAATGTTTCTTGTCGAGAAGCCTCATAAACGCTGAACATGACCCACTAACCATGAGCGAAGAAGACGACACCTACTCAACGATTTTCACAGCCCTCAAACATCCTATCAGGAGGAACATTCTGAGGCGTCTCAGTATCTCATCAGCAACTTACACAGAGTTGCTTAACGAGCTAGGCATTGAGAACGGGCTGCTAAACTATCACATCGAAAGCTTACATGAACTCATACGCAAGAGGGAAGACGGGACATACACACTGTCAGAGTTTGGACTAGCAGGGTTGAACCTAATAAAAAGGATCGAAGATCCAGTCCCAACCCAAACCGATAGGTACCATAGAAACCGCTCTCTTCTACTTCAAGCTCTAAGTGTACTGCTAATAATCGCCCTTTCAGTAAGTAGTTGGTCATTTTATTCAAGTAATCAGGTTCTCAAATCCGAGCTGAGTAATCAGCAGAGTCAAATCGAGACGATACAAACTAACATTCAAGCTTACACATCGCTCTTCGACTCAAACATCACCCCGCCAGTATCAAAGATCGAAGCAATAGCCAAGGCTCTTTCAAGCGATGGATGGAACTCAACAACTCTCAGAGGGTTGGTGATTGAAGCTTCACTGACTTACGTAAGATTCTTTGTAGCAGATAATGGAGGTATAGGCTTCCAGTTCCTAAATAGCGTCACTAAACCTATGAATGATTACTCTCCCAAAGCCGAGTATAATGTCACAGAAACAGGAGTTTATCCACCGATCAAGGGGACGGTTTGGCATAGGTATGTATGGACTGTCATCGTTCATGAGTCAGGTAATTTTAGGGGAATTCCACCTCCCGGTTTGTATTGGGTGGATGCCAGCACGGGAGAGCTGTTCAAGGATACCGGAATTGGGATACGGGCAGTTCCTCCTTTCAACCCGTTAACTCATTAGCCCGTAGACAATTAGGAAATCTGATACAATGAGTCTACCTTACCAAATCCTCATGGGTTCGACCCTTTTCATAGCTTCATGGAGTGAATCGCCCTGAAGCTGGTCCCGCTTTTCACAAAACAATAGATAAATCGCCTTCAATTTTTCTAATGAATCGGTCTCGGCAAATTGCACATTGTATTTTTTGAGCTGCCTCTTATAGTAGCCAATAGCCACCCTTTCACGCTGCCTAATCTTATTTTCTTCATCTGAATATTTTTTAGGTTTCATGTTTTAACTAATTTTTCCACACTAAGCCCCTACGATCAAATGGCTTATTTTCAATAGAATATCTAAAGTTGAATGGGGGACCATCAAAAACCCCATTATCAGTTAATCTATCTTTCAATCTATCATTCAATTCTATTCTATTATCATTTATTCTATCAATACTATATATTCTATTAATCAATTTATCTATATATCTAATATTACAATTAACTAACGTACTACGATTATACTTATTATATTTAACTACCTTATTTTTTATGAGAAATAGTAAACATTTTATGTGCTTATGCAATTCCAATTTGATTAATTCCTGATTATCTATAGTGACCTGTTGTGATAGTTGCCATAATATTATACCTTTAGACCTTAGATATTTTTTACACTCTTTAGAGACTTTGGCACTTGTTACCAATATGCGAATTTCCCCGCCCAGCTTATTATCAGTAAATGGGAGTTCGTGTTTAGACTCAAACCATTGAGGGGTCAGGTACCATCCATTAGGGTTAAAGTTTTTTACCTCTATGCATATAGGATAATTATATCCCTCAATTCTCAAGCGTATATCTTCGCCTCTTCCCTTGTTTACTCTATAGGAATCTAGACCTTGATCACTATTATTTTTCATATATGTGATATTATCAAAGTTTTCTCTCAGTGCATTAACTAACACACTTTCACCTAGAAACCCTTTAAGATTCCAATCTTGGTTTACACTTGATATTATCAACATATTTTATCTTCCTCCCCTATGCCTAATTTTCTTTTGGGCTTTTATTGACATATCTAAACTTAACCGCTTACTCCGAGTTTTTCGGAGCAGTTAGGGCAGGTGCTGTGCTGCTGAACGTCAACCATCTGACCACAGGAAACACATTGCACCATGTAGAATGGTTCGTTTCTTGCAGAACGGATTTTGAGATCGCCAATCGCCAACTCCTTCAATTCATCCAGCTTCTTCTTGGCTTCCACATCGCCCTTACGGACCCTCGCAAACAAGTCACTGATCCCTTCAGACATGGTATCGTAGACCATATCCTGTGGGCTTTTGCCGTAGTCGTTTAGCTTTGTGACACCTCCGCCACGCTTGCTGTCAGCCCCTGCATTCTTCTCAGCCCGACCCTGAAGGAATTCTGGGATATCCGACTGCTTCATTTCCCCACGTTTGATCTTCTCCTGTAATAGCCCCTCTGTAATGGTCTTTAGCTTGGTCGAATTCTCCTTTTCCTTATCAAGCTGATTCTGCAAGTCCTGCTCTATCTGAGTCCTATCGAGAACTATGTTGAGGTTTGAATTGCTTGTGCCCTCCCACTTATCGTTGATATACTTATAATCTATGGTTTTGCCGTCAACTAATAGGGATGTAACGCTGCCGTCCTTTGGTGCGTTCTCTAGTTGCTTCATAATATCGTTAGTATTCATTGTTCATCTTTTTCCTCGTTCCAAATATTGATTCCTGCTTCACTCTTTGTAGCCTCTTCCTCTATCTCTTCCTTCGCTTTTTCTTCGATTATATCTGATTTGAGGTCTATGATGCCTTCTGTGGCGGTCCAGTACCAATCAGGTCTCGATAGAATTTCATTCAATGTCTCACCTGACCTCAACTTTTCCTGAAGTGCCTTTATCTCTTCAGCATGTTCATCTAAAAAGGCAGACTGCATAGCAGGAACATATGGGCTTATCAATCTCCATATAGGTTTCCTCGATGCAACTGATATCATCTTTAGCCTCTCGTAAAGCTGTTCAGGCATAGTGACTACTTTCCATCCCGTTGGATTCATTTCTTAACTGGTATATATAGTAACTATACATCTATAAAAGTCTTATCAATAAATCATATGTTACAATCTTATGATAACGCTTTTAACTAACATCAACTATATATCTATATAGTAAGTTAAGATATGACAAACTTTAATGTTAATGAGACTTTGCTCTCTTCGGCTTTACCTTCAGAACTCCTTCCATTTTTACTTTGGAATGAAATATTAGTTGGAATTAAAGCTGCAAGGCAGGTCTTCGGTGAGGCTATAACCATGAGTTCCGTCCTAATCGGTGAGACTGGTTCAGAAATCTCGATGCCGGTATTGACCAGCGGATTCAGCGTTTCAAGCATCAGCGAATCTGACTTGGATACAAGCGGATACGTTGCTCAGACACCAACAATGGACCACTTACAGGTTTTGGTCGGTGATCAGATTTATCTTGCATTTTCCATCTCGGATATCTTGAAAGAGAACAGTCCGAAATACGACTATGTCGCAATCTTGCTCAGGGAAGCCGGAAGGACCATCGGTGAGTATACCGATTCCTCAATCCGTGACACCCTGTGGGCTGGTTACGGCAACTCGGTTGGTGCGACTGTTGCTGGTAAGCTCGCATTCGATGACATCGTGAACTTGCTCCAATTAGAGAAAGAGGACAAGTTCTACCCAGATGATAACACACCTTTCCTCTATATCTCACCTGAAGGCGAAGCTGACCTATTGAAAGACAGTCGCTGGATCAACAGCCATAGATACGCAGTCGGCTCAGTGGGCAACATGGGAAGCGACACAGCGGGAGAACAGGACATTTATTGCGATTGCCGTGTCCGTGTCACAGAGACCATGAAGGCGGGTTACGCAATGATTGTCTTCAAGAGTCCAGACGACACAGACCCATACTCAATATTCGCTTGGAAGCGTCCACTAACCGTCAAGACTGAGAGATCAGAAATGTACGGAAGACAGGCTTGGTACATCTCCGAGAGATGGGGAACAAAGGTCATGCAGCCCAATTCTGTGGGCTTGATCTCAAATTGCTAAATTTTCCACCCACGTTTCCTAAACTGAAACAGGCATAAATCATAGGCAAGCAGGATGCCCGTCTGGTAACAGCGGGAGTGGGTTTCATTCCCCACCGACAGTCCCGCTTCACCAAACACTGGCTTCAGACATGTTACCGGTGAGCCGGGATAGGGTTCCTAACCTTCCCCTTACCCGGCACTTTTTATATGTAATATTTTAGACAATCATGGCGTGTTGAGTTGGGGTAGAGTCGGGGGTTTTATTTTAACTGATATACAGCCATTACGTTTTATTGACCAAGCATTTAATGTTTGAGAAATTGCTAATAATTCAGTTGATTCTAAATATGTTCTTAGCGGGGATATATTAACGCCAACATTTTGTTTTTCATATATAAGAAATTGATTTTTTTCCATTTGAGGAACTCCATAAACGTCTAAACCCTTTAATGTTCCCATAAAAGTTATACCTTTTTCCTTTTTTATTTCAGGACCATATTTAGGAAAAATCATATATTCATCCATTGTTTTCAGGTCGGGATTAACAAAGCTAGTCAATATAGTATCTGCATTTACACCATGACCGTTTAGAGATTCTATAGCCTTTTTTCCTTGATCGAATTCTTCTAATGTCCATTCCACTTCTCTAGATCTTGAAAGCAAATCTATAATTTTTAGAATCTCTTCCAAACTCCATTTATTAGATATATTATGTATTATATATTTTTGCATACGTTCATCTTTGTATGACTCCTCCCAATTACGAATTGCATATTTTTTTTGCATTTTTACTGATTCTTGGGTAAGCATTCTCGGAGGAGAAATACGATAAATAACCTCCTGACCTGTGCCTTCAATGCTATCATTTACAAGCTCATATATTTGATCAGTATTTTCTACATTAAAATTACACACTCCAAAATATTCATTAAATTTCCTAAATTCACCGATTTTTTTTACAAGTGATTCATTTATTTGACTAACAAGTGTTTCCATCTTATTCACCCATAATCATTTTTTATTCCTTGTTTCAATATCTTGTATTTTAGTCATTATATCATTCATTAAAAATGCGATTCTAATTAGCAATTGATTTTGTATGAGCATATCAGCGTATATATCTCTATTATCAAAAGAGGATGAATCTAATTCGCCTTTTTTCACTTTAGACCAAAGACCATTTAAATTTTCTAATTCGGGTATAATTTCATCGTTTAACGCTTTTTTCATCAAGGGAATTTGAGGGTTAGACATGTTTAAATGAAAACCGGGGAGGTTAAAGAACGTATTCATTAGTTAATTGAAAAACGGAGTCTTCTGGAAAGTGAAATTTCTTCACCATTCTTATTTCAGAAAACCTTCTTATCTCAGATTGAGTTTCTTCTAAATGGTCATCATGTTACCGATTGACCGACACGAGGAAATCACTCCGAGTGGGGGTCACGGTGAGTTCAAATCTCACCGATCCCACCAACATATTAACCGATCCCACCTAGAGTTGATCGGGTTTTCTGAAGAGTCTGACACCATCAACCTCAGTGACATATTCGTAGCCCTTTGCGATGAGCTCCTTCGCCTGATCTACGGTTGATGCTTCTCGGCAGTCGAAGTGTGTCTGTGCGCGCGCCTCGATGATGACTCCTATGTTCAAACTAGGATTGCTCAGTATCAGGCGTCTCTCGATGAGAGAGCTTTCACAATAGCGAAGAGTTTCGTAACTGCGAAGATTGAGAGTCAAAACATTATTCTGCGTAAGTATGGGCTTGAGCCTCACCTCGACGACTTCAGGGATGCAATCGATAGGAGTGAGGCGAAGAGCCTCGAATTATTAAGGCGGAGATTAACAGGAATCGAGGGGAAGCATACCCAGCGATATTACAAGCAGATTTTCGGCCTCTTCCCTGAGAAGCTTAGACCTGAGAAGAGGGAGGGATTCATGACCTACGATGGCGTAAATAATCTGTTTAACTTATCCTATGAGATTCTCGCGTGGAAGATTCACAAGGCCCTCGTTAGGGCGAAACTTGAGCCGTACCTCGGTTTCCTTCACAGTAACCAGATGGCTAAACTCAGCTTGGTCTGTGACTTTCAGGAGCTTTATCGCTATCTGATCGACGACTTCCTGATTCAATACAGCCAAAAAATAAGCAAGAAAGATTTCAAGATGAAGACCGAGTCTGCGAGTCACGGAAAGAAGGGCAAACGTGAATATCTGACAGACTCCGAAACTAAGACTCTGCTCGATGAGCTTAACATGTTCTTCGAGTCGATAGTTGAAGTGAAGCGGATTAGAAACGGTGAGCATCAGACACTTGAGACACTAATCAATGAGGAGGCCCTCTTATTCGCGAAGTATCTCAGAGGAGAATTTAGGAGATGGGTTCCTAGAGTGCCAAGTGGGATCTAATATTTACTAAAAACACCAAACTTAATGGGCTTAGACCACAAATTTTTGAACCAATAAATAATAGATGCTTACTTGGTACTTTGTGCCGAATCGTTTCGCGTTTCTTCAAACAGTGCCTAGAGACGCGAAGATTCTAATATTCTCAAATGCCTTTCGGAGCTTTAGCTCCGCTATACTCGCCGTAGCATTTCCTATCTATCTCAGCAAGATAGGTGTCTCCTCAGTCCTCATCGGGCTAACCTTCATGGGGATCATTCTATTCTCCGCCGTCAGAAGTCTGATCGAGGGAGTCATCGCGGATCGGTTAGGAAGAAAACCCGTACTCATCTTTATCGCGGGCAGCCTCGTAATCGGAGGCGCAATCTTCGTGGCGACGACGAGTATCACAGTTCTACTCATCGCCGCTGTACTATTCACGGTAGGTGGATCAATCACCTATACCCCCGCCGAGATTGCCCTGTTAGGGGACAAGGTAAGTGACGAGAATCGGACGATGGCCTATAGCATCAACGCGACACTTGCGACGGCGGCCAGCATACTTGGCAGCTTCGCTGGAGCAATACCCGAAGCACTTCAGAGACTCGGCTTTCCCGAGATTTTAGCTTACCAGCAAATTTTCGTTATCTTCGCAGCCGTTGGAGTTATTTGCATCGTGCTCTTCGCACTGATTAAGGAGGTCAAACCAGAGCACAAGCTAGTCGACTCCGCGCCTCCAACCGAGCAGGACATCAGTGAGAGGAAGTTCTTGCTGAGGTGGAGTAGCGTGGTCGCCTTAGATGAGATAGGTGGCTCCTTCAACAACCTCCTCAGCTACTGGTTCTACCTTCGATTCGGGGTGGGTCCCGCTGAAATAGGTCTAATCACGGGACTTGGCAACCTTATTTCGACGGTTAGCTACGCTCTCGGCTTGAAGATGGCGAAGCGTTACGGGACTATTAGAGCTACCGTAATGAGTCGGGTTCCTATCTTTCTCATAAACTTCCTTACACCTTTCATGCCGAGCTTCGCGATCGTAGCTGCCAGTCGCCTATTCATGAGCGTGTTCAGCAACATCGATGTGCCGCTGAGGCACAGCTACATCATGGGCGTCACACAGAGTAAACAAAGGGCCTCGACTTATGGGGTTATTCAGGTGGTGAGCAGATTCACGTCTGCTGGTGCACCGGCTATTGCTGGGTATCTCTACGAATTCGTGAGCTTATCATTTCCCTTCTACGGGGCTGGCTTCTTCCAATTCGCGTCAGCGGCGACGATGTACTTATTCTTCAAAGACATAAGGCCGCCAGAGGAGAAAACGAAGAATCCAACTTAGATAAATAATGAGTGAGCGCATTCTATCGAAAGCAATTCAAGCAATAATTGAAAGGTGATGAAGATTCTCGCTAGAAGACTATCTTACATTTGTGTGTGTGTGTGGCCATAGACTTATCCCCCAAACCCAAACACAAAACATTTTATTTCGATTGAATGTGTAGTATTTACTGAGGAAATGGGGGGGAGGTGTCAATATGGTGAAGGTTGAGGAGAGTGTGATGATTGACCGCCCCGTCGAGGAGGTTTGGAAGTTCATAGCTGACCTGTCAAATGTCCCGAAGTGGGAACCAGGTGTCCTCGAAGCGAGGCTGACTTCCTCAGGGCCAATCGGGGTGGGTTCCACGTGCGAGATAATACGAAAAGATATGACACTTCCGCAACGGTGCATTGAGTATGAGCCCAACCGAAAGCTCTCTTTCGTGGTCACCTCTGGGCCAGCGAAGGGAACCGTGGTTGGCTTCGGTGTGGAGGCCGTTGAGGGAAAGACCAGATTCACCTCGGCCGACGACGTGAAGTTTGATGGCTTCTACAGGCTGCTCGCGCCTTTTGTTACGGGGGGCTTGAGGAGAGAGGGTGTAGCCACCGTCGGCAACGTGAAGCGCGTACTGGAATCGGAAGCGAAGTCATAGGATGAAAATCAAGCAACAATCTTCCTGAGTTAGAGTCAGGTTGAAGTTTAGATAAGGCTATTAAGAAGAGGACCTGAGTTCTGGGTGCTGCCTCTCCGCTATTCGCTTCACAACACCGTACAGATACTCAAAATGCTCATTCAGCTGCGGGGTATGATGACGAACCCTCCACTGCACTATCACGGGCCTCAACTTCTCCCACATCCCAATAACCCCACTCGAAATCAGGTCGTCGATGAACCCTGGGCCTATCAGCCTCGTCTTCACGAGTACACCGATACCCTCGAAGTAGTTTGACATGGACCAGAACTTGGCTCTATTGTCTCTATCATCCAGGTATTTCCTCTCGAAGTCTTCGTAGTCGGTCCACTTCCACTCATACAGTATCTCCATCCCGTCTCTCATGAAGTCTCCATCATTCATCTTCGAGTAGATTGGCATGAAGAGCTGTGCCTGCCTAGTCTCAAGCGTGGTCTCCATCACCCTGCTCGAGTTCCTCAGGTTAATTATGTAGTAGGTCGCCGCGACCATTACACCTGTAGCTGTGGCTATAGCCGGTAACATGGGGACTAAATTATGAAGTATGAGCCGATCATCCTGGAGTATAGGGGGAGGTACGAGGCGCCTACTAAGAGTGGGCTTCACGAAGACTTTGAGGATCTTTACTACTCTATGCTTGAGGAATCTGTGAAGTGGAGGAAGGACTTCGTTGAGAGGAAGGCACTCGGATTGAAGCCGATCCCACCCTATCCATAGCCTTACCCTCATCATGTGAAAAAAAAGGTATGAGGTTTTTATTGTGTTACTATTAGAGTTTTTGCATAATCGACAAACGCAGGATCAATATGGTAAAGTTCCATCGCTACCTTGCCGAAATCTTCTAGGGATGCATCTGTTTCAACGCCAATAACTATTTGCTCGACCGTATAGTAGGGAGTTCCCCATACCACGATTTTCATCTTATACTTGTTGATGATCTCTTTTGCCTTTGTTGTCCAATTCGGGAAATATTTAACGTCGACTAAATACTTTTTGGTTGCCTCTTCTGTCATCTTCACAAACCAAAGATATACATACTTCATCTATTTTTCACCATTTTTTTCGAATATTTTAAGATTCATTATTATTCTATAATAAAAGAATCTCGAATTTATAACAAACAACTAAGTATATAACATTTTCATTAATATTCGTAAATATTTGTATATGGAACATAGCCTTATCCTCACTTCCACCTGAGTGTAATCCAGTGACTTGTATTGGTCGATCTAGTTACGCTTCAGTCAATGGCGTATATCGCTCAAGTAGTCGGAGTAGCTGGAACACTCATAGCCGCGTTCATCGCGGTGAGAAGCTATACCAACGTGAACAAGCGAACCGAAGAATCCAAGAAGAAGGAGCAGGAGACACGCGACAGGGAACTCGAGACCAGAAGGCTACAGCTACTCACAAGCTATAGTGAGCGCCTCTTCAACACGGAGGGCAGCCTCGATTTTTAGGAGCTCATGAACATGCAGTGGAGTGATTGGGACGACTTCGAGAAGAAGTATGGAAGCGACTTCAACCTCCACAACGGGGCGATTAGGCTCAAGGTCTTCTTCACGTGGGACCTTCTCGGGAGCCTGCTACGCGAGAAGGCTGTGGATGCTGAGACCCTGTACAAGCTGAGCTTCCACATGGTCATCTTCCTCTGGATGAAGTTCAAGGGGTATCTGGATTATGAGCGGGAGCATTACTTCGGGAAGGACTTTCTTGTCGACTTCGAGTACCTTGCTCAGGAGATGCTCAGGATCAAGATGAGGAATGATCCCACCTACAAGGTTCCTGAGAACTTCATTAGCTATCTTCAGAATAATCAAGCCGTTCAATAATCTTATCCTCACTTCTAGCTGACTCTAATTAGTGATGATTAATGGTTGATGCGCAGACGATTGGAGTATTGGTGACGGTGGCAAGCGTGACGGTAGCAGCGGTGTACTACATGTTCACCCTACGCACAAACCCGAGAAACTACAAGGCCACACTCGACACACGCCAGGCACAGCTCTTCATGCAGCTATTCGACCGATTCAGCGGATCAGAGTTCGCCCTCAACTACGGCAAGATCCGCTACGAGATACTACCCAAGCTGAACAACAGCCCAGAGGAGCTGAACAAGTTCATCTACCAGAACACAAATGAGAAGTTCAACCCCGAGGTGTTCCTACCCTTCCACCAGCTGACGATGTTCTTCGACGGCGTCGCGCGCGCTGCCTTGTCCCGAAATTACCCCGATATTGGTTTTAAATGGTCTTAATTCCCCTCACAGGATTTAATGGCAAATACGGGCATATCCTAAACACCTCACCTCCTCGTAGAAGCGAT
>JBEKDF010000019.1:0-52091 GCA_050014495.1 Bathyarchaeia archaeon
AACCATTAGCAGAAGTGTGGTAATGAAAGTTGAGATTCCTTTTCTCTTTTTAGTCACGACCATTTTCAAGACCTAATCTAAAGAAAGTTTCAATGTATTTAATTCTTCGGTAACTTATGACCTTACCATTAGTTAGAACTATTTTTCCAATATTCTTAAATGATTTCCGATTTTTTACTATATAGAGAATTTGCTGACAGGTGTAGGATGTATGTTTAAGAATAATTCTATGTCAAAACATAGGGGTATATCGACTTACATCGCGGTACTCATATTAATAATAATAGCTATCATCGCCGGCCTCTTGATCTACGCGTATACGATGGGTTACATCGGTGGTTTCAATGTCGGTGCTGGCGGAAATGAGCTTCAGATTGAGAGCACATCTCAAACTAATGGCCAACTCTTACTATATGTAAAGAATATTGGTCAAAACTCTCTGAAACTTAACCCCGCAACCCCCTCGAATGCGAGGGTCTATGTTGACGATGTTTCGGTGCTTTATCAAATAAAGGAGCTAGAGTATGCCAATTTACTTCCATCGGGAAGTACTTGCACTATTGGTATTCTCGTTTCACAGACTTGGGTTGGGAACACAGTGCAAGTTAAAGTGGTTGCCGATGATGGAACCTTCGTTGTAACCACTGTTAAAATCAATGTCCCCGATGGGATCAGCCACACTATAACGGCTTCCGCGGGTCCTAATGGTCAGATCAGTCCTTCGGGAACTGTATTTGTCGCAGACGGTGCAAGCGTTACCTTCACCATTACTCCTAATACCCAAGACTTTTACATTTCAATGGTAACGGTGGATACCCAATCAGTGGGCGCTGTAACCTCCTACACATTCAACTCGGTTACAGGCGACCACTCCATATCTGCTACTTTCGCAGGTGGTCCCTCATTCATTATAACTTCTTCAGTTAGCTCAGGCGGAACAATAAGCCCGCTGGGACAAGTTATGGTCCCATATGGTGGTAGTCAAACATTCACAATTCAGGCTAATCCTGGATGGTATCTATCTGATGTGCTGATTAATGGCACGGTACACGTAGGCGCTATCGGATCCTATACCTTCACTGGTGTCGAAGCGAATGGTATCACCATCGCAGCCACCTTTATCCAAGGAGTCGCACACACAATCACATCCTCGGCAAACACCGGTGGAAGCATTACCCCCCTGGGAACTGTTACGGTACCAGATGGCGGTAGTCAGGCTTTCACGATCACAGCTGATTCTAGCCATTATATAGCCAATGTAATGGTAGATGGCGTATCCGTTGGTGCAATCGGATCCTATACATTCACAAATGTGATCACTGATCACATCATCGTTGTTACATTCGCAACTGGATCTGCGTACCTGATAACGTCATCAGCTGGAGCGGGCGGGTCGATTTCTCCACTTGGCTCAGTTTATGTCGTGGCAGGTGGTAGCATATCCTTCACAATTGCGCCAAACACGGGCTACCACATCGTTGACGTGGTTGTCGATACCTACTCATATGGCGCAATAAACTCCTATACATTCAGTAATATCAATGGGATTCACACGATAGCAGCCTCCTTTGCACTCAATACATACACCATCACCGTCACAGCAGGATTACATGGTGCTATAACTCCGGGGACGAGCCAGGTCTCATATGGAAGTAGTAAAGTTTTCACGATAACTGCGGACTCAGGCTATTATGTCGCGGATGTCAAGGTGGACGGTGTCTCGATCGGAGCCGTCATGTCCTACACATTCACGAACATAGTAAGCGACCACACACTATCAGCAACATTTGCTTTTGGCCACGCCTACACAATCACATCCACGGCTGGAGCCGGTGGTAGCATCAGCCCGTTGGGACCGGTCGCAGTCCCCGATGGCAGCAGCGTGACATTCACAATCAAACCTAATTCGGGTTACCACATCGCTGACGTGAAGGTCGACACTGTGTCGGTAGGACTAGTCAATGTTTACACATTCACAAATGTTGCGGCGGATCACACTATTGATGCATCCTTCACAGGAACAACGATAACCCACACGATAACATCCTCAGTCGACGCTAACGGTGGAGGCACCATTAATCCATTAGGCAAGGTCACAATCCCAGATGGCGGTAGCCAGAGTTATGTGATACAGGCCTCAGGTGGGTATCACGTCAGTGATGTCAAGGTCGATGGCGTCTCCGTCGGAGCCGTAATGACCTACACATTCAGCAACGTAATCTCAGACCATGTGATAGTCGCTTCGTTTGCCGTAGGGATAGCTCACACTATCACATCATCAGCCGGCGTGGGTGGAACTATAGCTCCGCTTGGGCCAGTTGCAGTAGTTGATGGTGGAAGCCAGACCTTTACGATGACCGCAAACTCGGGATACCACATAGTAGACGTCCTGGTTGATGGGGTCTCGGTTGGGGCGGTTGGAACTTATGGATTCACAGGGGTTACGAAGGATCACACAATATCTGTTGTGTTTTCAACTTTCACTTTCACCATCTCGGCGTCGGTAGGATCCGGAAGGGGAAGTATTAGCCCGAGTGGAGATGTAGATGTTGCGTATGGCGGAACTCAGACGTTTACAATCACTCCAAGCACGTCTGGTGGAGGCAATCATGTTAGTGATGTCTTAGTCGATGGTGTATCGGTTGGACCGGTATTATCATATACTTTCACAAATGTACAAGCTGACCACACGATAGTAGCCTCCTTCTCATCAGGTGCTTCACACACCATCACCTCATCAGCTGGCCCGGGAGGCATAATCTTCCCAGCTGGGTCAATCTCTGTGGGTAACCTTCAGAGTCAGACATTCACAATAACACCAAATACCGGCTACAGCATCGCCGCAGTCATGGTCGATGGCGTTTCGAAGGGGACAGTAAATACATACACTTTCAGTAGCGTGACCTCGGATCACACAATATCTGTAACATTCATGCTCAACACAGTGACTATCACTGCTTCAGCTGGTTTGAATGGTGCAATAAGCCCATCGGGCTCAGTTATTGTACCTTATGGTAGCAGTCAAACATTCACGATCACGGCTAGCACGGGATACCATGTGCAGGATGTATTAGTCGATGGACAAACAGTTGGACCAGTAATGTCCTATACATTTTACAACATCATTATCCCGCACACTATCGCAGCATCTTTCGCGTCAGGTACGGCCCACACAATCACATCCTCGGCGGGTCCGGGTGGAAAAATTTTCCCACTTGGACCGGTGGCTGTCATTGACGGTGGAAGCCAGACATTCACCATAACACCGAATGCATATTATCAGATCCAGGATGTGAAGGTCGACGGAGCATCTGTAGGGGCAGTTACAAGCTACCCATTCACTGCTGTTACTAAGGATCATACTATATCCGTAACATTCATTCCAGTCGCGTCTCTGACAATAACGGCGACTGCTGGTCCAAATGGCTCCATCAACCCATCTGGGGCCGTTCAAGTATCCTACGGCGGAAGCCAGACCTTCACAATGACGCCTAATAATAACTTCCATGTACAGGATGTCCAGGTAGATGGCGTATCCGTCGGAGCCCTAGCATCATATACCTTCAGTAACGTGGTTGCAAGTCACACGATTTCAGTGACATTCACTACTGGGGCACAACACGTTATAACAGCTACAGCGGGTAGCGGTGGGACTATAAGCCCCTCGGGTCAGGTCGTTGTGGCTGATGGTGGAAGCCAAACCTTTACGATAACAGCCAATGGAGGATACAAGATAACCGACGTGTTAGTCGATAAAGTATCAGTTGGTGCAGTCGGAACCTATCCGTTCACGGGTGTAACTGCTGATCACACAATAGAGGCATCGTTTGCAGTCGTTACTTCCTACACGATAACGGCTTCAGCAGACACCAACGGATCCATCAACCCATCAGGAGCCGTGTCAGTGAATGTTGGAGCAAGTCAGCCATTCGCAATTAGCGCGAACTCCGGCTATTACATCTTGGATGTGAAGGTTGATGGCTCGTCAGTTGGAGCAGTGGGCTCATACACCTTCACGAATGTTCAGGCTGATCATATAATCGTAGTGACTACTGCATCCGGACACGCGTACACTATCACATCCTCGTCGACAGCGGGTGGATCGATCAGTCCACTGGGTCCAGTGTCTGTCCCGGATGGCAAAAGCCAGACATTCACTTTGACCCCCAGCACAGGTTACCGTATATCGGATGTAAAAGTCGATCAGGTGTCAGTTGGAACTCCCTCGACCTATACATTCTCCAATGTCATTGCTAACCACAGAATAGATGCCTACTTCGCCATTCAGCAGTTCATAATAACTGCCTCCGCGGGCGCGAATGGTCAGATTAGCCCGCTCGGCCAGACTACGGTGAATTATGGAGGCAGCCAGTCTTACACCATAACTGCCAACTCGGGATACCACGTGTCCGATGTACTCGTGGACGGAAAATCCGTTGGAGCAGTAGAATCCTACTCCTTCAGTAACGTGGTTGTAGCCCACACAATAGCAGCCTCATTCGCCTCCGGTGTAGCTCACACAATTACAGCGTCAGCTGGGACAGGTGGCACAATAGCACCGGTCGGCCCAGTCTCAGTAATAGACGCAGGAAGCCAGAGCTTCACGATTACGGCTAGTGCAGGTTACAAGATAGCTGATGTACTAGTCGACGGCGCCTCAGTGGGAGCTGTGAGTACCTACCAATTCACGGATGTAGTAGCGGACCACACGATACAAGCGTCTTTCGCAGCCGATACTTACACGCTCACTGTAAATGTATCTGGATCCGGCAGTGTAACAATTCTACCAAAGCAGACATCCTATGCCTACGGGGCACAGGTTCAGCTAACCGCCATCCCCGCCAACGGCGTGACCTTCACCAGTTGGACTGGCGGAGGCCTAACGGGGAACACCAACCCAATAACCGTGACGATAAACTCCAACACAGTAATTACGGCAACGTTCTCCAATGCTCAAGCTACATCTATGGGTTGGTATAGCTGGTCTCCAACAACAGTAATTGGCCAGAGCTACCAATCGATTGGCATCCTCACAGCGAGTGGAAATGGTGTATTAAATGGAAAGCTTATCAGAATCCAATTAACAAGGCCCGATGGCACGCAGGTCGTCTCAACGACGACTACTGCACTACTTGGATTATTCTATGTTAATGCAGTACCTGATGCGGTAGGAACCTGGACCGTCTATTGTCAGTTCTTAGGTGACTCCACTTACGGCGCATCGGTTTTAGGACCTAGAACATTCACTGTAACAAAAATGGGATCAACAACCACCTGTTCAGTCTCGCCCCCTGCCGCAACTCTTGGCCAGCCAATAACAGTATCAGGTTCGGTTACGCCGGCCTCAGGGTCAGATATATCTGGACAGACAGTAACCTTCACATTCACAGCCCCAGGAGGCTCCACATTTACTGGCACAGCGACTACTGACTCGAGCGGCGACTACACATATCAGTTTACACCCAATGTTAGTGGTGCTTGGACTGTAGTTGCTAGCTTCGCGGGTGATCCATCTCACAACCCCTCCACAAGCTCTAGCCAGGCATTCACTGTAAAAGCAAGCGCGACAGTTGCGGCACCATCCTTCACTCCATCGAGTCCAATCACTGTTGGAACACAGGAGACTCTAACTGCTACCGTCACTGGTTCATCAGGAACTCCGACTGGAACTGTAACCTTCCAATACTCAACGAACGGAGGAACATCCTGGAGCAACGTTGGCTCAGCCGTCACGCTAAATGGCGGCTCAGCCTCAACAACCTACAATCCAGGTGCTGGTAGCTATGTGTTTAGGGCAACCTACAACGGTGACTCGACTTACAACAGTGCAACTAGTGTAGCATCTTCAACTCTTGTGGTTAACAAGAACACCATTTCAGTACCAGCCCCAACCTTTTCACCCGCAAGTCCAATAGCCCTAGGCCAATCAGTGACTCTGAGTGTGACCATACCCGGTACCCCGACTCCGACTGGAACCGTCCAGTTCCAATACTCTCTTAACGGAGGTACTTGGACGAACACTGGCTCGACTGTGACACTTAGCTCAGGCACAGCAACTCGGACTTTCACAGCTTCAAGCACGGGAAGCTACGTCTTCAGGGTAACCTACAACGGTGACAGCAACTACAATAGCGCAACTGGAGCGACGTCCTCCACACTAGTGGTAGGCAAGGCAAACCCAACAGTACCTGCTCCCACCTTCAGCCCATCTAGCCCGATAGCAGTTGGCACTACAGAGACGATCAGAGTCACGATTTCAGGAGGAAGCGGCACACCAACAGGCACTGTAACGTTCCAGTACTCTACAGATAGCGGATCCACATGGACTAACTTAGGGTCAGCAGTAAATCTCAGTGGCTCAGGACAAGCATCAACGACGTACACGCCTGCAGCTGGTAGCTATATATTCCATGCCATCTATAGCGGCGACACTAACTACAATGGTGCAACCGGTGCGGCATCCTCGACTCTAGTCGTTAACCCACCAACACTTACGAACTTTACATTCAGCTCTACTAGCTCGAAGACGGCTGGAACAGCATTCAGTGAAACAATCACCGCAAAGGACCAGAATGGAAACACTCTCACAAGTTACACAGGCACAGTTCACTTTACATCAACAGACCCGCAGGCAACTTTACCACCCGACTATACATTCACGACAGCCGATGCTGGTGCGCACACATTCACTAGCGGCTTTACACTGAGGACAGCAGGCTCACAGAGAATAACAGTAACCGACGCAGCCGCCAAAGTTTCAACGCAGAGCTCATCAATAACAGTTAATGCCGCAAGTGCAACAAAGCTCGTATACACTGCTGGTGCATCTCAGACAATTGCTCACAACGTTAAATCCAGTGTAATTACAGCACAGTTGCAAGATGCATACGGGAACGCAGTCACTGCAAGTTCAACTGTAACCGTGAACTTTTCAACAACTTCCTCAGGTGGCTATTTCACTTCGACTTCAGGCTCGAGCACACACATAACTTCAAAAACTATTACATCTGGTAACGATTCAGTGAACTTCTACTATACAGATGCTAATACTGGATCCCCAACAATAACCGCCTCTAGCAGCGGATTAACTTCGGCACAAACAACATTCACAATAACATAAACTTATAACCACCCTTTTTTTAATACATTCTTCTCGTTTTGCGCGCGCATAAGTGTTCATTAATTCATTTTCGGTCTTATTTCTCGAATGAAGCTTTTTCCGAGCCTTAATACGTGAAGGCAGCAATACAGTTTGCAAGCTCCGGCCTCCCTATCTTGTGAGCAGATATCGCGACGGCGTAGATGCAGGCGAAGCAGATGCCGACGTGCATCCTCACCTTAGCCACCCCTCTCCACCGCAGGTTCTCCATCATCAGCTCAAGCTTACCCGCCTTGAAGCTCCGCTCCACCGACATCCTCAGCCTGTAGAGACCCACCAGCCTCGGGTCACCCTTAACCCTGAAGCGCTTAGTAAGCCACAGGTCGATCAGCGGCTCCCTCGCTTGGGACGTGTGCGGGATCACGGGCTCGACCCCCAACGCCTTAACCAATTCGAAGACCTCCGCCGAGTAGTACTGCCTATCCGCTATGACGTGGCTTATATGCTTCCCCAGCGGCTTGAGCAGCCGTGGAGCCTCCCTCAGCAGCGGCCTCGCCACGTCCTTATCGTTGACGTTCGCGGCCCTCACCACGTACGTCAGAGGGAAGGCCTTCATCGAGACGGCGGCGTGGGCCCTCCAGCCGAGCCCGTAGTTCCTCCGGTCGGTCTTGCCGACGCGGGCGCCCCTGTCGCTCTTACCTCCCTTCCTCCCGCGCCTGGAGTACGCCCTCATGAAGGTGCTGTCCAGGCTGACCTTGACTGCCTCGCCCGGGTCCACTATGCCCACCGCGAGGGCCTGGTCCCTAAGCTCCCCGAAGAGGCCCTCGATGGCCTCGGGGCCCGCCCTGGCGATGAAGAGGCTGAACGTGTTGTGCTTCGGCGTAGAGTCGCCGAACTCGCAGATGTCTCGAGCATACTGCCTCCTCTCCAGCCTCCTGCAGAGCTTCCTCACCGATGGTATGGCCTCGAACCGCATGAACATCAGCGAGAGAAGCATGGAGCGCACGGGAAAGCGTGGCCTGCCCATCCCTGAGTTGGCGTACTTGGCTTCAATCCGGGCGGTAGTGAGGCTTATATCGATGTTTGAGAACAGGAGCTTGAGGGTGTCAAGGGGGAGGCGTTGGTAGCCGTCTGAAACGGTTTATCACCTCCATCATGACATGTTTTCAAAATTTCCTTGCATCCTCGCCTCTAAATATTTATTCACGCCACAAATAGGCTTAATCAGGAGAAAAAGGCCGAAAAATAATTAATGAACACTTATGCGCGCACATTAAAATGTTTTTTTTTAATGTAAATTACTTTCAATTCGAAAATGATCCTCTTAAGCCAAGGTACAACAAAGCTAAACCACTCACGATTAAGAATGCTGTATCAAATAAGTTAGGTATGGATGGTAGCCAGTACCAATTGTCGAGGAAGGTTGAAAATTTTAAGGCGAAGGAGATTGTGCCAACTCCGAGCGCAACAACGATGGCTTTGAGGGCTAATTCCCGCCCAGAAAAATTCCGTTTCATGATTACTCACTTAAACTTCTGGGTTTTATTTGAATTAAATTTCATTTAAATTTTATGCGAGCCGCTACTCCTTCTTTTTCTCAATTATTCTCAGGCTAAGGATCGCTCGTCTTTATTCTCTTTGTGATATACTTCCTCGTATCAGGTCGAGCGCACACGCTTCGAGTCCACCATTCAACCCTTAAAGTACCAATAACTTTCTTTATTTTTTAAAGATATAATTTCACCCGAGGCATTTTGCATGAGTGAATGACGTACATACATCAGATGTTTTTCTTCTCTTATTCCTCGGAAAGTATTTGTTGCAGTCGAAGCAAATTAGCTCGGTGACACGAACCAACTCTCGATCTGGTCTCCCTGCCAGTGAAATATCGGAGTACGCGGACAAGACATGTTCACCCCCAGCAAATCTCTCATAGAGCTTCTTAAGAAGATGCGAATTTGGCATATACTTCCAATACTGGCAATAGCCATTCAACGAATAGTAGCAGTCGATGGTCTTCACCCTCGCTCTCTCGAACCTGATGTCGAAGATAGCCGACTCTATCTCTTCTCTAGAAAACTCAGTCAGCTCTTGCGTAGGATATGTTTGTGTAGGATGTAATCTCACGATATATTTCGACATTTGTCGCCGTGATTCATCGATTTCAGACCCATTTTGTTTTTCTTGGGGTCTCTTCAGCTTCTCTATAAAGTCACGGAGCTCAGGTGTTAGGAAGCCGAGGCCGTTTTCCTCTTTGCCTTTTCTGGCTGATAGATACGGTTTGCCCTTTACAGTTTTGATCCTGAAGTGGTATCCCTCTCGGTAATATGCCTTCATTTTTTCTCTAATACTGTCATCAAGTGTAATTACAGCTCCCTCCTATGTTTCTCCCCGTGTCCCAAAATATTTCCCTTCTCACTTAGGGCTTAATATGTGCAAGGATACCCCCTCCATTAGTAGCTATCCTCTCTCTTCGATTCCCCAGACCACTATGTGATTACTCCATTTCCCCGAGTTCCCCACGTTCTCTAGGAGCCAACAAGCTTGTATAGGCTAGCCTATATTCATCAATATGGGGAAGGAAAAATAATATGTCACACTTGATTTGCCCCCTATGCGGTCTTAATGTACCTCTCTCCAAACTAGAACGGGGAAATTTCCCCATCGACCTTAAAACCATAAGTTTCAGGAATCTGGGCTACAGAAAAGGCTTCGGGGTCAGCGAAATAGTCTCCATTATGGGCGACGGGGAGATTACCCCGATCATCGCCGCAAGGGTAAAGAAACTGCATGACTACTTCGTTGAGCACGGGGAGATCGATACACCATTACGGCTTATCAATGAGTCTCATCTAAAGCAATGTAATGAATATGAGGAACAGCTATCTAAGTCGAATACCTATAATATGTCTCTGAAAACGAAGTTGGAGAAGATAGAAGAAGAATATGAGCAGGATAGACAAGTAGACTACATTATTCGGGAGAGTCTTAGCATAGATAATGCTCGTCAGCAGTTGATAGTTGATGAGCATGGATGGAAATTAACTATCTCTCCTAAACCTGGTCAACTGGAGTTTTATTTGTTTCTGCTGATGCTCGACATACCAGGATTACTAAAAGAGAGACTGTTGAATCACATCGAAGGCGGTGAGAACCGGGTCTTTTATAATAGGATGTTAAAAAGCTTCCCCAGGCGGCAAAGTGTCGCAGAGAGGCGTATGGATTATGACAACCCGAACACCATTATAACGATGGATGAAAATGGGAAAAGAGTCGAACGTATTTACAAGTCTAGATATTATTTGAATAACGCTGATAAGTCAATAGACTTCGAGGAGCTAAGGAGACTCGTAAGGAAAGCGAAGGAGCACTCTACCGAACCTTTGTATATCGGTAAAACCTTATTAGAGGTCATGTATCCTGAGAAGTTGTCTCTAACATATAGAGTCGAAGACTCAAAATAGAAACGTCTATCCCTAATTAAAAATGAGAATTTTGATTAACCTAGTTTTTTCTCCCCCTCGGTTAAATTTATAGATCAAAGTCGATAGAACAAGTCTCATGGACAACTTCACCTCATACATCCTCAGACAAGCCTACTAAAAAGCCGCGAGACTAGGAGACAGACTCGCCAAACTCGACCAAGCCATAGACTGGGAAACCTTCAGACCAATAATCAGCGCAATGTACCACAACAACACCACCCTAGGCGGAAGACCCAACACTGACGAGGTACTCATGGTGAAGCTCCTCGTCCTCCAGCAGTGGTACAGCCTCAGCGACATGGAGCTCGAAAGGCAGGCCGCGTACCGACTCGACTTCCAGAACTTCCTCGGGTGGCCCGAGAGGCCACCTGACTACTCGACGGTCTGGCAATTCAGGGAACGCCTAGCAGCCACGATGACCGACGCCGCCCTCTGGGCGGAGCTGCAGAGGCAGCTCGACGAGGCTGGCCTCAAGGTGCGCAAGGGTGTGGCCCAGGACGCCTCATTCATCGAGGCGGATCCCGGCCCCTCGGGGAAGCCGCGTGGCGGTGACGCGTTGACTCGGAGGAGCCGGGATGGGGACTGGGCGAAGAGGCTGAAGGAGTCGTTCTTCGGCTTCAAGCTGCACGTTAAGACTGATCTCGAGTATGGATTGGCTCGGGCCGTTGAGGCGACCTCGGCGTCTGTGCATGACAGCCGCGTGGATCTGAGTCTGCCTGGCGAGGTGGTGTATCGCGACAAGGGGTACTTCGGGGTGGAGCCGAGAGGATATGATGCGACGATGAGGCGTGGGGTGCGTGGCCACCCGCTGGGTGAGGAGGATCGGCTGAGGAATAGGCGGATCGGGTCTAAGCGGAGGCCGGTTGAGAGGACGTTTGCGGTTATCAAGCGGGTGTTCAACGGTGGGCGGGTGTTGGTTACGTCGCTTCCCAGGGTCCGGGTGAAGCTGGTTTTTACGTGTCTGTGTTTTGATCTGCTTCAGCTGTGCTCGATTGGCTTCGTCTGATAGCGTGAGCCATCGATCTTTTGCTGGGGGAGGGTGAGTGGGGTGGTTTGGACCCGTTTTGGGGGGTTTTCGTTGTCTTTTTTCGCTGGTTTGCCGTGGTTTTTGGTGTTCTCGGCGCTTTGCTTCGGTTTTTTCACTCTTTTATAATTGGCTCTTATGAGCTAAAACCACAAAACAGAGGTTATTACGAATCCTCAAAATATCTAATCCCAAAGGCTCTTTCCGGTTAGCCTCATCTAACGTACAAATATTTTGTCAGACGAATGTCTCATCCTAACTTCCGCGCGCCTCCTGAACAGCTCCTCGATCCTATAGATGATTGACTGCGCGAGTGCATCTACTTCAAAATCTCGAAGTAGATGTATATTTCTAAATGTTAAATGCATTAAACCAGACTACAGAAATTATGTTGATGAGCAGATAAGCCAGTAAATAATAAAAATAATTAACGAAGATGGTTTTGATGCTGTTAAACCTTGTATCTTTTCTACGGATAGTTATGTACAAACTAATACCGCCGACAAAGATGATGCCCAGTAAGAATGCTAAGAACTGTGCATCTAGTCCATCGAACATTAAACGAGTTGATCCAGAATAATTATAGAACATCACACCGAGGTTGTTTAATGAGGCTGATAAATGAATGGCAAGGAGAATGATTGCGACACCGTATTCGACGATGGTATTAAATCTGAATAATAAGATGATGCCTAGAAAAGATGCCAGATAAAGGTATGTCCAGAAGGGATTAATCTTGAGCAGGAGATCAAGAACCGGGTTTAGCTCCAAGCCAGTGTGAGTTAGATAGATCGTCACCGTCGTGAAGGAGTCAATCAGGTTAAAGAGCAGTGTCGTGAGGATGATGACCGATTCTAGGTTACCAAGAGGCCTCAACCATCCCTTTTTGAGGGTTGATGTGATCTTCTTCTCCACCCAGTTCACCCTGACCCGATATTACCTGACTGTATCCTAGATTTCCATATAAAAATGATGGATATCGAGGACTCGCCGTGAACATAGATTATCCCAAAAAATTGTAATCATCTAAAGTTTCATATACAAGTCCCAAATGATATTCAGATGGAACGGATGATTAATGCAGAGTGAGCGTCAAACCGAGTTATCTTTTCAAGGCATCGGACGCCAACCCTTCATCCTCATAAGGCATGCCTTCCTTGAAAATATGTTGACACCTATTATCAAATATCTCCACGCCGCAGGATATCCCATAGTCTACATGATGGGGAGAGAAAGTGGAGTACAGGAAGTTAGACAAATCCGAGATGAACAGGTCACAATTAATAGTCCCCTGATAAAGATAGAGATGCTGGAAAAGTCACTGAACCGACTCAGCCAAATGGGCTGGGGAAAAATATCCCTCACCCAATACAACGTCACAGACGGCGGAATCAACATCAAGATAAAATTCAACCCATTCACGGAGGAATGTAAGACGGAGACCAATGCAAGCTGCACCTTCCTGAGGGGACTAATCGGTGGGATAACCTCAGAGATACTCGAACAAGACATGCAATTCAGCGACCCAATCTGCCAAGCAACAGAGGACGAGACCTGCCTCCTCCAGCTGAAGGCTACGATGAAATAGCAGCCGAGCGTTAAATCCTTCTTTTTTTCACTGGTGCGAGCATTTCTCAAAATTATTGTGTAAGAAGGTTTAACTCGTCCCATCGTCGAAATCAGGCTGGTAATTGTTTGGAGGATCTAAACGGGATCATTAGAAAGTTCGTGATGAGCGACACGATTCTCGAAGACGAGCTTTCACAGATCAAGGAATTATTGGTCGACATCGCCAGTAAGAGAACAAAGACATTCATTCTGTGGTTTCAGGGGGTCGAGTCGTCCGAGATGACTCATCGTGAGAGGATCCTGAAAGGTCTCTCCAGTGCTGGTCTTGTTAATCTCGAGTGGATATTTACGAATCATAACGCGTACATTAAGACGAGGATTACTGAGAAAGGCACCATTCTGATTCAGAATCTCATTGATGTCATTCCAAAAGGCCCTATATCTTAAGGGTCTTAATCTCTTAAATGGTTCATTGAAAGGCGCGCGAATACCTAGCCATTATTCATATTACTAATTGATAGTTCGCTCTCTCTGTTTATTTTGAAGTTTATGACGACGAAACTAGATATCATTATGAATGGTAGGGCGTAGAAAAAGTTGATTCCATTTGTTAGGTTGAACAGAACTAGGAGATTCTGCACTGGGCCAGACCACTGTATTATCGCTAATGTATAGAAAACGTTATCAAAAACGGTCTTCCTCGGTATTATTAGATCAAAAGTCACGTATGTGAGTACCATTAATGGAATGCCGATTGCTGGGTTAAGCATCATGTTAGACTCGTAATACCCATTTTGGCTATTCAGCATCCATCTAGATATTAATGTATCAGTGAGAAAACCAAGCATCGCGATCGTGAGGGTCAGCTTCAGCCTCCCAAAATCTTTGAATGGCAGTCTTTCCCTCACGCTCTGCATGCAGATCCCCAAATAATATGGATTTAAAATACATATTTAAGGGCCTCCGAACCAGTGGTTAGAATTAAGCACGAGTTATTTATTGATAGCGAGAGTAACTGACTATGATTAATACGATTCAACTAGCTTGTGCATATTGAGTACGATCGTTACATGCCTACCATTGGATGTCACTATCCATTATTGATTATATTAATCAACACTAAACTCCTTATCCTTGATAAGAATCTAGGATATAGTAACATAATCTACAAGTATTAATAAGAACCAATGATTCCAAACTTATATATGCTTAGAAACGAGTTCGAAGTCAAAGAGGATAAAGAAGCCTTGATTATAACTGAAGTATTGGACGCCCTATCAGATGGGAATTGGCATAACTTCGATGACCTCTTAAAAGAAACGAACATGAGCAGGGAAATGGTTCTCCGAGTCGTGAATTTCTTCAGAGACTTCGGCTTCATCGAGATCAGCAATGGCGGCGAGGCCGCTAAGCTAGACAAAGATTTCTTGAAACTGTAGCCTCAGACCATCTTCTGCATCTTATCTAGCTGCCTGAGGAACTCCCTCCCCTTGATCGATAGGGTATACTTGCTTTCGTCCTCGTTCTTCTCAAGCAAGTCCTTTTCGAGCAGGAAATCCAGGAAGGGATTAAGTCGGTTGAAGTTGAGATTCGACATGTAGACTAGCTTCGTCTTATTAACCCCGCGGGGATTATCTGCCACCTTTAGTATGTCCTCGATCACTTCTAGTCTGCTGCGATTCTTTCCGATCAACAATGTAACATATTACTCCAGGGTTTAGCAATATCCATGGCAGATTCTGATTATTAATAATGTTATGGATTTGAAGATAGATGATAAAGATACATCATTTAACTCATTAAACTGATTATAATAGGAGCATTTAATTAGTGCAAATTAGAATGTTGCATTTCTCATTAGCTATTCCATATCATTAATCTATTTTGTGCAAGTAATATAGACATAAAAATATATCTCTATAAACGTATTGGTTTCCCAATGAGAAATCCTATACTTTTAAAAACTCATCAAGTTGAAGGGGCTAAGCCTTAACGTTTAGCCTCTGAACAACTCCCTTGTTCTTCCAATATTTGATCAAGCCGACACCTGCGCAAAAGTTAGAAGTCCTCTCAACAACGACCAATGGCACCTTCAACTTGAAGGCAACAGTATTAGTAGACCACATGTTGCCATCCTTAATTGTATCAAGGTAACTTGGGAGGAACTGTTCGAGGACACCGACTTCTTTCTCGCTCTGTTCCTTGAGTTTTGCCTCGATGAAGCTCAGGAACTCCTTGGGGCTCACTGGTTTCATGATGTAAGCATTGGCGCCGAAGTTGAGTGCCTCGACCGCATTATTGAGAGCCGCGTAGCCGGTTATCATCATCACAAGTGTTCGTGGGGAGTCTTTTTTTATCCACTTCAATAGGTCGATTCCATTTATGTCGGGGAGATTCAGGTCAAGAAGGGCCATGTTGAAATAGCCTTCAAGGATCTTCTCCTTCGCTGCCTCCCCATCGAGGGCGCATTCAGCGATGTACCCACTCATTGTAAGGATGTCCTTCATGGTATCGCAAAAAGACTCGTCATCATCAACGACCAGAATCCTTTTCTTATCGGCATCCTGAACTTGGCTTACTTGTTGGCTTGTTTTAATATCTTTTATAACGGGATTTTTCATTGATTCCGACACCCCACTCACAGCTTTTTTCTCCATCGAAACGACCTTTCTTTTACCCGAAACCCTCACCGTCCCCTTATACCTAGACGCCCTTTTTTTGACGGTTTTTCGGTTTGACACACTTCTTACCTCGGTACACTCTCAATACCCTACTTCGTATTACTAATTACCACTATTTGATTCAAATAATGAGTAATTATTTAAAAAGGTTTGAGGAACGCTGATACATATTCCAAGTATAATATATTCTCAGAATCTGAATCTTCAATTAAATAATAGGAATCCATAATCTCTTTAACAATTAAACTGTTAACATAAATCACTAATATAGTGACCACTAATGGCGTCGATGATTATACCCCTAATTGTGTCGATGATATTAGGTGGGGGTCTATATTTTTTCATCGGTGGTCTACCTCTCGACACTCCTGTTAAGATGATAATAGTGCTAGTTGTCATATTAGCATCCTACACCATCCTCGCAGAGGTATTCCATACTAAATATACGTATTAGTGCTCCTGAGACCTTTAAAACAAGATAATTAGATTTTGTCTTGATACCCTTGGCTCAGCGAGTTGAATTATACAAGCGACCAGACGTCGAAGCCGTGATGAATGCGCTTCTCAGTAAGACTGGCCGGCTTGACCCAGTTTTCGACCTACAATACGGATATAGGTACCCCAATGTCGAGACGGCGATCAATAAAGACTCAGATGGAGCCGTTGCACTGCTAGAGGATCTCTATGAGGGAGGGATTCTAGATAGCCAAATCTACGACATGGAGATACGATGCCCGGAGTGCGGAAGTCCAAACGTCTCAACAAGGTATCTATGCCCGGTCTGTGGATCCTTCCACATCAAGAAGACCATACTCATGGAGCACCTAGACTGTGGGTATCTCGGAAACTTGACGACATTCGGGGATCCACTAGTCTGTCCAAAATGCGAACAG
This sequence comes from Bathyarchaeia archaeon, assembly GCA_050014495.1. GTDB lineage: Archaea > Thermoproteota > Bathyarchaeia > TCS64 > TCS64 > UBA8941. Next base: position 16,752 of record JBEKDF010000019.1, read on the forward strand.
CCCCTGGTAGAGGGTGCCTATAGAAACGCTGGAAGCATCTATGAGTGCGCCGACTGCAAAAAGCAGATCGATACCCCCTTCGTGAATCACTGGTGCAGAAACAAGGGAGTCAACTTTAGCTTCGAGAACGCTATCTACCAAGGAAAATTCTCCTACTTCCCAACCGCGGAGACTAAAGAGGATCTCGAGAGGGGAATTATCTTCATCTCCCCCATCACAAATATCTTCGAGGGATTGGGCCTGAAGCAGATGGATGTCCCAAAAATCGTGGGAACATCCGGTGTGGAGCTAACCTTCGACGTCGGCTATCAAGGAGCCGGGAGAAAATACTTCGTCGATATCCTTCAGGGTAAGGAGCTATTCGGCGAGTTCGATATCCTAAGAGAATATGGCAAGATTACCGACTCTAAGGTGGAAACCTTCGTTCTCGTCCTGCCCGGGCTCGATAACAAGGCGACCACAATGGCCAAGTCATACAAAATGAATATGATCGACGCTCCGACAGTCGGTGAGATACACGCGAAACTAACTTCAGCTCTCAGAAACAGTGGTTTATCCCAGAGTGCTATGTCGGTTCCAAGTCCTAAATCGGATAAGGAAGATAAGAAATCAGAAGAGAAACCTAAGAGTCGTTGGCGAACTTAGCTTCAATTTCCTCTTTTACTATTTTAAAGGAGTAATATTCAGCCACTTACGATTAAACAACTATCTTTGAAAATGTTATTTATTGTCTACTATTTTAATATTATAAGATTTATTGATATTACTGATTAATTTCATTTATCCGTATTACTAATCGATAAAAACCCTAGTATTCTATATCTTTTAAAAATTATAATCATTTGAATAGATGATGTATCTATAATCTATTAATCTTAAATAATTAGGAGTATTGTTATGAATAAATTGAATCGAAAAGGGTTAAAACTAATACTCCTGATCTTAATACTCTCCTCCAGCGCCTCTATTTCTTATAAAGGCTCAGCCCAAACATTGACTCCGAGGCTGATCATTACACCCGCTATGACATCAATCCCATCTGATGGAAGGCCTCACCCGGCTCTCTTCATAGGAGTTCAGGACATTTCAGGTAAGCCATATCCGTTATCGCAATCACTCAATGTAACCCTGACAAGCTCTGACTCCAGTGCAATTAGTCTACCTGGGAGCGTGTTGCTTACACCAGCTTCCTACTACGCCGTGGTAAATGCCTCCAGTAATGTTGGGAGCGGTAAACAGGTTGAGATAACCGCATCATCAACAGGATTTCAGTCCACTAAGACTGACATATCTGTTGGTCCCCCCGCTGGGGCTCCCAGTGCTCTCAAGGTCACAATTTTACCAGACGTTATCTTGCCTGAGGCTGGAAAGCAGGTTGATTTACTGGTCACCCTTGTTGATGGGTATGGTAGCCCAACACCAGCGAGGACGGACTTGAGCATCTCTCTCTTCTCCTCGAATCCAACTGTGGGTGATACATCAGTCAACACAATCACGATCTTGGCCGGAAGTTACACTGCTAAGACCTCTCTGATGACAACTGGTGCACAAGGTACCACCACCATCACGGCTTCCTCGACAAATCTAAAGTCAGACGCCGGTGTTTTAACCGTGAACGGTCCTAAGCCAGTAGAAATTATTCTTTGGGCATTGAACACGATGCCTGTAAATGATCAAAGCAACGTCCTATTCGTCGGAGTTGCAGACTCAAATGGGAATCTTGTTAAAACACTTTCCCCCATAACAATCAAACTTTATTCATCTGATCCAAATGTCGTATCCGTCCAGGACAGTGTCGTGATAAACACTAATCAGTGGCAGGTCATAGTTCCACTAAATTGCCTTGAGGCTAGCGACGTGACCATCACAGCTGCTGCTGAGAACTTAGCGAGCTCGAAGGTATATATTAGAGGAACAAGCAGTTCCTCTGGAGTAGTTTCGATTAAGATCTATCCATTATCAACTAGTTTCCCGGCTGATGAAGCGAATCAGCAAGCAATGCTTGTACAGACAGTAGACCTAAACGGAGCTCCGACTGCTTCAACGGGAGAAGACCTTGATCTGTTCTCCTCTAGCGTAGGTGTAGCCTCCCCTCAAGCACATGTACAAATTCCCGCAGGGCAATCCGCTGCGCTAGTGTCGGTGACGACTAAACTGCCTGGCAATACCATGATTACCGCCGGAAGTCAATTCCATGGATCAGCAACCGCCAATTTAATTTCCTATGCCCCAATTCCAGACAATGTCAAACTTGAAACACCACCGATCCCAAACGAAGGCGAGGTTGAAGCATGCTTACTGACTCTGAAGGGAACTATCCCCGCACCTGTGTCTCAGGATACACTTATTCAACTTGTATCATCTGACACCCAGGTAGGTATCAGCGACGTCGACTCTGTATTATTAAATCAAAAAACGTACATGAAATATCTGAATGTTAAGGGTGGTTCACCTGGCCAGTTTTCAATAACTGCATCGGCTAGTGGAATTCCATCATCTAAAATAGATTTCACAGTGCTCGACACAAAACCATCTACTTTCAACGTGGTTGCCATGAGCCCCGCGAAGAATTTTGGTTTCCCGATACTGATCCAGATCTGCAACCTGGGCGGTAACCCCTCTGTAACCTCTGACATAACCCGAATTAATGTTGTATCAAGTAATGCCTCAAACATTGAAGTACCTAGCACCGTTGAACTTCAGAGCGATCGGACTGAGATACTCTTCTATGCTAAGGCACTCTCATCGCAGTTAACCACATTGACAGTCTCCTCACCTGGCTTCAAGTCATCATCTATTCAGCTTATACCATCAGAAACAGCCCTCAAAATGCAGCTTAACGTTGGAAGCAAGATGCCAATCAATAAACTAGCTAATATCTCAGTAACATTAACCATAAACGACGCTCCAATACAGGGCGCCACCGTGAATTGGAAGGGCACAGGATTAACCACAGCAACCTCAGTCACTGACTCTTCAGGAAACGCAAAGAACGGATTCACTCTTACTCAGCAGGAAACTCAACTCGAGGCAACGGTCAACGTCGGCGGAGGCTATCTAAATGCAACTCAAGACATCCTCGCTGTACCCGATGCATACAATTTAGTGGTATCCGCTAACGTACCAATCTCCGTCGAGGGAAGTGGAACCTACAATTATGGTGACACCGTCTCACTCGATGTTCCCTCCGTCGCGCCTATGCCAAGCATACTGGGAATCTTAGGAGGCAAGTACATTTTCAACTCGTGGGTTGGGACAGCACCTTCGACCAGCAACCATGTTAGCCTAACAATAGACGGTGAGGTGACAGATCTCACTCAGCAAGCGCTGTTTTCATCTGACTATACTATGCTCATTGTCTCAGTCGCTTTGATTGCGGTGGTAATACTCGTCGCATTTTTCTTGTATAGGAGGATGAAGAAAAAGAAGGTAGTTGAAAAGCCAAAGGACAAAAAACCCATAGCCCCAGTTGTTAAACCAAGCCCAGTCAGGCACCATTGATCTTTTAGATAGTTTCATGGAGCTCGCGAGATATGTGTTAACGCTCCATAAACTCCTTTATCATCAACTACTTTTGAATTCTGGTTGAATTGTCCGCGAAGCACAAAGATGTTGAATTTCGTGATGAATATCTACTAACACAGCTTAAAATCGTGGGTTTAATCGAAGATTTTGAAAATGGCACTTTAAGATGCGACTCATGTGGTAAGGAACTAAACGCTTCTAATATTGGATACGTCTCATCCGGAGATAACCTGGGTAAAGGAATGGCAACATGTCAAAATCCAGCCTGCATTTCCAAGGCTCGAACTTGGATGGATATAAGTTTCGAGAAACCTAACGATAATCGTCGTTAACTCTGATAAAAATTTGAGACGATATCGATGAATAAAAATTATTGTAGTAATTAAAATCCTGAGATTTAATATGTATTCTTAATATGAATTAAATGTTCTTTTTATTTAATGAGAATAAATATATATTTAAAATAATATTAAAGAATGATTAACTGTAAATTAAAGTAATGTATTCTAGATATATTAAGCTTAAAAACTAAAATTACAACACTTGCTCAATTAAGTTTAACACCGGAGACAGGTTCAACTATGATGAGTAAGGAGATGGTATGAATTGAAAAATGTAATTAAGGAGCGTAGGGGTGATTCGACAATTGTAGCTACCGTATTATTGATGGCAATAACCCTCTTCTGTATAAGTCTGACGTTAAACTTCGTTCAAACGAGTCTAGCCAGACACGATGGAGAGAACGACTTCACGCTCTCACAGACCTTCATGAAGAATATTGGACTAAGTGTGGACGATGTCGCTTGGCACCCCGGACAGAGCAACACTATCCAATACAGCTCAGAATCAGCTGAGATAAACCTACGGCCGAGTCTCATTCACTACAAAATCGAGGTCTGGAAGGTAGGAGATCACAGCTATTCAACGCTAAAAGAATATGACACGGCGGTTCTCTTCTACGATCTCCCGCTAACAAAATATTATCTAGATAACACCTATTTTGATAATATTCTTCCAAGTAATATGACTCAGCTCATCCAAAACTCGACAGAGGCCCCAATAACCAGAGTATTTTCTGTGCAGAGGGCTCCAATAGTGGGCGAGAACGCTTACATTAAGACCTGTGTAGCCTCATTATTCAGAAGCGTTCAGTTTAATATCAATGCTAATGGGGCGAGCACCAGCTATCTAAAGCTGTATTTAGCAAATATGACCTTAGGCCCATTAACGACTGCGAACCCCCGCTACATTACTCTGACTGGTAAAAATGTAGGTGCCTCGGTAATTAACAATGTTTTACATTTACGAGTTTCAGTATCGTTCCCGAGCTCGGTAAGTGGGTACAATTCAACCTTCTTCAACTTCCCAGTTACCAGTCAGACAATAGACTTTCCCATAACTGGGTCGGAAGTCGAGTTATACGTAGGCACAGTTCAGGTGGGATTCCTAGAGTAGGTGAAAAGTGATTGGCAAGCGTTGTTACTGAAAATATCATAATCATGATCCCGGTTTTTATCGCGATGATGATCTTCGCTCTGGTCGCTAACGCCGTGGCTTCCAACTACTCGATGCAGCAGAGAACACTCATCATTAACAGCGCCGAGAATCAGCTTGCCACAACAATATCCCAGCTTTATTACACCATAAGTCAACAGGATATGCTCCCTTGTAACATCACAAAGTCGACTCCTCTACCTGATCAAATAGATGGGCAAAACTATTCTGTTAATGGAACGTTAAATGGAAACGTCCTAGCTCTAACATTCAATTTCCCCGGATTAACTGTCTCTGACACCACTCACGTTAACCTAGGCCCGGGTGTGCACTGGGACTCCTCCTCAGTGTTTGTCAGCACCAACCGTCAATCGGTTATAGCGATCCAAAAGAAATCATCAGGAGAATTATGGATTAGTTTCAGGTGAAATAGATGGGTGCCAACATAATAGACTACATCGCTAGCTTCGTCATACTCCTCGGTCTATTGACAATCACAGTGACCGTGACTACGCAGACCCTCGACAACATCTATAATTATCACAGCAGCCAGCAGATGAACACAAGAGCAACGAATCTGCTGAACGATCTCACAGAGAGCACTGGTATTCCTGAAGATTGGGCTCAGGGTTCAACAGCACCCACCAGCATAGGATTTCGCTGGGCGGTGGGTGAAGGCTCCTACATCAATCCCTTCGCACCGATGAGGTTGATGAACTCGAGCGTAACCCATTCTCTGGGTCCGTATAACTATAATGACTTATCCAGCGCCACACTAAGCCCATGGCCAAACGCTAACATCAATTTCAAGGTTGGCGACGCAGTAAGCTATGAGGAAGCTTCTCAGCTGCTCGACACAAGTGGCAGCTACGGCTGGAGGGTGACATACAATCCCCTACTAAACATAACCCTGGCACCCACAATTGTATCCACCATTCCATGGTATCAAGGATGGGGCTACAGACAAGCCATAACGATTGACCACACACAGGTACCGGAACTTCTCACAAACTATCCCTTTCTCATCAGCTTAACCCAGCAAAACATCGCGCAAAATGCACTTGGTGACGGCGGAGACATACTCTTCACAACCTCAGATAGGGTAACAAAAATCCCTCATGAGATCGACTCATATGATAGCTCGACTGGACATCTATTAGCTTGGGTGAAGATACCACAGCTATCAAACACTGTGGATACCGTCATTTACATTTATTATGGTAATCCATCAGCTCTCAACCAGGAATCACCCAGCCAAGTTTGGTCAGGGTATCGTCTAGTCTCTCACATGAGTGACAACCCTGACTCATCTCATATCTCCGACAGCTCTCCGGATGGGCTAACTGGAACTAAAAAGGGGGACTCGGAACCTGCGCAGACAAATGGCGTAATCTCCTTCGCACAAAACTTCGATGGCTCAAATGATTACGTTACACTAAATCAGGGCACATTAACAGGCGGTTTAGTAGTATACGAGATGTGGCTGAAGAGTGTTCAATCAACCAGTCCCCAGACTATACTAACGAGTGGATTCAAAAACAACACCCTAGGGTTCATCGATATCAGCAGGCCTTCCTCTAGTGATGATCTCTCCTTTGATTACGCAGCGAGTTCTAACTGGGTCAGTAAAACTAATGGACTCAGTGACGGAGTCAAGATTAACTGCGTCACCTCCTACAACGGGAAAGTCTATGGGGGGGTCTCGGATGGCTCTCTAGTAGAATGGGATGGTGCCAGTAAAATATGGGTTCTAAGAGCCGCCCAACTCAATTCGCAAACCAGCATCAACTGCTTGGCAGTCTTTAATGGGAAGCTCTACGGCGGTACAAGCCCGGGGGGTCGTTTATTTGAGTGGACAACCGGAGCCACAGTCTGGACACAGAGAGCCCCTCAACTCGGGGCCGAGACTGACATAAAGTCTCTCGCAGTCTACGATCCAGGCACAGGTAGCAAACTATACGGCGGAACAAGCCCCGGAGGAAAATTGTACCAGTGGGACTCCACAAATTATGTTTGGATTCAAGTGGCGCCCAAGCTCAAGATACTGAGCCTCGCTCTATTCAACAACAAAATATACGGAGGAACTGATGACGGCCGTCTACTCGAATGGGACTCAACTAACCTTGTATGGGTTCAGGCAGCTGCACAACTAGGATCCGAGACATCCGTCAACTGTTTAACCGTCTATAATCCCGGGTCGGGAAGCAACCTCTACGCCGGGACCTCACCTGATGGGATGCTCTACCAATGGGACTCCGTGGGTCGTGCATGGATTCAGAAAGCAACTAAAGGGGCACTCTCAATCACCGACATCACATCACTGAATGTTTTCAACGGGAAAATATACGCTGGGACAAACCCTAATGCATATCTCTGTTCATGGGTATCCTCCCAGACATCCTGGAACCAGGAGCAAACAGCAGCCGGCGAATCAATGATCAACTCTCTGGCCACTGCTGGTTCAACATCGGCTAACAGCTACGGCTTCGGTACTAACTCCGGCAACTGGAACAATCCCACACAGGCAGCAACATCAGACAATCTATACGCTACCCCCAATACTGTTTTGACGAGGTCTCCAATCTCGAATAACGGAGCTTGGTCAAACCCAACGAATGCTTACTCCTCAGGAGGTGGAGTAGCTAGTACAACGACGTCAAGTGCTCAGCATATCTATTTTGGCTATGGTTTCTCCGTAGGTGCTAGCTCTTCAGTTGATATGGTTAGAGTAAGATTAGATGCATATTGTTCAGCCATTACCCAACAGATTAAACTTGAGATCTCTACTGATGGAGGTTCCACGTGGCGCCCAACGTCGACCACCATTAACGTAGCATCAACAACTCTAACAACCTACTGGGTTGATGTCACATCCTGGGACACTTGGACACCAACTAAAGTTAACAATATTAGAACTAGAGTGACCTTTATTAAATCTGGAAGTGGAACTAAAACAATAGATTTGGATTGGATCCCTGTTGAAGTTACATATTCAACTCAACCCATGACTCACACATTTTCACAGTGGAATATCAGTCCACCCTACACAACAATCTCAAAAGTTGAGGTCGGAATAGAAGGATACACAGCTGGAACTGGCCAGCTCTCAGTAACAGTTTCCTGGGATGGTGGCACAACATGGGCCACCGCACAGACCATTAATTTACCAACGACAGACCCAAACTCCTCCACCTACCTAGACTTCACTTCAGCCACCAGCTGGACCACTACAAAGCTCAGTAACACGAATTTCCAGGTAAAAGCTACCTATGTATATAATGGTGCAGCGAGTGCTGGATACCTAGACTACATATCCACAAGGATAACGTCATCAGCAACACTACTCTACGCATCAACATCACCTCACACATATCTCTATTCTCTAACCACTGTAGGATCTTGGACGAAGAAAATAACTACACAGTACGGCACGGACACGATAGTCCTCTCCCTAGTTAACAACGCAAATTATATCTATGGATGTGCTTCCCCTAGCGGAAAACTTCTCAGATGGGACACAACTGTAGGAGGCTCTACGTGGACTCTGGCTACCAATCCACCTACTTCTCAGATCCCGATTTCACTATTCTCAAACGGCGCAACCCTCTACTGTGGAACAACGCCAAACGGGTACCTATACACATTCAACGGGGCATCATGGACCTCCGTAGTAACGACACAGTATGGTGTTGAAACTTCAATCCTATCAATGGCGTTAGACTCGGGTGGGAACCTCAGAGTTGGCACCGACATCAACGGTCTACTACTAGGCGTGAGCGGGAGCAGCTATACGAAGAGTGCAGATATTGTGATCACGGGAGAATCCGGAATACTATCCCTAACCGTCTTCAATCCCGGCACCGGCAACCAACTATACGGTGGGACTACCCCCAATGGTAGACTATTCGCCTGGAGTGGATCAGGCACATGGGTCCCAAAAACCACGACACTAAACAGTCAAACTGACATAACATCACTAACAGTGTTCAACCCCGGTTCGGGAAACAAGATTTACGGTGGTACAAGCCCCGGGGGTCACCTATTCGAGTGGAGCTCCGGAGCATCATCATGGACGGAGAGGGCGCCTCAGCTGGGTTCCGAGACGAAGATAAACTCGCTAGCTGTGTACAACCCCGGTTCAGGGAGTAAGATTTATGGTAGCACAAGCCCCGATGGTTGCCTATTCGAGTGGGGGTCCGGAGCATCCGCTTGGACGCAAAGGGCTACGGAGTTTAACTCGGAAACAGATGTTACATCCTTAGTCACCTTCGACCCAGGGTCAGGAACTAAACTTTATGGCTCAACTGGTCCAAGCGGGTCGCTGCTTGTGTGGGATAATAACAGTCAATGGAGTCAGGTCGTAACGTACTCGATAATACAGTCTATGACAGCATTCAATGGTAACATCTACTGTGGGACGTCAACTGGTAGACTGTATGTATGGAACTCTGTAGCATCCCGATGGGATATGAAGGCGAGCACTCTTGGGGCAACATCCGCCGTGGACTCCCTCATCATATTCAATAATCTGCTCTATGGAGGGACGGCAGATGGTCGTCTACTGCAGTGGGATGGAACAAGTACATGGATACTGAAGGCATCACAGCTCAGCAGTCAGGCCATCAATAGTCTCGCAGTGTATAATTCGAAGATCTATGGTGGGACTAGTCCAAGCGGATGCCTATTCGAGTGGAATGGAGTCGGTGCATGGACGCAAAAAGCAGCGCAGCTAAATTCACAAACCTCCATAAATACTATTACTACTTTTAATGGCAATTTATACGGCGGCACAAGCCCCGGTGGATGTCTATTTGTATGGATGACCGGTGCTGCTCAATGGACTCAGGTTGCACCTCAGTTAGGCTCAGAGACCTCGATAAACTCCCTCGTGGTCTTTAACAATAAAATATATGCAAGCACTTCGCCGGGTGGGCGCCTCTTCCAATGGGATGGAGCTGGTACATGGATAGGCAAAACCTACATTCTAGGCTCAGAAACCAATATCCTCAGTCTTGCGATATGTAATGATAAACTGTATGGCAGCACATCACCAGATGGATTACTATACGAGTGGGATGGGGCGACAAAATGGGTGCAGATTTGCAATACCCTCAACACCCAAAGCTCCGTCACGATCATCACATTAAATGGGAATTTATATGGGGCTTCTCAGCCAACTGGTTACCTCTTCCAACTGAGTGACAGTGGCACAAGAATCATCCCGAACTTCTTCACAGGCTATAGTAACAGCTGGTTACAACTAGTAATAGTAGCAAATTATGCGGCTGGCCGAGTGGATATATACAGAAATGGATTGCTGCAAGGATCCTTGACCTCAACAACTTCAATGATTGCCCCAACTTCAGGACCCAGGTATATGGGTGCATATGTAGTCGCGGGTGTCGCCAATAACCCCTATTTTGGGGGAATAGACGAGCTGAGGATCTCCCAAACAAATCAGGATGCGAATTGGATAAAACTGAGTTACAATAACGAAGCGAATCCAGGCAGCTTCATCACAGTAAACACAAGCGAGTCTATCTACTTCAGAGTTAGTGCACTCGTCACAGCTAAAAATGGACCAGTTAGCAACGCAACTTTGACTGGGACACTTATCTACTGCATCCCCGGTGCAACAACGCCAAGCTACTCGCAATTGACATCTCAACCCGTAACAACCAGCTCGAACGGCGCTGCAACTTTGAGTTTCAGCGGCTACACATCAACAATCGGCGTCTATTTCCTAGCTGTGAGGGCTAATCACGCTGGAGTACAAGATATCGGCTACTACGTTAGTTCACAAACTCCAAAACCTGATCCCTTGGGAGTATTTGTTACTAATTATGGAAATGGCACACTGACCCTAGTCCATAGAAAGGACATGGATATACATTATCCCTCATCCACAGATGTGGCTTATAACACGACTTTTGCGATGCCCATCGGACCTTCTTCCTATCGATCGGTCTCATTAAACTCTGCAGGTGTGCTTAGTGTGGGTACTCAAAAAATTGTCCAATTAGGAGCAGCTGTGGATAACCCTGGAGTACTAATCACATTTTTGAAAACCGGAGCCAACACCTATGGATTGACTTACACACCTTGGGGTGTCAGCTCTCTCAACCTAAGAGCCACCTTTGGGGCACCCATAATGGATGCCACGAATGTCATCACTAAGACGAGGATAGTCAACATCGAATCTTACACATACGAGGTCCAGGTCCAGATGTGGAAAATAGGAGGCGACTGATCGATGCTTAAAACAGTTGAAGCGTTATTTGTTGTAGTATTGGTTTTTACTACGCTTGTCGCGATGGAGAGCTATATTCAGCTTCCTTCTCCCAGACTCGCATCAAGTATCGGTCAACAGGAATTAGCGACAACCACACTAAAGAGTCTAGATAACGATGGGACCCTAACGCAAGCGGTTTTTAGCAGTGATCAGCGTCAATGGGCGGAGCTTCTAAAATCAATTGACAACAATCTCCCATCTAACACGATCTATAAACTAACCTCCTACCAAATTATAATCAACCAAACAACCGGCATCCTCGATTATGTTCAAGACAAGACGGGTGGAAACTTTAACGGTGTGTTTCCTTCCGGTTCAATAACCTCAGAGTATACTGTGACCTCCCCAAATGTTACTGTAACCCAGATTCCGGAAAAGATCAGAACGAAGAATGGACCCGTAACTCTTTACATACTAAATTGCAATGATGCTAATGGATGGTGGATAACGGGGTACACAGGTTATACTTTAGCCAAGAGTGTCTATCAGACTATGTCCCCATACTTCACAACCACAATATTAGTGAACTCCACGTCTCAGCTTGGTTCATTACTTTCTGGAACCAAGCTCACCACTAACCCTAATGAGCGGATCCAGGACGCAGTTGTGGTTAATACGTTTGGTGAGTCCGTTCCCATCCCTCAAAATTTGACCGCTAATTATCAACAATATCCCTATACCATAGGTAAAAGAGTCACTGCCTCAAATTGGACGTGGGTAAGCATCGTCGGATATCCTTTTTACTACGATTCGAATAAAGTCACATTTTCCTCATACGATAATTCTTGGGGCATACACGGTATGCGAATGATCGCTGCACAAGGTCTAAACTATTTCCTCCAAGGAATTGACTCCTCCTATCATTCTTCACCTGTGGAGAATGATACCTGGATTACTGACTCGATCGGAGTTGTCTCCTATACCGAACAGATTCGTGCGGCCATGGATTATTACGGAATATACCCTGGATTAACGCAGACTTCAACACGTGCCGTACCGTTTACTGACATCAGTCGATATCATATGGTTTTACCTATCGACTCTCAAGGTAATGCATACTCAAATATTTTCAACCCCATCACATCGGGTGGCAAGCAGTACTATGCTGGAGCAATCTGGGCTCATAGGATTGGCGGAGTAACCAATGGAGCGTTTATGGCTATGGGATTGGATAGAACTCCTGACATCAGGGTCACATTGATCGGCCTCCTCAATTACTATAAACCCACTCTACTGAGGTCACAGTTCGACGTCGTTGGGACGACTAGAATGATTGAGCTGCAGATAGGTCAATTAGGAGCAAGCTAATATGAAGATCAGAGCTCGCCGCGGGCAATTCCAAATTATGGCCGCTTTTCTAGTCCTCGTGATAATGGTAAGTGCAATAATTGCCGCGTTCAATAGAATTCAGGACAATCCATTTAAGACCCCTGTCACATTGGCTGATTCAATTAAAACTGTAGATAATTCACTTCACGAACTACTAGGTTTCTCTGTTGGTTACTATGGATCAATAATTAAACTCACGGGCAATGTCACCTACGCCAAAGAGAAAACGACATCTTATTTCCAAAGCGGACTTGAGACTGTAGCACATCAAGACATTAACAGCGGAGTGTCTCTCTCGCTTCAACAAATCTCCGTCTCCACAAACTGGTTTGAGAAGCAGGGATATACAAAGGGAAGTCTAATCGTTAATTACTCTATTCCAACTCTAGGACTTTACGGGATCAAGTACAGCGGATCAGCGTCTCTAACTGTGAGTATTCTACAAACAACAGGTACCACCTGTAATGTACAAGTTCTAGGAGATAATAACGAACCAAACTTATCCCTAACAAAAGATGATTTTCAATTCTTCAAATACGACAGCTCTCAGAATGCTTGGATCTACATCAACCCCACTTATGATCCAATAATCTCAAACTTTGGAATATACTCAATCACGTTGCCCTCTGGGATAAATCAGGACGCCTATTATCTACAGGTCACTGACCAGAGGGGTATCGTTGCTTCAAGTGGTTACGTCAGGGGTATTGGTGGAAACAACAAGGATCTGACCTCATATACCTATAATTTCACTTGGAATCCCGCACTGTACAATTCCCTCAATGAACCGAAGATGGAGATAGAGCTACTTCAGAATGGTACGATGCGTTGGCTGGGGCAAAGCCTTCCCTTCAGTGGTACTCCGAGGCCTATAGCACCTATACCCGTGAAGGGTATTCACCTCAACCAGACTATTGACGGCGTCAACCAGGAGGTGCCCTTCCAGATCGAGAACTGGGGTTCAAACTATAGAGTTCCATATGGAATGACAAGTAATTCGACTATATTCGATGATAACTGTATGATCGTGTTCCTAGTCAACCATCACGTGTCGAAGGTGACTCTTTGGTGGGATGGATCGGACACAGCTGTCCAGACAAAAAATGCATACAAAGATACAGCTTTCCTTAACGACAACACTGGGAACAACGTCCTTGACAACGGAGTCATAACCCTAGATCTTTCTAACTTTGCTAATGGTGTTAAATCGACTACGAAATCTAACCCATTATTAAGTTCATGGATTAACTTTGCGAGGGTAAATAGCGTGGTGCCGACGTATGGTTCGGCTGTTTCATATACACTAATACATGGGGTTGTAAGAGACGTCGTAATACAGGAACCTGAGTGGAGCGGAGGTGTTCCAAACTCCCCAGATCTTTATGGCCACATCGTTATCACACTTCCCGCTGGAACAGATTATTACACCTACAGGGTGAGAAATATCTTCGTTTCAACCTCTCTGACCAGAAGCATAAGCGACTTGAGCGTTATTCAGTTGAAGGCACCGACTGGAAGCTATAGTCAACTGACTGAGGACGGTCAGAATAGCGGTTCACCCATAAAGAGTTCAAGTGCTCTCTTCGCTAACGGACTGACAGCCTACCAACATCAATGGAGTGAGTACATAGACTCGTCTAATAGAGGAGTAGGACTATTCATGCGTTCCAATTTCAACGATCTTATTTATGCATTTGATAATGTTATTGGGCAGCACACAGGCTCGATTTCCCTAAATCCTTCACAAATGAATATAGAAATTGACCCCATCAAGCGCTTCGCTGTGACTGGATTTTCACAAAGCCTTGATGTAACATGGGTGGGTGGAGTAGTCAACTTTAATTCAGGCAGCCCAGCTGACTCAATTTACCCAAACTCCAGTGGAACCCTGGGTCTTTGGGTACTTGTTGAATCTCCACCAACTGTCACTCCGAATTAGTAAAATACAATTCGCAAACTAAAGCGGCGCGTGTGCATTACCCTGCAACTTAGTAAATATCCAAACAATGTCCAACTAATAATTTTTCGAGTCTAAATAATAGCCAATACAGTATTTTTTAATTTCGAATACTTACGATCCTTAACCATATTAATTTCATCAAACAAGAAAAAACAGATTTTTAAAAAAAATCTTTACGTGTAAACTAAGCTGGGTTGAAAATATAATAGCTGATGTTAAAAACTATATGAAAAATTGAAGGTATGGAGATATTCTTTTGAATAATGTAGATACCTCCCACGGCCCAACCGAATATCATTCTAATTAGAATTAACGCTAAAAGCATAAAACCGATGTTTCCGCTAATAATAAGTGAAATTGTGTCGGAATGAACTAGAGCAAAAGCGAGAGAGGTCAAGAGGAGTGGTTGAGTAGCCCTTATTACAAAAGATCGTCTATCCTCCCTCGGTATTGAGTAAAATTTTGGCCAGTCATTTATCATAGATCCGAGGAGGTAGCATCGGAAAAAAAGTTCCTCAATTATTGGGAGCAAAATTGAACCTCCGAATAGTATTGTAGCTGTTCCGAAATTATTCTTAAAGTATAAAAACACAATTGAAAATACTAAAGCGTATATTAAAAATTGAAAGTTTTTTAAATGTAGATCAAGTCTATCGCGTAAAGACCTCTTTTCCGCCCATTTTATCCATATAATTGAGGTCGCTGTCATGTAAGTTGATAGTATGCCTACTTTGAATAACGTATCCTGATTATAGATGCTGAAAAAAACTTGAATACTAAACAAACCAACCCAGGAGAATAATTTTAATATAGTTTTATTTGATTTCATTTATTAACATCCTTTAACAACAATAATATATGGGAGGTTTCATCTTCATTCTTTGTATGAATGGCAATTATGGGATTTCATATGTTAGAACCTTTTTAAGGTAATGTAGAATAAATATGGATTACTAATACTATATTAGTGATATTGATGGATAATCTAAAAACTATATATGCATAATGACGTGAACATGTAGTTCGGAGAAAAATAAAATGCAACTCCTTAAGATAGAAAAGAGGAAAGGAATCAGCCCACTAATCGCCACCCTGTTGCTAATAGCGATCGCAGTCGCTGCATCTGTACTAACCTACTCATGGGTCATGTCCATGATCACTAGCCAGTCCGCACAGGCACAGACCCAAGTACGCATAGATTCAGTTACATGGGCCAGTGGTTCTCAATTTTCACTCGATGTTAGGAACACCGGAAGCGTTGATGCCACAATTGAATCAGTGTCGATCAGGACCAATTCCGCTGGCAGTACAGCAACTGTTGACAGCACAAGTGCAGGTGTTAAATTAATAAGTATTGGACAAGGAACACACCTACCTATTGGGCCAGTCAGTTACACTTATGGTAAAAGCCAGTCTTACGTCATAAGAGTGACCACTAACACCGGATTCTACTACGAAGCAGTCTTCACGTCCCCTGCATCTTAAACACCCTTTTTCCTGGTGAAATATTCCCCCTTTTTTTAAGGTAATCGCAGAGTCTAGTGAGAATGTCCTGACAAAAAATAGAGATGAAGTGAATCAATGAGAGACACACAACTTCTTATTAACAAAGAAAAAGAACATCAGAAGGATATGCCCGCAAAAGAGGTTAAAGAAGTGCAGAAGGCCTTCGAGGAGGATCTTCAGAAACTCCTAAAGGAGGAAGCTGCGAAATCCCCCAGCAACGCGATGGGGTTCACCCCTGTTCGTGCATTCATTCCCGATCGTACTCCTCTGAAGAATATCTATCCCATAATAGATGGGAAAGCGTATGCGGTCATATCAACAAATCATACAACAAGACAGACAAAATACGAAGCAGTTGAACCCACACTAAATGATGAAGATAAGAAGGCTCTAAAACTCGTCAGAGATCACTTCACGGCAACCATCGACACAACCCTAACGGAGGTGGGTGGCTTGGACGCTGCCTTAGGCTCTTTGAAGAAAGGGCTCGATGAAGCCGTCTCACTACATAAACTGAATCTTGAAGAGTTCAGGAAAGAGAAGCTGATGTACTACCTCGCCAGAGACTACCTAGACTATGATAAGATCGACATCATGATGAAGGATCCCTACATAGAGGACATCAGCTGCAACGGGCCCAATGTGCCCCTGTACATTTGGCACAGGGTCTATGAGTCAATCCCCACAAACATCGTATTTGATAACGATAGTGAGCTTGACTCCTACATAATCAGGCTCGCATACAAATCAAAGAGGATGATCAGTGTAGCTAATCCCATTCTAGACGCTGCGCTACCTGATGGCAGCAGAGCCCAAATGACTTACAGTAAATACGCCACCAAGCAGGGCAGCACCTTCACGATCAGAAAGTTCAAAGCCGATCCACTGACTATAATTGACCTGATCAAGAACCACACAATCTCGGCGAAGATGGCCGGATTATTCTGGTACCTCGTTGAGAACAAGATCAGCATATTCTGTTGTGGCGGCGTTGCATCTGGTAAAACAACGATGCTGAATGGCTTATCCACCTTCATCGCTCCTGATGCGAAGATTATCACAATCGAGGACACTCCTGAGGTTCAACTCTACCACGAAAACTGGATTAGGGCAGTAACTAGACCAAGCACGGGCTCATCCGTCGGTATCACACTATTTGACCTACTCAAGGCGGCTATGCGTCAGCGCCCCGACTACATCCTAGTGGGTGAGATCCGTGGAGAAGAAGCATACACACTATTCCAGGCAATGTCCACTGGCCACTTGGGTCTAGCCACTCTTCACGCTGAATCGACTCAATCAGCCCTCAGGAGGCTTGAGACCGAGCCAATGAACATCCCACGCATGATGATCGCTGGGTTAAACATGGTAGTCATCATGGCGAGACGTGATGTTAATGGAAGACCCGGACGACGCATCCTCACCGCTGCTGAGGTCCAAGGACTCAGCGATGATAACGAGATCATAGTGAAGGACATCTTCGACTGGGACCCCAAGACCGACACATGGAATATGCCTAACCAGAGCTTCTACCTCAAGAAAGCCGCAATTATGAAGGGAATCACATTGGAACAGGCCCAGTCTGACATCGATGCGAGGGCCGAGATGCTGACGTATCTAGTGAATCATAACAAGAGGGGCTTCAAAGAGGTTACCCAGGTTATCCGAGACTACATGAGTACCCCTGAGAGCGCAAGAGAGGCCCTGATGAAGGAGGATGAGGCAGAAGTTGAAGCCAATTAACTTCCATAGCATAGGTTACAGGTTCCTCGGGGATGCTCCTTCTAGACTCCCGCTGAGTGACTTTATTAAAACTAACCTAGATCGGGCAAGCATCAGGATGAGCTACGTCGTCTACATGAGCAGTATGGCTTTCTGGATGATAGTCAGTGCTGCTTTAACTGGCCTCATAGCCATTCCAATTGTTTACTTCCTCGGGCCAATGCTGAAACTTCCTACATACTTCCTCTACGTGGCTCTAGCATCACCACTGATAGCTGCAGCGGTTGTTCTCATTTGCTTCATCTATTATCCATTCTCCGTGGCTGATGCAAAAAAGATGAAACTCGACAAGAACATGGTCTACATCATTAACTACATGAGTGTCTTGGCCGGCGCGGGGATCATGACGGAGGATGTATTCCAGTCCTTCGCGACTCTCAAAGACACCTATGGAATCAGAGACAGCGCCAGGTCGATAGTTCGAGACATCGGCTTACTGGGAAAAGACATCATCTCAGCTATCGAAGCAGAGGCGAAGAGAACTCCCTCTAAGAAGTATTCAAAGCTGCTTAATGGTCTTCTCGGAATCACGAAGTCGGGAGGCGACTTCAAGAAGTACCTCGAGGAGACTGCGAAGCACGAGCAGGAGGTAAGACGTCGAGAATTGGTAGATATAGTGAATAAACTGAATATGTGCGCGGAGATCTACATCACACTTGGGATTACATTTCCAATCATCCTCATCGTCCTGCTATCTCTCATGGGTATCTTCGGAGGAAGCATAGGCGGAGGATTTAGCCCTGTTCAACTCATGGAACTAATGACTTACGCGATCTTTCCGGTAGCCGCGATCGGAATTATATTGTTAATAGACGGGATGACCCAGAATTGGTGAGCATACCACTTAATAGCGAAATCATATTCAACAAGAAGTTGAAATACGCACTAATGGGCGCTTCAGTAGTAGCTGCAATAGGCGTAGTATTATTCGGCTACAGTCTCTATCTAGCCAACACAATCAGTCTATACGATGCCCACATCTTCGTGGCAGCTGGGGTAATCGTTGGAATGATTGCACCGGCTTTCATTATGATTCTTCAGGATATTAGAAGGAATGAGATTGATAAGGCGTTACCTCGAGTCCTCGAGGAGATATCTGAAGGTCTAATGTCCGGCATGACACTAATAGAGGCCATTGAGGAGGCTTCCAGACGGGATTATGGATGGATCAGCAGAGAGCTTAAGATCCTCACTAGCCAGATGAGCTGGGGCGTTCCAATCGAGAAAGCATTCGACAACTTCGCGACTAGAATAGGCACAGATATGGCTCAGAAGACGACGTCTCTTCTACTCTCGTCAATCGAACTCGGAGGAGACCTCAGAACAACCTTCCTATCCACAGCCGATTTCCTGAGGCAGATGTTGGAGGCAAGAGATGACAGGAACGAGGAGATGCGGCCATATCTAACCATCATCTATGTGACCCTGATCGTCTTCCTGGCCATGATGATTATGCTTTATGGTAGCCTAAATCAGCTCCTCAGCATCCAGAGTCCAATCGTCAAAGTCCAGATGACGAAGGAGCAGCTGAAGATCTTACTATACGACTTAGCCATAATGGAAGCCGCATTCGGTGGACTCATCGCTGCAAAGCTTAGCTCTGGGAGTATCTGGCCTGGGCTTAAGCACAGCATCATCATGTTAGCGATGAACACCATTATATTCCTACTATTCATCTCGTAGCAACTTTTTTTAATACAGTCATAAGGCAATTGGTCCTCATTCACAATGATTTGGTTGAAATTTACTTCAAGTAAATGTATGCATCAAGTTCAAAAAATAAGAGGCATAACGTCAACTACGGAGCAAAAATAGACGATTGGAAGCCTGCTCGCGCACGCGTTATTAGATTGAACTAATCTTTCTAATGTCCTCTGCCAGAATGGATGGATTTCGAACTCGACTCATCCTAATTTCTCTTCCACCCTCACCCCAGATTCTTATGAATATCTCGCCAGAGCCTAAGATTTTTCCGATGATAGACTGCATCACCACGATATCTGGGGAACTTGAGGGAGACACCGTAAACGACCTTTTCTTAAAGATTCCTGTCGTCATTTCAAGACCATTCCTCCGCAGCACATATTGACTCGATGATCTAACGAGAATAAGATGGAATGCGTTGATTAGCCATATGGACAGGAGACCTAAACCTGTCAACGTAATGAATTGTTCGCCCAATATTGAGATATACGTGACTCCAAAAATTAATTCAACAAAAAGACTTATGATGAAGACGATAAAAGCCATTATTGTCTCCTCTAGGAGACTCGGAATTATCCACGGTCGACTCGTCCAAATTACCTCATCGTCGTTACCGTTCCCCTTAACAAGCATCATTACTTCAGTTTTTATATCCCCTTATAAATCAAGTATAAATCTTAGAAAACATCAATCGAGTTTACGATCAGTTCCCCAGAAAGCCCACGGTTTTAACCGTGGGATGAATGGGGAGTGAAAGTGGTGAAACTGGCTATTATATATAAAGCTTCTACATTGACTCCTGTAGTCCCATCCCGAAACATTCGGTTAAGAAACAAGTAGAGGCGTGGAAGGGTCAATTGAATCTCTCATACAAGTACCGCATAGACCCATCAGCTTCGCAGGCTCGGATACTTGAGGAACAGCTGAACCTGTGCCGATTCACCTACAACACGCTTCTGAGACACTGCTACGACGAGAGGAGAGCCGGGAGAGGAACACCCACACACGAGTCCCTGACCTACCTACTGCCAGCAATGAAGGTTGAGACACCTGAGCTGGGAAGGGTGTTCAGCCAGGTCCTGCAGAACATCGCCAAAAGAGTGAGGCTGGGCTTCGAAGGCTACTGGGCCAGGCGGAGGGCTGGGCTGAAGGCGAACGTCCCGCACTTCAGGCGGGTGAGGGACTACAACAGCTTGACGTATCCTCAGTTCGGGTTCAAGCTGGACGAGTCAACCCTGAGGCTCTCAAGGATCGGTGAGTTAAGAATACGGCTGCATCGACCGGTTGAGGGAAAGATTAAGACTCTGACGATCAGTCGTAGTCCATCCGGGAAGTGGTACGCAGTCTTCGCATCTACGGTTGAGGCTAGGCCGATACCCGGTAGGGAGAAGGCGGTCGGCGTGGACCTCGGGTTAAACAGCCTTGTGGCCTTATCTGATGGGACTCTAATCGAGGCTCCGAGGAGCTATCGGGAGTCGGAGGCTAAGTTGAGGAAGCTGCATCGCCGCGTCAGCAGACGATGTATGGGTTCCAACAATAGGGGGAGGGCTAGGCTTCAGTTGGCGGCTCAGTATGAGAGGGTGTCTAACCAGAGGAGGGACTTCGCGTATAAGGCTGCGAGGAGCATCGTGAACAGGTATGAGAGGATAGTTGTTGAGGACCTGAAGATCGAATATATGAGGCGGAACAGGCATCTGTCGAAGAGTATCGGTGACGCTGGGTGGGGATTGTTGGGGGACGCCTTGACCTACATGGCGCATCTGTCAGAGGGTGTGATGGCGTCTGTTGATCCCCGGTACACCAGTCAGTTATGCTCGGGATGCGGTAAGCTGGTTCCTAAAGACATAGCTGAGAGGGTTCACAGATGCCCCCACAGTGGGCTTGTGTTGGATCGTGACGTGAACGCTGCTAGGGTCATACTCCGTAAGGGGATAGGCATGGTGCGTGCCGAATCTACGCCTGTTGGAGAGGTGGCCTCCACCCAGCTCAGCGATGTTGGGCGAGTCGCCTCGGTGAATCAGGAAGCCCACCTCTTTAGAGGTGGGTAGCTCACAAGTCCCATTGTTGAGATGATAGTAGATTTATACAATATGATTGTCGTCCATAAACGCTATTTTGAGCCCGATAGTTGATACTTACAATAAATTATATGCGCATTACAAACGAGTTGAAGTTAATGGTTGCTAGAAGAAGAGATAAGCTCGAGGTAATTGAGGACCTACTAAAAGCCGCGGATAAGCCCGATGGTGCGAACAAGACACACCTCGTCTACGAATCTAATCTAAACTTCAACCGACTTAATGTATTTCTTCCTTACCTTCTAAAGAACGGGCTGATCGAGAGCGAGTCTGAAAATAAATACATTACAACCATGAAGGGGAGAGAGTTCCTCAAACAACTGCATTCGATGCATAAAATGTTATAAGAATCGCTTGCAGTAATCGAGACACATCTCAACTTTCTCCTGTTTCAGTTACATGAACCATCGATTTAGACATAACGAGCACGCGAAAATGTCAATGTATGTTTAAAATGAAGTTTTTCTGAACTCACCTTGCCCATTTCACGCTTCGCCTTTATCGAGACTGATCATCCAAACGTAATCCTCTTAATGTGTTTCATCTCGCCTTCTCCATCGGCTTTTATCAGTGTGCTCTCCAGGGTCAGCAGACTTTACCCTCCATGTTTCCCTCTCCTCCTCATAGCCATACTCCCGGTAACCAGGTTTACCCAACCTCCCAAGACTCCATGCAAGCCGTTCCCAGAGATCTCCATTTATCACCTTCCCATGAAGATTCATTACGGATTCGAGATTTAGGTAACAGAAGTCCGAAGCCTTTTCGAGCTTCACCTTCCTCTCCTCTTGCATCTGGATTTCCTCCCGGTCCCAACGGGTTTCCTTCCACGAGTAGACGAGGCAGCCACTGGTGTCAATAATATACTGCTCTCTGGCTCCATCAAGACTCTGGTAAAGTAGGATTATGGGCTCTACATCAGATCCTAAATAGAGTCTCAGTGGCTCGAGTAGAGAAGGATCGCCGAGCAGATCCGCAAGTGCAGAGAGTACTTCACCTCCTAACCTTTCCTTCTCATTCTCCTCCCACCCCGAATCTTGTGGCCCAAATCTTCTCCTCCCCCTTACCCTCTGCAGAACACGTTTTATGGCTCCTTCATCATTCAATTCCCAAAACGCTCCGTATCGCTTACATCGTGAGTGTTGAGGTCTGCTGAACCACACTTCTTTTCCTCGAAATTCTTTCTTTCAGCGTAGCTCAACTTAGCCACCAACCAATTATGTGTTAAACGAATGATTAATACATAACCTCATTAGATATTCTAATGACTGATATACATGGTCGATTTCACACCGCTTCTGTCTAAGGAGAAATTGCTCGAACAGATTCGAGACGCCCAACGTGAGTTTGGAATATCATCATCAGAGATCGGTCGTGGTATCGGGCTAAGCCAATCGACGATGTCTAACCTCCTGAGCCCGAATTCAAGGAACCCAAGAGAACTGAGCTATACAGATGCATACGACATCATTCAGTTCATTAGCACTCGTGTGTCGCTGATACGACCGAGATTGAGTGTCAGTGACATTATGACGGACTCCAGTGGTCTCGAGTGGGCCGAAGACGATCAGACGCTGAATGAAGTATCCGAACTAATGTTCACTAAGGGCTATAGTCAAATGCCCGTGAGGGGAAAAAAAACTCTCCATTTCAAGGGTGTAGTAACCGATCTGTCGATACTGAGAAGGCTCATGAGAGGAGGCGAGGGCAATTCATCCATCGATGAGTTGGGTAAATTAAGACTCATAGAGGCCGGTGTAGTGGAGAATGTCCTAAAGTGTCCACTAGATACTTCGCTCAGGGAGGCGGCTAACATACTGCTGGGTTACCCAGCTGTTCTCATCACATCGAAGGAAGACCAAATTATAGGAATATTGACGCGTTCCGACTTACTAAAATTATTCAACAAACGCAGGATGAAATTACCCTAGGCTACGAGTCAGGTGAACTTCGAGCACGCGCGCCTTGAAGTGAAGCGATGTTGTCTAATTTGGCACATTAACGAAGTGGTTGAGTCTAATTGGGTGAATCGGTAACTGATCTCTCTACTCAAACACTTCACAAGAGATAGCGACGATAGCTAACCCGCGTCTGGACTGTTGATTCGTGTCACAGTCTGTGTTGCAAGGAGCATTATAATCGAGGCGATGATGAATCCCACTGAATAACCGTACAAGGTTATCAGTATGCCCCCAACTGCCGAGCCTAAGGCTCCGGCGATGGCTGTGGCTGAAATCAGTTGGCCCACCACACTGCTCTTCCTATCCTCTGGTGCTGACGAGATGGCGAAGCTACTCAATGGGAGCCATAACATAGCGTATAAGACGTTAATCACTGCTGAGATTATCATGGGAAAGATGAATACATAGGTTGGCGGGTTGAGGATGAACAGAGGAAGAGGTGCCCAACATAAAACAAGGATGGCCCTAGCAATTATGAGTTCCTTCAGGTGCTTAGAGCCATTTTTTGCTCGGGGAACTATCCAGATGAAGGATACTGCTGCGGCGATGCCGTTTACGACGTTGAGTGCTAAGATGATGCTGTCACTGAGGCCAAGTGCCTTCATTAGAGGAGTCATTCCGATTGAATAGATGCTTATACCCGTCCAGTGGATGAAGGCGGTAAGTAGAAGAAGCTGGATCGAGCTCAGTCTCCTCAGGCTCGTGGGTGGCCTGATTTTCCTGATGTTGAGGTGCTGAAGCAGGGGTCTCGGGGATAGTAAGCCCTCCACGTCGTGTAGGATCTTGCTAAAGGAGTGCCTCTCAAAGGTCATCTCAGGTTCCTTTCCTAGTCTCCATAGGGAGATCGTTGATGCTAGGCAAGCAGCCGCGGAGATGTAGAAGAGGCTCTGCGTTGGATAATAATTTGCAGCTAGTGTAAAGATGAGGAGGCCAGCTATGTTTCCTATGCTCATAATTGAATTAACTCTGGCGACCTCGTTTGACCAGTCCTTGCCCCCGCAACACTCAACTGTATACATCACAGCGATGGGGGCGACTCCACTACTGATTGCTATTATGAGTGTGTAGAGAGTGGTGATCTCTGGAATACCAATCACTAAGCTAAGGGCCGCGAAGAGGGGGACTAAGATTAGAGCGAAGAATAGGAGGTAGACCTTCCTCCGGGATGACATGTCTGACAGTCGTCCCCATATCATTGAGAAGACGAAACTGGCTACTGAACCAGATGCACTTATCGCGCCTATCTGTGCTACACTCGCGCCCAAGGATAGCGCGACTAGGGTCACAAGTAAACCAGGGTTCCCAATAGCCATGTAGAGAGGGATCATAGAGAGGTGCCAACGCGTCTCCCTCTCCTTAACATGAGTCATATCCCTGCGATTCCCTCTCATCGCCCCCACTGTTGAGGACTAGAGATATGGTAACCATCAAGAATAATAGCTAAACCATTTCAAAGAGGACGAGCGCCTCTTGTACAATGTATTTCCTTGTGCATATTGTGCTAGAATGTTATGCTATTCTAAATGAATAGATCCTTATCCCTTGGCCAGATCAAGTCCGTCGCTTTTGATGTCTCATCAGCGTTAACCGAGTAACCGCGAATAATTGCTAGTGGTGTACCCTCAGCTACCTGTCCAATTACAAGCTCAGCAGCTCCGGCTAATTCATCCGCGATGGCGATCCTTTTCACCTTCAACTCGTAGCCGAAGAGGTCCTTCTCCCCCCTCCTGTCGAATATGACTGGAAGCCCTGACGCCCCAATGGCAACATTCACCTCGCCGTCCCTGTGGGCCCTCCCATGTGTATCCGAGATGATCACTGAGACACTATTGCCGGTAAGTTCCTCAATTCTTCGGCGAATTCTCTTTGCGGATGCATCAGGGTCCATCGGGAGAAGTGCAATCTTGTCCTGGCCTTCTACGTTTGATTTGTCGACACCGGCATTAGCGCAGATAAACCCATGTTTTGTCTCGGTGATGAGTACCCCCGGGGCCATCCTCCTGATGGCTCTGGACTCCCTCAGGACCTCTTCGACGACTCTTGGGTCCTTACCCGTGTACTCCGCGAAGTTATTTGCTGGTTGGGATGGGGTGATGACCGTGAGGTCGATGAGTCTGTTCTCTGCTTTAGAGACTATCTTATGGGTTATTACAATAATATCCTTCTTCTCGATGGATTGATCCATGTTCTTGACTGCCTCTACGATGAGTTTTGCTAGGTCGTCTCCGGGTTGTATAAGTGGCATACCTTTGATTGGGATGATGTTGATGGTCATGCTCTCATTTCTCGATCGCGTTTACATGTAAAAGGAATTGCGCCGAATAACCTATAATATGTGTGAGCGCATTATTCCTTCACCATAAAATTCAATTAGTCTGTGTTTTCCCGCCTTTTCCCCTCTCCCTGATGAATAGGGCAGCTAAGATGATGACGACGAGGATCCCGTAGACCCACCAGATCGATGGATTCGTTGAGATAAGGTCTAGACCGGTTATGGCGATCACTCCTAGTATGATAAGGATTCGGAGGTTGCGGCTTAGTGTTGTATCCATGAGCATAGAAGATGCGTGATGGTGTTTTTAGACCTTCCCAAGTGGAGTCTCTTTAGCCTCGGTTCCTTTATAATTCAATTCTAGAATAGGTTTGCACACTAATATTGTTTTTTTAAATTGGACTTTGGATCCTCTGTGCGAGTCCGGGAGGTGGATTACCCCCGTTAATCAATTGGAAAGAGGCTGGGCCCTCGTATCTTTTTATGTATTTCTCATTGCGAATGGGTTTTATCTTATAAATCAGAAGTTTCTCCGCGCCTTCTACATGAGGTAACTCCTCTCTACTGGCCACACCAGCATATAGAGAGCAGTGTTTGAAGACATCGTCTTGTAGCTTGTACCAGGCTGGTCTCTCCTCAGACACAACCTTGAGTTTCCTCAGCCCTTCCCAGTACGTAGGCAATCTCCCCTCCTTCGCCTCGCGGAAAATTCCCTTGCCATGCAGTGCCTTGCCTACGAAAATTATTCTCGAGTCACTAGCCGTTGCATATAATCCCTTTTTACCCCTGATCTCCTTAGGGGTAGTCTGATTCAGGGAGTACGGGCCTGACCAGTTCAGGGTAATGGTATCCATTCTCTAGCCTAAGATGTAAACTGGTGAATTTTGTTTTAAGATTTACTATATCATAGAGGTACGATGTTGCTGGGCTTTTTATATACCGTAAATAATTCACTGTGTGATGAATGATCTTGAGTGAGGAGTCCAGGCCGCCAATGGAGTTCGATGTTACTGACCTGAGGACTGGTAAACCTATCCGCTTCAAGATTAATCTTGGAAAGGTTTCCCTCCCACATCATGTGAATCTCGTAATTCCCCCGTTCAAATATAGCGTAGAATTCGCGGAGAGCGCCATAGATGGCGACAAGTCGTACGGTGGTATGAACTATTACGCCGCTAAGGAACTGAAGATGGCGTTCAACCACACACCTGACGTCGTAATCGTCGCCAAACAGACCACTGGAGACCCCTCGAATCGGGAAAATAAGCTCGAGTGCACGATCGCCCACGAGATCATTGAAGCGGAACTCATGAAAACTGGACTACCCTACCACATCGCCCACATGTATGCCATGGAGTATGAGAAAGGAGTCTACAAAGACTAGGTTTGAATTCAGTATTAAAAATAATAAAGTCAGGTTTTAATTGAGATAAAGATTATATAGGTTGTCAAGATCAATAAGACATGACAGACAATCGAGTAGAACCAATTATCATAAAAGATGGTCTTATAGGTATCGATTCTTTTGTAGCACAAAAACCTCACTAGCTACTAGGAACGCTTACGACACAGCTCTTCGTTACTTCTTTACTACTATTAATCCCACTCTTTTACCAGACGGTGCGCGCGCGTTGTTTTCCCTCATTAATTTTAAGCTAAAAGTAAGTACAACTACATCTTTCCATTCTAATCCTATATTAAATATTAAAGATAGTGGAAAAGGCAACTTAGAAATTATAATGATTGATTTCATGTTCCTTAGTATATTTGAATAATTTGGGATAATTTTTGATCAAAGGATTAATAAAAATTTTATCGTATTTTAGACTATAAAATGGGGAATTTGGTAAGCACTTGTATACAATTATGGGTTCTCTCAAAACTAATGCCTATTGTTTTCAAACCCTAACCATATTTATTAAATTTGAGGAATTCTTGGGGTTCAAGTCTTACGCTCACCCCTCAGATACTTGGCGAAGAGGAGCGCACGTGCGCGCTTTTTACGTACCTTGCCAAATAAAATATATGCTAAACTCATCTTACTTGTTACTCTTCCTTGAGTCTTTTCTTCATACGTTTTTCTTTCATTTCTTTTTTTGTGTGTGGTTTTGGTTTAGCATCTCTATCTAACGTTCTTCTCTCTTTCTTTGTAATAGTTTTCCTCTCAGCTATGCTTTCAGGTGTTATCTCTTTAGCTTCTCCTTTTTCACCCATTTGTATTAATCACCTCACTATTCTTTTCTCTAGCCAATCTAGCCCTTGTGTCAAAGTGTAATTCCACTATTGACCTATGTACCTTCTGTCCGGGTGGTGTCCAAGGTGCAAAAATAGTGAATGTAGCCATTTTTTGAAAGACCTTCAAATCGACCTAAGACGGTTGAGCCTTCGTACTTGATTAATATCTTATCGTTATACTTTAGCTTTTTAGCAGTTTCAAGTTCCATTTTATATCAACCACTGTCCATCTACTAGTCCTTCATTTGCTTCCTCAATATGAAATAAATTGTCATACAGTATGCTTGCGCGCTCAACGATGTACCTTACTAGGAAATTTACAAGTTACGACTCATTCTACTAAAGTGCTTTACTCCGTGGAGCTAAGGTTCATTGGGCAATTATATCTTCGCTACTTGGCGCGCGCACGCATCTGGCGAAGAGAACGTTTCTTCTCCTTCATCGGTCTGATGATCGGCAACATTCCTTCTCGGGAACGCCTTTAAAGACCAAGAACAAGCCTGATCTGAACCAAAAATGAGCAACGAAGACGACACCTACTCCACGATGTTCACAGCACTCAAACACCCAATAAGGAGAAAGATACTACGAATCCTCGACCAGACGCCGACAACGTATACAGACATACAACTGCAGCTAGGAATCGACAACGGGCTACTCAACTACCACCTCGACAACATGAAGGACCTCATCACCAAGGGCGAGGATGGAAAGTACAGCCTCTCCGAGTTCGGCAGAGCTGCAGTCAACGTGACGGAGAAAGTAGAAGCACCGACAAGGAGCAGAGGAGGAGGGCTGAGCGCCAACCAGCAGATTGGAGTCTTCTTGATCCTAAGCATCGCAATCGCGTCGCTATCAGGATTAGGCATCCTCCTCTACAGCGACAACGTCAGCCAAAACAGGGTCCTCACCGATAGGACCACTCAACTAAACGCGGCGTCTCAGCAACTCAGAGCCCTGATTCCCCTCGGCGAACTCGCAAACGTCTCCGAGCCTGCGACGCCGGCGACAGCGGGTACGCAGATAGTGAGGGGATTCCCGATGTCGTACTCCTACCTAGAGGAGGGAGGCATAAGCACTGCGGGTAACAGTTCCACCCATAGCGGCTTATACAACCCGATAGATGGCACCCTCAGATTAGGGGTCACCGGCACTGTAAACTACGCATCCTCCGCGATAGTCTTCTACAACCCAACAGACGGAGCCATCGCCCACGTGGAGCTGGCTGTGAACCCCGTGAATGTGAAGCTGCTTGAGCTCACCATCCAGAGCGGCGACGCATGGAGGAACGAAAGCTGTGTCAGGGTCGGGACTAGGGGCGGGTGGTTCAACGTTTCTGACCCCAGCGACCCGGTGCTCAAGGAGCCTGTTTGGATGTCCCCAATTCTGTGGGACATGAAGACGAGTGGAAACGGCGTCTACGAGTCGCCTGCGCTCCCTCGGGGTTGGTACACCTTCAGCCTGTTGGGGCCAGTGACGGTACTCGACCCGAATAGCTTGAAGTTCACCATAATCGATCGTAACCCCTCCTTCGCCGATGCCCCAATCTTCACCGTGAATAACTCGACTTCTGATCTGCATAGTTTCACGGTTCTCGCTGACTTCACCCTTAGGATTGGTGGGAAGGCAACGTTCTTCGCCGAGTCAACTGATCACTTATGAGAGGCTATCATTTGTTGACTCAGCTCACTAACGATCTTGGAAAGGACAAAGCGATATTTTGTCGCGCGGGCGATCGTTCAAGCAATTCGTATGCTGTTCTAAACAGTAGCGTTAAGTCACCGATACTAAGGACTAATGCACGCGCGAATCATGAAACTATATATTATGACTATTCTGTATACGATGGATATAATTTGTATAAATTCAGTTAAAAGAAATGCGCGCGCGCAACCGTAGCTGACAAACCTGCAATCTACGAGTACAGAAGTCGATAGTCTTCGTTTTAGTATATTTAAACTGGTTTCAGACTGTTTGCCATCCTCATCAGATCGGAGGAGGAGAAACTCGTCGGCGCCCTGAGATAATACAGGACATCACCATACCGCACAATCACAACCTTCGCCCCGTTATAGCCATACAGATCAGGATAACTACCATAGTACCAGCCAATCACACCAACGTATCCCGGATTCCCGTTGATCACAGTATAGTTACCCTCACCAATCTTCACGCCGGGGCTGGGAACCATCCAAGGCGAGTTCCAAATCATCTGAACCCCCAGCAGAACCTCGGCTGATCCCGGGTCGTCTCGTCCACTGAAACTGTAGAGGGTCGTCACCATGGTTATGATGCCCTTCTGGGTGCTCACGGCGCCCTCTTTCAACACGTAGACGGCTGTCTGCTTCATACCGTTGGGCAACCACGTTGGCTGTAGTAGTGGTGCTCCCCGATCCATACTCCACTGCGCTGCCGTAGATGTGAGGTTGGCTTTGAGACCGTACGTTTCTTCAAGGGGTATCTGTGGTATATGTTCGGGAAAGCCTCCGCTGGGGGAGTTATTCGAGGTGCTTATGTGTGTACTATTTGAAATCAGTGAGGTCGCCGTTTTTAGCTCATTGTTCAGCGCCTGATTACTTGAATAGAGGGACCAAGTGCTGAATGAGAGGGCGATGATTATCGCGACGCTCAGTACCTTGACTAAAAGGTCCCGACGTGAGTTAGATGGAACATCGTTGGTGATGGGTTCCTCCACCCTCTTGAGGAGCTGGACCCCGGCTCTACCGAACTCGTTGAGTGTGTATCTGCCGTCCTCCCGCTTCGTCAGTAGCTCCCTGACGCTTTCTAGGTGGTAGTTTAGGAGCCCGTTTTCTATTGATAGCTCGTTGAGTAGATCGGTGTAGGTGGCTGGGGAGGCTTGGAGGCGTCTGAGGATTCTTCTGCGTAGTGGGTGTTTGAGGGCGGTGAATATTGTTGAATAGGTATCGTCCTCGCCGCTCATGGCTTGTGGTTCATGTCGAGTGTTTATGAGGCTTCTCGAAAAGGTTCCTTGTCTAGGGAGAAGCGTGGGTTAGAAAAGAATCGTTTTCCAAGTCGTATTTGTATGGTGCACAGGTGTTTTGAATAGCTCTATGTCACCTTTGATCCTGGCATGATTAGTATATCAGTATCCAATCCGGCAAAAATATTGGTTGGTTTAGGTAAATAGGTCATAACTACCGATAGTATCGGTATTGAAGGGTTGTTGGGTCATTATACGCACACAACTTGTGACGAAATCATTAGCTTTGCTTTCATTCGCAATGGTTTAAAAATCTAAGATCAAAATGTGATGAAAATTAAACTTAAGTTCTGGGGGAGTCCGCCTAAGAGTTTTGGAGTTCAGTTAAAAGTATCTCCAAAGTGTTCGAGTGCAGATACCGCCAGAGGTGTCTACAGGAGACTAAACGTTCCATTCGTTAAAAGAGTCATATCCCCTAGCATAATGACGCGCGCGAGCCCCCTCATTAAATCAATTAAAAATCCCATTAAAAATAATTTACTTGGAGCCTAGTTTTTTAGCGAGTTCCACGGTTATCGAGGCCACATCCTCAGCGGATTCGCCCACAATTGAAACCATGGCCTCCTTGCCCCAGTCTCCGACATGATAGATCGCGTCAGGCACCCTACCTATTCTCCGAACTGCTTGCTCCGCACCCCAGAAAGTTGTGCCACCCTCACGGCTCTTCACCTCCGGTGGCTCCTCTCTTCTATCATAGTAAGATACCGTGAGATCCATCTCCTCGAGGGCCTTGATGATGTCCTCTCCATACCTTAGGTTGATTGCCGCCCTCTTAAAGTCATCAAATGACTTTACTGCCAATATTGTCCGCGCAACGTGGCTTGAAGCACCGAAGCGTGGACAGCCTGTGGCTTTTACTCCATCTCTCATCTTGACTATCCGTCCCTCGATCGCAGCAACGTCCTTGATTCCTGCTGAGTAGGAAAGAGCCATCCCGATGTTCATCTGAACCTCGGCGACGAGGTCCCTCACCTCCGGGCAGCTCTCCAGCATCTTGACCGCGCCTTGGATGTTTTCGAGCACCATGTATCTCTCGGCGTCGTTGAAGAGTTTAGCCGCTGGGTTAAGTGGTCCACTCCCTTTTCCAATTCTTAGCCCGTATTTGATCGATGTGTTGACGAAGTCCTTAGCTTCCGAGGCTGATTCTGTTACCGTCAAACCCTTCGCGAGACCCGCCGCGATGGCGGAGGCGAAGCTGCACCCAGTCCCATGCGTGTCCTTTGTATCATATCGTTCACCAACGAGGAGGGTGAACTCCCCGTCGTGGAGCAGGATGTCAACCGCCTTATCGGTCTCGAATATGTGGCCACCCTTCACTAGCACCGATTTCGGGCCCATGGAGGAGATTTTTTCAGCAGCCCTCTTTCCCTCCTCGATGTTCCTGACCCTTACACCGGAGATGGCCTCGGCCTCCACCGCGTTAGGAGTTACAACCGTTGCCAGTGGGAAGATCCTCTTGATGAGCGTTTCCTTAGCCTCGGGTAATAGTAGCAGGGTGCTACTCTTCGAGATCATAACGGGATCAACCACTATGGGACATCTAATTGTCTCCAGCTCATCGGCGACTGCCCCAATTATCTCGGATGTGTGAAGCATACCCGTCTTAACCGCGTCCACGCCGATGTCGTCAACAACCGCCCTGATCTGAGCCTTGATTATATCGATCGGTATGTCATAGACCGACCTGACCTCAACCGTGTTCTGAGCGGTCACAGAGGTGATCGCTGACATTCCATGAACCCCAAGAGCCATCATGGTCTTGAGGTCTTCCTGTATTCCAGCGCCGCCACTCGAGTCTGATCCCGCGATCGTCAAGCATCTGTACACCCTTCTCATAGCTTCACACCTCTTTGTATCGGGTCTAACGTTGCTCCTTAAATCCTTGGCTGGTTGGATGCGCATTTTTCTACTAGTCATAATCGAATCACTCCATCCATCTTCTCCCCAAGAATCAGAACTAGTTCCCTCTCACGTTTTGATAGGCCTGTTCCGAGGTCGTTTTTCAGCCTCTCGCCGAGGTACGCGTTCACAACAGATGTTTGAGCCCTGGAGATTACGGCGTATAGTGTGTCTAGTTTCCCTCTCTGCAGATACATGGAGGCGTCATTGATGAAAAGTATATCTGAGGGTGATTTGATGAACGCTTCAAGTACTTTTTCTATTTTGGCCTTGTTCGATTCAGCTATTGATACGAGTTCCCCCGGTGTCTTCGCAGTTAGACGTGGTGCCCTTAAATTCGAAGGATTCAACTCCCGAATTCTATTAACAGGGTATTCCAGGAGTTTGCCGCCGATCGATTCGTTTGATGTCGAGACCCTTTCTGGAGCCATGTCTATCAGGGTGATATCATCATCCCCTTCGAGTGCTTCGTTCAGGAGCTTCCTCGTGAGCGTGGTCTTTCCCGACCCTACCTCTCCCGTGATTAGGATGCGCCTCCCGTAGACATCGCTAAATGATGTGTTTATCAAGGCCCGATCTTCTCAGCAGCTTGATAATCATTAAGCCCAAGATTGATCCAGGTATGCAACTGGCGGCGAAGGCCAACCAGAAGAAGTAGAGGGTTGCTGACCCCCCCATTAGCGGTGACACCACTAACGCGCTTAGGGTTGCTCCTATAACGACTGTCCCAAGCGGCTCCGTCAATGCGGCGTAGTCCGTCTTCTTTATATATCTATAGACAAGCCCGACGACTAATCCACCAAATATGCTGCCTGGGTACGCGTAGATGGTGCCAACACCGAGGCCTACTCGGATCGTCGCTGTCATGAATGCCATAATCACGGCGTACCATGGACCGAGAAGTATGCCAGCTATCGCGTTGATCATATGCTGCGAGGGTGCGACCTTCGTCACACCTATTGGGATACTCAGCGATCCCAACACAACGCTAAGAGCTGTGAGAACCGCTGCTAGTGCCAGCTTCCTGGTCGTTGTTCGTACTAGCCCAACATTTGTATCGGGCTCTTTCACATAGGTCATCAAAAAATTGACAAGTTCTGATTTCTTGCTAATCGAATCTGATCTGTTTTCCATTTCTTTTTCCTCCGCCGGTATTACCCGGATCAGGTTCCAAGGGTCGACGTTTATCGTCCTCTCAGCCGGGATGATTCCCAGCTCCCCTTCCAACACTATACCCTCACTTGGCATCAGATAAGAATTACTAACTCGTGAATAAGTGGGATAAGTCTATGGCCCCAAACCCAAACCCAAACAAGCCTCCCAAGAAGCACCGATACACTCACTCAACGAAGCCCTTGATGCGCCGAACCATACCAGGAGAGCCCAGCCTGACAGCCGAAAAGGCCACAGCAAGCATCGAGATCAGGCTCAGAGAAACATGAATCCCCACCTGAGCCAGACCCCTGACCCTGAGACCATCCAGAAGCAACCACTCTTTAGCACGACCAAAGAGACGCTCTTTGCTCCATCGCTTCCGGAACAACTCAACAATCCTCCTAGCACCCTTAGCAACGAACGTACCCGACCATGAACGCGTCCCTCAGCGCGCGCGTCAATCAGCTAGTTGTTAATTCTCCAAATGAGATGGTTGGCATAACGTTGCTTGGGAGGAATTCCTTCATTCTCGCCCAACGAACTCTATTATTGCCAGCTTCAGTGTTGGAGATATCGACGAACATGCGGTAGTTGACCATAGAGGTAACGCTGCTGCCGCCTGGGCTGCAGGAACCCCTAGGATCCTGGAAATATTCGCTTTCAATCACTCCAGGCGACCGACCATATACAAACGGGTACGCTTGCTTGAGCGAGACAGCAACGTAGTTTCAGCTCGACCCAGCTAAGTTGTATCCCCAGTACGCGCGCGCTTTGACTGGCTCGTTAAAGCGGGCGATCAACCATGGTGGCTGAGTCGATCCAAGCCCTGCAGGACAGGCGTACGCGAAAAACGTTAAATGAAGGCGTAAACTCAGCGACCTACATGGGAAAAAGGCTCATAATAGATCTAAAAGATGCTAAAACAGGTGTCTTACACGGTGGACAAGGCATCTTCAGGATCCTAATCGACAAAAAGACCACGGGCGCGAACAATTTTTCTATGCTGGTCAACACCTCGAAGGCTGGAGCAAGGGGCTCAGAGCACAGGCACGATGTTGAGCATGGCTTCTACATCCTCTCTGGGACTGGAACGATCTATCTTGACGGTGAGCCGAAGAAGATCTCTCCGAGGGAGGCGGTCTTCGTGCCG
>JBEKDF010000020.1:0-50767 GCA_050014495.1 Bathyarchaeia archaeon
CGAGATCTGATACTCCAGTGTACATGCGTACCGTGGATCCAGTGGCTATGGAGCCTCCTGGCGTGAGTAGCCCGCCTGGGTATCCCCATGCTAGGTTGTAGTTAACCACCGGGTTAGAGTTAACCACTGTGAAGCTATTGGAGACAGTGTTTGAAGCGGATCCCCCACTCGGATCGGATACATCCACCTTAACATCGTAGGAGCCCAAGGTCGCGCTTCCGGGTATCACCCAGTCGTAGTACCAGTAGCCACCGTAGAGGGACAGCCACGTGGTCGAAGTGATAGTCGTCCAGCTTCCACTGGAATGAGGCTTGTAGCTGATTTGGACGGTGAGGAGGTTAGAGGCCGTTTCGAGATCTGATACTCCAGTGTACATGCGTACCGTGGATCCAGTGGCTATGGAGCCTCCTGGCGTGAGTAGCCCGCCTGGGTATCCCCATGCTAGGTTGTAGTTAACCACCGGGTTAGAGTTAAAGCCGTCATTGGGGGTGACCTGGCAGCTCCAGGTGTCGCCTGCCTTTAACTCGCTTGGCATAATCTTCGATGTCGTGGTTATGCTGTTCATACCTTCCTGGTAGCGTTGCTGGATCTGGTTCGGAGTTAAAGCGCGGTTGTATATCTTTACTTCGTCGAGTCCGCCCTTGAAGAACCGGACGGGGTTACTTCCGCCGTCGTAGCCGATGTACACTGGCTGGATTGCGGGTTTGGGCTCTGAATATATGGGTCCTGAGACGGGGAGGACCATCGAGGCGCTTAGAGCACCGTTTATGTAGATTGCCAGCCCAGTGCCTGATTGGTAGGTGCAAACAACGTGGCTCCAAGTACCAGTGGGTATAACCGTTTTAGTGTTACTCGACAGGTCGTACCACGTATCATTCACTGTTACACCGAAGAATAGGGTGTTGCTCGGAGGGGACGTCGCGAACCCTACCATGTAGCTTCCGGAGTCATCTGATCCCAGTTTCTTAGCGATTATCCTCGACCCCGTCTGCGCCACGCTGGGATTCACCCAGAACTCCAACGATATCGCATTCCATGTGCCATCGCCCCCAACGCTGGCCTTATCAGGCACTATTATGACATCGTTGCCATCAAACTTCATGTATCCACCCGATATGCCGCCGGTTGACCACGTGGACCCGGTAATTACGCCATTGTTCCCGTTCCCAGAGTAGTCCGTCGCCGTTGTGGCGCTGTAGGTGTCGAATGGCATGTTGAGTCCTGTGATCGATGCACCGTTCACTAACCAATTGTATATGTTAGTGTAAGCGTCTCCGTTTGCATCACTCGTGCTAGGTGTGCATATCAGAATGGACGCGGTGTTCGAGCCTCCGCTGGTGGTTAGCACAGGGGTACCAGTCGTAGGTAGGGCGTTGTTCCTTATGGTCGTGGTGTATGATGTCTGCATTGTTCCGAAGCCGACCCCATCTGAGGGAGTCACAGTGTAGTACCACTGATCCCCAACCGTAGTGTACGACGAGGATACGACCTTCAGATCATTAAGGGCTGTTTGCAGCACGCCATTCTTGTACCACCTAATCTGGGACCCATTCTCAGGCTGCCCGTCGACATCGGTGTACATGTAGGAGGCCGTTAATGACTCGGTCTTGAGCACACCTAGCTGTCCTCTTGGGGTAATCGTCAAGTTGCTTGCAACTGGAGGCGTGTTGGGGACGCTCAAGGCGTTCGAAGTCATCGCTGAACCATCAGCTAAACCATCGTTTGGAATGACTTGGCAGGTGTAGCTCCAGCCACCTCGGGTCGTATCAGCCGTTAGAGTCGAGGTCTGACTCAACCCATTCTCAGAGTCGAGGTAATCCTGGTTGATCTGACTAGCACTCATCATCCTTCTGTATATCCTGGTGTCATCGATCATACCGGTGAAGTAGTCTCTGCCACCGATCAGGATCTCCTGTCCACTGCTCGGCTTTACCAGCCCAGTCAGATCAGTGAGAGTAGCCACCTGAACCCCGTTAACGTATAGGGTTAGGGACACTCCATCCTTGTAGGTTAGAGCCACATGATACCATGTGTTCAGAGCCAGTGGGGTTGGATCTTCTACTGTTCGGAACACACCTGTGAACAATGGATACTGCGCCGTAGGGGCCCAGGTATCTATGCCTCCATACAACATGTTGTTTGTCTTAGGATCTATGCCGATATCGTAACTAGGCCACTTCACAAGGGTCCTAGTTCCTCTCTGATTGGCGGATAAGTAGATCCATTGCTCGATAGTGATCTCAGACCAAGTACCATCTCCACCAAATTTACTCGAGGAAACCGAGCCATTCCAGTGACCAGCACTGCCACTATCGGGTACGGAGATGTAGTCATTAACACCATCGAACATGTATGCTCCACCAACCTTCCCTGTGCTCACCCACGTCGTACCGTGAACCACACCGTTGTTACCCAAACCAGAATAGTCCTTAGCAGTTGTGGGGTCCTTGATATCGAAGGGTAGAAGCAGATTCACCATGGCCTTTCCACCCTCCATCCACCTGAAGACATTCGTGACCAGATCCCCATTTGGATCAGTCACCCCCTGAGTCTGGGCTAAGAACCCACTATCCACGTCACCAGTTCCGGTGGTATAGGAGATCGTCGGGTTAGTCTCCGATGGTGGACTATTGGACTTGGGCGCATCAACTGTGACGAATGTGAACACCTGCTTGTCAACATTCGCGCCATCAATGACGGTAACGGTCCAAGTGTAGGTCGTCGAATAGTGTAAGCCACTGACGCTTACACTCTGGGCGCTGTCCCCCTGATTAGTCAAGCTTAATGATCCGATGTTGGGACTTGTCGTCACAGTCAAACTCATCAAGTCATGCTGCTTTTGCTGGATCGAGAAGGTGAGTTGAGAAGTCGTAATCGGCACATTAACAGCATTATCAGCTGGAGACGGGTTAATTATTAGTGGCGTTACCTCCTGCCCAATTGCAGGAACGTTAACAGCTGCCCCATTCCTCCTCTCACTATAGTACTGGATGTTCGCTCTCTGCCTAGGCGTTGGAGCGATTCCAGCTGTATCAAAAGCATATATCTTATGATCTGAACTTGAGACAACAATCTCGTTTAGACCGTCACCATCAATATCAGCTATAATTGGGTTGTTAAGCTGGGCTCTCAGTCTAGGTGATAGCTCTATCAGTTTGTAGGTTGCATGATCAAAAATAAAGATGTTAGTATCGTTTGCAGCCACAATGTCCGGGACGCCATCGCCTGTGACGTCACCGACTCCAGGTGGGAACTTTTCTCTACCAGTCTTGAGAACCGCATCAATTTTTAAGGCTACTAAATCGACCATGTATGCATTTGAGGCTGAATAAGAATGTTCGCCATCGGCGACCATCTGCTCAAGGTGACCATCCCCATTAACATCAAACACGGTTGTCTGATAGTGCCCAGGTAGACTTATTGGCACACCATTGATGACATCACCCGCTAAAATCTGACTGATTGTTTTACCGGTCATAGCATCTAGTACACAGATTCCGCCGGTCATGTCGCTCACAATGGCTTCGAGCTTGCCATCTCCATTAACGTCAGCTAGATCCGGAGCCTGGCTGCTACACATGAGGTCGGGCCTATCCCAGAGTAAGCTCAGATCAGTGGCCCTATATGCTCGAACACCCTTACCGTAGTCACCATCATTAGCGTAGCCCACGCTACGGTCACCTGAATAGAGCTCGTATTGACCATCGTTGTTGACGTCAGCGAGTGAAAGCCCTCCTGAGCAGGTTCGCCAAGCCCAAGTCTGGGCCAGAATTTTACCATCCCATGAGAATTCAGTGATTTTTCCCGTCATGGTGGGTGGCTCGGTATCCTGCTCGCCCATAAAGATCTCGGGTTTACCATCCCCATTAACGTCGCCTACCACTGGTTTGCCGAAGACCGTCGGTGCACCCTGCCCATCGTAGCCTGTGATGACTCTCCAAATCAGAGTCCCATCGCTTTTGAGCACAGCTAAACCAGCGGGATAGGTAAGAGGGACTATTACCTCTAATTTCCCGTCCGCATTGAGGTCATATAATAAGGGCTGACTGTATCCTTGTAGGTTATTATCATTGTAAGTCCATATCAAAGCACCGGTTTTCCCGTTAAGACACTGCACTGATTTTGCACCTGAACAAATTACATCAACATTACCATCACCATTCAAGTCACCGACTATGGTTCCACCTTCCCAGAGAGAAGGCGTGTTCGATGCCATCCATTTCTGGGTCATGAGGGTCGCTGCCTGAGCCTCTTGAACTTTTGGAACGAAGGGAAGCACAACATTAAACATGAATATAGCCAGAACTGAGAACGTCAATAGTCTCATTTTTTTATTTAACATACACATTTTCACCTAGTCTTTCACACTGCTAGCTGAACTTCTATCGAATACATGCGATTTTTGTAGAATATAAATAAATAGGTATCTATAGTTCTAATGAAAAAATCTAATTATGGAGGCATGTCCAGTCAAATATTATTTTTGCAATTATTCTAATGCAGTTAGAATAACTAATTATAATTGGGTTAATAGTTATATTTAATAAAATATCTCTTTCATATATCATTAATATTTATTATAATCTCATAAATAAGAATGAGATTAGAAAAAATTATCAATCTACAAATTATCCCTTCATGGACATGGTCTCAAGACAACTCCTAAGCGCCATAATCATAAGCTTCGTACTCGGCGGAATAATAGCCCCAACAATACAATACGAGATAAACATTAAGCCACTTGAATCCAAAGCTGAGCAAACACAAAATAGCCTAACCGAGTTAAAGAATATAGCAAATAATGATAATCAAATTTATTCCTACAGATATGGCTTAAACTATTTATCCACAAATTGGCATTATGAAGAAAAATATCTACCCAATGACACAATACAACGAGATTTCAATCTATTTCGAAACGAGGGAATCTCAAATATTACACTAGCCATAGTATGGTCTTCAATCGAAAGCCAAAAAGGCGTCTATAACGATGACGCCCTAAGAGACATAATAAGAGTCTGCAAAATTGCGCAGAGATACAACATCTCAGTCACCATCGACTTCCATACATTAATGCACAACAACTCCTTCACGATGCCGAGTTGGTTGACGCCTAGAAAATTTGAGACCGTCATAACAGACCCAATGGCCAGACAGAGCTGGCTAAACTTCATCAACCACTGCGTGTCTCAACTCGGAAACGTCACAAATATCTCAAGTTGGCAGATGATGAACGAGCCCGCAATAGCAGATTGGGCTGTACAGGTGAAAATCGCGGATTTCACACAATTATGGAGGGAGATGAGATCAACAATCAGAACCTCCTCGAATAAACCAATCTCGATAAGGTTCGGAGGAGACGCGTTATCAACCGATTTTAAATACGATCCTTCGATTGCTGAGATATGTGACTACATTTCCATCAATTACTACCAAGATATTGGCTTTAATGCATTAACGAATATTGTCCAACATTATAGTGGAAAAAAGATAGTGATCAGTGAGTTTGGCTCAGGGACAAACGATGACGCCGTCCAAGGTTACCAAATTAAAGAAATGGTCCAGATCTTCCAAGAGCTGAAGATCAGTGAATGGAATGCTTACATGTGGAGGGCAGATCAAAGCTACGGAGTGCCAGATCTACCTGGTGGAGGATACAATTTGGCATTAAATGACAGCGGTGAACCAAGGCTAGCGTTCTATTTTATTAAGCCTCAATATGACATTGGCTCAATTCATACAATAATAAATCAAATCAACAAATGATAAATCCAGTATAGAGGTTACCAGATTCTAATCATTTATCCTAACGACGCATTAGGAAATATTTGACATATCATCTTATAATTCACCAAGATAATCAATCTTCGTAATTAATGTTAAATCAATTATTAACATGTTTCCTAATCTTCTCAATGTTTACCCCAATATCAATACAGAGTAAGAATCAGATTACCATGGATCTGATAACAACTTCTCTACCAACAGGGACGCAAATAAAAAACATATCATTCAACCAAGAAGGAGTTTTAGTCTGCGGGGAAATGCCTCTAATTCTTGATACCCCTCCCCCACCACTCCACTCAGTGGCCTTTTTCGAGAAAATAGATTCCCATGGGAGAATCCTTTGGTTACAAAAATATTGGGGAGACGAACATAACTCCGCTGACGCATTCATAGAAGTTCAAGACGGATACTTACTAGTAGGCAGTGCATATTCGAGATATGGAAGCACATTCATGATCATAAAAACCGACACCAATGGAAACCCTCAATGGATCCGATACTCGGGAGACGGACAACAGGTTATAGTAAAAAGTATTTCAATCACAGGTAATGGAATGTATCTCATAAATGGAGTGATAAAAGACTGGGACTACAACTCCATCCAATACAAAATAACAATCGACGTAAATGGAAATATGATGATTTCTTAAGAAGATTTTTTAAGGAATCCCTTTCTGCGAAAAATGTAGAATCCCAGCATAACCGCCGCGAGGAGGATGACGCCGAGAACAATCATCCCCTGGGTTGTAAATAGGAAGAATTGAGGATTAACAGTGAGCTTAATCATCTGACTCTCAGAGCTGAGGTAATCCTGATTACTGTTCACGGAGGCAACCACCTCCCATACCCCCAAATCGCTTGGTTTGAACTCGTCAGAGAATTGTCCCCCGGAATCCGGATGAACAGTTACGGGGACTACCGTACCATTTTTACTATACGTCAAATTGATTGATAATTGAGGATCATCAGAGGATACGACACCCCTCAATTCCGCTGAATCCCCAATCGGTATCACATTATTATCAAACGAGATTGAAATTTGAACAAGGGCCTTCTTAACTGTTACATAATATGTCGGGGT
This sequence comes from Bathyarchaeia archaeon, assembly GCA_050014495.1. Lineage (GTDB taxonomy): Archaea > Thermoproteota > Bathyarchaeia > TCS64 > TCS64 > UBA8941. Next base: position 6,869 of record JBEKDF010000020.1, read on the forward strand.
ACGAGAAGCCTCGCCTCCAGCACTAAACGCCTCAGCGTAATAGCTCAAGACTGAACCCGCGTGAAGTCTACCCAAGTTTACGGTCAGATTGCTCTGATTAAACGCTTCTTTATTGAGTGTATCATTGATGTACAGTTTCAGGTCGTTGCCACCAAAAGAATTCGCAACGACTACGGATATTTCATCGGCGGCACTCGGTGCGGGGGGAGTCAAACTCGCAGTCACTTTTCCATCAATCGGGATGCTGGAGGAGATCGTCAGATTATAATGGGGACCATTATACACGTTGTCGAAATTATCCACCGATTTCACCCAATAAGCTATAACAGTCCCAACTTTGTATGGTCCAAGTGTTTGTGTGAGGATTGTACTGTTTTCTACCCTTTTAACCTCCGTATTATTGATGTACAAGGAGATGCTGGATACCCCAACTACGTCGTATGAAGATATCTCAAAATTGACTGGAGTCAACTCGGTTGGATTCTCGGGAGTGATCGATATCTTGACTTTGGGCAAGGTCTCATCATTCAGCACGACGTGGATTTGGCTAAGCATCTGGTTATTCGTCTTATTAGATTCGTTGACGACGTTATCGCTGTCAATTATCTCCTCAAGGACATAGTTGCCCACCTTAATGGGTATCCAGTTAATCGTGATGTTACCGACATCAGCCAGGGACTTCTTCGCTGGTATTGGAGGGATCAAAACGGTTCCGATGAGGGTACCGTTGGCCAGCAGCTTCAATTTACATGTGGGTGAGTCAACTTCACCCAGGTTACTGACGAGAGGTGTGAAGGTGACCATCTTATTTGTCCTGGCTGGTGACGGCCTCCAGGTCAACCCCTCAGCGCTTAGATCAGTCATGTTTGCAATCGGAGGCGGCTGTGAGCTACCAATCACAGTGGCCTGTATAACATTATTTTTCTCATTACTCTCAGCTATCAAATCACTCGAATCAACGTTAAATACGAGTTTATTTTCACCTAATGAAACAGGACCCCAGTTAAAACTAACATTAGCGTAGCTCCAAGGTATGACAGAGGGTATCGAAACATTTCTCACCAGTACCCCATTGACACTCAATTCCCCATAGCATGGTTGAGTCGTCATATTACCCAAATTCTTTACAGCCACTACTAGGTCTATAGCCTGGCCTGAACTGGGGGAAGCTGGCGTCCACGTAATTTTGGCAGGATTAAGATCTGGGACAATGTGCCACATGCTCTCCAAGACATTATTATTCTCATTAACCTCAGGGACATCATTGTAGATATCCAACGTCACCCTAACAGTATCATCGGGGGTTGCCAGTTGCCACCTCATGTTAAATGTTCTTTCAACAGTTTGTCCGGGCTGCAAATAAAGAGTCACGGTATCTGTGGAAGCTTGAATGTCGTTAACTTCTAATATGTTGGTAAACTCCACGGGACTTCCAGGACTACCAAGAGCCTCTACCCCAACATTACTGAATTTGTAGTGAACAAGACCATTACTCAACCAAATACTGTCAACCTTTAGGTCAGCAGCCGTTACCTGCTCGCAATAAGCTTCCGTCCAAACCGTGTTGTCATTCTCAGTGTCTGACCCCCCACTCACATATAGGACGAATTTCCCAACCTTTCCCGCATAAGCGGATAAATCAACGGTGTACTTATCCAATCTACCATCATAATCGGCGTGAACACTAATCAGAGTGGAGAGAGTTCCACTACTATCCACGAATCTGACCTGATAATCCGCCCCATCAACGCTATAACCCGACGACAGAAAACCAATTTCAATGATCAACCTCTCATCAGGCAAAATAGTCCTCGATGGATACGTCCCCATAATATAACCATTCGACACGACCTCGGGATGAGTCTCGAGCACGTTTGAATACTGCGACTCATCCTCCAAATTCGCGCTACTCAGTATAAGGGCATACCCCCTTGGATCCCCGACTGAACCGGGAAACGTCACATTCCCTGATCCACTCTGCCAAACAGCTTGCCTAGCGTTCGAATCATCAATAAAATCGTACACTCCCCTAGCGTGAACCTGAGCAAGCATCTGCGTATTTGAGACTAAAACAATAAAAACAATCAGAGCCTGGATAAACGGGAAAGAAAACCTCTTCTTCAAGCTAAGCACTTAGAAGAACCCCCTAGAAAACAGCGTTGAGTCTCTTGAAACCAAACAATTCACTCTTTTTTCAGAAACATACAGGTCAGAACTCAGTTATAAAGTAAAACGAATGAATAATCGATACGATAAATACCTCTTATTATGGTGTCAAACTCCTTATTAATCTCTGGATAGATGCTCACACTATGAACGATTGGAAAAAAATTTTCTGGCGTTCAGAGCTACAACAACTCATTAAAGATTGCCTCAGGACGGGGGACATGACATTACTAGAAATTATCATGTTTATCCAAAAAACAGCAAAGGTAAGAATCAGCGCGCCAGCTCTAGCGGCTATCCTAAAGGTTACCGATGGAGTAAAGGTGAAAACTAAAATATTTTCGGATGCAAGCAACAAAATGATAAACGTATACTCCATTGCCTTTCACCTTGATAATGAACGACAATAGCACACTACAATTTAGCTAAATATAATAATAATTTAATTATTCATGCTGCTAATAATCGTGCGATAAATTTTAAATAGCTGATCCAGAACTCATTGCGAAATGGGTGATTCAAAACGTATAAGGATAAAACCTTAAAAATAAATAAAATTTGGAAATTGGTGATTCACCCCCTTACAAAAACGCCGATCGAAGCTATTTTTAATAATAAAAACGATCTAAAAAATTCACTTAAAAAAATTGGATTAAATGATACGTTAATTTGGTTCTTATTTCTGAGGGGCCTAATCGAATTTAACCTATCAGGAGAAAGAGTATTAATCCAACTCGTAGAAATATTAACCCGCACCAAATAAAAATTTTCGAAGAGATTCCCCGAGACACAACTCTTCTTTATAAAAGCGGAGCAACTTAAATAGACATAAATTCTTAATTTGAGATTAGGCATAAGCCAGGCATAACGTTCAGAGGAATGCAACTGATTTGAACCTTAACAATAAAACAAAAAAAAGAGCAATCTCCACCTTTATCGCAGTATTAATCCTAATAATCTTGACTGTTGCTGCGGGAATCATCGTATACGCATACACTATGGGATATCTAGGATCAATTTCTCTTCCTAGCGTAGATAAATCAATGCTGATAGAAGCCGTATCGCAAGATAGTTCCCAATTAACTATATATGTTAAAAATATCGGCAACATAGCCCTAAATTTAGACCCTAAATCTAATGCCCGCATATATATTGACAATGAAGAAATATCATCAGACTCAATAAATACAACTCCTACTAACTTAGGGGAAGGTGTAACAAGTACAATTATAGTAAAGCCAATTGATCTCAATTGGAATGGGAGAACTATATCAATCAAAATTATTGCTGATGATGGAACATTTACTCAATCGTCTATTAAGATTGAAGTAACATATGTTAACATTATATCGGATCCTGGTTTTGAAATCGCCTCTCCAGATCCCTGGCAATATGAATGGAATAATTTGTTCCCAGACACAGCAACTAGAGATTCGGGATCACAACCCAATGGTGGAATTGGATACCGTGGACTAACAAATACATACATCGATAATCTTCCCATTCCAAATGAGGAAATATATGCGAAGATCTCACAGAACCTACCTACTCCCAAACAAATATCCACCATACCGCAGTTAGATGGAACCTTCCAAGTGTGGCTCCGCAACTATGGACCCGCAGAAAATGGTTACGATACGGTAGAAGTCAAGATCATCTCTGACACAAAGACACTAAGCTATATCTGGGGAGGAACACGAAGCGACGCAAACACAGCTTACATAAACATGGGAGAATTGCCAGCCCAAGATAGCTGGACACAAATCAGTCGTAATCTATACAAAGATTGGATAGGCGCAGGCTTGCCCTCAGACGCCACAATCACCGGAATCGAACTTCGATCCAACGGATCATACGTTAATGATGTTAGAATGGGCCAGATAATTCGGTGGGACGATCTAAGTCTACTTTCAACACCGTGAACTACCACCCAACAAGCTGGGTGGCTTCCTGCTTCACCGGGGCGACTTGCACCTCTGTGCGCGCGCGCATGTGCACTCGCCTTCGCCATCACTGTTTAAATATGATTAATTCACCTATAACACCGAGTGCACGTCGCTGCAGAAGATCAAAGGAGAGTATAGACGGTGATATCAACGAAATTTACCGCATTATTCGGGGCCCTAGGACAAGTGATATTCGTATTCGGACTTCTCGGCTGGCTATATGGCGTTGTAATCCAATTAACTAACCCAGAGTTGCTGACAATACAACTCTCACATCTAACCCCATGGCTGAGAATAGACGTATTCACAATATACTCCTTTTTTGCCAGTGCTGTTGGCTTCTTCTTATGGAGATTAGTCGTCTGGATCAGGAAAAGATAGAATCACCTAACTCTCGCTCAGCAATTAAATTTTTTCGAATTAGAAAGCGATCGATTTAAACCGCATCCTTCTTGGCCTTAAACGTCCAAATATAGATAACTACTCCAATAACTCCGATTATGGCGAGTGGTACCCAAAAAATGAGCCTGTCATTAGCTGAAATGCCGAAGTCATAGAAGCGGTAATACCTCATAAAAGCTACGATTACAGCGATTATAACTACTAACGCGGCTATTTTATTGATTACCCATTTATTATTCATTATTTACTTCTCATAATTCCCCCGTTGCTTGCTTATTTAAATTTATGTAGTAGTAATCAAATAGTCTATTGATAATATTTTAGATCAATTAATAATTCCATTTTTTTGCAGGGATGATAATTTATGTCACCATAAGTTTTAGAATAATGCGGAAATTTGATGCATTCTCGGGAGAAATTTTGTAAGGCTAGAAATAATTAGGCTCCCTCTTCTTTTCTAATTGATTCAGGTTGTAGTATCTTATTACATGCTTGATCTGGGATACTACAATTGCAAGTATAAGGAACTGAATACCGGTAGTAATAAAAAGTGAACCGAATACTCCGAGTTCGGGTGATGAATACCTATTAATCGTAGGTGTAATAGATACAACAAGGATACCAAGGCCGGGAATTGCTAATAGTCCAGCCATTAAGAATGAATAAAATACAATTGGGTTGAATTGCCTACCCAAGTTCAATATTGCAGAAATAATCTTAAACCCGTCTCTAAATGAGTTGAGTTTTTGTATACCAATTCTTTTGTTGTAAGATATGGGAACTTCCTTGATACTGTTTGAGTTCGAGCAGTTAGCAGCGATCTCAACCTCGATATCGAATCCATCTGAGTATAGTGGCATATTCTTTGCGAAGTCGGTCTTCAGGCAATACATTCCTGAACACACATCTTGCAGATCCGTCCCGAAGAAGACGTTGAAGACTGTGTTTATTATGTTGTTCCCGAAACGATTTAACCTCTTGATGTTGACTCTGTCCTTTCTTGCTCCAATTACTTGGTTATAGACTGAAGCTTTATCGAGTAATCTATCTATTTCACTCGGGTTATATGTAGAATCCCCGTCAATTATCACCAGATATGGTGTCTTTATGACTTCGAAGGCAGTTTTAATTGCACCCGCTTTCCCTTTCCCTTTTTGTTGAATTATTTCAACACCAAAATTCTTCGCGTTCGTAACAGTATTATCAATTGAATTTCCGTCGACTATAAGAATTTTTGAAAATCCCTCTATTTGCAGGTTTTGTAGTACAAACCCTATTGATTCTTCCTCATTTAGAGTCGGTACAATTACAGTTACTTCACTTCTCTCTATTTGATGAGAAATCGCGTTTGTTAATGAAATCTCATCTTCTACAATATTCCCAAATTGTGAAGACAAGGATAATCACAGAGCGGTATTATAACAATGCAGCTGTTTCTATTAATAAATTAGTAGGTAGCCTTTTTAGTCAAATTTAGTAGCAATCTTCAGTTTTTAAAAGAGTTCTTGAATAAAGGAAATGCATTGAAAATAGTTACACATACTTTTAAAAAAGTACTCAAGCGTTCCGCCAGAGTTTATACGAATTAAGTTATTCTTTAATATCACATATGAAAAAACGATTACATGGCTTGTCCTCTATGCGACGTATGGAATAGAGAACGTGAAAACGTTCTCTTCGAAGATGAAGGATTCGTTATCATTAGAACAAAATTTCTGAAGGGCCATAGAGAGCGTGTTATGCTGCTTTCTAAAAAACATATAAAAACCTTGGAAAACTTTACGGGACTAGAAGAGAAATATGAGCGGGAGATAAAGAAGATCTTCAGTTACACATACAAAGCTATAGTCATGGAAGGAAAGTTTGGCTCGGTCCCCGATCACTGGCACGTCTGCATAACTGATCTCGATCCATCCAGCCAAGACTTTGAACAAGTGCTGGGAACTCCATGGATTCAGGTAATAGACATCAAATCTTGGAAGTAACGTACCAATGACTGAAAAGTTACACTTACACCGTATCGTGTGGGTATTTTTTTAAGGACCACAATGCCTATCTACCATTGAGCGTGATTAGGCTTCATGTTCATATCGAGGAAAGGCTTACAGAATCACTTTACCTTACTCGAAAATATTATTAAATACCTATTAAAATATGGAAAAGTCACTATTTCGGACATTCGAGAAAAAACGATCTACCAATTCTCCAGCCGAGAGGTCTCCTGGGTCTTAAAGAAGCTAAGAAAAATTGGATTAGTCACCTACGAGGGAAGGGTCTGGTACCTGAATGAAACCATGATTAAAAGTATGGGCTTACTCGCTTTCCAAGAAATTCTAGCCTACGCCCTAAAGAAACAATGATTTCAGTATTGTTTTGATCTTACACTTAAATTTGAGATACTCAGCTAGTCTTCTTGAAATAGAAGATACTTATGCGTGCACAGGTTATTGAATCAAAGCATGTTGATTATGATATGAACTCAGAATTATGACTGGTTTCTTATTTCGGGCCAGATAAGAACATCACTTGATGGATTCCACTAGGCTTGGTTTCCCGTAATATCGATTTCCACATTAAAAGTCGATATGTCATGGATGTCGCTTTTAACGGTTAATGTTAATGTTGCTTGTGTAGAAGCTTGTGGAGCTAGACTAGTATTTTCTTTATTCCAAGTTATAGTGATGTGGTTGGGTGCGTCGGCTGGGCTCCAGCTACTAAGAGTGCATTGTAAAGTTGCGGAGAGAGTGCCTAAGTTTTTAATATAAATCGTCTTTGTAATGCTCCCTCCCGGGGCTAAAGTTCCCCAAGTTATGCTGGTTAATGGTGTTGTACATGCAGAGTCGCTGTATATTCCGAGAGTTAGACTGTTAGTAATAGAACCTGTACTGGTGATTGACTGTTTTGTAGTTAGTAATCCCGATATCTCAATTGCCCCCACCGAACATAAAGTAATTAATATTAACACAAGAGATAACCGGAGTTTTGAAGTTCCAGCCATTGAATTATGGCTATAACTTAAATTTAAAGGGGTTTATGGAGACAGTATACATATTAAATTTGATAAATATATATTTGAAGTAATTATAATGAATCAGAATCTACCACGATATAAAGTAACATTTCGTGAATCTGACTGACTTCAATACCTGAGTTTTACAAAAAGTATACCTAATCCTCGTTACCAAAAAGTATTTTTCTGAAAAACGGGCTTCTTTCGTAATTTAAAATATGAAAAAAAGGACTGTCATAACATCGAGTGTGATATTATTTGGAACCTACGAGAATAAACTTTGAAAGCTCTGTCAACGAAGATACTTTGTTCCTTAATTTGACTGCTTATCTCTCATAAAGAACCATGCCCGTAAAAATGAGCTGACCGCTAATACGATGAAAGTTATTCCAAATCCTGCACCAATCAATCCAAGATAATTGAAGTAGCTAGTCTGAGTAGGAATATATTTTTGTGGTATCGTGCTCATTAAAGTTGTAATAAAGCTCTGGAAATTGATTCCCAAAACAAGGGAGCCAATACCAATTATGAGCTCAAAGATACCTGAAAATATTTCTAGAAATGGGAGAACCGTTAATTTCATGGGCTTACGATTTTGAGTCAAGATCTACCACGTTTTACAATTAAATTCAACTGGTATTTATAATTTAGCGAACATTTTTGGTGGGGAGTATAAAATTTAGGGTTTCCGATAAATGACTACAGTATTAGACGAGTATCAGACTAGGTTTGCCAGACTTCGTAGCTGGTAAGCTAATAGTAGAAGTATTACAAAGATAGGCAAGATTGTTTTTAATTTCACATCTTTAATTTTTCTAAATTCAATCATCCCCATCGCAGCGTATAATCCGAAGGGAATATTGAAGAGGACCCGGGATTTAGTGTTCACGTCAACAATCAAAAAGACTAGACTTGTTGCCAACGGGAAAAGGATGAAGTAGAACCTCGAAGTTCCATTCAAGTTATGTTTGAGCAGCCCCAAAACTACAATACTCAGTAGCATGATGTTAGCAAGGGTCCCACTAAAATAGAAAATCGAGCTCACTATGCTACCCAGGAAAGTATCAAAGTTTGCTACCCCGTTGAGGGTTCTCAGAGCTCTGATTACTCCTACGCCACCTAACATGTTGCTTTGGATGATCTCCGCAGCTCCGAATCCGATTGCAATAATGATGACCAGTGCAACTAGAAGGACTCTGGTTCTCTTCTCCTTGCTTCGAAGGAGAAGTGGAATAGCTGCGAGGGCCAAGACCGGTATGTATTGGTCGAAGGTCCAGGGATGAGTGAATAGTAAAGTGACTCCGAAGAATATTGTTCCTACTAGATATCGCCAGTTCATCGAATCGATCCATTTGAAGAACATTGTGAGCGTTATGAAGGCGAATGCGAGACCAAGCATGTCAGCTAGAAGAAAACCGTATAACCCAGCTACCGTTTGGAAGCCCGTTACAGTGAAAAAGGAAGCCCATATGGCGCATTCGGAGTCACCTGTCACCTCTCTAGTGAGGTAAAAAATGGATAGTGCGAGTAGGGGGATGACTACAACCGGGAAGAGAGATACAGCCCAGTAAGAATTGAGACCCAGCAGTCTCTGGAATCCGAGGAGAAGTATGAATAAGACGGGCCTTGAGCCGGAGTAGACCTCGGTTATCTGCGTGATGTCCTTGTTTACCTGATCTAGGTAGGGGACATAGTGCATAACATCGGTTCCTATGTTAATGGAGTTGGGATTGACTCCTGGTAGATTCGGGTAGATGGCAGCCAGGACGCCGAGTCCAATTATTAGGGAGAGATATAGGACTATTCTCCGATCAATCAAATTCAGCTGAATAGTCGTTTTTTGGATGGGGGTCTTCTGAAGAAATGTTGTGGATTTATAGATGCTCGCGATTACAATCGCCACGACGCCGAAAATTGAGAGTGGCGCAGTGATGAAGTATAGATAAAATTCCTGGATGGCTAGTCCACTTAGTGGGTACGGCCATCCGAGTGGATAGAAGATGAGCCAGTAGATCAGCGATGAGAGGTAAACTGTTGATAATGAGACTAAAAGGATCGTGAGGAATTCGTTCAAAAGCCTAAGCCTGTAGACCCCTAATGAGACGATTAGGAGAGAAGATACGACGAGCGCTAAGTCAAAGCCGGTTATTGGGTATAGAAAAAAACCCGCCAGCGATATTACACTGAGGAGTACACTAGACCTGCTTAAAAAAATGAAGCATATCGCTGCCAACAAGGCGATAATTGGGATAACATCGAAGCCAATTGTATATATGTCCTGGTATGTTAAGCGGTGCTGCACGAAGGCGAATATTACACCAGATACTTGGACGAGATAAAGCGATGAAAGAAGGCCCAACAATGTAAATGGCAAGACCCTCAAAAGCGAATAGGATGAGCGGAAGTTTCCTATCAGCTTTCTTGGATTAAACATAAAAAAACCTAGGAAGGAAGGCTATAGAGCTACCAACGTGGTAAACAGAGGTCTGTGCTGAGAACGGGCCCTTTAATGCTGCCCGAACAACTTCCACATCCATCACATATGGTATAGCGGATGCATCCACATCCAATACCGTCGTAATTGTTTTCAAGCTCGAACCAGATTCTCTGAGTCGTGCATGGCTTCAGATCCATTGTGAACTTGATGCAACCAGACAACGTGTTGACAGTGGCACCCTCAGAAGATCCGATGACCACGATATCTTTGAAGGCGCTGAAGAGCTCAACCGACGTCACGTCTTTCGACCCGGCGCTCACCTCGTAGATGAACTTTACACCGGACTGAGTATTCTCAGTTCCAACGAACCTTATCGAACAGGGTGTGTTGCAGTAGTCAGACCAGTCGAATCTGCAATCGATTCTGTGGTTTTCGATTTGGTCGTAGTCTGTGCATGCCTGACTAGGAGTGATAAGGGGAGCACAGATAGTAATTGCGAATAGTGCAATTATAGACAGGGATAGTGTATATTTTTTATTCATTTTGCTTGCATCTTTGTAAACTACTTTAATCTATATAAGAATATCATACTAATGTTTAGAACAATTGATTAGTGATTTAATAGATTTATATAAATATGTTGCGATCGAGTTGAATTAGTTAGTATTTCCATAATAAAATGACTGTAAAACGTATGATATGTACCTATGATTCTTATCAAGCATCCATAACCTCTTTAAAATAGAATAACAAAGAAAAATAGGAATAAAAGATGAGTTGCCCCAACTACATCAACGATTTATGTTACTTAGATCTACCCAAAAGCACAATATCTACAAAGAATTTCAACAAACGTGCAGGGAGAGTCAAAAGACCTTGCTTATCTCATAAATATTCCGTATGCCCCAGGATAAAAGACAAATAAAATCAGTTTCCATAGGTACCATAGACTCCTTATCTTCTCGGAACAAAAAGATAGTCGCTCTTTCAAATCACGTATGGGATAATGGGTCGTTTAGTAAGGGATTGCTTACGACTCCTGGTTAAGCGTCAAATACTTCATTCTCGTTACTTCAGCAAATGCTGAGAATGATCTGGAATTAATAGAGATAACTATACGCAAGTTTGCGCTGGAAACACGACAACTACTCTTATATTATCCCTCCGGGCTTATCAAACGGCAGTAGCCCGGTCGTCTAGCGGTCAAGGATCGGGGCCTCTGGAGCCTCTGACGAGAGTTCGAATCTCTCCCGGGCTACCATCGCTTGAGCGGGTAGAATACCGTTTTAGGGTTTCTGGGGGCCGTTTCAGCTTAGGAGTCGCTGGGCATGGCGCAGGGTCTTCCTCACAGATCCTATATTCTACCGTGCGCGCGAGCCCAAATTTACCGGATCCTAAGGATAACTTCAGGATAAAAGGATGAGTTGAGCCCGGGGGGCGTATAAGATTCTACGCTCAAGTGAGGGCTAACACGGTGTATATGTGAAAGTCCTTCACTCTCCTTCAGAAATATGCCCATACGCGCGTGCGCCTGCATCGGTGCGATGCCTTCGGCCCGGTCCATATCTTCTGGTTATCGGTCCGCGGACTTAAAAGGGGTGGACTCAGGCTTTTCCGTGAAAACTGTTATCCCCTCCGCGTCCGCTTTTTCTAGGGGTTGGGCTTGAGGATTCTACTCGTGGTGCCCATCAGTGGGATTAACGACGCTGAGATCGAGCTGAGGCTCAGCTTCCTCAGGTCGATCGCGGGGCCTGGGACCGAGCTGGGGTACGTGCAGGTTAGTGGGGGTCCTCCTGCGATCGAGTGCGCGGTCGACCACGTCAGGGCGGCCGCCGAGGTGCTGAGGTGCGTCGAGGAGGAGGCGGGCCTATGGGACGCGGTGATAGTCTGGTGCGCGGGGGACCCAGGCGTCGAGGCGGCCCGGACACTCGTCGACATCCCAGTGATCGGTCCGGGGGAGGCCATGAGGGCTCTGGCCTCGACGCTGGGGAAAAGGGTCTGCGGGGTTCCGGCTCCGCTGCCTGTGCTCGAGCTCAGGAAGGATCTGGGGAAGACGTTCGAGCTCACGAAGGCGAAGGTGGAGGGACTCGCCCGCGAGGGCTACGACTCTTTCTACCTCGACTGCCTCGGGCTCTTCGGCATGGGGAGGCCAATGAGGGAGGCGACTGGGCTGCCGGTGATCGACCCGGCTGAGGCTTCGCTGAAGATGGCTGAGGTCTCGGTCGAGCTAGGGCTCCGGCCTAGCAGGGTCGCCTATCCGAGGTATCCGCCGCCGCACAGGCGCGGCTGAGTGCCGAGGCTGTACATAAGGGTTTTTTCAGGTTATTCCTTGTTAGAGGGAATATCGGTTTTCAGCGTGCTCCGTTTTGTGTTTTTATATAGATTCTATAGGATTTGGATTAACCTCGTTTTTACTCCCCCTCGGTTAAGCTTAAAGATCAATTCCTACGAAGACGCCTCATGGACTCCTTCACCTCATACATCCTCAGACAAGCCTACGAGAAAGTCGGCAGACTCGGCGATGGACTCGCCAAGATAGACAAACAGATCGACTGGGAGCGGTTCCGACCCATAATCAAGGCAATGTACAGAAACGACACCCAGAGAGAGAGAGCGCCACATGGGTAAGAGAGCGCATGATGGCCTGCGGAACTAAGTGGATGCTGCCCGGGCACCGTGTGCTCTGAAAACGTTTTCATAGGAGCGCGCGCCCTCGTCCGGGGGCGTCGTGCCCTGATCTTCTGGATGTGAGGTAGGATATCCCAGCGGGCGGCCGGGAAAAGGCCAAAGAATACCAACCTCCGCTCGGGCGGTGGTCTCTCCCGGGCTACCAATTTATGATCTTCTCGTGAGCGAAACGCTTCATACTCTAACATTAAATGAGGCACATCGTATACCTAGTTGATTCTCTTGAAGGACGCTTGGACAATAGCCATTGAGGCCCTTAGCTGGGCGGAGCTTCAAGAGATGAATGAGGACGCCGCATTAAGAAAAACACTGAAACAGCTTAGGGTCAAGGATAGGAGCGCAGCCAATGATGCAGGAATCCTTCTATACAATGTCATGAAGAGAAGAAACACCATTGATTACCTCATCAATTCTGCCCTTGAGCCTATTGAATTTGTGACCCTCGACCTAGGTCTGAGGAGCTTCCTGAGGCTCTATACCTACATGATCCACTACGGTGGTTACTCCTACTCAGAGGCACACCAGTTGACGGAGCATGTCAGGGACTTACTGGGTGATAAAAAGCTCAAGCCAGTAGAGGACGCCCTTGATCTGATTCCACACCAAAGGAGACCATGGGATAAACTAAACAAGGAGGAGGAATTAGCGTACAGATGCTTCTTACCAATCTGGTATGTGAAGTACATCTTCAGGTCCTTTGACGAGCGAACAGCAGCTGATCTAATCCAACCAATCGACACACCAAGGTATATTCACATAAACACCCTGAGAGGGGACGATTCGGTAATTAATCTATTAAATAGAAGCGGTTTTCAGTTCGAGAAAGTCCCAGAACTAGAACATACGTATCGTGTACTCGGCGACTCGATTGGTCTAACAGACACCAAGCCTTACAGAGATGGCATCTTCATAATTCAGGATAAAGCAAGCATACTCGTAGGTGAGGTCACCGCACCCAAACAAAGCGACACTGTACTCGACATCTGCGCGGCGCCTGGTGTTAAAACTAGTCACCTCGCGGGCATAATGGGCAACCATGGCAAAATTATCTCCATCGACTCCGATTCGAGGAGACTCGCCTCATGGAACAGGCTAATCGATAGGATGGGGGTTACAAACGCTAAATCGATGCTAGTTGACGCCACAACCGATTATATTCTTCCCACAGGTGATGTGGACCTTGTTGTCCTCGACCCACCGTGCTCGGGTACGGGCACATTCAACAACATTCCTTCAGGTAAGTGGAGGGTGACTCGTAGATTAATCGAAGAGAAAGCGGAAATTCAAAAGAGGCTAATAGAGAAAGCAGCACCCCATCTGAAGAAAGGCGGATCACTGATCTATAGCACATGCAGCGTGACCGTTGAGGAGAACGAGGAAGTCATCAAGGGCTTCCTCGAGGGACATCGTGATTTTAGACTAGTGGAAGCCAAGCCAAAGTTGGGAATGGATGGTTTACTTGGGCTTAAAGAGGCTCAGAGACTCATCCCCTCGATCCACATGTGTGAAGGCTTTTTCATAGCAAAACTTGAGAAATCTAGGTAAGTACGTAGGATTGTGTGCCTCACAACACATTGAAAAACTACGAATTTTTCATAAAAATGCATACTTAAATGCATCCATGTGCAAAACCCCACTTCAAATTTAACATTATCTTAGTGAAATGATGGATTCCTAACATTAGATGCGTATCCATAATCGTATTTAATTAAAAAAGTCTCATTCCTTTATATGGAATCCGTAGAAACGCCCAAACTGACAATGGGATGGCTCGATGAATGATAGGAAAGAGGAGAGATAAACTCGAGGTCATCGAGGACATTCTGAAGGCAGCCGACACACCCCGTGGTGCGAATAAGACGCGTCTTGTCTACGGGTCTAACCTCAACTTCAACCGCCTTTCGGTCTTTTTGCCCTTTCTACTTGAGAAGGGTCTACTTGAGGAGTCTGAGGATGGCGCCGTCTACGTAACAACCGTTAAGGGTAGAGAGTTCATCAAACAGTTAGCCGGAATGCAGAAGATGCTGTGATGCTACAGCTGAAGGTAGTCTTTATCTAGCTTCGCAGCCTCGCCGCCTATACTAATTTCGATGAATCCGAAGTCTCGGAAGAAATTCACGACCTTGAGCATCATCTCTCTGTCGAGTTTAGTTTCAGAGACTAGGTCGTCAATTAGATGCCAGTCACCGTTAGACAAAGATTCAAGGACGATACTAATCTTTGAGGCACTCATGCACTCGCCGACTTTCGGATCGTTTGTAAGCATATGATTCTTTTGAATCATTGTTTCTTATTTAAGATTTGTAGATTCTGGATGCATTGCGTCGCTGAGCAACACCACGAATACCATAACTCCAACGAAGCCATTAGTTCAGGTGGAATCTTAGGGGTACCTTGAGATCAAGTGCAGGTAAAAGAATCGGTATCTTCCAAACGATGATGGGGTACATGTAAATATAAAAAATGGCATCGAACAAGCGACCCCAGAGAACACGAGATGTTTGAGAAACCGGATATAACTCTTAATAATATTGAAAAGCTAAAGTTAGACGAAAACTACTCCTCATCGAGGCAGAATGGGCATAGAAGCTTCTCCATGTGCCCCGCCGGATAGTTTACAACTATACCATGCTTCTCACATCTAAAGGCGTAGAATGGCACCGCCGCTTTCCAGCCGTGCATTTTGAAATCTCCAATATGCACGTGGCCGTTTAGTGTAATCCTCAAGGCGTGATAAGGAGTAATGCCAGATGCGAGGACCTTGAGGAAGGCGAGACGCTCGTCCTTCTTGCTCTCTACGGCTAAAGGCGTAGATCCATGCGAATCCTTGACCTTATTTTCTTCGCCCATGAGATATCAAACCATCATTAAAATAATAAAGAAATATGTGTCTAAAGGAGATACACACATAAGGAAAAATGCTGTCCTCCATATGAAACTCTACTTAGACTAATAACAAAGAGATATAGGATACTTCTTTACGCGAGATACATCTTTTTCTCCAACTGACTAATATGAATATATCTCCATAGGTGCCTCACCTGCGAGATAATTATCCCAAAAAACAGAAATTCTATTCCGGTATTAATGAATAAGCCAATGTAGAGGTCGAGTTGTGGCGACCAAAACCCACTAGTAACTAGAGTATGAGACCAAAACAGGAAAAATAGTCCGGGCACAATTAAGAGAATCGATGCCAAAAAAGAATAGAATACTATAGGATTATATTTTCTCCCAAGTGACAAGATAGTCTTCACGATTTTGAACCCGTCTCTCAAGGGGTTCAATTTCTGTACACCTATCCTTGTTCTATAGGCGATCGGAACCTCCTTTATGCTATTGGAGTTAGCAGCCTGAGCAGCGATCTCAACCTCAACATCGAAACCTTTGCTATTGAGCACCAGTGTCTTCGCGAAATTAGTTCTGAGGATGTAAAGACCCGAACAAACGTCAGTCAAATGAGTCCCAAAAAAGACGTTAAAACATAAATTAATCATATTATTGCCGAAACGATTCAACGGCTTAATATTAACCCTATCTCTCCTACTCCCTATCACCTGGTTAAACTTCGCGGCCTCTCTTGCGAGAAGCTCGATGTCCACCGGATCATACGTGGAGTCACCGTCAATCACAATAAAATATGGTGTCCTAACATGATTAATAGCGGTCTTGATAGCACCAGTCTTACCTCCCCCTTCCTGTTGAATAGGTTTTATCCCAAATTTCTCCACTTCTTCAACTGTATTATCCCTCGAGTATCCATCTACAACAAGGATATTCTCAAAGCCTTCTCGTTGAACCTCCGAAAGGACACTCCCTATCGCCTTCTCTTCATTTAAAGTTGGTATAACTACAGTAATCTGATTCCTATCAATTATGTATCTAGTATCATCTTCGAATATATGCTCATCAAGTAGTCTCAAATCAAGGGAGGATTTCATATTAAATCCGCCTAATACTTGTGCGTACTTGGTGTTTCTTTATTTATAACCCAGATGGTTTTTTATTTCTAATCATTGATTAGTTTTGGATGTGTTAATCAGTATTATAAGAACTTGACCTAATAAATGTATAAAATTAATTAATAATGAGCACAAAATTGATGAAAATCACAGTCTAATTAATAATTTCCTTTTTATTAAAATTCATTTATTTTAATTAATTGGAAAACTGTATTAACTAGATCCCATTTTAAAAATTGACCGACAAAACTAGATTAAAACATTGATAAAAATGAGTCGAAATTTAACACATACATTGAAAAACAAACAAAGACGTTATCAAGACAAACCATCACGTAAGTAAACAATTGAGTCTCAATGAATAAATTAGTCCAAAAAAGTAACTTACCTAATGTTTGATCTCCTTCAAACACTCCCCACAGATCAACTTCGACTCCCAGCCAACTGGAGCTGAGACCTGAAGGCCATGTTTAGAGCATTTGAACAGATAGAGCGGTAACTGATTGTTATTCTTCAGTGTGATCATGCCAACCTTCGTATACCCAAATATTTTAAAGGATAATTTATTGATGACATTAAAACTGAAACTTGTAATAGAAAACGTATTGACTCTAATTAGCTTTAAAATTTCACTCCTGTTTAAAGGTAGGACTAATCGATCAGTACCCGTGGAGGTCATCCATTATTTACTAAAAGCATGCAAGTATAATTTCTTTTCCTCATCAATATAGTCATTATTTTCACTTAAATGGTAATTAAGTCGAAATTATTGAAATCAAAATTTGACTAATTTGTACAATTTTCAAAGTAACGTGATAGAATATTGTAGCATTTATTTAATTATTTTATGATGATTCAACACAATTTTTGTTAATTAACAATACTTAAGATACAATTATTAAATAATCAAAGTAACATATATAAAACCTGATTATTATAAAAAAAGTTGAGAGGATCCAGAACCCAAGCGCTAGTTCTAAATCTGCAGAATAAATCCATTCGAATAATATCGCGCGAGATATTATCTCAATTGTAAAGTCTCATTAAATACAAAATATTTAATATTTATTTATAATCGATAAGGAATAATATCAGCCATTACAGGTCATTTATCATATGCGTTTGAGTGTAGTTTTCATATTTGGGCTTCTCCTAGCGACGACTCTAGTTATACCTCATGTATTATCGACAGATTACACCATATCAACGCTAACTGTTACAATAGACTCGGATGGTTATACCAACTTTGAATACAAGATAACCACAGATCCAACAGTGGCAAATATTACACTCCCACTAATAGGAAGTAACTATACAAATGTTTTAGTCACGGATCAAAATGAGACCCCTCTAGACTACCAGATCCTGGGAGACACCGCTATAATATCCTCCCTCGGCTCAAACGTTGAATTGTCTTACACCACCCAGAGTCTCACAAATAAAAGAGGAGACCTATGGGAGATGAACGTCACTGCTCCGACCTCAATTAGTGTGCTGATTCCTCAAGGCGCGACCTTAGTCAGTTTAAGCCAGATTCCATTGGAGATTAGCACGATAAACCAGAGACAAAGCCTTCTGTTGCCGGATGGACCGAATGAGATAACATATGAGTTAGGGATAGTCGGTACAAAGGAGCATTCATTGCTTGTGATCACCGATGCCGAGACGGCTATTAATCAAGCTAAAGCGAATGGATTAGTGGTCACGTCAGCGGAGGCACTTCTTGACAAGGCGAAAAGTGACTACAATGCGGGTACATACACCTCGGCTGAGGATCTCGCGGGACAGGCGAAGAGCGCTATAACCGCAATCACCGCCCTTGCTTCGGATGCGGATACAAACATCAAGACAGCAACTAATTCGATCGAGAAGGCGACCATTGATGGCAGAACAAATGGCCTGGACAAAGCTAGCAGTCTATTAGTTAACGCAAAAGCAGCTTACACATCAGGAAATTACACCGAGGCATCAACCACCGCTACTCTTGCGGCTGGGGATGCGGATTCGGCTACAAGACCCATCAATAACATGGTCCTCTACCTAGGCGCTGGAACGGTTATCACTGCATTATTGATCGCGGCGGTATTACTCAGGAGGAGATCTAAGCAAAAAATATCAAGCGGAGCCCTGGAGGTTAAGGGCAAAGTCAACCTGGACTCAATTAATCGTAGATTCCCCAACCTCAGGGACGAAGATAAACAGCTCATAAAACTCCTGGCAGAATCAGGCGGCGAGGCGTACGCGGATGTGATTAGGGAAAAGCTAGACATGCCGAAGACCAGTGCCTGGAGGATGATTAGACGCCTCATAAGTCTCGGTATAGTCGGTGAAAGAAAAGTGGCTACTAGAAGCCTCGTATTTATTGAGGTAAACTATCGATTTGATGAGTAAGGGATGCACATCTGAATGACGAGCGAGACCATTCTCTACGAATCGCTGGACAGAAAAGAGAAGACCCCTAAGACTGTATTTTAAGCACCTTTCCCTTTTTACAACAAGCATGCGACATCACCCGAGCATATTATTGCGTAACAGATACGCGAGTATACTATTTCGCACACTCAGCTTTATTCTACTACCGCGTGCACTATCTCGAGTTTATCTAGCCCAGCACCACACAATATTTTATCATTTTCTTGGAGAGGTATTCCAAGCGACGCAAAGAACTCGTGATGGGTCCTGCTCACCTGTCCAGATAAGTCGGACTCCATGATTTTAATGAGCTCAGGCTCACGCTGAACGGTCTCCCCTTCTACTCCGATGCTTTTACCGATACGCGTGTATGTGCAACCATACTTCCTGCATTGATTGATATTAGCGGAACCTGAAAAGGCAAGTATCTTCCCTACCCTCCTCTGAGACATTGCCTTAAGACTGACAGCCCAGTACTTTTCGTCGTCACCGAACAGATAGATGGTACCCAATCGATATTGGCGTTGAGTTTTCTCAATTATTGAGTAAAGTTTTTTCTTCTGTATCCAGCCCTCAAACTCTAACACAGCGATTTTTAGCAATGTTTCAGGTACATTATTCGTGTAATACAAAGAGTAGCAGATATTTTCCTCGGGTCTGGGCCTAACTCCCACTCGGCCCAAGAACCCAGAGATTTTGTTGGCCGAAGGGGCCGTCATCTCCCACCGCTGTGGGATCCTGGGAGCAGAGAATCCTTCTCGAGTAGCCAATTTAAGTATTGTCTCGATGTCTAACTCGAGTTCAGTCCTTGTAAGAAGAGTACAAGCTAAACCCGTCTTCGAGTTTATAGTCCCCGGTAGACGAATTATCCTCCGAGTGTCAACCGTAACCTTTTCATCAAAGAGGATCTGTTTATCCTTCGCCTCCTGAACCAGCTTCTTTCTCTCCGCGATGGCCTTCATCTCCCGTTTTCTGGGCTCCAGCTCGTTTTCCATCGAGCTCCAGGGATCATCACATACGATGTGGAAACCCTTGCTCCCTGAGAAAGCCAGGTAACGCACCTTGAAGCCCTTTAATTCGAGGAAATCGTTTAAGGCAATAGCCTGCGCCTTTGCTTCGTCTAGTGTCTTGACTTTATTTGATACGTCTATGTCGAAGGATAAGTCGCATGATAAGTAGATGTTTTTTAGGATGTCTTTATCGAGTCTACTGGCAATCAGGTGAGGGTTTAGCCAATTGGCCGTCGAGTAGTAAACATCTAAGGGAGTGTTCTCGATCAGACATTTGCGCAGGTCTTCTGAGTCGTGGATCTTGTGCCTGATCTTGTAGAAGGAACCGTCCAGAAGTCTTAGGCGAAAATGTCGAAACTTGATATCAGGGAGTGGCTTCAGATCTATCAGATTTGAAGCGTAGAACAGTTTAAGTGAGTCTTTAAGGGGGTGGCTTGTTGCCTGCACCCGAGCTATTCTGCTCATTCACGTACCTTTACAAGGTCACCGTATTTTCTGGTGTCGATGAATGTCCTGAAACCCCTTTTTGCGTCGCCGCTTAGGGATCCCTTCGAGTCGAGTTCGCTGAAGATTTTATCTAATTGTGCTTTAACCTCGTCACTAGTTTGCCCATCTTTAAAGTTGGTTCCGTAGTTACTTTTTATCCACGCTGCGAGCCTACCATATTTTCCGTTTCGTCTATTCCTCTGTGGCTGAGGCTTTGAAGCTTCATTACGCTTTTGTTCTTCCTGTTTCTTGACATCTTCTTGTTGAGCCATTCGTTTTTCGGCTTCCTTCTTTATGCCACCAAGCAGATCTTTGAACATTCATCTAGTAATTTTTTTTAATGAATAAAAGTATTCTGGGTTCCTGAAGATTTAATGCGTGTGCTTTCGAGGCATACTAGAGCATGAAAAGAGCCGCCTTCGCATGTCCTGTTTTAATACTACAACATATGCCTCTTGAATAGAATAACATGGCCAAGAAGGGCAAAGTTACCAACCAAAACCAGGATGCGAGTGAAAATAGTATCCTAAATCGTCTTAAAAGTGGAAGAAAGATAATTTACGCTACTGCATTGGGGTTAATTATAGCCTGTGCAGTGATTCTCAGGATTCTGATCCTGAGGTGGGGATACTATCTCAACGAGTTCGACCCCTTCTTCTTCTACCGCATAGCAGAGTATGTCGCGAAAAATGGCTACGGCGCCTATTTCACCTGGCACGACACTCTGAGCTGGTACCCTCAGGGAAGGGACATAGCGCATAGCAGTTACCTAGGTAACTCGTTCACGGCCGTCTTCCTATACCAGCTCCTGAACGCAATCCAGCTGAAGGTACCCCTCTTTAATGTGGCCATGTTCTTCCCCGTCTTAATGGCATCAATAGTCGTCATAGTCGCATACTTTTTCGGAAAAGACTTGGGTGGTAAAGCGGTTGGCTTATTCACGGCGCTATTCATGGCGGTAAGCCCAAGCTATCTCGAGAGAACTGTCGCAGGTTTCTTCGACACTGAATGCATAGGGTTTTTCGGGATGATTGCGACACCTCTACTCTTCCTGAGAAGCATTGAGACCAAGAAATCACTGAGGAATCGAGTTCTCTACGCCATCGCCGGTGGCCTAGTTATGGGCTACGCTTTTGCCTCCTGGGGCGCTGCTCGATACATCTCCAGTCTCCTCCTGCTCTACATAGTGGTGACACTAGTGATGGGCAAGATAGAGTGGCGACACATCATATCGTATAGTATAACGATAGGAGTCGGGTTTCTCATCGCGTTGATAATCCCCCGCCTCGGCGTCAGCTACCTCATGAACATCGAGAACCTAGCCGCCATCGGTGGCATAGGCCTATTGATAGTCTATAAGATTATCCAGGGAAGGTTACCAGAGACACAGGCTCGTACTGTGACACTAGGATTAGTCGCCTTGGCGGTTGTGGGTTTCATAGTATTACCCTACGTGGGGGTTGGGAACCCTATAGTCGGCAAATTCTTGAAGGTACTTAACCCCTTCGAAGACGCTGGCGCACTCTACCAATCGGTCGGAGAAAACTTAGTAACGAACTGGGCAGCCTTTTTCCAGGATTTCGGAATAACTATAGTACTCGCCGCTTTAGGCGCGTTCTTTATACTACATGAAGGAGGAGACAACAAAGTATACCTACTCCTCTTCTTCCTTACAGCAATATACTTCGCAAGTACCATCGTAAGACTAACCTTAATATTGTCTTTCCCAGTCTCGATATTAGCAGCCTACTCCATTGTGAGGATCCTCGAAGGTTTCAGCGTTGTTTTCACGCAAAAAGACACATCAAAGGGACGAAATTCGAGGAGGAAACAGATTGGAGTTAGTAAGGGTCTTAGCTTGATCTTCATACTGCTACTCTTCGGCTCCCTTGTGCCACACTTCCTCAACGCAGAAACGACTGCTGCAAGCCCCGGACCTCTAGCGTCGAGTAGCGTCCCCATCCAAATTAACGGTGGTTACCCAACTGATTGGCTCAAGGCCCTCAACTGGCTTAAGGCAAACACCACTCAGAAGTCAGTGATACTATCCTGGTGGGACTACGGCTACTGGATAGAGACTATGGCGAATCGGACGACGATCATAGACGGTTCTACACAGAACAGCACTCAGATCAAATATGTTGCTGATATGATGATGAATCCCGAAAATGTATCACTGCCTTTGATGAAGCGCTTCAACGTCGACTATGTAGTCGTCTTCATAACCTATAACCCGAATACTCCCAGCGAGGAGTGGCCCTTCGGTGACAACGCTAAGTGGCCTCAGATGGCGAACATTGCGGGACTTAATGTTAACGACTACTATACGTATAATTCGACATCGAGTAAATATCAGTATTCGTACAAGTTCGTTAACACTACGATTGCCGGGCTCATGTATGGTTTAGCTGATAAGACCCACTTCGTATCAGTCTATGACTCTCCGCTCGGATGGGTCCGAATCTATAAGGTGGAATATTGACCCAAACATGATGAATAATTACCCAAAGCCCATTCACATAGAAGTTTTTAGCAACATATTCAAAGAGCGCACTAGTGAATGCACGACTTCAATAAAACATCTAAAGAAGGGTTGTTTTGGGTTACAAAGACATTTGTAATCGTTTTTAAAGTCTACATTTAAAAAACAGTGTTCCCGATGTTCATTGAGTGTATTGAAATGTCCGAGAAACTTAGAGAATCGGTGATTAACTGGGAGAAGGAAGCAGATCGACTTGCAAAGGAGGCCATGAAGGCTGGGGCAGCTGCGTCAGAGGATCTTGAGAAGCAGCTAAGTAAATCGAGGTCGGAGGGGGATAAGCTGATGAAGTCGATTGGAGACGAGTCAAGGCAAGCTGACAAGCAGCTAAGGAAAATTCTGGAGGATTTAGAATCCAGGTCCAAGATAGCCCAAGATAAGCTCACTAGGGCTTGGAATGAATTAAAGAAATAAGAATTATAAATCGTTTTCAAGATTCTATTTCGTACTTAGATCAGTTCCTTTTTGTCAAGCGCTAATATGAATTGAAGTGATGGCTCTGGAGTCAACCCCGTTTCCTCCATTAAAACTCTTCACAAGGGCCTAAACATTAAGGCGCTTCATCGAATCGGGCGAGGTAGTCCGGTTTGGGAGAGTGGATTACATAACCTGTTGCATAATCGATGAGGTCACGCTTGTACATCCTTATTACTACTAGAGTTTCACGATTAGTTGGTCTTAGCTTGAAGAAGATAGTAATGGTTGGCGCTGGCCCTGCAAGTCTATTCGCCGCGAAGCAACTAGCAGGCAAATATGAGGTGACCATCCTTGATGAGGGTGGACACGTTGGAGGCTCCGGCCTTTACTCGGATGGCAAGCTCAACTTCAACCCCCTCATCGGAGGTGACCTCACAGAGTTCATGCCATTGAATGATGCTTGGGAGGTAATAGACGAGATCCGTGAAACGTTTAAGGAACTGGGCGTTGACACCGAGGCCCACGGTGAGGAGGGACAGAATCAGCTTGAGCGCGAGGCTGCGAGGGCGGGGATACGATTCGTTAGGATCAGTCAGAGTCACATCGGCTCGGATCACCTGCCGGGAATCATGCAGGGAATGAGGAAACAGCTTGAAGGAATTGGCGTTCACTTCGAGTTAGGTGTAAAGGCAACTGGGCTAGAGCTAGAGGGAACTAAGGTCACGGGAGTCAAGGCGGGTGGGAGAGTGTATCCAGCTAATGCTGTTTTACTCGCCCCCGGGAGGACCGGGTCGGGTTGGTTGATCAAGTTGTTGTCCTCGCTGGGCGTGGGTATGAATTATAACCCGATTGACATAGGCGTGAGGGTGGAGGTCCCAAATGAGGTGTTGAATGAGATCGTGAATGAGCATGGTTGCTGGGATCCGAAGTTTCACATCTACACCCCGAGCTACGACGACTTCGTGAGGACCTTCTGCGTTTGCCCGAGGGGATTCGTGGCAAAGGAGGAGTATGAGGACGGGCTATTCGGTGTGAATGGGTACTCGAATAGGGATACGTCGTCTAAGAACACTAACTTCGCCCTGCTTGTTAGAGTAAGGTTGACTGAGCCTCTAGAGAACACTACTGAGTATGGGAAAGGGATAGCGGAGCTTGCCAACACACTAGGAGGAAGGAGACCGATCCTTCAGAGGCTTGGAGACCTTCGAGCCCACAGGAGGTCTACCTGGGATCGTTTGAGTAGGAGCTATGTTGAACCCACTCTCAGGGAGGTTACACCAGGTGACATCTCCATGGCTTACCCAAGTAGGATAGTCAGTGACATCTCTGAAAGCCTCGAGAGGCTCGAGGCGGTTATGCCAGGTGTGGACTCAGATTCAACCCTCATCTACGGTCCGGAGATCAAGTTCTACGCGATGAGGGTCAAGACCGATAAAACCCTTGGCACAAGCGTAGATGATCTCTGGGTTGGTGGTGATGGAGCGGGGGTATCGAGAGGCATCGTAGGCGCCGCAGCCTCCGGAATCATAGCTGCGAAGGGTATTAAGGCGAGTCTAGGATAAGGCTCAACTGACTGCAGGTAACTGTCAGTCTTGATCAAGAAAATTAATTTCAAAAACCCATCACATTAAGGAAATTGTTAAAAAAATAGGCGCAATTTTAGAGATATTATTAACACTGGAAAACTAATAACAATCATGTCAACCCCTAAGCATCAACTTGGGACTATAATCTATCAATCATTCATTGTAGTCCTAGCCTTAGCTGTAGTGACACTTGGTGTTTACTATTATAATAGTAACAAAAATGTGGCCACACAGGCATCGACAATTGTTTCACTCAACGCAAAGATCAATGCGACCGAACTCGAAAACATCGGGCTGCAAAGTCAGGTAACCAATCTAGTTACGGAGAAAAACACTCTACAGACTCAGGTTAGCACACTCACCAATGAGACTGCATCCCTCAGATCTAGTGTCACCAAACTCTCTGCGAATGTCACGAACCTGACAGCCAAAGTTACTGGCCTCAATACCCAACTTACGGAAAAAAACATACAATTAGGGAACCTGACCACTTCGAATACTAACCTGAAGAGCCAAATCACCTCACTGAATGCACAAACATCTTCACTAAATACCACAGTGAGCTCGTTGCAGAGTCAGCTGAGTAACCAGACCACGATTGTGAACATGGGGAGGACAGTGGCCCTAGAGAATGACAAACAAATCTTACTACCCAAGAACACAACAACCATCCTCACCTACAAAACTGACTTTGCGGGCTACATCATTGTCACGTTGACATCAACGAACGGTGTGAGCTTTGGAATGGGGAACTCACAGGCCACCAACACATGGTATGGTACATACCCGAGTACGGGAACAGTAGTCACAAGCTCGTTCAAGATCCCAGTGATAGTCGGGAGGACGTACATCAAAATAACGAATCCTTCGATGACATCAAATGCGGTAGTCATATTGTATCTATCATATGTCTACTGACTATTGTGACGTGAATCTCGCTAAAAATCCCACATATCTCCGCTTCGGGTGAGCGCTCTCGCGCTCGTAGGTCTTCTCTAAAAACCATGCACCAAACACATTAAATCCGTAACTAGGCCCTAGACGATGTAATGGTTGACATTTTTAAGCTACCACCAGACACCCTAAACAGTAATCTGGTTAACCTCTGTAAACTCAATGGATATTCACGGGTTAACGACTCTGCTTCTCCTTTAGGCACACCCGATGATGTGAGTGCATTCTTGAAGCGCTTCAAAGCAGCCCAGCGCCAAATGGGGAAGATGAATAAAAATAAACTCAGTGTTACGAATATCTTCGCAGAAGAAAATAGGATGGAGAGGTAATCCAGTAGGCGCAATCCGCCTACTCATCCCTTGCAGAGTTGCGGGCTTCCCTCATGATGTTAGACCACTTAGTCAACGTCTGTAGGTACTCCCTAGTCATCTCCTGAGCCTCGCTCTCGGGTATTCCACCCTCTATGAGGCTCTTTCTGAACACCGCGACCGCTTTCCCTATGTTGGCCGCTGCCTCGGGGGAGAAGAAGCTGTCTAGTACGCCTTTGATCAGTGTTGGGATCTTCTCGGAGACGGATTCCATGATCTCGGCGATCTCTTTTGGGTCCATTCTTTCATGTTTCGGGTTTTGACTCATTTTCTTAACCTCGAGTTATAGAGGGGTGATCAATCGGTATAGGTTTGATGTCAAGAAGTGATCAAATATTGATCAGTTATGTGAGCTGATATCTCCCGTCCTCATTTCTGGTGACCATCTTTTTCTGTATTAGTGCGTCTAATCGCTTCTTCACGGTCACCCTTGATGCTTTTCCACGGATGCTTGCCATCTCTCTCGCCATCTCCGAAATATTCATCGGACCCTTCAGAGCCAACGAGTTGAGTATCTCCCTTGTAATCTCGTCTCTATCATCAGTGTTTCTGTCTAGGTAGTGTTTGACCTCTATGAGCCGTTGAATCATTTTTAGTGGCTCATCGTAGAGCTGTGCACCGATCTTGAGATCATGCATCAGGGAAGCGACCTCCGGGAATCTACGTGTCTCCGTGATCATTGCTTCGAGTGAGTTCAATCGGTGAACGACCTCATCGAGCTTCTCGTTAAGTTCTTTGAGGTCATTCACCATATTATCTCACATCGTCATTGAGCGTAGTTGAATTTATATCATCTTTGCACATGCGAGGCGCGCGCTTCTCTGTAAGATATGTGCACATCAATGAATCCCAAACATTAAAAGTACTCTGAATATTACTCCCCCGAGGGAGACTGCGACAGTTATCTCAATCACACTTATCAGGGCGGCTCTCCTGGCCCCAAACTCCTTTGCCAGGACAGCTATCGTGGCTATGCAGGGCACGTAGAGCATGACAACGAAGGCGAATACGAACATCTGAGCAGGCGTCAATATCAACGCAAAGTTTGTGGTGCCCATGATAGAGGCCAGTAGAATGAGAGTAAGCTCCTTCCTCAGGACACCAAACATGAGGACGACTCCAGTAGCCGCAGGCAGACCAAGCCAGAGGACCGTCACAGGGCTCAGCAACCACTGCACAACGTTTAGGAGTCCAAGGATGTTTGCGAGATAGACGATTAGGCTTCCAGCTACCATTATCGGGAAAGCCTCGAAAACGAAGTCCTTGAGCCTAAACCATGTCCGCTGCGCAGTGATCTTCGCCGACGGAAGTTTGTACGCGGGCATCTCCATTATTAGACCCACAGGCTCACCGGGGAGCGTCTTGAAGGCTATCCTCCCAAGCACGAAGATTAGGATGAAGTCAATCACGTATAGGGCAGCAGCTGGACCAAAACCGAGGTAAGTCGCAACGATTCCCATGATAACGATGCTTCTAGCAGCGCATGGGACTAGACTGGAGACGAAGGCGCATATCAGCCTCTCCCTCTCAGTCTCCATGATGTTGCTTCCGAGTATCGCTGGCACGTTGCAGCCGAAACCCAGCATCATCGGGATGAACCCTTTCCCGTGAAGCCCAATCTTGTGCATCACGGAGTCCATGAGGAAGGCGACCCTCGCCATATAGCCGGAGTCCTCCAGGAGGCTGAGAGCGAGATAGAATGGTACAATATAGGGGAGTGCGATGGTAGTTCCGGCAATTACTCCTCCCGCGAGACCATTCCAGGCTAGGTATTGTAATGGCCCTAAGCCAACAGCAGTGTAGTAGGCATTCTCCAAAACCGTGAAACCCTGTGAGAGTAGGTTAGAGGTGTAGTTCCCGAAAGTGAATACGGAGTAGAACATCCCAAAGACAACGGCGACCATGAAAACGTATCCAAGGACGGGGTGGCTTGTGGCCTCCTCGAGACTCACCCATCGACTGCGTTTAGGCTCGACGTTGGAGGTAACCTCGGAGGCGATCCTGCTCGCGTTTATATAACGCTCGGAGGTGAGGGCACTCGCGGCATCGTGGCCATGAATCTCTTCAATCCTCTTCCTTGCCGTCTCTACACTATCTCTCAGCAAGGTTACCTGTGCGAATGAGACATTCTCCATCTCCTCGTCCCCCTCTAGGAGTTTTACGGTGACCCATCTACGGGGATAAGGAGTTACTACGCCAACAGCTTCTTTGGCAAGATCCGAGATTATTCCCTCGATTTCGGAGCCAAATGAGAGTGGCTTAACGGGAGGCAATTTTTTCTCATGTAGGTCAACTACCTCCGCCATAAGTTCCATGAGGCCAACGTTTTTGGTGGCTATCATCGGAACGACTGGGGCCCCGAGGAGCTCTGATAGCTTATCGACGTCGATTCTGATGCCTTTCTTCTCCGCGACATCCATCTCGTTTAGCGCGATAATCAAGTGGGGCTCCAGTTCCATCAGCTGGGTCGTAAAGAATAGGTTTCTCTCGAGGCTTGAGGCGTCCACGACGTTGACAATGGCGTCCGGGTGCTCCACAACTATATACTCTCGACTAACCATCTCCTCTAATCCGTAGGTGCTTAGGCTGTATATTCCCGGGAGATCCACGACATCCACTGTATAGCCACTGTAGACTAGAGTCCCTTCCGCCTTCTTCACAGTCTTACCTGGCCAGTTACCAACATGCTGATGGAGTCCGGTTAGCTGATTGAATACTACGCTTTTTCCCACGTTTGCGTTTCCAGCGAGTCCGACAGTGATTGTTGTGTTTGCACTGAAAGGTTCATTTGACCTATTAGAATCGTTTTGACGACTCAGAGGAAGGCCACTATCCATTCGCTATGATGTGATGAGGACCACGTGATAGTTGGATAGTATGTACCCCATTTTCAACCTCCACGAATACGTTCTCCGCTAGTTCTCTGCCTAGGGCAAGGCTCGTGTCTCTTACTGAGACCTGTATTGGCCCGTTGAATGGGGCCGCGTTGTCGACCTTAAGGATGGTCCCTGGGCATAGGCCCATATCCATTATTCTTTGGGTCGAGGATCCACTTCCTCTTACAAAAGCCACTCTCGCGTGTTCTCCTGGTCGAAGGTGGCTGAGCTGGGTCAGAAGCTTGAATCTCCCCCCATCAACCTCACGCACAGACTTACACTGCGCACAGTCATTTGCATCAAGGGTGCATGCTGGGATGGGCTTGCCGTCATCTGGGCAAGTTTTAGGGCTTTTGAGAGTGTCGCAGAGGGCAGCCGCGGTCTCGTCGCTGATGCTATGTTCGAGTTTGCAGGCTTCGTCGTGCACTTTCTCTATTCTTAGCCCTAGAGTGTCATGTAGGAATCTCTCGAGGAGCCGATGTTTTCTAACTACTTTTTGGGCTCTCGCCATTCCTTTTCCTGTGAGTAAAACGCCTTTGTATGGTTCGTAGGTCACGAGGCCCTCGTCTGCGAGCTTCTTGATCATCTGTGTGACACTTGAAGGCGCGACCTTCAGCTTTTCTGAGAGGTCCTGATTCTTGGCGAGTTCTCCCCTCTCATTGAAGCTGTGGATGGCCTCGAGGTATTCTTCGACGCTTTCACTCATAGAGCTCAGTCATTTTAGGTGTGCCTAAATATATAAAGTTTGGTCAGCCTAAAAAATTTGGTTTCAATGCATGAGCACTCGCTCGTTTGGGTTCAAAATGAACTCTCTTGATCGATCAGAGAAAAAAGTCAAAACTCTCCTAAAATAATATTAGAATAATGTCAACCTTACTACATGTTGAGTGCCTACCTCATGTCTGACTGGAGAAAATTGCTAAAATATGATCCACTCCCCCCGCTTCTCGAGTCGAACAATTCCTCAATCATTTACTTCACAAAGCGTGATTTAATGAGGGATGATCAAGGCTCGACTGAGATACCCTGGAGCCAAAAATACGCAACCAAACTCCTGCACAAGCAGCGTGAAGACGGCTCTTGGCGCTACCCCAGCAAAAGAAGCGGAGAAAAGTATAGGCAAGACTACGACCAGCTTGAAACCTACAGAAACCTCACTCAACTAGTAGACCTATACGAGATCAATAGAAACCACCCAGCAATTCAGCGAGCCTCAGAGTACCTATTCACTAAGCAGACGCCTGAGGGAGACTTTAGAGGCATATACGGTGCACAGTACACACCAAACTACTCCGCTGCAATAATGGAGACTCTGATCAAGGCTGGATACGGTAGCGACGAACGTGTCGAAGCAGGGTTCAGATGGCTAACCTCTTCCAGGCAGAGCGACGGAGGCTGGGCGATCCCCATTCGCACATCGGGGTGCAAGATATTCGAGGCCCTAGCATCAACTTCAACGGTGGTCGGCGACCAAACGAAGCCCTCCTCACACATGGTCACTGGTGTTGTTCTACGCGCCTTCGCTGCACATGGTGAATTTAGGAGGAGCGATGTCGCGAGGGACGCTGGGGCTCTGCTTAGGGATAGTCTCTTCCAGAAGGATGTCTACCCGGATAGGGCAACTGTAGATTATTGGATAAAATTCACTTTTCCTTTCTGGTTCACAGATCTACTATCAGCGCTCGACTCTCTATCAAAAATAGGCTTCACCCTTGATGATGAGGAGATCAGCGCTGGATTGAGCTGGTTCACCGAGGAACAGAATGTAGACGGGGGCTGGAGGCTGAACCTCTTAAAAGGTAAGAGCATACCGAACCTGAACGACTGGGTGACACTGGCTGTTTGCAGGGTATTCATGAGGTTCTACGAGAATCTGGAGACTTAACGTGTGCAAGCTTTGATAATGATTACAAAGATAGTAGGTGACACGGTAAAAATTCACATATGGAGTAGGTGCTCCGCGTTGCCATGTGCGATACGTTCTTTGTCGGCTGGGCTCAATGGCAAATTATCCAGGAAGTTGCGGGCTTGGGACATCGACCCATATGGGTAGTCGGCTGAGAACATGATTCTGTCTACGCCAACCTGGAGCAGTAAGTCGAGGAAGGCGGGTAGGAAGTTGAAACCGCTGACAGTGTAATGGATGTTCTCACGGAGGTATGTCCCGAGTGGTCGTTCCAGTTTCGTCGCTTCCTTGGGCAGTCTTTGATCGAGTCTTGGTAGCATGAAGGGGAGTGCTTCACCAAGGTGGCCGATCACTATTTGCAAGTTAGGGTATTTGTCGAATGCTCCGCCGAGTATTAGTCGGAGTACATGGATTGCGGTCTCGATGTGCCAGCCCCAAGCCGAGGAGGCCAGTGACGCTGATACCTCGGGTGAGAAGTTGCCTATGTAGTAAGCCTCTACCACCGACCGTGGTGGACGAGTTGGATGGAGGTAGATCGGGACATGTAACGCTTCAGCACGCTCCAGGATGGGCCAGAAGAACTTGTCGTCGAGGTATCGACCCCTGATGTGGCCGTTGATCGCTGCCCCTTTGAAGCCATAATG
The DNA here is from genome assembly GCA_050014495.1 of Bathyarchaeia archaeon. Classification (GTDB taxonomy): domain Archaea; phylum Thermoproteota; class Bathyarchaeia; order TCS64; family TCS64; genus UBA8941. The sequence goes on from JBEKDF010000020.1 coordinate 38,678, forward strand.
GTGTATTGTGCGCTCTAGTTCTTCAGCTGCTTTTTCTGGGGCTGGCGTAGGTAACGTAGAGAAACCAGCGAATCTGGTCGGGTGGCTTCTCACTGCGTCTGCGAGGATGTCGTTTGACTCCCGTGCAAGCTTCACCGCCTCAGGTGCTTCGAGCTGCTCTACACCCGGGGATGTCAGTGAGAGGACCTGCATATCAATGTCTGCTGTATCCATGTCAGCGATCCTGCGTTCGCCAAGATCGCATAGTTGATCAGTGAGTAGAGAATTGCCGCGGGGGCCGGGACCAGTCTGTGACCGTAATTGCCCTCCAGGCCCTTCTATGAATGCTTTGGTCGAGTAATGCTCTTCAAGGGTAATCGTTCGCATCCTCTTACGATTGATTGTTGATGCCATGAATCTATATTACGAGATCGAGACAGATTTACGTTATGTCGCAATTACACGAACCAGAGTAGCCCGTCAAGATTACCTAAATAATTTTAGTAACGGGAAAACAATACAATGCCACAGCCGTTAACTAGAATCTTGGGAGCCACTAAAAAATCATGTTCAAGGATTACAGAAATATGCCGAAGGAGGCAAACTATCTAATCTACTCCATGATTTTTCCAAACCTAGCCTATGGCATGTTCTACATGGATCTCCCATATCTCTTAACCCAAGTGAGAGGCGTCTCCGCGGGATTCATGGGTGCCTTAATAACAATAATGGGGGTTTCGATGGTAGCCTCGAGTGTACCCTTCGGCATCCTCGCCGATAGGTTCAGCAGGAGAAGGATCCTGATCTTCGGCAACGTGGTAGCCAGTGTAACTATCGCTGTCTTCGCGTTAACTGGTAACGAGGTGATTCTGCTAGCAGCAGCCCTCTTTGAGGGTCTATCGGAAGCTGCCTTCTCAGCCTCTGCGAGCGCCTTGTTGGCCGATAAGGCAACAGACGAGAAGAGAAACAGTGTATTCTCGTTCTCGGGGTTCACGCAGAGTATAGCGTTTGGCTTGGGTGGATTCATCATTCCGGTCGTCGCGGTTTTTGAGTTGTTTGGCTACACCGTGCAGGAGTCCCACTCCATTCTCTACGTGATGATAGCCGCGTTGAGCCTGGCATCGACTATTATTATATTGAAGGTCACAGAGTCGAGAAAGCCACGTGAGAGGGTGAAAGTGACTCTTGGGAGTCTCTACCCTAAGAAGTCCGGAGGAGTCTTGTGGAAGTACCTCCTAACCAGCATCATCATCGCCTTCGGGGCCGGGTTGGTCGTGCCCTTGATGTCAGTCTGGTTTGGCTACAGGTTTGGCGTCCCCGACACGCTAAGCGGCCCGATCCTAGGTGCATCAAGTTTGTTAATCGGCATAGCTACCCTTGGTTCGCCTCCTATTGCAAGGAAACTGGGCATCGTTAAGGCAATCGTCGTCACCCAAGCTGCATCAACCCTCTTTATGTTCCTGACCCCGGCAGCGCCGGAGTTCATCTCTGCGAGTATTGTGTACTCGTTTAGGAGTTTACTCATGAATATGGCTAGTCCGTTGCAGCAGTCGATGGTCATGGGACTGGTCCACGAGGATGAGAGGGGTTTAGCCTCGGGAATCAGCTCGGCTCTCTGGAAGCTGCCCAGCTCTCTCAGTACCTTCATCGGGGCTTGGCTGATGGGCTTAGGGTTGCTTGCGACACCATTCTATCTTGCGAGTATCTTCTACCTCGTATCAATACTGATGTTCTGGTACTTCTTCAGAAACACGAAATTACCTGAGGAGATGCTTACTGTGGTTAAAACATAGACTCGCGACTAATATTAGCGCGCGTATTATCTTTTCCAGTATCGGGGACTCAGCATACAAGGGGGGTTATAGCTGTAATATTAATAGGTCGGCATGTTCGGGTGGCTCTAGATAGATATGTACCGTCCAATGAGATGGATCTGGATTGGGTTGGGCTTCCTCCTCATAATTTTTGGTGGATTATGGCTGGTGAGTAGGCTAAGGTACCCATACAACTACGGGGTGCCCATGTTTGGGTTGGGTCCTCCCTTCGGTATCTTCGGGGGGTTCTTCGTCATTATCATTATCATGTTTGTGTTTAGGGTGGTGTTCTGGGGTAGCTGGATGGGATATAGGAGGAGGTACTGGCGTGGATCGAGGGCGGAAGAGATTCTCAGGGAAAGGTACGCTAGGGGTGAGATCACGAAGGAGCAGTTTGACCAGATGCTTCATGACCTCCGCGTATCAAAGAATTAACACTTATAGGTTTTCTAACTGACACTTTTTCTCTATTTCGAGTCTCAAACATTTGAGTACATAGAGTGCACGAGGCCGCATCTGCATTCGAATTAATAATCCGGGCGAGTCAAGGAAAGAGGTCATCTTATCAGACTCGTATAAAGCATATACATCCCTGCGAGAATGAGAACTACCCCGTTCGCTTTTTTCAGCAATGGCATCGCTGCTAGCAACCAAGTGTGTAACAAGTCCTTGGCTAGAGTCAAGGTGATCGTCAATGGGATTATCAACGCTGCTGCTCCAGCTCCATAAGCGACGAATAACCAAATGACATCAACGAAACTCTTCGCTGACACGCTTTGGAGAACAACAATCAGGAAGATAGGCAGGCTGCAACCAAGGGAAGCGACTCCATAAGCGATACCGTAGGTTAGGAAAGAGAATGGACCTGCGCCATCGATCCCAAGACCTAAACTGGGTAATCTATTCATTAATGTGGTCCAAAAGGTAAGGAGACCGATTATAATCAGGGCAAAACCTAGTACAGGGACTGCGAGCCACACAAATTTCTGGAACTCGGAAGCCATCATGGAGGGGATTATACCCACAATTAAGAAAACGAAGAGGAATCCAACTGACATTAAGAATGACAACAGAATGCCATTCACAAGTCTTTTTCCAGCCACGCTGCTGCTAAGGTAATAAGAAATGTAGCCTGGAAGCATGGGTAACGCGCATGGGCTCAAAAAGGCCAAAGCCCCAGCGATGAAAGCGAGACTCAGCTGTGCAGCATCCATTTAAGATCCCATGCGATACGCGTTAATTGTCTGGATCAGCTGCTGGTAGGAAGTGTAGAAGCCACGATATCTTATATTTCCGGACCCATCTACGATAACAAGAGTTGGTACCGCACTCACCTTATAGATATCGATTGCTGATTGTAAATTGCCAATCCTCCAACCAATCTTATTGTTTTGGGCGAAACCAAGCAAGTCCGCCTCACTAGCACCGTCGACGTTGATTGAGACGACTACCACCCCATTTTGGCTCTGTAATGGTCTCAGGGCATCGAACTCATCGATGCAGACAGAGCAAGTGGTTGTCACGAAGTCAAGTACGACTATCTTCCCCTTTTGCCCCGAAAGGCTGAATGTTTCTCCATTAATGTCCTTTAATGTAACATCCATCGCTTTATCTCCCACATTTACTCCTGGAGGTATGAACCGACTTGATGTGACCCAGTAGGTGAACGTGGCGATCCCTACTATCAGGATGAGCATTAGGAGGAGGGTGGACTTCGTATTCATTCTATCAAGGTCATGGGTTCGGTCTTTAAAAACCGAATCAAATTGGTTTTCGGCCTCAAAGGGGATTGATTATATAAATATGCGTGTAATTTACTCGGTGAAGACTCCTCCGATTGGAGCTCTTTGGGTTCTCCAATCTGTCCCAGCTGAGTCTTTTTTGACCCTTATGTACTGAGAGACCTTATACCCAAATAAATCAGCGCATGCCACGACTACGGACTCGGGGGTTCTCTTATAGAAGTCTGACTCTTGCTTCTCTCTCTCCTGATGGCTCAAGATTAGGTTTAGCAGTTTTATTCGAGTCAATTCAGGGAACCCCTGTATAGAGGAGATTCTACTGGAGACGACTTCGGCGGATAGGTAAACGTGGCCCAACATGAAGCCCTCCCTGCTCTCAGTCATGCCGAGTGGCTCAGTGTTCTCCCTCAGAACCCCGACATCGTGTAGAAATGCTCCGGTGTAGACGAGGTCTCTGTCAAGTGAGGGATGGATCCTGCATGCCAGCTCGCAGTATTGAAGCACCTCCCAGGTGTGCTCTAGTAGTCCGCCGGCGCATGAGTGGTGGAACATTCTTGCGCCGTAGAAAAGCTTGAATTTGTTCATGAAGCCGGTATCCGTAATGAATGACTCCACAAGGGCCTTGAGTGAGGGATCCTTGATGGTGGCGAGTAGTCCAGTGCAGTAGTTCCACATTACTTCGATGTCCTGGTTTGACTTGGGGACGAAATTTGAGAGGTCATACTCACCAGGGACTGCGGGGCTCATCGAGCCTCCGTCTCTTGTGCTGATTACTATTTGGGGGAAGCCCTGATGAGTGTTCTTCACCCCCTTTACACGAACTACTGCACCAAGCTCTATTGAGTCGTCGAGCTCTTTGCAGTTTATGGTCGAGCCACTGAAAGCTACGAATTTGATGTCACCTGAGTTGTCGCCAAGTTCACCAGCGAATATCTCACCTCTTCCCGTAGCTACGACTCTATGGGATTTCGATCTACATTGCAGGAACGCTTCAACCGGCGTTCCGTCTGCTATTGCTCTTATCTCTGAGGAATCCATGAGTTTCATTTCAAATGAAGGCCCCCCATATTTAGAAGGTTTCCTCGAATTTTAAAAAAATCAACTGATGCGAATAAGATTACGAATCACATGTATGCGTGCGAAGCCAGATTAACACATCATTTGTAGAGAAGATGAAATATTTTACACCCACGCTAGAAGGTTTTCACGATGAAGTTTCTAAGTCTCTTGTGTCTATCAGAAAACCTAAGAAAACCCCTCGACATCTTGACTATTCTTGAGTCGATCAATCTCGATAAGACAAGGGCTACAAAATAGGTTGCGAAGCCTAGAGCGAAGTCACCGAATACGTTAACTGTTCCGACACGCCAAAAAACCAAAAACGTGATTATCGCCCCAAAGATAGTCATCATAATAGATCTTACATCGAAGTATATTCTCTGAGTCCAACTGGAGATGACGAATGCCTCAGCAATTTCATTCTTGATTCTCTGCAGCTCCTCGCTGTTGTTCATCTTCGTTAGAACGTTGTTTATACAGACTGGATCCGTGACCTCGCTACAAGATGCCTTTTCGTCTAGCTTGCTTCCCAGCTCCTTGAGGACCTTGCTGATTATCTCCTCCTCCACGCTAATTGTAGGTTCCAAAAAAATCCCTCAACCCAGTTATACATCCTAGAAGGAGGGTTGGCTATAAATCAGATCTGGACTCCCTAACTTGATAGATAGAGACAAATTACGTGAGAGACACCTAAACGTAGATGGGCGAGACGCATCCGGTAAGATGGACGTATATTCTGATTGTTTCGACGTTTGCCGTCTTCGTCATCCAGAATATCACTCGAAGTTGGATATTTTTCGCTTTCATACCTGCCTATGCATCACGTTATCCATGGATGTATGTGACCTCAATATTTCTTCATGCCAGCATCGAGCACATCCTGGTAAACATGGTGGTTCTACTCGTCTTCGGAACACTCCTCGAGCGAAGAGTGGGATCACTGCAGTTTCTACTATTATTTGTACTCGCAGGGGTAATTGGAAACGTTGGCTATCAGGTAACCACAACAAGCCAATTCACACCTAGCGTAGGAGCCTCAGGGGCAATATACGGTGTTATGGGGGCACTTGCCCTCCTAGACCCTCTCCATGTGGTCTACCTCGGCTTCATCTTCCCACTCCCTATAATAGTCATTATGCCACTCTACGCCTTACTTGACTTCCTAGGGCTCTTCACAACAGACAATGTCGCGCATGGAGCTCACCTCGGTGGCTTAGTCCTAGGGATCTTATACGGAATTTACCTTAGATATGTAATCAAACCGCCCCCATCAATGTAAAATGTAAGTAGCTATGGGGCACCTTGACCGAGTCAAAATAAAGTTGGTTTATTCTCCGCTCATGCTTGGAATAGTTTATTCTCTGGCAAGGCAGAGGTTTTACACATAATTGCGTGGAGTTTAGATCGATGTATGGGAGACTCACCGTCAAGCAACAGCGAAAACTGGAGATGTACATAGCGAACGAGTCATCACTTAACAAGCGACTAGGAGACACGGAAAATAGTGAACTACTGCGATTCAATCAGTCCTACATCGCGGCAAGCGCAGTAGCTGAACAATTCTACTGTGAGAGAAAAGTCGAGCTAGAGCACATCCACGGGAGGGTTGAGACGGAGACTAAGAAGATGGGGAGTGAGGGACATGAGACCCTACAGGCTGGTTCTATCGAGGTGAATAGGGAGGAGATCCTCCGAAGAGTATTCTCCGGTGAGCCAGTCGTCGTCCACGAGTTGCCCATCCTCATGTTGTATCGAGGCGTGATCCTTGTGGGGCAACCCGACGCCGTATTGTTCAAGGATGGTAACCCCCTCGTCCTCTTCGAATACAAGTTCAGTGGATCACCCTACCCCTATAGGAGCTATCACGCTCAGGCTAGGGTTTATGACAGGATCCTAGACGGCGCTGGTTTCGACACTAGCGATCTCTTCTACGCAATTGCCGTGGCTTCTAGGGAGAGCCGAGGCGATGAGAGTCTCTTCCGGAAAGTGATTGAAGCGGTAAACGAGAATGGACCAGCGGAGACAAGCCTCACTGTGGGTGATGCACACGTGTATCTCTACGAGTATAATCAACCTATGGCGGAGAGGGACATTGACTGGGCCCTCGCATATTGGAGGGGAACGAGGGAGATAGCGCCGGTTGATAACCCCGCGAAATGTAGGAGCTGTGAGTACCGTGATAAATGCCACCTGGCCGATTAATCAGAGTTCACTTAATGTTCTAACAGGCTGACCTTTTCTTAAGAGTTCCACGGAAATCCAGAATAACCTATAACCCACCCCTCCAATCAACTCGTCAATGGTCACACTAAGCGACCTCTGGAACATCATCCCAACACTAAGCGTTGTCATCGCACTAGTCTACTACGCAGCCACACTCAGAAGCATAGATAAAACAAGAATGAGGGACCTCGTCAGCCAGAGGCTCCAAGTAGCTTCAACCGAGTCTACCAAATATTGCAGGACGTCCGTATGATGGTTGACTGGGAGACTCCGGAGGAATTCTACTCAAAATACCACTACACGGTGAACCCCCAAGCATTCGCAAAGATAGAGTACTTGCTCAACCTCTACAGTAGCGTAGGGATACTACACAAGGATGGCATCATATCGCTGGAGTGGATCTTCCAACTTTACCCACCATACACAACCATCGGCATATGGGAGCAATTCAAGCCATACATACTCAAGGCCCGAGAGACCATGAATGACCCCGACTGGCTTAAGCCATATGAGGAACTCTACAACGAGGCTAGAAAAATGTATCCCAATACCTCAAACATGAGGGAAACCACCATAAAGATACTCAAGGAAACAAGGGAGAATAATTCGTAATTAACTGCGCACGCTTGTAGTAAAGTTACCTAGGAGTCTAGTGTACCATCGAAGAGTCCCAAGGGTAGAGGTTCTGGTCTGGCACAATTACTATCTAGGAAGATTGTTTTCTCCTCGAGTGATGCCTTATGGAACGCATGCATAGCTTCGAGGATATGGTAGGTTAGGTGGCCATTCGCTCGGGGCGTCCTATTTGATCTCAGCGCTTGTGCCATGTCTGCGACGCCGATGCCTCTACTATTAGCGGTATACCCGTGGGTTAAGGGGACCGCACTCCACTCCTGTTCACCCATGCGCAATATTTTAACTGGACCACCGAAGGTGTTTGGGTCCGGGACGCTTAGGGACCCGGTGGATCCATAGATCTCTATTCTTGGTAATTGGGCAGCCCATACATCGAAGCTAGTGATGATTGTGGCTATTGCACCGTTACGGAAGTCGATGACGCCTGCGACGTGTGTGGGGACGTCCACCGTAATCTTCATCCCATGTTTTGGCTCGCTGGTTATGGTCCTCTCGGGGAAGGTAATTCTCGCTGATCCTTTCACGCTCTTGATTGGACCGATGAGGTTGACGAGAGCTGTTAGGTAATACGGCCCCATGTCGAACATGGGGCCTCCTCCGGTCTTATAGTAGAACTCTGGGTTTGGGTGCCATCCCTCGTGGCCATGGCAGGTCATGAAAGCTGTAGCTGCAACGGGCTCACCAATCCAGCCATCGTCTATGAGTTTCCTGCAGGTCTGAATTCCACCTCCCATGAATGTGTCGGGGGCTCCACCAAGGAGGACCTTTGCTTGTTCTGCAGCGTTTACAAGCTCCTCGCCTTCGGTTAAATCTATGGCGATTGGCTTCTCGTTATAGACTGACTTTCCTGAATCTATGGAGGCTCTCGCTATCTTGTAGTGCGCATCGGGTGTGGTAAGGTTGAGTACTATCTCGATTTCGGGGTCGTTTAGGAGCTCCTCAACGCTGCATGCTTTGGGTATGTTGAACTCCTGTGCCCTCTTGTCAGCCCTCTCGGGAACGAGGTCTGCGCAGGCTGTGACGTCCAGAATTTTGAGAAGTTTACTGTTCTTGAGGTATGTGCCACTTATGTAGCCACACCCTATGATGCCAACTTTAACAGGATCCATATCACCGACCTACCTTGATGCCCAGAGCATTCCCCTCTTCATGATCTCCTTAGCCTCGGGCACGTTGAAGTCTGATGCGACGTGGCCTAGGGACGCGTAGAAGACTCTCCCATTGCCGTACATTTTCTTCCATGCGACCGGCATCGTGGTGCCTTTGATCCAGGGGGCATGTTCGCCTGTGAATGTGGTCGTAGCGAGGACTTTGATGGAGGGGTCTATGTGCATGAAGTATTGCTCTGAGTGCATCTTGAAGTCTCGTAGACCATGTGTCACCGGGTCTTCGTGGTCAAGGATGTTCACCTCGTAGTCTATGATGTTTCCTGGATGGGCGACCCACTGACCACCTACCATGAATTGGTACTCTACGTTGTCTCGGAAGGAGTCTCCCATGCCTCCGTGCCACCCGGCTATGCCTACGCCGGATTTAATTGCGTCAAGAAGCCCCCTCTCCTGCTCCGGAGTTATCGTTCCCTGGGTCCAAGATTGGACTATGAGGCTTAGATTAGCCATCTTCTCATGGTCTAAGTAGGCGTTTAGTGTGTCTTGTACATCGACACTGTATCCCCTGTCCATCAGCCAAGGAGTGAAGATGTCGATGCACTGCTTAGGTTCGTGACCGGGCCATCCACCCCACACAATTAAAGCGTTCTTCAATGGGTATCAAGTATAATTTGTTTTAGTACCGCTTAAGACACTTCGCGCTAATTTGATTGACTCAACCTTATCGTGCACATATATTTTTATTTTTATTAATCGGTTTCCATTTGATGACTATGGATGAAGTTAAGCTTCTTTATGATCAGATAGAGACGACCTTCAGGGGTAAGTCGTGGCATGGACCTAACATGATTCAGGTCCTAGAGGGAGTCTCCGTGGATAAGGCGAGATTACGACCTCTATCTGGGCGACACAGTATATGGGAGCTCGTTAACCATATGAATTACTGGATGCTCGCCGCGTTGAAGGGGCTGAATGGTGGAGAGGTGCCTAGACCTGAGGGGTTTGAGGATTGGCCACCTATTGGTGTGACCTCGGAGGAGTGGCGTACATCAGTCGCTGATTTAGAGGGGACTGTTAACTCAATTCTTGATACTTTGATGGGTTTCTCGAATGCCAGACTCGAGGAGAAGGTCCAGGGTAGGGACTATAGCTATCGTAGCCTTATCCATGGAGTACTGCATCATAATCTGTACCATATGGGTCAGATCGCTCTTCTGAGATAGATATTTTTGCGACCTCGTGTGGGACGTTTAAGTGTGGTTTGGGAAAAACATCTGGATGTTTAGTTGTCTGGGGCGACTGGTTTGGGCTGGTTGGGCCCGACTTGGCCGGGTTTTATTTTAGCGTGGATGAAGTTCTCAGATGGCACGGGTGATCCAGCGAGTCGACGGAGCATGAGGGAGTTGGCCAATGTGTGCCATGGAATCGCTGAGTGGGCCTTGGAGAAGCTGCTCCTCGGTGACCCCACTGGGTTTACCCTCATGGATGGAGCTGTCTAGCTTGGCGAGGGTCACATAGAAATTAGTTATCTCTTCATCCCATGGTTTGAGGGAAAACCATGTCATGTCGTAGTGTTGGTAGAAGCTGTGAGCGTAGGTGAGGACGCTAGTTATATGGTGGAGAAGCTCCCGTGGTGTTCGGGCGTCTTTGCCTACATCTAGTTCAGGGTAGTTTTCAGGAGCATCTTTGAGGGCCTTAGTGGCATGGTAGGCGATTGAGGCTAGGAAGTGTCGAAGCAGCTCACTCTTCTCGGCCATAATTCTTTGGGGGTGTTTGATGGATTTTTACTTTTTCTGTTTGTGTGGGAAAAATTTTTTCTCAGGTATAAGACTAGAAGTATATCGATGGGAAATAGGAAGAAGACTTGGCAGGAAAAACTAGCAGATAAGGAGGGGCTACCTAAGACCCTTGAACTGAAGCAGAATTTTCCATGCTTTAACGCTTTGCACAAGATGGGAGTTGAAGTGGGGGAGACTGTTGTCCTTGTCAACCCGAGGGAAGTGGTTGAAGTCATGAAGCAGGTTCCTGTGGGTAGGCTCGTAACTATGGTTGATATCTGTCAAAAGATTGCTCGAGATCATGAGGTCAAGGGCTGTTGTTCGCTTACGTCGGGAATCTTCATCATGACTGCAGCAAACGCGGCTGAGGAGGCTCATAAAGAGGGAAAGGATCTTGGCATCCCATATTGGCGGACCTTAAAGGCAGATGAGTACTTGAATGCGAAGTATCCTGGAGGGGAGGAGGCTCATAAGAAACTGGTTGAAGGTGAGGGCCATGTTGTTACTAGGCAGGGTAGTCATTATAGGGTAGTTGATTTCGAGAAGAAGTTGTTGAAATCATAGAAATTTGCGGTGTTCACTTTATGTTCGTATGCATATGATCACTCGGGTTTCAAAGACCGCTTCAGCGAGAGCGTGCGCTCTCGAATTCTAATCGAGTTGAAGAGTTTCTCGTTGATAGCATCCTCACGCTTGCTTTAAAGGTCATTAAACGTATGATTTGCCGATTGATCACATGAGGATCGTTGTTTTCGGGGCAACAGGAGGCACAGGCAAACAACTTGTTCAAGAGGCAATTATGGCGGGTAATTATGTCGTGATTTACGCCCGCGATCCTTCGAAGATAGATATTAACAGTGAGCGTTTAACCGTCGTAAAAGGGGAGCTGACTGACGAGAGATCTATCGAGGAGGTGATTAACGGTGCAGACGCCGTATTCAGTCTTCTTGGGCCTAGAGGAAGCTCAAGTCACAGACCGCTTACAACTGGTATGCAGAATATCGTCAAGGTAATGAAGGCTAAAGGTGTTCGAAGACTCGTTGCTTCGTCGACTTTAAGCGTAAAAGATCCGGAGGATAAACCAAATTTGATGACTAGTCTTCTCGTAGGAATCGTCAAAACTACAATGCGTGCTGCCTACGAGGACATCATTGGGATAGCAGAGACTATACGTGGCTCCGACCTCGATTGGACCATAATTAGGATTGCATTACTAAATAACAATGTTAAAACTGGAGTCGTTAGGGTCGGATACATTGGTACCGGTCAGGTGGGTCTGGGCGTCTCTCGTATTGATTTAGCCAATTTCATGCTCGAACAAGTTGAAGACAAGAAATACCTAAGGAAGGCTCCCGCAATCAGTAATTAACACTCGAGATTCGCACACTCGGACTAGGGTGAGGTTCTTAGGGAGATACTGCCGACGCCGAGGTCTAGCTCAAGCTCAATCTTTGGCCCTGATGAACTTTCATAATCCTCTGTTTGGTACTCTGAGTCGCCGAAGCCCCCTCCACTCCTAAAGAATCCGCCATAAGTTCTCACACTCGTTAGCCCTCTGATGCGGGCTCTTGCGGGGATCCCCTTACCTACTGTGACGGTAACTCCGCCGACTCCGCTTCCAACATTGACTTGGGCGTCTCTCTGGAGTTTTTCCCCAGCGAAGTCGAGGTCGATGCTACCTACGGCGCCTTTGATTCGCATCTTCTCAAAGTTGGCGTTAAGTAGGCCGGAGAGTTTTAGCTCACCTGCG